>ONLW01000016.1 GCA_900318835.1 uncultured Bacteroidales bacterium
AGAAAATAAATGTGCCGTTGTGGCGGGGCGCAGAAACAAGAAAGGCACATGACGCGCAGCCTCCCGCGTCGACATGGAGGTACAAAACATTAAACACAAAGAATGCATAAAAGTTTAAGGTTAATTTATAGAATATAAAAAACAAGAAACATCATGAGAAAAATAAAGACCATATTAATATTAACTGTCATAGGATTGCTACAAACAGCAAATGCCCAGACACTTAATAGCTTACGAATCACCGATGAAATAAAGGTGAGTAAAGCTTCCGATATAACGTCTATCCTGACTGAATATTGCAACTTACCCAAAGGTAATACTTTTGTAGACAAAGGAGTGTATAGTGGCGATTCGCTTATAAGTAAGACTTCCGCTTATACAGATTCTCTTGGGTATACACATATAAAATATAAACAGTATTATAAGGATGTCCCCGTTGAAGGTACTACACTGTGTGTACATATGAAGGGCAATAACATTATATATGCTAATGGAGAGTACTATCGTTGCAGTAATATTAATATCCGACCTGACATATCACCAGAGGATGCAATTGATGCAGCTCGCAAATATGTTGTTTCAACGTTTCATGGATTAGTTGAAGACTCAATTACAGCTATTGATGAAAAACCCAAACTTCTAATTTGTCATAATAGATTGGATACTGCCGACACCTCGCTGTACCTGTGTTACAGAATGCATGTATCGCCATTGAGTTGTATTGTATATATTAACGCTCACACTGGCATACCAATGGGTTTTGCATCAACAATTGACTTTTCTGGGGGTACTGCCCATACAAGGTATAGTGGGACACGCTCAATAACTACTGAATGGGGGTACGACTTCCTTTTTTTTGGAGTAGAATATTATTTATATGATGAAGGAAGACATATTCATACTATGAACCTATTAGACAGATATTATCCTATCGTTAGACCAAATACTATCTGTGAGTTTATTGATGAAAACGATAATAATTGGACCTCATCAGAGTTTCACAATAGTACCAAAGACGATGGTGCATTGGATGTTCATTGGGGATTAGAACAAACATATGACTATTTTCTATATAATCACCGTTGGCGAAGTTTTGATGGAAACGGCTGCAATATTGATGCTTACGTACACGCCAAGATAATGGTTTCCGACCAATCAGGCAATTCTTATATAACGTCTGACAATGCGTGCTACGAAAATCATTATAAACACTTTGAATTTGGTGATGGCGGTAATGTAAGAGATATCCACACATCGCTCGACATTGTGGCACATGAGTTTGCTCATGGAATATTTCGGCACTGCATAGGGGACAATCCAATTACAAATGAAGAAACTTTGGCCATCAATGAAGGTCTAAGCGATATTTGGGGCGCATGTGTTGAAAGTTGGGCTACTACAAATAAACAAACGTGGTTGGTTGGGGAAGACATTTACCACGGTTCCGGGGAAATCCGAAATATGTCCAATCCAAAATCCAAAGGTCATCCCAATACCTACAAAGGAGAATTTTGGTACGAAAACGATGACTATCATTCACGAGCAGGCGTATTGGATTACTGGTTCTACCTGCTCGCCAATGGCGGTTCCGGAACAAATGACAATGGAGTTCACTACAATGTATCTGGTATCGGGATAGAAAAAGCAGCCAAAATAGTTTTTCGCGCAGAGACTTCATATATGACTTATAATACAGGTTACCGTAATGCTTGTGAGTACACAATACGCGCAGCAAGGGAACTATACAGCGATCAAGAGATAGTATCAACGATTGAGGCCTGGCGCGCGGTAGGATTATTGCCCGATTTCTATACAAAAGACAATTCCCGCGATGATGGTTCGGAACCGCTGCATTATGTGTCTGACGGCTACCAAGACAGCCCCGACATTTGGCTTAGACGACATGCCGATGATGGAACCTCGCACCAGATAGCAAAACACAATAGCATAAACCATGTCTATATAAATGTACATAATAGGGGAATATCGCCGTATCCTCGGAGTATTATAAAGAAAGACAGTATAGAACTCTATGTGAAAAAGGCTTCGTTAAGTATCGATTCCTGGCCCCAAGGATGGCGAAAAATCGGTTGTGTTGCAATACCTGCACTGGCCGGTGGAGAAACCCAGACTGTGAGAATAGATGCTCATTTCCCTTCGGTTGAGAATGGTTATCCCTTCGGAGGTATAGTAGGAAGTGATGGACATATAGTGGGGAATGATGTAAACTATGCTATGTTGACGCGCATCGTTTCCTCTAAAGATCCAATTACATATTCGGAAATAGATAATACATTATTGAATGTCATTAATAATAACAATATCTCATACAAAAATGTGGTTGTTTCATCGGCAATGTTTATCGACGAAATTTATCAACAGCGGGCAATTTTGGATATTGATAATATAAAAAGACCGCTTTATATTACAAACATTCATCTTACTTCGCCTTCCAACGGTGACGGTGCCCAACTGATCAAAGAAGCCGAAGTACGGTTGACGTTCGATCCACACTTACTCAAGTTGTGGCAAGATAAAGATGTCGAATTTGTCGGTTTGGAACCTATTGACGACACTACGTTTTTAGTATTATCTCCCGAAGCATCCATCAATGGAGCAATCATTCCCGAAGATTACTATGGTTATATGAGTATGCAGATCAACTTCTTGACAAAGGAATATTCAGACAAATTCTCGTATGAATACCATGTCTCTGAATTTGATACGAAAGATGAGAATGTTTTGGGAAGCGCCACTATTGTAGTATATAAAAATCCACGCGATGTTCTGTTTGATGCGAAAGCTGGTGGCGATCTGATAGTGAAGAAAAACACCAATGCACTGCTCTCGGCAGAAAGTATCGATGAAGAGGCTGTATATAACTGGTATGATGCCCGCGGTGAATTGATTGGCAGTGGCGACACTCTGTCTGTCAATGTAACTGCGACTTCAAAGTACAAACTGGAAGTTATAGCGAAAGCCGACGGCTATAAAGATTACGACAGTATATATGTCATCGCCAGCTATGGTTCTATCGAAGGCATTGCTCCTAATCCTGCTAACATGCAAACTATCGTGACCTATAACCTGTCCGAGGAGATAACAAGTGCAACCATTGTTATCACCAATACCACAGGTCAGGTCTTCTACACCGCACCTCTCGACGTGATGCAAACCTCCCACACCGTCAACTTGCAATCCATTCCCGCGGGACAATACACCGTACGCATCGAGTCCCAGGGCATGCCTCTCGACTCCAAAACGCTCATCGTCTACTAACCCTACCGACCTTTTCTACAACCACCTACCGCCGCAGCAAGTGTATTTCGCACTTGCTGCGGTCTTTTATGTTTTTCCTCTACCGGTTGTAATCTGAACAAAAAAAGGGGGGGCAGCAAGTTTGCTGCCCCCCCTTTGGGTGGTAATTGGTATTTATTTTCTCTTGCGGGATTTCTGGTGGCGCTTGCTGCGAGCTTTCAACTCCTTCCGCTGCTCTTTGGTAAGCACTTTGTCTATGCGGACCTTGGTGGCGTACATCTCACGCGAGATCTGGGCCTGAAGCTTGGCCTCTCGGTCAAATAGCCGGTAGAGCACCTTGGACTGGTCGCCATCCATATCCATGTAGTGGTGGATACTGTCGCGAACGGTATTCTGCTGATTGCGCAGGGACTCAACACGCTTACGCGAGTCGTTGGAGAGGGTCTCCAACTTACTCTTCTGGCTGGAGGTAAGATCGCTTACAAGCTCGGTGATGTCGGGACGCTTCTCTGGACCCGGACGGCCGGGACCCTCGTGATGCGGACGCTGCGCATAGGAATGCGAGATGCTGAAAGAGGCAAATGTTATTATCGCTACAAGGAAAATCTTTTTCATATTCTTTAATCTTTAGACCTTATTCATCGTAATCTTCATAAAGGAATTCGATGGGGTTGGAAGCCATCTCCTCAACAGGTGAATAGTAATCGTAATCAGACACATAGGCCAGCATATCGCCAATCTGATCATCGTTGTAGGTGGGACGAAGGGTAATATTAAACACCACAAGAGCCGCCACCGCAGCAGCGGCGGAGAGGGCAATGCGGCGCCATAGAACTTTGCGGCGGCTGGTTGGCTGGTTGGCTGAATGGCCGAGTGGTTGGGTTATCATGTATGGGTGCTGGCGTACCTGTGCCATCACGGCATCGACCACATCGACCTGCTTGGGGCAGGTCTGACGTGAGAGTTCTTGTAATTGTTCGTCTATATTCATCGGTTTTTATTTATGCCGACTGGAAGTCGGCTCTCTATTTTAACGTTTTACCTCTTTTGCCAAATTCTTCTTGGCACGGAAGATGAGCGATTCCACCTTGGCGAGCGTACACTGCATGACATCGGCAATCTGCTGGTAGGAGAAGTCCTCGAAAGTGTAGAGCACCAAGGCTGTGCGCTGCTCATCCTTGAGATGTCCGATGGCGGTGCGCAGTTGGTCGAGTTGTTCCTGATGGATGATCTGCTGCTCGACATTGCGGTCGGACGACACCTGTTGAGGAGGGGTTTCCAATTCGTCGCTGCTGACGAAGCGCTTGCTCTTGTTCAGCATCTTGCAGACGACGTTGACGGTGATGCGGTAGATGAAAGAACTCAGCTTCGAATCAAAGCGGAAGCGTGGCAGCGCCATGTAAAGCTCGACGAAGACCTGCTGTGTGACCTCCTCAATCTCGAGGCGCGTGCCACAGAGCTTGTAAGTCAGGTTGGCCACAATCTGCTGGTAACGACGCACGATTTCAGCATAGCACTCGGTGTCACCTGCAAGAATCCGTTCGACTATCTCTTTGTCTTCCACTGGCTCGATTCTGTTATTAGGTATTCGATGAATGGGTTTTATTGCATAATGTCCCGGAAAAATATTTTTTTCCGTGGAAATTTCCCTTTTTACTCGTATTTGAAGCGCTCGATGTCACGGCGCTCGCGCTTGGTGGGACGCCCCACACCACGGTCGCGTTTCTCGAAAGCATACTGGCGCGCCATGCGGATGCGCTCATATTCCTCCTCGGGGGTGCGGTCAATCATGAAACCCTGCACCAAAGGGGCACCGACGCGGTTGGGCGGGATGGCAAGGACTTCTATCTCCTTATGCAACTGGTCGATATTGAGGCTGAAGCGCTCCCCTATCTTCACATCGTGCGAGGGCTTGAGCTCACGTCCGTCGGAAGTCATCGTCACCTTACCGCACTGGCAGGCATCTGCCGCCAGCGAACGGGTCTTGTAGAGCCGCACAGCCCAGAGATACTTGTCTAATCGCATTAGATTTTGAAGATATAGGTGATGGTGCCGATCTGCTCCTCGGGGGCATTGGTGGAGGCGTTGAAGCGGGCACGCTTGGCGGCTGCCTTGGCCTGCTCCACAAGACGGCCAGTAGTGATGGTCGACTCCTTCCACGGAGCCTCTACACGGGTGACGCGGCCCTGTTGGTCGACCCAAATACGCACCACAATCTTTCCCTGCTGGTTCGAGTTGTACTCGGGCTTGGGAAGCGACACAGCGGAACGGCCAGCCAACGAATAGTTGCCGCCATTGCCGCCGTTGCCGGTATAGTTGTTGCTATTGGGGGTTCCGTCGAGCTTACCCTGGTTGCCGTTGCCCTGTGAAGTTCCCTGACTACCACCGCCATTATTCTGGTTGCGCTTGCCCGGAAAGAGGGCATTCTTGTTGATTTCCGGCTCCTTGTTTTCGGGCTGCGGTTTGGTCTCAGCAGCAGGGTTGGTGACATTCCCGGGCTTGGGACTTGCGGGGATGGGCGTCGTGGCTTCAGCCTTCTGCGTGATGACCTGCTCCTGCGAGGCGGGAGGGGCATAACTGGTGGCCTGGGTGGCCGGTTCGGGACTGTCGCCATAGCCGAAGTCGGAGTCACCAAGGTTCACCTCCACACCCTCTTCGGGAATGGGAGGATCAGGAGGCGTGTAGGCGAAAATATCCAGACTCATGAGCAACATAGCCAGAGCCACTATCACCGCCGTACAGATACCGGAGATAAGCTTGGAATTCATGATGCTTGTTGTTTGGGTGAGGTGGCCAGAATGACCTTATGCTTTGTGCCAGTGGCATTGTTGATGTTGTTGACAGCATCTATCACGTTAACAACATCCTGCACCGGTACGTCCTTGTCTGCACGGAGCACCACACAGGCATCCTCGACACCAGACTCAATACCGGCCTCGATATTGCTCTGCAAGTCGACAACAGGCACCGCCACTTCACCGACATAGAAGTTGTGCTCGCGGTCAATGTAGACAGTGACATTCTGTTTGGCCATGGTGCGGCTCGAACTTTCTGGAAGCATTAACTTCACCGCATTGGGGGCGATGAGCGTCGAGGTGATCATGAAGAAGATAAGCAACAAGAACACCAAGTCGGACATCGACGACGACGAAGTCTCTATTTTGACTTTATTCTGTAAATGTATCATAACGGGTTACGAGTTACAGGTTACGGGTTAAAATGTCGCGTCAGCCTCTTTAACCGTATAAACTTCATCAAGCCGGTTCATGCAGCAGGTCCATAAACTCGTTGGCGCGCACCTCAAGTTCGAAGACGACCTTGTTGATGCGGGTGACAAGAAGATTGTGGAGGAAATAGCAAATAATGCCGACAATGAGACCACCCACGGTGGTGACCATGGCGGTGTAGATTCCCGAGGCGAGCATCTGGATATCAATGTTGTTACCGGCATGGGCCATCTCCTGGAAAGCGGAAATCATGCCCACCACGGTGCCAAGGAAACCAATCATGGGGCCAAGGGATGCGACGGTAGCCACAAGGGAGACACGACGTTCGAGGTTAGCCACTTCGAGCTGGCCCTCGTTCTCGATAGCAGCCTGAATGTCGGGCAGCGGACGGCCGAGACGAGAGAAGCCCTTGTCAATCATACGGCCCAGGGGTGTGTCGGTTTGCTTGGAGAGCTTGCGGGCTTCCTCGACATTGCCCTCATGGACATACTGACGAATGTTGTCCATGAAGACATTGTCAGCCTCACCTTTGAGGGCTGCGCTGAGGGTGATGTAACGTTCGATGAAGATGTAGATGGCCAAAACCAGAAGGAGTGCCAGCACGAGCATAATCCATCCACCATTAACGGCCATATCCCAAATAGTAATGTTTTCGGGTTGTTCCATTGTTTTGTGTTTTTATGTGTTATTTTGCTTGTTATAACGTGTTATTGTCGCTTTTATTGTGTTAAAATTTCAATGTCACACCCAGGGTCGGCCGCAGGCCCATGCCCGTGGGCACCACTCCCGGTGTTAAACCGAGGGTGAGGTTGTCATCAATCTGGAAGTCGTACAAATGGCCAAAGACATAGGCATCAAGGAGGTTCAACGCATAGATGCCCACAGTGATGATGACCATGAGTTGGAAGTCGCGCTCATAGGAATTGTAAAGGCTGTAGATATTCGACGTGGGATAGGTGGCGTAGTCTTCGAGATTGGGCGTGTCGTTGTGGTTGACACGGTAGAGGTATTCATCCTTGAATTTCACCGCACGCGTATAATTATAATGTATAAAATAGCCCATGCCGACAAAAGCGCCATAGATAATGGGAACTTTCCAAGCCTGTCCGTTGTAAATCTGACCGCCACCAGGGAGGAACGACAACAACAATGCCTTGTTGGCAGAATGTTCCTTCGGCACCTCCACGGTCTTCACTTCAACCGGTTCCCTAATTTCCACACGCTGCGCCTGTAACAAGTGGAAAGTGGAAAGTGGAAAGTGGAGAACTATGCTGATGCACACCAGCACAAATACTTTCCACTTTCCACCTTTCACATTCATCTTTCTATTCCTCCAGAAGATGAATGATTCTGTCGAAGTCATCGTCGGAGTTGAAGAGGATGGTCAGTGAACCTTTTCCACGCTGCGAGCGTTTGATTTCGACGCTCGACTGCAGGTGCTCTTTGAGGCGACTCTGTGCAGCGGCATGCATCGCGGGAAGCTCGCCGCGTTTCTTGGCGGCGGGAACCGCAGGCTTCTTCTTGGCATTCTTGGCCATCTCCTCAGCCTGGTGCACCGAGAGGTGACGGTCAATGATGGCATGCAGAATCTCGAGGTGCAGCGTAATGTCCTCCACACCGGCCAAAGCACGGGCATGAGCCATGCTAATCTTATCGTTGCTGAGAGCCAGCTGAGTCTCGGCAGGGAGGTTGAGCAAGCGCAGGTAGTTAGTGATGGTACTGCGATTCTTGCCCACCTTCTCGCTGAGCTGGTCGTGCGTCAACTGGCATTCTTCGATAAGAGCCTTGTAGGCTAACGCCACCTCCATGGCGTTGAGGTTCTCGCGCTGGATATTCTCCACCAGGGCCATCTCCATCATCTGGTTGTCGGTAGCCACACGCACATAGGCGGGAATCTCCTTCAAGCCAGCCTTCTGTGCGGCACGGGTGCGACGCTCGCCAGCGATGAGCTGGTAGGTGTCGTCGGGCATTTTGCGCACTGTTACCGGGGTGATGACCCCCTGCTGCCTTATCGACTGCGCCAGTTCCTCCAAAGCCTCCTCATCAAACTCCTTGCGCGGTTGATAAGGGTTGGCGACAATCTTCTTGATAGATATGGTGCTGATGGCGGCAGTGACAGTGTTAGCCACCTCGAAATCCTTCGTATCGGGCAGTATAGAACTCAGTCCTCGGCCCAATCCTCCACTCTTCTTTATTGCCATAATCTCTTATTGTTTGTTTCTTTCCAAAATCTCCTGTGCCAGATTGAGGTAGTTGACGGCACCCATCGAGGAGGCATCGTGCATGATGATACTCTTGCCGTAGCTCGGAGCCTCTGCCAACTTGGTGTTGCGGTAGATCAGTGTATTGAACACCATCTGCTTAAAGTGGCCACGGACATCCTCCACCACCTGACGGGCCAGGCGCAGGCGGTTATCGTACATGGTGATAAGCAGTCCTTCTATGGAGAGCTTCGGGTTCAGGCGCGTCTGCACAATGCGTACCGTATTCAACAACTTGCCCAAACCTTCGAGGGCGAAATATTCGCTCTGGATGGGGATAATGACCGAGTCGCTGGCCGTCAAGGCGTTGATGGTTATCAAACCCAGCGACGGAGAGCAGTCAATGATGATATAATCATAGTCGCTCCGCACGGGTTCGAGTGTACGTGAGAGGAACTGCTCTCGGCCTTTCTCGTTGATGAGTTCCACCTCGGCACCAACGAGGTCGATGCGCGTAGGCAGCAAGTCTAGGTTTGGCGTGTCAGTCTCAATGATGACATCCTTCACTTGAGCCTGCCCGAGGATGCAGTCATAGACACTCTTCTCAAGCTCGTCGGGATTGATGCCGAGACCGGAGGTAGCGTTGGCTTGCGGGTCGCAGTCCACCAGCAGCACTTTCTTTTCAAGCACTGCCAGCGAGGCGCTGAGGTTCACAGCCGTGGTGGTCTTCCCCACCCCGCCCTTCTGGTTGGCTATGGAAATAATCTTACCCATATTTTTCTGAGTATCTGAGTATCTTGGTAGCTAAGAATCAAAAACACTTAGCTACCAGAACACTTAGTCACTTTTAAAACTTGAAGTCGATTTCATCCAGTTTGGAGGCGGAATCGTCGCCATGCCAGTTGTCTTCGACAACCACGGGAGGAGGCACGATACCCGTCTCGATGAACTTGAAAGCATTGTCGAGACCCTGACGGAACTTGTCAAAATCCTCCTTGTAGAGGAACATCTTGTTCTTCTCGAAATAGACGTCACCGGTATTGTTGTCAAACAACTTGCGGCTCTCGGTAATGGTAATAAACTTGTCACCTCCGCGAGTCTCTTTCACATCGAAGAAATATCTGCGTTTGCCGGCAGGGATAGCCTGGCTGTAGAGTTCTTCTTTTCTTTGCTCTTTGTTGTCCATACTCATATATTTATTACGTTAAAAATTTCTGCAAAAATAGACATTTTTTATAAAAGATATCTCTTTATTATAAAAAAGTTATCAACAATCTTTATTTAAATCCGTTATTTCTTGTGGGTCATGATGTCGAGGATCATATCGTCGGTCTGGTTCATGCCGTCTTTACCAAGGCGGCCGAGGTTGCGGATGGAGCAGTCGATGTCGCTCTCGCTGAGGCCGTCGGTACAGTCTACCACTCGGTTGTGGACGGCCAGTTCGGCACAGACGAAGGCGCTATAGAGGCCCACGCTCATCTTCAAAGCGCAGCTGGGCTTGGCGCCGTCGCACACCATGCCGGCAAGGGTATTGATCATGTTCTTCATGGCGTAGCATACCTGCTCATAGCCGCCACCTTCGAGGTAGGTGAGTGCGGCAGCACCGCCCATGGTGGCGTTAACAATGCCACAGAGGGCCGAGAGGCGACCGATGCCACGCTTGATGTAGATAGACATCAGATGGTTCATCGTCAGGGCGCGGAGGATTTGCTCGTCGCTGCAGCCCTTGAGCTTGCCGTAATAATAGGAAGGCAGGGTGCAGGTAATGCCTTGGTTGCCGGAGCCGGAGTTGGAGTAGACAGGCTTGGTGCAGCCGTCCATGCGGGCATCAGAGGCGGCGACAGTGCGAGCCACAACGGTATGCACCATGTCTCCCCTCGCCTGCTCCATGAGTATCTCGCCCGTATGCAGTCCCATGCCAGTGAGGCCACACTCCGAGGCGGCGGTGTTGTACTCCACCGTGTCCATCAGCCACTGAAGCTCATCGAGCGGTGCCGTAGTGGCATAGTCGTAGACCATGCGGGCGGTAAGATCGAGGCGCTGCTTGTTGTCCTCCTGGGGGTTGTCGTCGTTGTCCTGCTCCTGAAAGAGGCCCTGCTTATGGTCAAGGAGGATGCGGTCGTTCTTCTTGAGAAAGATGAAGTTGGTGTGGCGCTTGGCTATCACCGCGGTGGCCATGTTGGCATCGCAGCCTACTGAACATTCAATATAAAGCTTATCCGAAGTCTCCTTGACACCGATATTGATTCTTTCGGAGTTGTTGGCGAGCCACTGCTTGGCCTCCTCCACCTGGTCGGCAGGGATAGTGAGCACTTCGAGGCCGCGCGAAGAGTTGCCGTGGGTAACGGCCATAGCGACAGCTATGGGCAGTCCTATCATACCTGTGCCGGGAATGCCCACGCCCATGGCGTTCTTGTAGACATTCTTGCTGAGCTTAAGGGTGATGCTCTCGGGCTCGCAGCCCAAAGTCTCGACGGCTTTAGCCACACAGAGGGCCACGGCGCCTGGTTCGGTACAGCCGGTGGCAAGGACCACCTCCTGCTGCATAATATCTTTCAGTTGCTTTCTTATCTGCTCTTCCATATTCTGCTACTGTTTTTTTCTAGTTCTAGTATGACTAGAAATACTAGTTGTTATTAGAATGGCACATCGCCGTCGGCCTCCATCGGAGGAAGGTTGTCTTCGTTCATCTTCGAGTCGACAATCATGCTGCCTCCCTGCTGGTCGAAATTGCCGTTCTGCGGCATGCCGCCACCGAAGCCCTCGATACCCAGCTGCGGAGGATTCTCGAAGCGGGCGAACTCCTTGACAAAGCGCAGGCGCACGTCACCCGTGCCACCGGAGCGGTGCTTGGCGATAATCAGGTCAGCCATGCCGAGGGTGCTACCATGGTCATCCTCCTGGATGCCATAGTATTCAGGACGATAGATAAACATCACAATGTCGGCATCCTGCTCGATAGCTCCCGACTCACGAAGGTCGCTCAGTTGCGGCTTGTTGCCCACGCGGTTCTCCACAGCACGGGAGAGCTGCGACATGGCCAGCACCGGTATCTGAAGCTCCTTCGAGAGCGCCTTCAGCTGACGCGAAATCATACTGATCTCCTGCTCACGGTTACCGTTGCGGTTGTCGCTGCTGCCGCTGGACATTAGCTGCAGGTAGTCGATAAAAATCATCTGGATATCATAGCGTTGTTTGAGACGGCGGGCTTTGGCGCGAAGCTCGAAGATGGTGAGCTGCGGTGTGTCGTCAATGTAGATGGGAGCGCTGTTGAGCGGCTGGGCGCCGCGCTTGAGCTGTTCCTTCTCGTAAGGTTCCAGATGACCCTTCTTGAGCTTGTCTCCCGGCAGTTTGGCCTCGCTGCTGATGAGACGCATGGCCAGTTCCTGACCCGTCATCTCGAGCGAGAAGAAAGCCACCGCCTTGTGGAAATCGACGGCCATGTTGCGGGCCATCGAGAGGGCGCAAGCCGTCTTACCCATGGCGGGACGGGCGGCAAGGATGATGAGGGTGCCGGGCTGGAAACCCGCCGTCATGCGGTCGAGTCCGATAAAACCGCTCTCCAGTCCACTCAAGCCATCACTTTTCTCCCCAGCCTCCTTGATCTGGTCCATGGCCATGGTGACAAAGTCGCCCATGGGATGGTAGTCCGAGCGGAAATTCTTGTCGTTGATGTCCATCAGGCGCTGCTCCGTCTTGTCAAGTAGGTTGACCACATCGGTGGTCTCGTCGTAGGCCTCGGTGATGGTCTCGGTGGAGATGCGTATCATCTCGCGCTGGATGAACTTCTCACTCAGCACGCGGATGTGGTACTCAATATGGGCGGCCGAGACAACGTTCTCGGTGAGTTTGGAGACGGCGTAGGCGCCGCCGGCGGCCTCAAGTTCGCCGTCGAGGCGCAGACGCTCCACTACCGTCAGCAAGTCCACCGGCTGGCTCTGCTCGAAGAGTTTCCTTATAGCCTTGTAGACGGTCTGGTGTTCTGGCTTGTAGAAGTATTCAACATGCAAGGTCTCGATGGCGTTGATGAGCGCCGTTTGGTCGAGCATCAAAGCGCCCAACACACTCTCCTCAAGCGCTATCGCCTGAGGAGGTGTGTTGCCGTTGATGTCAAAGGCCTGCGTGTATGTCAGCCTATCCTTGCGTCGTGTCGCAGTGGTGGTCGGCATACTATCTCACTTCAGCCATTGCCGTGCTTCCGCGGTAGGCGGGACAGGTGTGGTGAGTGCAACTGGCGGCCACGCCGGCCAGCATCAGCACGAGGGCTGCAATAGCAAAAACTTTCTTCTTCATATTACAAACCAATTTTTTCGTTGACAATCTTCAGAATTTCGGCTTCCTGCTTGATGGCCTCGTCCTCGATGGCTTGCGCCTTGGCCAGAATGTCGGCCTTGAAGGCCTCGTCCTTCAGCGAGGAGGCATTGATCTTCACGTTGAGGTGGGCACCCATAACGGCGCTGCGGGCAGCAAGGCTTCCCACGCCACCGTCAGTGACACTGTTGGGGTTGCCCCATTCCACCATGGCGCGGCAGACCTCGAAGGCCTCGAGAGAGCGCTGCATGGTGCGGAAGGGCACCTCGGTGGCGAACTTGGTGGCCTCTTGGATGGCGGCGCTGCGGGTGGCCTTCTCCTCGTCGGTCTTCTTGGGCAGGCCAAAGGCATCCATAATCTTGTTGAAGGCGGCGGTATCCTCGTCCACGAGGTGCAGCAGCTCGTCCTTCAGGGCCTGACCTTTGACAGCCACATCGGAGAATTTCTCCCACTCGTCGTCGTAGGCGGCTTTGCCACCGGTGAGGTTGGCCACCATGGTGCCAAGCGAGGCGGCGAGGGCACCCATGTAGGCGCTGACGCTGCCGCCGCCGGGAGCGGGACTCTCGCTGGCGGTCTCGTCACAGAAGCCACGGCAGGTGAGGTCGACCAGTTTCTTCTTCGAATGGTCCTCGATAAGATATTCGATAACTTTCTCCTTGGGGTCGAAGGGCTTGAGGTCGTCGAGACCCATACTCTTGATAGCCACTTTCATGATTTCCTCCTCGCTGACGCCGAGGGAGCGCTGCTGTTTGGCCAAGTAGTATTTGCCGGCATCGATAAGCACACTCTTGGGGATAAGACCCACAATCTCGCAACCGGTGACGCGGAGGCCACGGTTGGCGGCGCAACGGCAGACCTCGTCGAAGCAGAGGTGCACGGGAGCCACCTTGATGGAGGTGATGTTCATGGAGACCTGGGCGATGCCGTAGTCCTCGATGTACCAGCCAATAGCCTTGGTACCCTTGAGGGTGCCGGGAATCATGATGGTCTTGCCATTCTCATCCTTCATCGGCTTGCCGCTGGGCTTGCCCCCCTCGCGCATTGGACGGCCTTTCTCACGGACGTCGAATGCGATAGCGTTGGCACGGCGGGTGCTGGTAGTGTTGAGGTTGTAGTTGATTGCCACGAGGAAATCGCGGGCACCCACTTGGGTGGCACCGGTATGGGCGGTGTGGTCGTTCCAGACGTTGGGGCCGAAGTCGGGCTTCCACTGCTCAGTACCAAGACGGCTTGAAAGGCTCTCGTACTCGCCGGTGCGGCAGTAGGCCAAATTGCGGCGTTCGGGGATAAAGGCGGCGTTCTCGTAGCAGTAGATGGGAATCTGCAGTTCCTCGCCGAGACGCTTGCCCAGCTTGTGTGCGTACTCGACCACCTCTTCCATGGTGATGTTGGAGACGGGGATGAGGGGGCAGACGTCGGTGGCACCTTGACGGGGGTGGGCACCGTGGTGCTGGGTCATGTCGATAAGCTCGGCAGCCTTTTTCACCACCTGATAGGCAGCCTCGAGGACAGGCTCAGGCTCACCCACGAAGGTGATGACAGTGCGGTTGGTGGTCTGGCCGGGGTCGACGTCAAGGAGCTTCACTCCTTCGACCTTTTCAATCTCGGCAGTCACCTGATTGATGATATCCATGTTGCGCCCTTCACTGATATTGGGCACGCATTCAATAAGTTGCTTCATAAATTTATATTTAATATTTTGTGCAAATATACAAATAATATTCAAAACGCCGAAAAAATATTTATCAACACCCCAACAGACATAGGCTCGGATTATGTCATGGCGACGAGGGGTCAAACTCGTACTTTGCACCTACCAAAACCCTACCAACTCCTTACCAACTCCTACCATAGTAGGAGATGATAGGTCGTTCATTAAGTTAAAATCGGGCATTTTAAGGGTTATTAACAAAGTTCGGGCAATATTTTCACGTCTTTCGAGTTATCTCTTTATTAAAAGAATGAATAGCATGAGACAACTGATTGAACAGGCGTGGGAAAACCGCGAACTGTTGAAAGAAAAAAAATACAAAGAAGCTGTGGAAGAGACTGTTGCTGAGCTTGACGGCGGCAGGCTGAGGGTTGCGGCTCCTCAGGGGAACGGAGAATGGCAGGTCAACGAGTGGGTGAAGAAGGCTGTGCTGTTGTATTTCCCGCTGTGCGGCATGGAGACCCTCGAAGCCGGGCCCATGGAGTACCACGACAAGATACCTCTGAAGCACGAATATGAGGCTAAGGGAGTGAGAGTTGTGCCTCCCGCCGTGGCTCGCTACGGTTGCTATCTGGCTCCCGGAAGCATCCTAATGCCGTCGTATGTCAACATCGGTGCCTATGTGGACAGCGGCACCATGGTCGACACCTGGGCTACGGTAGGTAGCTGTGCCCAGATTGGCAAGCACGTGCATCTCTCTGGAGGTGTGGGTATTGGAGGCGTGTTGGAGCCCGTGCAGGCGGCCCCTGTCATTGTGGAGGACAACTGCTTCATCGGTAGCCGCTGCATCATCGTCGAGGGTGCCCATATCGGGACTGAGGCGGTGATTGGAGCCGGCACGGTCATCACCGCCAGCACCAAGATTATCGACGTGACCGGTTCTGAACCAAAAACATACATAGGCCATGTGCCACCACGCAGTGTGGTCATCCCCGGCAGCTACACCAAACATTTCCCCGCAGGCGACTACCAGGTGCCCTGCGCCATGATTATCGGACAAAGAAAAGAATCGACCGACAAAAAAACCTCACTCAATGAAGCACTTCGTTTGTTTTAAGCTAAGAGTCAAGAACCTTGAACTAAGAATCCAAAAGGCTGTGCCAACACTCCTACTTCTTAGTTCTTACCTCTTACTTCTTACCTCTTGTTCCAAGCAGGACGAGGTGGACTTCAAAGGAACCATCATCGACACCCGCGAGTGTACCTTTTCTTACACGCGCCCCGATTTAGGATACATCGTAGAACTCTCAACACCAAAAGATTATGGTTCTGAATACACCCTTCAGGACGGCACTATCTACCACAATGTAGTTATCCTTTACGATCCGGGCTGCCTGCTCTACCTGCACGACGACATCAAGGGCTCTTTCTACATCGACGATGAATATCCCCGCGCCCATTGCTCGGTACACTGGAACGACATCGACAATATCCCCATCGGAGTTTTCACCGAAGTGAGTGTTGATTAATTGTTAACAAAATCTTTAACATTTAACCTCCAACCATTAACCTTTTTCGTATTTTTGCACTTTGAAATAGAATAATTAAAAACACCGAGAATATGAAATTTATCGTCAACAGTCAGCAGTTACACAAGCAGTTACAGTCGCTTAGCGGAGTTCTTTCGTCGAGCAACACCATGCCCATAATCGGTTGCTTCCTCTTCCATCTTGAAGAAAACAACCTCACCATCAAGACCACGGACCTCTCCACCACCCTGGTGGCGAAGATGACCGTTGAGACGGGCCGCATGGAGAACTCCGAGGAGGTGGCCATCCCCTCGAAGATGCTCCTCGACATCCTAAAGACCTTCGACGATGTGCCGCTGACCTTCGACGTCGACCCCTCCAACTTCACCGTGGACATTGTCTCCGGTCAGGGCCAATACCGCCTTGCCGGCATGGACGCCGCAACCTATCCCACCATGCCTGTTGCCGAAAGCACCAGCAAGATTGAGATGAGCAGCGCCGCCCTCGTCAACGCCATCAACAAAACAGTCTTCGCCACCAGCAACGACGAAATGCACCAGCAAATGAGCGGTATCTACTGCGAGATGACGCCCGACGGCGTGACCTTCGTGGCCACCGACGCACACAAACTGGTCCGTTACCGCCGCAAAGACGTTGCCTCCGACGAGAGCACCAACTTCATCCTCCCCAAGAAACCCATCATCATCGTCAAGAACATTCTTGCCGCCCGCAAGGAAGAGAGCGATGTGACCATCGAATACAACAACACCAACCTCTTCATCACCTTCGACAACTTCTACATCGTCTGCCGTCTGGTCGACGGTCGCTACCCCAACTACGAGGCCGCCATCCCGAAGGACAACCCCAACAAGCTCATCCTCGACCGCCAGTCGTTCCTCAATACCCTGCGCCGCGTGAGCATCTTCGCCAGCGAGGCCACCCGTCAGGTACGCCTCTCCATCGCTGCCGACAAGTTGGAGATTTCGGCCGAAGATCTCGAGCTCTCCAACAACGCCCACGAGACCATCCCCTGCCAGTATGAGGGCGACCCGATGGACATCGGTTTCAACGCCAAGTTCCTCACCGAGATGATTTCCTACCTCGACAGTGAACAGGTTCTCATCGAACTGTCGCACCCCTCGCGCGCGGGTATCATATTCCCTTATGGAGAGGACGACAGCGAGAAGAAAGACGACATCCTGATGCTCGTCATGCCTGTGATGCTGGCCAACTAATAGCTTATGAAAAACAAAATCAACCTCTGGGGCACACATGGAGCTACCATCCTCGGTATCTCCTTGGTGCTCTTTATGCTGGGACTGCTGCTCACCATCGAGTACCACTCCTACCGCCTAACCCACGACGCCCAAGAGCGCATCACCTATAAGGTGGATCTCTCACCCGACGTCACCGACAGTCTGGCATTGGCCCTCAAGGCCGACATCGCCAAGATGGAAGTCGTCAAGCAGGTGGACTATATCTCGAAGAAACAGGCCGCTGAGATTTTCACCGAGGAACTCGACGAGGACTTCATCGACTTTGCAGGCTACAACCCCCTCTACCCCTCGCTGATGGTCAACTTCAACGTGGCCCTGCTGCCCGACAACAGCACCAAGGTTCTTGACGACTTCTGTGCCGAAATGCGCACCCATGATTTCGTCACCGGTGTGGCCTATCAGGAAAACATCGTCAACGACCTGCGCGACATCTTCTACAAGCTCTCATGGTTCCTCATCATCTTTGTGGCACTACTGCTGGTCATCACCATCGTGCTCATCTCCAGCCTCATCCGCATAGCCCTCTTCTCGCGCCGCGACACCATCGCCACCATGCGTCTGGTGGGAGCCAAACCCTCCTTCATCTCGCAGCCCTTCCGTCTGCGCAGCCTGGCCTACGGTGCCATCGGAGGTCTCATTGCCGACGTGATCCTCATCGTCACCCTTTGGATCTTCAGTAACCAGTTTGGGGTTGAACTGATTAGCGAGACCCATCTGCTGTGGTATGTTTTGATAGCCGTAGCCGTCATCCTCGTAGGCATCATCATCTCCTACCTTGCCACTATCGCCACCGTGCGCCGTTACACAAGAAAACTTGAAAATTAAAAACCGTATGGATAACAAAGAAGAAAAAAACAACAACCTCGGCTTCGCCTTTGGCCGCATGAATTACGTCCTCATGGCAGCGGGTCTCATCGTCCTCGCTCTCGGATACATACTCCTCAGCGGTGGCGGCAGCGACGACCCCAACACCTTCAACCCCGCCATGTTCGACAACCGACGCCTCGTCGTGGCCCCCATCCTCATCACCGTGGGCTTCATCGTCGAAATTCTGGCCATCATGCTTAAAGGTAAAAAGGAATAATCCATGGATTGGTTGCAAGCGCTTATCCTGGGCATCGTCCAGGGTCTTACTGAGTATCTGCCCGTCAGCTCCAGCGGCCATCTGGCCATTGGAGCCAATCTCTTCGGCATGAGTGGTGAGGAAAACCTCACTTTCACCATCGCCGTCCATGTGGCCACCGTACTCAGCACCGTCGTCATCCTTTGGAAGGAACTTGTCTGGATTTTTGCCGACATTTTCAAATGGAAATGGAACGAAGGTATGAAATATGCCATTAACATTCTCATCTCCATGATTCCCGTGGCCATCGTGGGATTCTTCTTCAAAGACAAAGTGGAGGCGATTTTCGGCAGCGGGCTCCTTGTGGTCGGCATCTGCCTGCTGATTACCGCTGCCCTGCTGGCTTTCAGCTACTGGGCCAAGCCGCGCCAACGCGAGAACATCTCGCCGTTGCACGCATTCATTATTGGTATTGCTCAAGCCGCAGCCGTGCTACCGGGACTCTCTCGCTCTGGTTCCACCATCGCCACCGGACTCCTGCTGGGCAACATGAAGGAACGCCTCGCGCAGTTTTCCTTTCTCATGGTCATTCCACCCATCCTCGGTGAAGCACTGCTCGATGTGAAAGACATGGCCGAAGTGGGAGTCTCTACAGCCATGGCTGGTCTCTCACCAGTAGCCCTGGCCATCGGCTTCCTTGCCGCCTTCATCAGCGGCTGCCTGGCATGCAAGTGGATGATCAACATCGTGAAAAAAGGCAAGCTCATCTGGTTCGCACTCTACTGCGCTATTGTAGGCTTGGCAACGATAATCATTCCTTTATTCTAATCAACTAGTACAACTAGTCACACTAGTAATACTAGTTGTACTAGTAAAACTAGAAATACTAGATATGGTCACCCTCGAACAACTACAGGCGGGCATCGTCATTCCCATTGACAAACCGCGGCAATGGACCTCATTTCAGGCTGTCAACAAAATTAAGGCCGTAGTGCGCAACACCTACGGCCTTAAAAAATTCAAGATAGGCCATGCCGGAACTCTCGACCCTTTGGCCACAGGCCTTTTGTTGGTCTGCGTCGGCAAAGCCACCAAGACCATCCCGCAGCTGCAGGACGGCGACAAGGTCTATACCGGCACCCTGGTCCTCGGAGCCACCACACCCTGCTACGACCTCGAGCGTCCCGTCGACCAATACTATCCCTATGAACACATCACCCAGCAGCTTGTCGAGGAAACGGCACGGCAGTTTGTGGGCACTATCATGCAGGTGCCACCCATGTTCAGTGCAGTGAAAATTAACGGACAAAGGGCATACGAATACGCCCGTCAAGACAATCCCACCGCCACCATCCAACCCAAATCTGTCAACGTCTACAGCTTTGAAATCACAGCCTTCCGCAAAGGCGCTAGTATTTCTAGTTCATCTAGTACTACTAGTATAAATAGTCCTACTAGAAACAAGAATCTCTACCAAAACCCCTTGGGAGAGATTCCTGCGCACCTGCCACAGGCCGACTTCCGAGTCCATTGCGGCAAAGGCACGTATATTCGCAGTCTGGCACGCGACTTAGGTCTCGCCCTCGGCGGCGGAGCATTCCTCTCCGCCCTCCGTCGCGAAAGCATAGGCGATTACACTGTTGCAAATGCGCTCTCCCTTGACCAGGTCGAATCCTTCCTGAACGGCATCCAGTAATTTTTTTTTGCCACATCGGAAAAACTTCGTATCTTTGCGGTTGCGCTTCCAAAAAGAGCGCACGAGATTTTAACCTGTAAAACATTATTACAGAAGTAGTTCTATTTAAAAAAACATTACTATGGAAGAAACCAACGAACTGCAGAACGCCGCCAATGAGGCTCTGCCGAACCCTGAGAACGTCACCATCGAACAAGAGGTAACGAACCCTGAACCCGCCATTGTCGAAGAGACAGTCGCAGAACCCTCCGTCAAAGAGAAGTCGCAAACTCCTGTCAAAGAGACTCCTGCCGAGGAGGCACCTGTTGAGGAATCTCCCGCAGAAGAGGCTGAACCCGAACCCGACTACACCAATTGTACACGAGAAGAACTCGTCACTGCCATGAAGGAACTGCTGGGCTTGGATGTACAGAAAATCAAGAATCGCGTCACCAGCATCCGCAATCGTTTCAACGAATTGAACCGCGAGGTGCAAAATGCCGCCTACGAGAAATTTCTCGCTGATGGCGGCAACAAAGATGACTACCAGTATGAGAACGACGCCGTGGCCGAAGAGATGCACCGCCTGCACGACCAATACCGCGCCATGCGCCAGAAATATATGGAAGAACTCGAGGAACAGAAAAAAAGCAACCTCGAAGCCAAACAAGCCCTTATTGAAGAGATGCGTCAACTCATCGACTCCGAAGAGGAGCAGGTACGCACCTCTATGGACAAATTCAACAATATCCAAGAGCGTTGGAAAGCCATTGGAGAAGTGCCCCGCGAGCAGATGAACGACCTTTGGCAGAACTACCACTTCCAAATTGAACAGTTCTTCAACAAACTGAAGATCAACCGTGAGCTTCGCGCCCTCGACCAGAAGCGCAACCTTGAAGAAAAGATAAAACTCTGCGAGAACGCTGAAGAGCTCATCATGGAGCCTTCGGTAACCAAAGCTTTCAAAGGCCTGCAGGACCTCCGTGCCCGCTGGAAAGAGGTGGGACCTGTTCCCGCTGAACAAAACGAGGAAATCTGGCAGCGTTTCTGCAACGCCGCTAACCAGATTGACGAACGTCGCAAAGAATACTACGACCAGCGCAAAGAAGAGATGGACAACAACCTGCTGGCCAAGCAGGCCCTCATCGACAAAGCCACCGAGCTCACTGAGAAGCGCCCCGAGAGCACCAAAGAGTGGAACGACACCACTGCCGCCCTCGACGAGTTGCTCAAGGTGTGGAAGACCATCGGTCCCGTACCCCGTGAGGTCAACGAGGAAATCTGGGCCAAGTTCAAGGGCATGATTGACAAACACTACAGTGAGAAAAAAGAATACTTCGGTGCCAT
This sequence comes from uncultured Bacteroidales bacterium, assembly GCA_900318835.1. GTDB lineage: Bacteria > Bacteroidota > Bacteroidia > Bacteroidales > P3 > Colimorpha. Next base: position 21,540 of record ONLW01000016.1, read on the forward strand.
CCGCGACGAGCAGGAGATCAACTACCAGAAGAAAGTGGACCTCTGCCTCAAAGCCGAAGCCATTGCCAAACGCGAGGACTGGAAGAAAGCCACCGAGGAACTGCTGGAGTTGCAGAAAGAGTGGAAAGCCATTGGTGCCACCAGCCGCAAAGTCAGCGAAAAAATCTGGCAGCGCTTCCGTAAATCCTGCGACGAATTCTTCGCCAAAAAAGGCGAGTTCTTTGCCGAGCGCCGCACCTCAGAGAGTGAGAACTTGGCTGCCAAAGAGGCCATTCTGAGTGAGCTCAAGGCACACCAATTCGGTGACGACCGCGAGGAAAACCTCTCGGCCATCAAGGACTTCCAGCGCCGCTGGGCCGAGATTGGATTTGTGCCCATGGCCGATAAAGACCGTCTGCATAAGGAATTCCGTGGTGAAATTGACCGCATCTTCGAGCAACTGAAGATCAGTGCCCGCGAGGCCGAAGAGACCGCCTACCGCGAACGCATCAAAAACGTAGGCGGCGACGCACGCAAGTTTGTCAATAACGAGAAAGCCGAATTGCAGGAGAAGATTGAGAAACTGCGCAGCGACCTCAACCTGTGGGAAAACAACTTGGGCTTCCTTGCCAGCTCCAAGCAGGCCGACCTGCTGAAGCAGGAGTTCGAGAAGAAAATGCAGGGTGCCCGCCAACAGATTGCCCTCATGCAGGCCAAACTTCGCATCCTCAACGAAGCTGAGAAAGCCGAGAAGGAAGAACCTAAAACTGAAGAATAAGCCATCATGGCCAACGCAACCATAGGCTATATCTTGCACAGTGGCAAAAACTCTAAAGCCGGCTATTATGTCAAAGCCGGCTTTAGAGATATTCTGCCCAATATCCTATTCCGTGGCCGTCTGAAGCACGAGATGGAGACCTGCCAACGTCTCTATGACGGAGCCTACATCGAAGACCGCGTGAATTACTACTGCCGCTTCAACGAGCGTCGCGCCTTGGGGCCTGGAGCCCAAAGCATCGGAGGACTGCTGAAACGCAACCACGGCAGTACCTACTATTATGATAGTCGCGAACTACTGCAGTGGTTCAATCCTGATTTGCGATGGAACTATGTCTTTGGCGATGTACGCGACATTCCGCCCTACCCTTCCATCGTGAAAAGTCGTAGCCTAAGTAATGATACCCACGCTTTGGGGAGTGAAGACAACAGCAACAGTGTGTTGCTGAAGTTGGATAAATGCCGCCACTACGTCTTCCTGCGCGACCGCCGTCCATTTGAGGCCAAAACCGACCGTGCCATCTTCCGCGGCTACATCGGCCAACGGCCCAACCGACTACTTTTTTGCAACACCTTCGCTGACAACCCTCGTGTTGATGTAGCCAATACCCTTTCGGGGGGCAGTCCCTTTGCCGAGGAGAAGATTCCCAACTCTGGCAACGCCGCACCACGTCTATCACTCTACGAGCACCTCGACTACCGCTACATCATGGCCCTCGAGGGCAACGATGTAGCGTCGAACCTCCGATGGGTAATGTCAAGCAATTCATTGGCCGTCATGCCCAAGCCTACATGCGAATCGTGGTTCATGGAAGAACGACTTGTTCCGGGAGTTCACTACATCCTCGTCAAAGATGACTTCAGCGACCTCGAGACTCAACTCGACTACTACAGCAGCCATCTTGAAGAGGCTAGGGAAATTGCAAGAAATGCCAACCTCTATGTCGACCAGTTCCGAGACCTGCGACGTGAACGTTACATAGGCCTCCGGGTGCTGGAGAAATATTTCAAACTAACCAACTGATGAGACACATACTCACATACCTCCTGCCAGCAATGCTGGCTTTTGTTGCCTGTGGACACCCAGCCGAACCGGTAAAGATTCACCGGTTCGAACAGTTCTTGTTCGCCAACCAAGGGGAAACCGCCAACTTTCAAACGCCACTACTCAACTATTACCCTGACGACCCCAACTTTATGGCCGTGCTGAACGACTTCCGCAACGATCCCATCGTTCGCCATATCTATGAAGTAACCGACAGTCTCTATCACGACCTCTCGTGGCTTGAGCAGGATCTGGGTGACGCCATAGCAAAGACCCACGAGATTTGCCCCGAAATCGACTACCACAATTTCTACACACTTGTCACAGCCGACTTCGACAACTACGCCAACCGGGTTTTCTGCAACCTTAACGACATGGCTATCGCCATCGATTGCTACACCCTCGGTCACAGCGAGGAGATGCAACGCTTCGGTGTACCCAATTACATAATGAACCTTTGCCGTCGCGAGTATATAGCCTCTGACGTCATGGCCACCGCCGCCCGTAGTCACATTGCACTGCCCGATGGTGACCTTACCTTTCTCGATCATGCCATTGCAGAAGGCAAGACGCTTTATTTCGTCGACCAAGTGCTTCCTTCCACTCCCGATACCATCAAGATACGCTACACGAAGGAGCAACTCGACTGGATGAAAGAGAATACTGAGAACGTATGGGGATGGCTCATCCAGAACGATGTGCTTTTCAGTACTGACATGACAAAATTGCGCAACCTCCTTGACGATGCCCCGAAGACCAACGCCTTTGGAGAAGGCTCCGCACCCCGCACCGGTGATTATATCGGATGGCAGATTGTCAAACAATACATGAAGAAAAGTGGTGCCACCATGAGCGAACTCTTCGCTGAAACCAATAGCCGTAAAATCTTGGAACAATCGGGATGGCGCCCGTAAAGACAAAAAACTATGGATAAAAAAGGCAATAACACGTATATCTATCTCCTTCACAAGCTACTGCTGGCCTTTGTTTCACTACTAGCCATGCAGGTGCTTTTCTTTGTGGCCAACAGTCACATTTTCCGCCCCGACGGCATCTATGAATGGGTCGGCATCATCTGGGGCAACATCATCTTCGGGCTGGCCACGGTCTTCACCGTGCTGTTGCCCTTTATCGTGCTGATGCTCCTGCCTATCAAAGAGCGCTGGAAACGCTGGTACCGCATTCTCTCTGAGACTCTCTACCTCTTGCCATGGCTGGTAGTGTTGGTGGCCAAAGGTGCCGACTCAGCCTATTTCCAGTACACCTACCGCATGCTGTCGAACGAGATATTCACCTACCTCGGCAACAGCGGCCCCATGGACAAGCTCATCCCCCACTTCATGGTCAACTACTGGTATGCCTTTGTCTTCGGCATCATTATCATCATTGCCTTCCTCATCCTCAACCGCCGCATCCACCTCGCCCAGCGCAACCAGTACACCGTGTGGTCCAATGAATGGATAGGTCTCGTTGCGGGACTCCTCATAACCTTCTTCTTCATGCGCGGCGGCTTCGGCAGCCTCATCCAGCTCACCGACGCCTCCCACTACTGCCAGCCTAAAAATATCCCGGTGGTGAGTAACAGCGGCTACAACATCCTCCGCACCCTCTTCGAGCCCCAGCTCGAGGCCAAAGAATACATGAGCCAAGCCGAGGCCGACCGCCTCTTCACCCCCGCATTCCGCGGTATGGGTAGCCCCGTTGCCGACACACTGGTCGTCGACACTCTCCCGCAACGTCCCAAGAACATCGTCCTCATCATTGTTGAGAGCTTCGGCCAAGAATACAGCGGCACCTACAACCACCAGACCAATGCCGACACCCGCACCCCCTTCCTCGACTCGCTGGCGAATTACAGCACCGTCTATCAGGGGCGTGCCAATGGCAAACGCTCCATCGAAGGCATCACGGCCATCCTCACCGGCATCCCCACGTTAATGAACGTTCCGTTTGTCAACTGCACCTATCGCAACGACTCCATCGCCGGTATCCCCACCGTCCTCAATCGCCACGGATACCACACCGCATTCTTCCATGGCAGCCACAACGGCGTGATGGACTTCGACAAAGTATGCAAACGTATCGGCTTCCACGAATACCTCGGCCTCAACGAGTTCCAAGCCGACAACAAATCCAAAGAGACAGACTTCGACAACGTCTGGGGCGTCTATGACGAGCCTTTCCTGCAATATGTCGTGCGCCATACCAGCACTTTTACAGAGCCTTTCCTCACTACCGTCTTCACCGTCACCTCCCACGACCCCTTTCCCCTGCCTGAGCAATACAAAGGCCAATTCCTTGAGGGCAAGCACCCCATCCTGAAGTGCGTCGAATACATGGACAACTCGCTGCGCCACTTCTTCGCCGAAGCCAGAAAGCAGCCGTGGTTCGACAACACCCTCTTCATCATCACCGCCGACCATAGTGGTCCGGGCCTTAGCCCCGAGTACCTCGACTACGACGGTTCCTACCGCATTCCCATGATTGTCTACAACCCGCAGAACCCCGTGGGACGTGTTGACCAGCGCATCGTCCAGCAGACCGACATCCTGCCCTCACTCATCGACCGCCTGGAGTTCGACGACCGTGTCGTCGCCTTCGGCCAGAGCATCAAACAACAGCCGCAGGGCTGGCAGATCTACTTCGGCAACGACTTCTTCTGCATGGTCAGCAACAACCCCGACGATCCATCGAAGCACGACATTACCGTCCTCTGCGGCCAGATGGGCTACGGCGATCCGGAAAACATCCGCTTCCTCAAAGCTGTGCTGCAGCAATACTTTAACCGAGTAATGAACAACAAACTCATAGACCAATGAAAACCAAGACCGTTGTCGTCGTCAACCCTATTTCAGGCGTTGGCAAACAAAAAAAGATAGAGTCCATACTGAAGGAGAACCTCAATCAGGATTTCTTCGACTATAGTGTGCGCTATACCGAGCACATCCACCACGGCACCGAGATAGCCCGCGAGGCTGCCGAGCAGGGAGTCGACTGCGTAGTGGCTGTGGGTGGCGACGGCAGCGTCAATGACGTGGCCCAAGGTCTCAAGGACACTGGCGTCACCCTGGGCATCATCCCCTGCGGCAGCGGCAACGGATTGGCCCGTTCCCTCAAAATTCCCCTCACCCCTGCCTCCGCAGTCAAGCTCCTCAACCAGCGCAACGAGCACTTCATCGACTCCATCGTCATCAACGACAAGTATATCTCTGTCAACGCCGCAGGTGTGGGGTTCGATGCCCACATCGCACGCCTGATGAAAGCCGCCAAAACACGCGGTTTTGCGGCCTACACAAACCTTATCCTTCGCGAATACGCAAGCTACAAGAACAACACATACCGCCTCACCGTCGATGGCCGCACCCTTGAGCGAAGCGCCTGGTTCATCGCCATCGCCAACGGCCGCCAATTTGGATATAACCTCTCCGTGGCACCCAAGGCAAACCTCAGCGACGGCTTCATCGACATCTCCATCATCGACAAGATTCCCCTCGACCACATCCTCATCACCGCCCCCATGGCTTTCATGAACCTCCTTGACCACTCGCAGCATGCCGAGATGTTCCGCGCCAAAGACATCGTCATCGAGGGCAACGTCCACAAGTGGGTCAACATCGACGGTGAAGGTGAGAACCTCGGCAAAGAGCTCCATTTCGTCAACCACCCTCAGTCCATCAAAATATTCGCCCGCAAATGAACAACATAGTCTTTTCCACCAATCCCGACTCCAACTATAGCGACGAGGAGCCCAAGGTGGAAACCCTTGCTCCCGAACGCCAGAAACTCCGCGTCAGCATAGAGCGCCACCACCGTGGCGGCAAGACCGTCACCCTGATAAAAGGATTCGTGGGAACAGACGATGACCTGCAGGCCCTCGCCAAACAATTGAAAACCAAATGCGGGACAGGTGGAAGCGCCAAGGACAGCGAAATCATCATCCAAGGCGAAGTGAAGGACAAAGTCCTCACCCTCCTGCAATCCCTCGGTTACAAAAATTCAAAATAATTTCACTTCTTCACGTGGCCGCCTTTATAAAAATGCTTCTCCCAGTAAGCATTATCGAGACGACTCACACTGACGCCATTGCTCGTTGAGGCATGGGCAAATAATCCGTCCTTGAGATAGATACCCACATGCGACACCTTGCCTTTCGAGTTAGTGAAGAACACAATGTCTCCCTCCTTTAGCTGAGCCTTTGAGATAAGCGTCACATTGCGCAACATATCGTTAGCCGTGCGGTTCAGCGAGATGCCATACACCTGACGGTAGATTTCACCCACAAAAGCCGAGCAGTCAATACCCTCCCGGTCAGTGCCGCCATACTTGTAAGGAACGCCCAACCAGGAATTCACAGCCTCGTAGAGCTCATTGTTGTCCCCCTCTGAAGAGGTGAGGCCCAGCGCATTCCTGTCCTTGCCGTTGGGCTTCTGGAGGGGCTTGGCAATAACCGGTATTTCGTCGACACGCTCGTCCACATAGAGCTGACCTATAATGAAATCCTCCTCTTCGAGGTCGCGCGACATGAAACTGCGCAGTGTATCGCATCCCGTTAGCATCATGCAGACGGCACACAGAAAGATTATATATCGGCTCTTTTTCATTTAATTACAAAAATATCCTCGTTGGAACGTTTCATATAATAGTTCTCACGTCCATAGTGTTCTATTGCATCAATATTGTCCTTCAGCCGGGCATTATTGATGCTATCCTGCACAATGGCCTCCGCCAATTCGCGTTCCTCTTCGTGCAAGCTATGCACCTGGCGTCCAAGCTTGAAAGTGACCAGCAGGTTGTTGGGGTCGATGAACAGAATCACCACAACAAACACCGCTGTTGCAATCCAGTACTTCAAACCCTTGATATTTTTTACCTTCTTAAAAACCATCACAAAACCTTTAAACAATACCCCGTAACCCTTACCTCACCTTCAATCTTTGTCCAACATTGATTTGGTCTCTCTTCAAGCCGTTCAACTGCTTGAGCTTCTGAACAGAAATACCATACTGGCGCGACACCGACGAGAGGGTCTCGCCCTTCTTCACCGTATGGTAACGGCCTTCCCCGCCTTTCTTTCCTTTCCCATTGCCATTGGCACCTTTCACCTTCACCGGCTCTACCGTCAGCGGTCTGCGCGACAAGCTATCCTGCGAGTGGACATAGATAGAATCCTGATTGGCAATGAAAAGCGGCATCTTGTTCGTCGGAAGACAGAGCGAATATTGCCCCGATGACGCAGGAATATAGTCGGCACGATATTGGGGGTTCAGCGTTCTCAACTCCTCGTCGGCGACACCTGCATACTGCTCCACATACTGCAGCAGTACATCCGAGGAGAGCATCAGCGTGTCGGTCCTCACTGGTGCCTTCACCTCTACGGGACGCAAGCCATGTTCCCGGTAGTAGTTCATAACATAAGTAGCTGCAATAAAAGCCGGTATATATCCACGCGTTTCACGTGGCAGAAAATAGTAAATCTCCCAGAAATCGCGCTTGCCGCCACTTCGGGCGATGGCCTTGTTGATGTTGCCCGGACCACAGTTGTAGGCGGCGATAGCCAACTGCCAGTCGCCAAACACCTTATACAAATCGCTCAAAAAATGGGCGGCAGCGTAGGTCGACTTGTACACATCACGCCTTTCGTCGACCACAGAGTTGACCTCCAGGCCGTAGAGTTTGCCCGTGCTATACATGAACTGCCACAAGCCCGCGGCGCCCACCCTCGAGGTAGCCATAGGATTCATGGCGCTCTCCACAATAGTCAGATACTTAAGCTCTTCCGGAACACCATAGCGGCTCAATGCATCTTCAAACATTGGGTAATAATACTGCCCAAGCGAAAGCATCACATCCAGACGGCGCGACATATATTTTAGGTAAAACCTTATGTATGAGCGGACTTCGCTGTTGAATGTCATAGGTATCACCGTGTGCAGCGAAGACAATCGTTTGGCAATCACCGAGTCGGACAATGCGTCGAACTCATCGAGATTCAACTCCTTGCTACTCAGCAGTCGGCTATGGGCGAACTGTCTCAAGTAGAAACTGTTAATCAAACTGTCGTAGGCGTCGGTATAGCGTTTCGTCATCATCTCCACCTCACTCTGCCCCTTCGCGGGCATCACCCACACGGCCAATATCGTAGCGGATATATATATATATTTCCTAATATTCATAATAAAGTTAACGACAAAAGCCACATTATAGTATACGTTCCCTAAAAAAAACTTTTTACCCCCTGCCACACCCCTACCAACACCTACCATGGTAGGAGTTGGTTAGGAGTTGGTAAGGCGTTCATAAGTGGTTATCAGCTAGTTAACATCTAAACAACATCTAAACTCATCCTTCTTATATCTGACAATCAATAAATTAAACCAACTTTTACCCTTGTAACTCACTGATTTCCAATTTCAGTTTCATTGAAGAAAAAAACTTGCAAAATCAAAAAAAATTTACGTTTATTTGCAGAAAGATTCATTTCAAACACAAAAACAATATCAGCATGAAAATCAAATTATTATTAATCGCATGCCTCCTGATGGTACAGGGAAATATGTCACTCCTTGTCCTGTAGGGTCTTCTTATGATAATCATTCCTGCCACGAACAATAAATATCAGTTACAATGAAAAAAAGTCTATTATTATCTATTTCATTCTTGGCACTGTGTATTGCAGCCACACAAGACACCGTGCATGACGGATTTGGCAACGATGTATTTATTTTCGAAAAAGCATATCCTGTAGACACCATCGGTTACAGTCACCCGTCATACCTGTTCAACCCCATTTACACCAATCAAATGGTTACTTTTCCATCAGACAATCCGTATCATAATCATACTGGTCTTAACTATGGCTTTTTTCAGAAATATTCATACAATGGATATGACTTGATTTACGGATTGCTGAGGCCAAAGATATTGCCACGTTCTACCTCTCCCCCAACCCGGCAACGGGGACGGTGATGGTGAAGATCGACGGGGAGACGCAGCAGGCGGCGCGTCTCTACAGATTGTACAATTGATGTCACCACATTGTCTTCAGGCGTCTACCTCGTCCGCCTACAATCGTTGCGAAGCTGCGCTTCACGCAAACTCACCATTACCAGGTATTAAGTGCTCCTGCAAGCGAAACGCCTGCGCTTCAAAAAAAAATTTAATCCGTATATACCAATACGGATTTTTTTTCGTTATAGAAAATATTTATAGGAAAAGAAGAAGAAGAGATGAAATTATCGCAATTCAGGTTTAACCTGCCAAAAGAACTTATTGCAGAAAAGCCTCCGCGTAACCGCGACGAGGCGCGAATGCTGGTCCTTCACCGCGACACGGGCGAAGTGGAGCATCGCATTTTCAAAGACTTTATAGACTATGTTGACGAAGACGATGTGGTCATCGCCAACAATACACGCGTCTTCCCTGCCCTCCTCGAAGGTGAGAAGGAAAAGACTGGGGCACGAATCCAAGTCTTCCTGCTGCGTGAACTGAATGCCGACATGCGTCTGTGGGACGTGATTGTTGACCCCGCGCGTAAAATCCGTATCGGCAACAAGCTGTATTTCGGAGTGAACGATGCCTTAGTAGCGGAGGTGGTGGACAATACAACTTCGCGCGGCCGCACGATAAGGTTTCTTTTTGACGGCAGCCATGAGGAGTTCATTTCGATCATCCGTGGCATGGGACGTACGCCGCTGCCCGAGGAGTTGCGCCGTCTGCGCGACATCGAGAAGAGCGATGCAGAGAACTATCAGACCCTTTACGCCAAGGAGGAGGGGGCTGTTGCAGCCCCCATCGCAGGCCTTCATTTCAGCCGCGAACTCCTCAAGCGCATGGAAATCAAAGGTGTGAAATGGGAAGAGTTGACGCTGCACGCAGGAGTTGGCGAGTTTAAGCCCATCGAAGTGGAGGACCTCTCGAAGCACCGCATGGATGCCGAGGAGATGCATCTGGGAGAGAATGTCTGCAACGCGGTCCATGAGGCCAAGGAGAAAGGCAAGAGGGTGTGCTGCGTGGGCACCACAACAATGCGTGCGTTGGAGAGTGCAGTGACAATTCCCGGAAAGATCTGCGCCTACGACGGCTGGACGAACAAGTTCATCTTCCCGCCCTACGACTTCACGATTGCGGACATGATGGTCACCAACTTCCATCACTCTATGAGTTCACAATTCATCATGGCCAGTGCTTTTGCAGGGCCTGAACTGCTCATGCAGACCTACCAGACCGCCATCAAGGAGAAATACCGCTTCTCGACCTACGGTGACGCGATGCTGATTGTATGACGCCATTAGCGGAGATACTGAGGCCTAAGAGCCTGGATGACTATATTGGACAACAGCACCTGATAGGACCGGGTGCTGTTCTTCGCACATTGTTAGAGAGCGGCAATATTCCGAGCATGATTTTCTGGGGTCCTCCAGGCATTGGGAAGACTACGCTGGCGATGATTATTTCCAATACTCTCAACCGTCCCTTCCACACCCTCAGTGCTATCAATAGCGGTGTGAAAGAGGTGCGCGAGGTAATCAATGCCGCCCAGAAGGAAGATGGAGCTATTTTGTTCATTGACGAAATCCACCGCTTCAACAAGGCGCAACAGGACTCGCTGCTTGGGGCTGTGGAGCGTGGCACAATCACGCTGATAGGTGCCACCACCGAGAATCCTTCGTTCGAAGTCATCTCAGCTCTTTTGAGCCGCTGCCAAGTATATGTGCTAAAGGAGTTCGGTGAGGAGGAGATGCGGAAACTGATAGATGCTGCCGTGCAACACTATGCCTCGCAAGGGATTACCGTGGAGGTAACGGAGGCCGACGCGCTGATGCGCATCAGCGGTGGCGACGCAAGAAAGTTACTCAATGCGATAGAGCTGGTGGTGAATCGGAGTAATCAGAATAATCAGATTATTCTGAATAATTCCTCTGTGACCACCGTCATCCAACAGAACCTGGCCTACTACGACAAGGGTGGCGAGATGCACTACGACATTATCTCGGCCTTTATCAAATCAATGCGCGGCTCAGACCCCAACGGGGCGGTCTACTGGCTGGCAAGAATGATTGCAGGTGGCGAAGACCCGCTGTTCATCGCACGCCGCATGCTGATCTTCGCCAGCGAGGATATCGGCAATGCCAACCCCAATGCATTGCTGCTGGCCAACGCTACCTTCGAGGCGGTAAGCAAGATTGGGTATCCCGAATGTCGCATCAACCTCTCACAATGCGCCTGCTACTTGGCCTGCTCGGTAAAGAGCAATGCGACATATATGGCATTGAAGAATGCGGAGGAGGCTGTGCGCCGTTGGGGCGACCTGCCAGTGCCTCTGCATATCCGCAACGCCCCCACCAAGCTCATGAAAGGCATGGGGTACGGCGACGGCTATAAATACGCCCACGATTATGAGGGCAACTTCGCCCTTCAAGAATACCTTCCCGCAGGTCTTGAAGGTTCTCATTTCTACGACCCCTGCAACACCCCACGCGAGAACGAGACACGACGCTCGCTTCACGAACACTGGGGGGAGAAATACGGATATTAGGCCAAAGCGTCGGCAATAAGGAATATGCTACCGGTCACGAGGATAAAATCATCGGGACCGGCTTTCTTTTGCGCCGCAGCGATAGCCTTCTTAACGTTGCCATAACCTTGGCCCTCGATACCCAATTCCTTTGCAGCGGCCACAAGGTCGCCAACCGGTAAGCGGCGAGGAACGGAAGGTTGAGAAAAATACCAAGTAAGTTCGGAGTGATGAATCTGGAGTTCGGAATTGAGGAGTTGGAGGATATGACGATAGTCTTTGTCATTGACACAACCATAGACCAAATGAAGATGTCGGAATGACATGGTCTGAAGCTTGTCCATCATGGCACGGATGCCGGGTTCATTGTGTGCAGTCTCACAAACGGTCAACGGACACTCCCCTATCTTCTGCCAGCGACCATGGAGGTGTGTATTGGTAACAACCTTAGCCAACCCACTACGTACAGCTAAAGGCTGCAAATCAAAACCTATTTTGTGCAACACCTCGACAGCCTCCAACACCGTGGCAATGTTTTTCTTCTGGTATTCACCGGTCAATTCATCGGTATAGCGGCTGATGTCATCTATCACATAATGCTGGTCTGCAAAAGTGATGGGTGCACAATGCCTGGCAGCAGTCTGTATAAAGACGGGGGCGGTCTCGGGCTGAGTCTCCCCTATCACCACAGGGATGCCGTCCTTGATAATACCAGCTTTCTCACCGGCTATCTTCTCCAAGGTATCTCCGAGGAACTGAGTATGGTCGAGACCGATATTGGTGATAATCGAGAGTTCGGGGGTGATGACATTGGTGCTGTCAAGACGTCCGCCCATGCCGACCTCAATGACTGAGATATCAACTTTTTCCTTAGCAAAATAATCGAAAGCCAATCCCACTGTCATTTCAAAAAACGACAGTTTAAACTTGTCGAACATGCCACGCTGTTTTTCCACAAAATCAACAACGGCCTGCTGCGGAATCATTTCGCCGTTGATGCGAACACGCTCACGGAAGTCAACGAGATGGGGGGAGGTGTAAAGACCCACTTTGTAGCCTGCCTCTTGGAGGATGGATGCCAGGAAATGAGAGACTGATCCCTTGCCGTTGGTGCCGGCGACATGAATACTTTTGATTTTTTTTTGAGGGTTACCAAGCGCATCCATCATGTCGATGGTGGGCTGAATATCGGCCTTATAGGCAGCAGCGCCGATGCGGTGATACATCGGCAGCTGCGAAAACATGAAGTCAAGCGTTTCTTGATAGGTCATTTGTGAGGCATTGTGTATGTTAAACCGAGGATGAAGAGTCCCTTCTGCGAGGGGTAGTTGCTCCAATAGTAATAGCGCTGGAATGCGAGGTTGTCCATCTTGAGGAAGAAAGAGAGGGCGCGGTTGTGGCGGTACTCCACTTCGGCGTTGATGCCGTAACGCATGGGCAGTTCCTCGTTGTTGTCGCCCTGCATCTTTCCCAGCAGCTGTCCTTCGAGGTGGAAGAGCCACTTGTCGTTGTAGTTGACATCGGCAGAAGCCAGAAGGTCCCAGTCGGGACGATAGAGAGGCTTGATACCGGACTGCCCGGTCTTATTATAGTAATAGTGTCCGCCGAAGCGAAGAGTAAGCATCTCGTCGTTGACAAAAGCGATGTCGGCACCCATGATAAGGCGTTTGTTGTCGAAATAGAGAGGAGTGTAGACGTTGTCGAGTTGGTATGAGGGATCAAGCGTGAAGGTAAGATCATCCTGCAATGATGTGTAACGTATCTCCGCATTGGCCTCCAGTTTCTTGCTGATAGTCCAGCGGGCATGGCCAGTAAGGTCGTAGTGGCGAGTAGCACGCTGGTAAGCACCTGAAACCACATAGGGGTTTATTCTGCGAATAACATCCCAATTGTTGGCATCAAAACCGCCTGTGAGACCTAGGCTGAGCACCAAGGCCTCTTTCATAAGGCTCTTGCTAACCACTACGTCTGGGAAAAAGCGGAATGTAACCTCCGACGGATCGGTGAAACCATCCCACCCTGTGGTAAATCCGGCATGGAAGAGGAGGCCGCTGTACATAAAATCAACGTAGGGATTAAGCTTAACGATATTGCGGCTTCCCTTATAGTTAATAGTAAGCGGTGTGGGAGAATAGCCCAGCGGCATCTCACCACCGGGACTGTAGCTGAACTTATAGGCGTCCCATTCGGCCTGCAGGTAGGCCACACCTTTCACTTCGCGCAGCATCATGAAACCATAGTGGATGTCGCCGCTAAGGTTGAGATTAAACTCGTTCTGGTTCCACGAGGCCCAGAGATCACTCACACGCACATTGGCATTATAACCCAGCTTGTATCCGTCAAGCTGCATATTCTTCACACCAGCGTTCCAGGTAAAGACATTGTATTTTGCTTTATAGTCGCCTACAGAAATATCGTCGCGGTCCTTGCCGAGTGTCACCTGCAGTTTGTCGTCAGTGAATCCATAATAAAGATTGTGGTCGTGCTCATAGTTGAGATCTGTGGAAAGTTGCAATTTATCGGCGAGAATATATTTACCAAAGAGGGTAACTCCCGTGAGGCCAAAGAGATTCTTACCATAGTCGGGCAACGTGCCCCATGACGAGCGGTGGTTGATACGAATGCCGTAGGTCTTCTCGCGGTCACGCGTCGAACTCCAATAGAGGTCGGCCAGAGGACTCCAGTAGTTGCCCATACCCAGACGCAGATAATTGCTGTAAAGCCTTGTGGCTGGTTCACCAAGGATACGGGCAGCCTTAATGCGCGAAGGCTCGTATGTCGAACGAAGGCGCCGCGGCGTGATAGAGTACTGGAATGTGTGGTCAAAGCGCGTCATCGTGTCAGTAATCACAGCAGGAAACTGTACTTTCTCAGCCTGTTCAATCACCGGGCGAAAGGATCCCTTCACCAACACACTCTCATTGTAAGTCTCTTCCTGCTGGGCATAAACCATCGTGCCCATCAGGCCCATCAGACCTATAAATAATATCTTTTTCATAATTCTCGATTTACAATTCAATTACCATTTCTTCGCCCTCGACTGGTTCCTTCGGTTGCTCGGTAGCCACAATGGCGGCATACTTCTGGCGAGCCACACTCACAAGGTCCTCACCATCATAATTGTCGATAATGCTCTGCAGCGTCTGCTTAGCCTGAAGGTTGTTTCCGCGAGCGTAATAGATATCGGCCCAGAGAATGAAACTATAGGCAAGCCAGTAGTCGCTCGAAGCGTCTTTCACAATGCTTTCAATCATCTTTTCTGCTTGGTCGAGTTTTTCTTCGAGCATCAGTATCTCAGCCTGACGGCAACGAGCCTCTCCATTAAACTCGCCGTTGGCAGAACGTGTCAAATTACCATAATAAGTGAACGCCATTTCGCGGCGACCATTGTCAAAACAAGTGCGAGCCATAGCCAATGCAGCCTCATCCTTCATCTCGGCCGTTGCCTTGGTCTCTCCCATCACACGCTGTCCTGCGGTGATGATTTCGGCATCTCGATTCAGCGCCACCGCGCAGCGCAACGCACCCATCTCGCCTTGCAACAAACTCTGGTTGGTCTCGGCGTTTTCCACCATACGCTGATAGTAAGGTGCAGCCTTGGCATAGTCGCCTAAACTGAAAGCAATATTGGCAGCAGCCGTCAGTGAACGCTCGCTGTATTGATTGCTGCCGCTCTGCACCACCCATTCATAGTGCGGCAACGCTTTGGAACACCAATCACGGTTGTCGGCAAAGCCGTCACCTTGCGCTTGGCGGTTATAGCTATCAGCCAGCAGGTAGTGGGCCTTGAGGGCGAACATACCGTTCGGGAAACGCTGAAGGTAGTCTTCCAGGCCCGAGACAGCCACATCGTACCGTCCCTCCTGATAGCGTTCCTCGACAGCCATGAAGATGGTGCTATCTTGTTCGAGAGTCGAAACCTTGACCTTGGTGGTGCGCTCCACATAGGGGAAATATTCCGCCACACGATTTTGTGCCACATAGATATTCTTCACAGTACTCAAGGCATCGCGAGCCTCATCGGTGCCAGGATACTCGGTCAAAAGCTTGTCAAAGGTGGTCAGTGCCTGATCATAACGGTCCGTATTGTAATATATCAAACCTTCATTGAGCAGAGCCGTCTTCACATATACACTCTGCGGATACTGCTTCTTAAAGTTGTTGTAGTAGGTCATGGCCATCTCATTATTGTCGCACATCATATAGGTGTTGGCAATCTCAAGCATAGCCTTGCTCTTAAGCGGTGAATTCTCGAACTTCTCAAAAATATAGTTCAAGTAGGTCAACTTCTCGTTGTTCTTACCTTGTGCACCGTAAGCCAGTGCCTTCTGGTAGGTGGCGTAGTCGGCATCCTTGCTCTTGGCATCGATGACTTTGTTGTACATCTTGATTGCCTCGGCAAAGCGGCTTTGCACATAGCGGCAGTCGCCGATACGGTTCCACACATCATTTCTCATGGTACGCTCTTTCGCATCATTTCCATCAATCATTCTTTCCAGTTCCTCAAAAGTCTCTTGTGCCTCGTCGTATTTCTTTTTTCGCATCTGCAGATAGCCATAGGCATAACGCGCATCGGCTGCATAGGGGCTGGTCTTGCTAAACGACGAAAGCAGGAGTTTGTTCATGCATTTCTCTGCTTCATCGTAGCGTCCTGCACGGTAATGAGCCTCACCCAATAAGTAGTTGGCATCGGCCGTGATACGAGGCACAGCATTAATCTTCACTGCTTTGGCATACATAGCCTCACCCTCGTCCATTTTTCCACTATTGCACAACTCGATACCTCGGTTAAGCACAGCACGCTGGTAGGCCCGCTCAAGGGCGGCATTGCGTTGTGGAATCTCTTCCAGTAGGCGGATGGCATCCTTGTAGTTGCTGGTCGAGCAATAGAGTTCTGTGAGTATTTCCTGAACCTCCGTCTTGTGAACCGTATGGGGATACTGTTTCAGGTAGCTCTCCATGGCGCGGATATTCTCATTGTAGGCACTCTCGTTAAGCTCGCAGCTCAACTTGGCGTAATTGAAAAGTGCATCTTCCTTAATCTTCGGGTCGAAATTCATCTTCGACGACTGCAGGAACATGCTACGGGCCTCTTTCCTTTTGCCCATACGCACATAGCAGTCACCCAACACATACATGGCATTCTGTGCCACACTGTCCTCACAGACAGTTTTCCTTGCCAAGAATTCCGCTGCTTTGGCGTAATCGCCAGCCTGATAGTGGCAATAACCTATCTGGTAGTCGTTGTCCTGCGGCGTGCAGCTCTGCGTCTGTTCCAACTTGATTGCCTCATCCACCAAACGGTACTGTTCCAGAGCTTTTCCATACTCGCCGCGGTTGAAATAGACCTCGCCCACCATCTGGTGAACCTCATTGCGACGGAATGCGTCCTTGTCGTTCAACAGTCGCGGAGCCAGCTCCAACAACTCGTCCTCACGGCCTAGATAATAGTAGATTCTTGCGATATACGACGGGGCTATCTTACCAAATTTCTTGTCGTTCTCCAGTTCTTTGAAATTTTTGAGGGCCGACTCGTACTCGCCGTTCATATATTGGATGTGGGCGTAGTAGTAGAGCGATGAGGTGCGGTATTTCGACTGGCCGTCAATCTGCTGCGCAAAACATTTTGCAGCCTTGGCCTTGTCTCCCTGCTGGAAATGGCAATAGCCCTTCTTAAAGTTGAACTCGCTCCGGTGGTTGTACTCCACTTCGCTGGTGTTCACCTGGTTGTACCACACCAGAGCCTCCTTCCATTCGTTGCGTGCATAGTAGAAATTGCCCAGATAGAAACGTGCCATGTTGCAGCGCGAACTCTGCGGGTAGAGACGAAGGAACTCCTCAAGGCGGTAGGATGCATCGTTATTGTCGAGCTTCTCGGAGCAGGCACCGGCAAAATAGCAGGCATCGGCCGTCGTCATATCGGTACGGTCAGCGGCCCCCTGCGCTATCTCGTCGTAAATCTGCTGTGCGGCGGCGTATTTCTGTTTGCCGTAAAGGTCCATGGCCTGACGGTAGAGCTCTCGCTGTCGGTCACCCTCACTCTTCTTCTGCCCATAGGCCATCGGGGGCATCACCCCCATTAAACCCATCAGTCCCAATAAAATCAGCTTCTTCATATCTTCTTTTTCTTATTTTCTGTTTCCAATATTCAAAAGTATTCCCGAAGCCGGCCACGGCGTCCAGTCATAGACGCGCCGTCCTTCGGGGTCAAGGAGCACGAAGGTGGGATAGCTTGTTATCCCCCAACGTTCCAGCATCTCATAGTTGCCGTCGAAATGAAGCCACGTCCAGTTGCAGCGAACACCGCGACGGCTGTTTTTCACAAAATGATACATCTTCTGGAATTCACGGTCGCACACCACGGTAACGAAAACCACTTCGGGATGAGTCGCATATATGGTATCACGGAAATGCGCCATGGTTTCTATTTCCTTCAGAGAGTTCGGGTCTCCCGTCTTCACAAAGCCGATGTACACCCATTTCCCTCGCAAGTCCTCCAGTTTCACCTTGTTTCTGTCAGTATCGGGCAACTCAAAGGAAAGTCCCTGCTGACCTTTCATCATGGCAGCAGACTGCCGCGTCTCCATCATCTCGAGCAAGCTTCCGGCCAACGTCCGATGTTCCTCAAACTTAGACCTTTCTCCGAGCATCTGCGTCATCTGCATCACCGCCTCACAGTCGTAGTGACGGGAGAAGAACATCTCTTTCAATGCTTCCAGTGCCGCCAGTTCTCGAACTTGTTCATTCTGCAGCAGGGGATCAAGACCCAAAGTGTCAAGCCACGAGTCAAGGGCCCCGCGGACTATCAGGTCGGCCATCTGCCACTGCGCCACCTTTTTGGTGCCGTCGCTGATGGCATGCTCGAAGAGCGCAAAGAAGAAACGCATGTAGTTTTCGTCGTAGTAGCGCACAGGTTCATTGACGATATATTTGTTCACCAGGTGTTTACGCGAATCCATCCGCATGGCCAGCTTCATCTCCTGCAGGTTAAAACGCACATAGCGGTCGTAAAAACCATCCTGTTGAGTTTCCGGGAACATCCGTTCCAATTCTCCAAAAACCTTTTTATCGGGTTTGAACTTGAAGTCAAGCCTCTCACGATTGGCGGAGAGGAAGCTATCAATAGTGTTTTCGAAACGCATAATCTTGAGGTTCAGCTCCGAGCCATCCACACCGAGAAACTCTACTGGCAGCGCCACGGGATCCAGATAGACATTTCGCCTCTCATCCATATCCCAATCGAAATCAGGCACATAAACATTATATATCCTACCGGGTTCTATGTAGAACAACTGGCTGTAACGCTCCATCTGGAGGAAGACCAGCCGGGGGTAGTTGGCATAACATTTGAGCCTGAAGCGTCCGTCGCTACCAATAGTTATCGAGTCAAGTACCACCTCGCGCTGGGTGAGCATATCGCGGTAGCCGCCAAGGATAACCCGCTTACCGGCACCGCCCGCCACTTCACCTGCAATCTCCACATTAGTCTGGGCCATAGTCGCCAGCGCAAACAGCACCATCCATCCTGACAACAATAATCGCTTCATTTATATATATACATTATTAATTCCACCCTATTAACGCAACCCCACTATTTTTATTGTACACTTGAATAAAAAATAATCCCAACACCCTACCAACGACCTATCATCCCCCTATCAACTCCTACTATAGTAGGACATGGCTAGGAGTTGGTTAGGAGTTGGTAGGGAGATGATATTTAGTTTCAAGCAGTTGGAATTGTCGTTTTTTTTGACCTACTTTTCATTTTTCTTAAAAAAAATTTTACATTATATACAACTATAATTCAGCATATTATATTTTATTCGATAAAAAAGGTACGATTTTTTTTGTCACATTAGTTTTTTTTTGTATTTTTGCCTCTCGAAAGAAACGGAGAAAATCCATCAAGAAATTGAAAAACAACAAATAAAACATTATAAACATTCATTATAATATGAACAAAGATAATTTCCGCACCGAGAGTGACCTTCTGGGTCAAAAACAGGTTCCCGCCGAGGCTTTGTACGGCGTACAGACCACCCGTGCCATCGAGAACTTCCACATCAGCGGTCATCTGCTGAGTGATTATCACAACTTCATCCGCGGTATGGCCATCACCAAGAAGGCCGCCGCCATGGCCAACGTGGAAGTGGGTATGATTACCGAGCAGCAGGGTGAGGCCATCATGTGGGCCTGCGACCAGCTCATCGAGGGCAAGTACCACGACCAGTTCCCCATCGACATGATCCAGGGCGGTGCCGGTACCAGCACCAACATGGCTGCCAACGAGGTCATCGCCAACCTGGCCCTCGAGCGTATGGGCTACAAACGCGGTGAATATCAATATTGTTCTCCCAACGACGTGGTCAACGCTTCGCAGTCGACCAACGACGCTTACCCTTGCGCCATCCACATGGCTCTGGCCCTCGAACACCTCGAGTTCATGCCCCATCTGGAAAAAATCATCACAGCCCTTGATGCTAAGAGCGAAGAGTTCAAACATGTCATCAAGATGGGTCGTACCCAGCTGCAGGACGCTGTGCCCATGACTCTCGGCCAGACCTTCGGCGCCTTTGCCGACTCGCTGCGCGGTGAATATAAGAACCTGCGCGCTACCGCCGACGAATTCCTTATTGTTAATATGGGTGCCACCGCCATCGGCACCGGCATCTGCTCCAAACCCGGCTACAGCGAGGCCTGCATCAAGGCTTTGAGAAAGATCACCGGTTGGAACATCACGCTGGCCGACAACCTCATCGAGGCCACCAGCGCCACCACCTGCATGATTGCCTACAGCGCCGCCATGAAACGCTTGGCCATCAAGACCAACAAGATTTGCAATGACCTGCGTCTCCTCTCCAGCGGCCCCCGTTGCGGCCTCAACGAGATACACCTGCCTGAGCGCCAGCCCGGTTCGAGCATCATGCCCGGCAAGGTGAACCCCGTCATTCCCGAGGTGATGAACCAGGTGTGCTATCGCGTCATTGGCAACGATATGACCATCAGTCTCGCCAGCGACAACGGTCAGCTGGAGCTCAACGTCATGGAGCCCGTCATCGCCTATACCCTCTTTGAAAGCATACACCTGCTGGAAAACGGCTACGACACATTAAGAAGCTTCTGCATCGAAGGCATCGTGGCTAACGAGGAGCGCTGCCGCCAGCTGGTTGAGCACAGCATCGGCATCGTCACCATGCTCAACCCTATCATCGGCTACAAGCAGAGCACCAAGATTGCCAAGGAAGCCTCTGAGACCGGCCGCGGCGTCTACGAACTCGTCCTTGAGCATGGCCTGCTCACCAAGGACCAACTGGACGAGATTCTCAAGCCGGAGAATATGCTGCAGCCTGTGGAGCTGAAAATATGAAATAGACATAATGTTTAAAAGTTTAATGGTTAATAAATTAAAGATCTCAAAAGGTCTCGATATTCCTCTCGGCGGCTCCGCCGAGAGGTTTGTCGTTGACACACGAGGCGTGGAGCGCTACGCCGTGAAGCCGCCAGATGTGGTGGGTTTCACGCCGCGGCTGCTTGTCGCCGAGGGCGACACGGTGGTCGCCGGACAGCCCCTGGTGCAGGACAAGCGCGACGAGCGGCTCTTCCTGCCCTCGCCCGTGAGCGGCACGGTGGAGGCCCTAGTGAGGGGTGAGAAGCGCAAGCTGCTGGAAGTGGTGGTTTGTCGGACCAGTCAGACTAGTCTGACAAGTCTGACAAGTCTGACCCCGGAGGCCCCTGTCTGGTGGATGATTAAAGAGCGTCCGTTTGGTATTATCGCCAATCCCGACCATAAACCCAAAGGTATATTTGTCAGCCTCCGCGACACCAACCCTTTGGCTCCAGACCTTGACTTCGCGCTGAAAGGGCGCGAGCAGGAGTTCGAAGCTGGCGTGAAGGCGCTGGAGGCTTACGGTGAGGTGCACCTGGTGAAGGCCGAAGGCCCCCACCCTGCCGGGAATATCGGCACTATCGTGGCGGTTCTCGACCCTATCAACAAAGGAGAATATGTGTGGAGCGTGAACGCGCAGGATGTTGCCAATATCGGTCGCTGGTGTCTCACAGGAGAATACAAGCCGGAGCGGGTGATTGCCGTAGGTGGACCCGCAGCGAAGTGCCCGAAATACTATAGGGTGATTTGTGGGGCTTGCATGGAAAGAATTAGCGAGGCGCAGATGATGGATGCTAGTTATCCTAGATTATCTAGAGAAACTAGAGCATCTAGAGAAACTAGAATTATCTCTGGCAGTCCGCTTTCGGGCAGCACCGTTGCCCCCAACGGATTCCTCGGGATGTACGACCAGCAGGTGTGCTTTATCGAGGAGGGCGACAAATACGATTTTATGGGATGGCTGATGCCGGGGTTGAAGAAATTTAGCTTCAGCAAGACATTCCTGAGCGGCTTGCTAGGAAAACTAGGAAACCTAGAAATCCTAGATACTCTAGGAATGCCTAGGATGTCCTATAACTTCAACACTAACGTCCACGGCTCCGTGCGTCCGTTCCTGTTCACAGGGTCGTTCGAGCGGGTCTTCCCGTTCGACATCTATCCGCTGCAGCTTATCAAGGCCTGCATCGTGGGCGACGTGGAGTTGCAGGAAAAACTCGGCATCTACGAGGTAGAGCCAGAGGACTTTGCGCTGTGCGAGTTCATCGACCCCTCGAAGACCGAGATACAGAGCATTATCCGCGAGGCGCTTGAAGTCCTCAGAAAGGAGGCTATCGCATGACGATTAAATGGTTAGAGAAGTGGTTCGAGAAGATTGAACCCAAGGGCAAATGGGCCTGGTTGGGGAGCACCTACGAGGCGTTCCACACCTTCGCTTTCACGCCCAAGACGGTGACCAAGAGCGGATCGCATATCCGCGACGCGGTGGACATGAAGCGCAGCATCATCATCGTGGTGATTGTGCTGATTCCAGCGCTGCTGTTCGGTATGTGGAATATCGGCTATCAGCATTTTCTTGGTGTCGAAGGGCAAACCTTCGACCACACTATATTAGAGTGCTGGTGGTTCGGATTCCTGCGCATGCTGCCACTCATCGTGGTGAGCTACGCCGTGGGCTTGTTTATAGAGTTTGCCTTCGCCCAGTATCGTCACCATGAGGTGAACGAGGGCTACCTGGCTACGGGTCTGCTGATACCGATGATTGTGCCGGTCACCACGCCGCTGTGGCAGGTGGCGCTGGCCGTGGCTTTCGCCGTCATCATCGGCAAGGAGGTCTTCGGCGGCAGCGGCATGAACTTCCTCAACCCTGCTCTCGTGGCGCGCGCTTTCCTCTTCTTCGCCTACCCGACGCACATGAGTGGCGACAAGGTGTGGATTGCCAACGACCTCTGGGGCTCTGACGCTATCGCCGGTGCTACGCCTATGGGCGAGTTGGCCGCTGGCTCTCATCCCAGCGCTTCGGCCCTCGACATGCTTATCGGCACCATCCCAGGCTCCACCTGCGAGACCTCCGTCATCGCCATAGCACTCGGTGCAATACTGCTGCTCTTCACGGGCATTGCTTCCTGGCGCATCATGTTGAGTGTGTTTGTTGGCGGCGGCGCCATGGGACTGCTGTTCAACGCCATCGGCTATAACGACTACATGCAGTTGCCGTTCTACTACCACTTCCTGATGGGCGGCTTCGCGTTCGGCGCGGTCTTCATGGCCACCGACCCCGTGACCGCTGCGCAGACCAACTGCGGCAAGTGGATCTACGGCCTGCTCATCGGTGCCTTCGCCGTGCTGCTGCGCGTCTGCAACCCCGCCTACCCCGAAGGCATGATGCTCAGCATCCTCTTCATGAACTGCATGGCTCCGCTGATTGACCACTGTGTTGTGGCGACCAACATCAAACGTAGAGAAAGGAGGATTGCCCGATGAAAAAGACTTTCAGCAACCGCTATATCTTCATCTACTCGGCGGCATTGGTGGTGGTGGCGGCGCTCATCCTCACGGTGGTGAGCGTAAGCCTCAAGCCACTGCAGACCCGCAACCAGCAGGCCGAGACCAAGCAGATGATCCTGAAGACCATCGGTGTGGAGGCCACACGCGACAACGCCGACAAGCTCTTTGACCAATACATCTCTGTAGGGGCGTACCCCAGTGTACGCCCTGACGAGGCTACCGAAGAGGGCGTACACGGGAGTACGCCCCTACAGTTCTATCGCTATGATGGAGGAATCATCATCCCTATGCGCGGTACCGGCCTGTGGGGACCTATCTGGGGATATCTTGCTCTCGACAATAGCAGCACCGTCGTGGGTGCCGTCTTCGACCACAAGGGCGAGACGCCCGGCCTCGGCGGCGAGATTGCCACCGACAAGTTCGCCGCCCGCTTCATCGGCAAGCGCATGGACACCCAAGCCATCCACCTGGCCAAGAACGCCGACAAGAGCAACCCCTATGAGGTCGACGCCATCAGCGGCGGCACCATGACCAGCAACGGCGTCACAGCCATGCTAGCCAAAGCCTATAACGACTACAAAAATCTGAATACTCAGAATACTCCGAGTACTCCGATTAATCAGAGAAAGGAGGCTACCGAATGAAGAACTTCGACCTTATCAAACTCCCCTTCAGCAAGGAGAACCCCATCCTGGTGCAGGTGCTGGGCGTCTGCTCCTGCCTGGCGGTGACGGCGCAGCTGAAGCCCGCCGTGGTGATGTCGCTGAGCGTCATCGTCGTGGTGACGCTGGCCAACCTCATCGTCTCGCTGCTGCGCAACACCATCCCGCCGCGCATCCGCATCATCGTGCAGCTCGTCGTCGTCTCCACCCTCGTGGTGCTGGTCGACCAGGTGCTGAAAGCCTACGTCTACGACGTCAGCAAGCAGCTCTCGGTCTTCGTGGGCCTCATCATCACCAACTGCATCGTCATGGGCCGCCTCGAGGCCTTCGCTATGGTGCAGAAGCCGCTCCCGAGCGTCCTCGACGGCCTGGGCAACGGCCTCGGCTACAGCGTCATCCTCATCGCCCTGGGCTTCGTCCGCGAGCTCTTCGGCAGCGGCACCCTCTGGGGCTACCCCGTGATGGAGAAGCTCGGACTCTACGGCATCGGCTACGAGAACAACGGCCTGATGATCATGCCCCCCATGGCCCTCATCCTCGTCGGCCTCATCATCTGGTGGCACCGCTCGAAAAACAAAGACCTCTGCGAGTAATGAAAACGACTTTTGTAACCATCTTCGTAAATGCATAAAACACAACCGATTATGAGCCTGCCAATGAAAGCCTCGTTTTCATGCCGAACAAAAGCCTCGCTTTTATTGCCTATAAAAGCCTCGCTTTTGTCACCCATAAAAGCCTCGCTTTTGTTCCGACCCATAACCTCGTACCAAAAAAACGCCTAATGGACTACATTAACATATTCATCAAGTCGATATTTGTCGACAATATGATATTCGCCTTCTTCCTCGGCATGTGCTCCTACCTTGCCGTGTCGAAGACGGTGAAGACCTCCGCGGGACTGGGCATCGCCGTCACCTTCGTGCTGCTCATCACCGTGCCAATCAACTTCCTGCTGAACAAGTACTTCCTCGCCGACGGCGCGCTGGCGTGGCTCTCGCCCTCGCTGGCCAATGTCGACCTCAGTTTCCTGAGCCTCATCATGTTTATCGCCGTCATCGCAGCCATCGTGCAGATGGTCGAGATGGTGGTGGAGAAGTTCAGCCCCGCGCTCTACAACTCGCTGGGCATCTTCCTGCCGCTCATCGCCGTGAACTGCGCCGTCATGTCGGGCTCGCTCTTCATGCAGGAGCGCGGCTATGCCAACATCGGCGAGGCCACGGTCTTCGCCCTCGGCAGCGGCATCGGCTGGTTCCTGGCCATCGTGGCCATCGCCGCCATCCGCGAGAAGCTGCGCTACAGCCACATCCCGCCGGCACTCCGCGGCGTGGGCATCACCTTCATCATCACCGGCCTCATGGGCCTGGCATTCATGTCATTTATGGGCTTCAAACTCTAAATCACACCGCCCATTAACCCCATTAACCCCATTAGCCCCATGTCCACAACATTAATATCAGCCATAGCAATCATCCTCGTCGTCATCCTGCTCCTGGTGGCCGCGCTACTCATTCTCCGCGCCAAGCTCATCCCGCAGGGCAACGTCAAGATAACCATCAACGACGACAAAGAGCTGGAGGTACCCACCGGCGGCACCCTCATCAGCACCCTCGGCGAGGCCGGCGTCCACCTGCCCTCGGCCTGCGGCGGCAAAGGCAGCTGCGGCCAGTGCAAATGCCGCGTCGTCAAGGGCGGCGGCAGCATCCTCCCCACCGAGGTGCCCCACTTCACCCGCAAGCAAATACAGGAAGGCTGGCGCCTCGGCTGCCAGGTGAAGGTCAAGGAAGACCTCTCCCTGCGCCTCCCCGAAAGCATCCTCAACGTCAAGGAATACGAGTGCACCGTGGTGTCGAACCGTAACGTCGCCACCTTCATCAAGGAGTTCAAGGTGCAGCTGCCCGCCGGCGAGCACATGGACTTCGTGCCCGGCAGCTACGCACAGATCAAGATACCCACCTTCCGCATCAACTACAACGATTTCGACCGCAGCCTTATCGGCGACGAGTACCTGCCAGCATGGGAGAAGTTCAAGATGTTCGACCTCGTCTGCGTCAACACCGAGCCCACCGTCCGCGCATACTCCATGGCCAACTATCCCGCCGAGGGCGACGTCTTCATGCTCACCGTACGCATCGCCACGCCACCCTTCACGGCCGACCGCAGCGGTTTCCAGAACGTCAATCCTGGCATCGCCTCTTCCTATATATTCTCCCTCAAACCCGGCGACAAGGTCATCATGAGCGGCCCCTACGGCGAGTTCCGTGTCAAGGAGGACAGCAAAGCCGAGATGATCTGGGTCGGCGGCGGCGCCGGCATGGCACCCCTCCGCGCACAGATTATGCACATGACCCGCACCCTCCACACCACCGACCGCAAGATGAGCTACTTCTACGGCGCCCGCGCCCTAAACGAAGTCTTCTACCTGCAGGACTTCCTCCAGCTCGAGAAGGACTTCCCCAACTTCAGCTTCCACCTGGCCCTCGACCGTCCCGACCCCGCCGCCGACGCCGCCGGCGTGAAGTACACCGCAGGCTTCGTCCACAACGTCATGTACGAGACCTACCTGAAAGACCACGCCGCCCCCGAGGACATCGAGTACTACATGTGCGGCCCAGGCCCCATGAGCAGCGCCGTAGTCAACATGCTCGACTCCCTCGGCGTCCAACCTGAGAACATCGCCTATGATGATTTCGGCGGCGGCGCCCCGAAGAAGTGAGGAGCGAACCGAAGGTCGCGACCGATAGTGGAGCCAACGACGCCCACAAGGCGGAGCCCCGAAGAAATAATACGGTTAGCGCAATAGTAGCACCGTTCCCAGATACCGCTTGGCGACATTTCCCGCCAGGCGGTATTCGCATATATATGCATAGGCACCTTGCTGACACGCTGCACCGCGGATGTCCCTGCCGTCCCATCCCGCAACAGCATCGGTACATCGGGCCACAAGCAACCCCTGTCGGTTGTATATCGTCATCTCGTATTCCACCACCGCCTGGTTGGTGACCATCACAAAGCGGTTGTTCATCTCCCCGTCGGGGGTGAACACATTGGGGAACCAAACAGACACAATGGAAATCGGGAACACCAGCAGGGTATCGCTGCAACAGCCTATCTCCGTGCATCCCTCCACGTTCACCCAAAGGCTGTCGCCCGTCACGTTGCCGAAGTGCCAGCGCACCTTGCGTCCTGTGGCCTCGCCACCGTCGGAGAAAGACCACCTCACACGCTTCACCGCCTCCGACAGCTCCTCCAGCGTCAGCACCGGGTTGTCGAAGTCGACGGCCTCTACATCAGCAACGACGCGCAACTCAGGATAGGGCTGCACGACTATCACCACACTATCGGCCACCGTGCCGCCGGGGGTCAGCAGGTAGTAGGTAGTGGTCGTCTGCGGGCTCACCGTCAGCAACCGGCATCCCGGACAACCGTCGAACGCCGTATCCACCGGCCGCGAGGACCATTGGAAGAAATCGGTCTGTAGGGCGCGAAGTACCACACTGTCGCCCAAACAGATAGATTCCCTCGAGGGCACGATGACGGGCTGCACGGAGTGTGCCACCAAAAGCACCGAATCGGCCGACAGGCAGTAGCGCCGCAAGGTGAGCCGGGTGAGATTAGCCGACACAGAGGAGCGGAAAGCAAGCGTAACTTCGCTATTTTGATAGGTAAAGAAGGTGGCCCGCAGGATGCCGCCGGCGCATGCGATGTCCTCCGGCGCACGGCCCTGCACCTCCAGCGCCACCTCGCCAGTCACATCGGCCTCGAGCAGATAGCGTGTCTGCGACTCGACGGGCACCGTCAGATGGAAGGTACCCAACAGGGTGTCCAACGACAAGCCGTGATAGACATGGTTCACAGTATCAACCCTTTCCACCTCGAGCCGCACCTGCTGCTCGCCGTCGGGTAGCAGCATCACATAGGCGTCGCGTTGCGTGCTGTCACCCTGCAGCGAGTCGGCTTGCCAGCGGTAGCGCGTGCCCTCGCTCTCCGTCCAGAGGTGCACCGCGGTGGGTCGTGAAATATACCAATCCGTCTGCTCCACCTCGATATCGGCGCCGCACGCCATAGGCGGAAGCCGACGGATGGAAAGCTCGAGAGAGTCCTTGACGGGACAGCCGTAGGCGTTCAGCCCGCGGTCGACGCCATAGTTTCCAGCCAGCGTCAACTCGCGGCCAAAGAAAGTGTAGGCCTCACCGGGAAAGATGCTGTCGCGGACAAACGTCAGTTCCGACGGAAGCACCCTCAGCGTCAGCACCTTCACATGGCACAGGCAGGAGTCGGAGGAGAAGAATCCGTATTCGTGAATCACGAAGATGCGCGTGCCGGTGTCGGCCGTCTCGCTGGCCGCGAGGGCGATGCCGTTCCGCTGGTAGAGGCTGTGCTGACAGATGCTGTCGGTGATGTAGACGGTGTCGGTCGATTGCGGCGGCGGGCACGTGGCAGTATCCATCGTAATCCGCCAAATCTCGAATTCGTAGTAAAAATAGTTGGTCGAAACATAGTTCTGCGCCGGTCCCTGCGCCTTGCTGCGCATACGCAGCGCGAAATGGCTTCCGGCCGGTGGATTGCCATGCAACGGTATACACCAATGGTACAACGAAGTGTCCGAAAGAGTAAACGAGCGTATGGCAAACGTCCCCGTATGAAGAAAAGATTCGTCGGGATGCGCCATATCCGTCACCCATCCCATCTCCAGACGGCCCCAGTAGCGTTCCTCTTCACCCCCCGGGGGATATGGGGCGGCGGGATTGAAATATCTTTCCAACCGCCCGTGCACCCGGATAGCGGCAGGAGCGGTGACAAACTCAGGGGCGATGAGCATGGCCATGCCGTGATGGGTCGAATCCTTGACGGCTATCTCGGCATATTGAGGCCATGACACGCCATCAACATAATCGTTGAAACCGAAACGTCCCCTAGCCGAGTTGGCGTCGAGTATGTAAGGATAAGGGACATCATCGCCAAAGTCGAGGTATCCCGCCCAGCAGTTGTCGCTGTTCAACCCCTCCGTCCATGGGTATACGAGCTCTGTCGAATCGGATGGGGGTTGGAAACCCGTCAGCAAGTCGGTGGTGTAGGGCAGCGGCAACGGCTCGCATTGCCCCTGGGCCATCGCCACGGGAAACAGCATCGCGGCCAACAGTAGCCAGCGTGCCAACGACCAAAACATCCAATTGCATTTCATGACAAAATCATTCCCTATATATAAAGAGTAACGGATGACCTTTTGGGCTCACTCTTTTAACTTTTTTTTCAGCAACAGCCCTTTTCGCCCCTTTTTTGCCGTTTGCAACTCGCTATAAATCAATGTCTGAAAAGATTCCTCTCTTATTCCTCTCTTACTTCCCTCCAATCCCTCACATTAAGAGAAACTACACAAGTAAGCAATAATAAGGAGAGAGTAACGTTATAATAAGTAGAAAATAAATCATAAATATAAACTAAACATCTGGTAATCATGGCGAAGCAAGCAGGAGGATTTCTTGGCGGTTTCAATGGAAGGTTGGGGCCGGTGGTGGGCTACCGCTGGAAAAACATTTGGTGTGTGCGGTCGCAGTCGAACGATGTCCGCAATCCACGCACGGAGGCGCAGCAGCTGCACCGCGCCCTGTTCAAGGCCGAGGTGCAATTGGCCGGGCGCATGCGGTGGGCGCTGAACACAGGGCTCAAACTGCCGTCCGACGAGCTGAACATGACACCGATGAATCTATTCGTAAGTGCCAACCAGCAGGCTTTCAGTGAGGTTGACGGAAAACTAAAGGTGGATTATGCCTCGCTGCGCATCAGCGGCGGCACGGTGGCGCCGGTGGCGCTGACGGAGGTCTCGGTAGACGAGGACAACGTGCTGGAGGTCAGGTTCGAGAAGAATCCCCTCAGGAAAACGTGCAGTATGCACGACAACGTCTATTTCTGGATATACAGCGAGGAGCTGGCAATGGGCTATCTGTCCAATCCTGTCTATCGGCGGATGCAACGGGCGAGCGTCGCCCTGCCGGATATGTTCGGCGGCCATGAGCTGCACGTCTACGCATTTGCGCAGGACAACACGGGGCGTTGCTCGGAAACGGCATACGCCCATAGCGGCAGCTCTTCCGATACGCAGGAAACAATTGATATTGAGACGGGTGAGGTGCTCTCTCCCACCCTCTCCGCACCCCTGGATACACCCCAAAGCAACGAGGCTGTCACCCGCAGCTCCCCGGAGACAGCAGAATTGTCGCGAAGCGACTGAGGGACAGATTACCCTCTTGCGGACCTCGAAAAAGGTCTCGCCGTGTAAATTATTTTTTGTCAATTAAAAAAAATATACTTTTTCGATAAAAAAATTACGATTTTTGTCGAAAATATGGTTTTTATTTCGTATATTTGCATTTTTAAATCAGTATAATTTAAAACGTATAACATTAAAAGATATGGATTTACCCAAGATTCACTCCATTACCAAGAAGCTGTTTGTGGCTTTGGTGGGCGGCTTCCTGCTGCTGTTCCTGCTGTTCCACATGACGGCCAACCTCTTCATCCTGCGCCACGACGACGGCCAGTGGTACTCGGCATTCTGCCATTTCATGGGCACCAACTGGGTGGTGAAGATTTTTGAGCTTGTGCTCCTCGGCGTCATCGCCCTGCACATCCTGCTGACCCTATGGCTGGCCTTCACCAACCGCCTGGCCCGTCCCGTGCGCTACCACCAGGCCTCGCGCTCGAAGACCCACCCCGGCTCCAAACTCATGATATGGACTGGCATCCTCATCTTCGTCTGCATCGGTATCCACTTCTACGATTTTTACTTCGTCAAGATTGGAGTAGTGAAGGGAGACTACATGGTTGAAGTAGAAAAACTGCAGAACGACGAGGTCAACTCAATCCTCCAGTATTCCGCCCAGAGCGGCATGGCCCCCGCCGACGTGGTGGCCACCGTGGAGAACCAGATGGCCATGTATGCAGATCAGATGACTCCCGACCAACAGGCCGAGATGAAGGGCAACCTTGACAAGCTGCGCGCCGCCGTGCCTGTCGCCGAGCTCATCGCCATTGGACAACGTAGCGACGACGGCAAATGGATCCGCCACCTAGACTACGACCAGCGCACCATGCTCAAGGAGAACGCCCCCGACTGCGGCGTGGAACCCGATTTCTATTTCATGACCCGCGACAAGTTCAGCCACCTGCACATCGTCATCGGATACCTCTTCTTCTTCGTCATCATTTTCTTCCACCTGATGCACGCTTTCCCGTCGGTCTTCCAGACCCTCGGCCTGAACAACTATAAGTACAACCCCATCATCGAAGCCCTCGGTAAAATCTACACCTGGATTATCGTCCTCGGCTTCGCCGCAGTACCCATCTTAGTTTACTTAGGATTATAGACCTTAAAGACCCTTAAGCAATGATATTAGACTCCAAGATACCCGAAGGTCCGCTCAGTCAGAAATGGACCAATTATAAAGCCGCGCAGAAGCTGGTGAACCCTGCCAACAAGCGCAAGCTCGACATCATCGTCGTCGGTACCGGCCTTGCCGGTGCCTCGGCCGCCGCCTCTCTCGGCGCACTGGGATTCCATGTGGACATCTTCTGCATCCAAGACTCGCCGCGCCGCGCCCACTCCATCGCCGCCCAGGGCGGCATCAACGCCGCCAAGAACTACCAGAACGACGGCGACAGCGTGGAGCGCCTCTTCAAAGACACCATCAAGGGTGGCGACTACCGTGCCCGTGAGGCCAACGTCTACCGTCTGGCCGAGGTCAGCGGCGACATCATCGACCAGTGTGTGGCGCAAGGTGTGCCATTCGCCCGCGACTATAGCGGCCTGCTGGACAACCGCTCCTTCGGCGGTGCACAAGTCAGCCGAACCTTCTACGCCCGCGGCCAGACCGGTCAGCAGCTGCTGCTGGGTGCCTACGGTGCCCTGAGCCGCGAGATTGCCCGCGGCACCGTGGTGCTGCACGAGCGTCACGAGATGATGGACCTTGTGGTGGTTCCCGACAAGGACGGCAAACCCCGCGCCCGCGGCATCATCGTCCGCAACCTCGTCACCGGCGAACTGGAGCGCTACGCCGCCCACGCCGTCGTGGTGGCCACCGGCGGTTACGGCAACGTCTACTACCTGAGCACCAACGCCATGAACAGCAACGGAAGCGCCGCGTGGGTATGCCACCGCCGCGGTGCCGCCTTCGCCAACCCCTGCTACGTGCAGATACACCCCACCTGCATCCCCGTCCACGGCGACTACCAGTCGAAGCTCACCCTCATGAGCGAGTCGCTGCGCAACGACGGCCGCATCTGGGTGCCCAAGAAGAAAGAGGACGCCGAAGCCATCCGCGCTGGTAAGAAGGGTCCCAACGATATCCCTGAAGAGGAGCGCGACTACTACCTCGAGCGCCGCTACCCCGCCTTCGGTAACCTTGTACCTCGTGATGTCGCCAGCCGTGCCGCCAAGGAGCGCTGCGATGCCGGCTACGGCGTAGGTCCCACGGGCCTGGCAGTCTACCTCGACTTCGCCGACGCCATCAAGCGCCTCGGACGCGATGTCGTAGAGCAGAAATACGGCAACCTCTTCCAGATGTACTACAAGATTGTCGACGTGGACCCCTATGAGAACCCGATGATGATCTACCCCGCCGTGCACTATACCATGGGCGGCCTCTGGGTCGACTACGAGCTGCAGACCACCATCCCCGGCCTCTTCGCCGCGGGTGAGGCCAACTTCAGCGACCACGGTGCCAACCGCCTAGGCGCCAGCGCCCTCATGCAGGGCCTCGCCGACGGCTACTTCGTTCTTCCCTACACCCTGCAGAACTACCTTGCCGACCAGATATACGTTGGCAAGATCAAGGCCGAAGGTCCCGAATTCGACGAGGCCGAGCAAGCCGTGCGCGCCCGCCTTGATGGCCTAATGGCCATCGACCACAGTGGTTCGGTCGTCAGCCCGATGCACAGCGTCGACCACTACCACAAAGCCTTGGGAAGAATCATGTGGGAGTATTGCGGCATGGCCCGCAGCAAGGAGAGTCTCGCTACCGCCGTCGAGAAGATTGCCGAGCTGGAAGCCGACTTCTACCAGCACGTCTTCATCCCCGGCAAGAGCGCCGAGATGAACCCAGAACTGGAGAAAGCCTACCGCTTGGAGGACTACTTCGAACTGGCACGCCTCATCGTGGCCGATGCTACACAGCGTGAGGAAAGCTGCGGTGGCCACTTCCGCATCGAGCACCAGACCGAGGACGGCGAAACCCTCCGCGACGACGACAACTTCATGTTCGTCGCCGCCTGGGAGTACCAAGGCCACGACAAACCCGAAGTGATGCACAAAGAGGAGCTCAACTACGAGCACATACAGATTGTGAAACGTAATTACAAGTAAGCCATGAAATTCACACTACATATCTGGCGCCAGGAGAACGCCCGCGCCAAAGGGCACTTCGAGACCTACGAGATTGACAACATCAGCGCCGACTGCTCGTTCCTCGAGATGCTCGACCAGCTCAACGAGAAGCTGATCAACGACCATATCGCCCACCCCGTCTGCTTCGACAACGACTGCCGCGAGGGTATCTGCGGCATGTGCGGCCTCTACATCAACGGCCGTCCACACGGCAACGACGACGGTGTCACCACCTGCCAGCTCCACATGCGCCACTTCCACGACGGCGATGAAATCTGGGTCGAACCGTGGCGTGCCAAAGCTTTCCCTGTGATTCGCGACCTGGTGGTTGACCGTACCGCCTTCGACAAGATTATCCAGGCCGGTGGCTACATCAGTGCCACCACCGGCGGCGTGCCCGATGCCAACAACATCCTCGTGCCCAAACACAAAGCTGACCAAGCCATGGATGCCGCCGCCTGCATCGGTTGCGGCGCCTGTGTGGCAGCCTGCAAGAACGCCAGCGCCATGCTCTTCGTGGGTGCCAAGGTGAGCCACCTCGCCCTCCTGCCCCAGGGCCGTCCCGAGGCGCAGGACCGCGTGAAGAAGATGGTATGCAAGATGGACGAACTGGGTTTCGGTTCCTGCACCAACACTTACGCCTGCGAGGCCGAGTGTCCGAAGCAAATCAAGCGTCAAAACATCGCCCGCCTCAACCGCAACTGGATAGGTCAAATCTTCGGCCGCGACCGCAACAACTAACCAACGCATTCAAAATCAGCAAGCCGCCACACTCTTGGCGGCTTGCTTTGCATCCCTCGCATCACCAACGTTGGTGATAGTGCCGTTTCCGGAAAAGTTCGTAATTTTGCAAACTGAAATTAAAGTTCAATCAACACAAAAAAACAATCAAAATTATGGAACATACACACGAACACCATCACGAAGAACATGAGCATGGCCACGAAGCATGCTCCACGAGATTGCCGAACAAACACGGGCATCATGAACACCACGACCATCATGAGCATGGTCACGGTCACCATCACGCACACACAATAGAAAGATTGTCTACAATCTATATTGTAGCGGTAGCGCTCAATCTGGCTTTCGTCATCGTCGAGGCTGTAGCGGGCTTCGTCGGCAACAGCCTCGGCCTGCTCTCCGATGCGGGGCACAACCTCAGCGACGTCTTCTCGCTACTGCTGGCCATGATAGCGCTCAAGTTGGCCTCGAGCCACGCCACCAAGCGCTTCACCTACGGCCACCGCAAGGCCTCGGTGCTCATCTCGCTGCTCAACGCCATCATCCTCCTTGTTGCCGTGGGCGCCATCATCGTGGAAAGCATTGAGAAATTCTTCACCCCCATGGAAGTCAACGGCACCCTAATCATCTGGACGGCCGCCGTGGGCATCGTCATCAACGGCGTGACGGCCTGGGTCCTCAGCCGACAGAACCAGCACGACATCAACACTCGCGGCGCATTTTTGCACATGCTGGCCGACACACTGGTGAGTGTCGGCGTGGTAGTCTCGGGTGTGGTTATCAACATCACAGGTTGGACCATCGTCGACCCTATCATCGGCCTAGTCATCGCCGTGGTCATTCTGGTGAGCACGTGGGACTTGCTATCTGAGAGCCTCCGCATGAGCACCGACGCCGTGCCCGAAGGCTTCGACGTCGACGACATCCAGAACCGCATCTCTGCCATCGACGGCGTCCTCAACGTGCACCACCTGCACATCTGGGCAATCTCGACGACTGAAACGGCATTAACCTGCCACATCGTCATTCCCGACGCCACAATGCTCGAAGAGGTCACCGACCGCGTGAAAGAGCTCCTTGACGGCATCAACATCCACCACAGCACGCTGGAGTTGGAGACGAAGAGTTCACATTGCAAAGATGTGAATTGCTGCTAAATTGATTAAGAGAAAACCCCTACGGGGTAATGGAATATAAGAGAGGAAGAAAACAGCTATTAAAAGGAAACGCCTAAAGGCGTATACCCCCCCTACTGGAAGATACCCCGTAGGGGTTTTCTTTTAATATTGTATCCGCAGTTGCACTCCGTCAATCTCAGCGCCGGAGGTCACGCCCGGTGCCTCCATGTCAATCAGCGGCTCCTTGTGATCAATTATACCCATTATCTCTACACTACCCCTGCTTTCTAGTTCGATAACCATGAGCGGCATATCATTACCTTCACAGGGATGCGCTTTCGTGCATAGCCAACCTCTGAAACCACAAACTCATACTCACCCTTCTCCAGCTGAAGTTTGAAATTGCCGTCGAAATCGGTGCAGGTACCTGTCAAATACTTTCCGTCCTTCTTAACTATGACATTGAAAAACGGCAGCGGTTCTTTCGTCAAACTGTCTTTCACTACTCCTTCAAGCCATACAGACCTAAGTTCCTGATAGACGCGGGCCGTATCAGCAGGGTCAATAGAAATAATCCCCGCCAGACGCTCACAGGAAATCTCAATCTCCTCCAGTTGCTTAGCGCTAGGCGCTATCACGATGGTATCCAACATTGCAGTCGGTGCTTTAATGTCCACCTCTCGGCGGTATTCGAGATATCCTACAGTCTTGGCCACCAGCATGTAATGTCCAGGTAATACGTGGAAACTGAAACGTCCATCGAAATCCGTAGTCTCCACCAGCACTCTAGAGGTGTCCCGATAGAGCATCACCTGCATAAACGCCTGTGGTTCTCTAAGAATGGAATCAATAACCACACCCGTCACTTCGCACTCGTCCACCTGCCGCTCGTGCGACGGCGGTAATTTTTCTGTCTCAGTGCTTTGTGCAACAGCGCTACCAGTAACTCCCGAGCCAAGGCGTTCTCGAGGTACCGCACCTCGCTCTCGCACCTCGGACAGGTGCCCTTGCAGGGGCCTTGGTAGGTGCACTCCGGAATTTCTAGTTCGATGCCGTTCTCCTCAGCGATACGGCGGCGTACCTCCTTAAGTTACTTACAGATATATTTACCGTGATTTTTCATATCAATATTGTATCCGCAGCGGGACACCGTCGATTTCAGTTCTGGTCTGGCCCTCGGGACCTATTTCTATCATGGGTGTCGAGCCACCCTCGATAATCACCTCACCCATCACAGTTGCTGTACCCTCCAACTCGATGGCCTTGAGCGGCATATCATTCGGCACCTTCACCGGGATGCGCTTTCGTGCATAGCCAACCTCTGAAAACACAAACTCATACTCACCCTTCTCCAACTTAAAATTAAAATTGCCGTCGAAATCGGTGTTTACTACGTTCACTTGCTTGCTATTTTTCAAAACAATAACATTGACAAACGGCAACACTTCCTTTGTCTTGCTGTCGATGACAGTACCCTTTGCGTTGAACGTCGCCCCCACCTGCCCCTTTGACGGCCTTTCCATTCCAACAGTATCAACCTTGGGTCTATCGTATGTGTCAAATTGTTTAGAATTGTAAACCAATTTCATAACACATTGTTCTTCGCCCCTTTGCACCCTCACATCGCGACGGTATTCATTATAGCCTAGGCTGCGCACCACCAATGTATATCTCCCATTATGGACAGTGAAGCGGTAGCGGCCGTTAAGATCAGTCTGCACCACCATGGCCCGGGCGGTGTCCTTGTAGAGCATCACCTCTGCGAACGGTATCGGCTCGTGGTTTCTCTCGTCGACCACCACACCCGTCACTTCGCACTCGTCCACCTGCCGCTCGTGCGACGGCGGTAATTTTTCTGTCTCAGTGCTTTGTGCAACAGCGCTACCAGTAACTCCC
>ONLW01000026.1 GCA_900318835.1 uncultured Bacteroidales bacterium
GCGTTCGACGATTGTGCCGTGAAAGAGCTTCATTTCCCTGCGACGCTGCGCACTGTTGGGGAATTGAGCTTCTACTCCTACTACAATAAGACGTTGGAAAGGGTCTTCTTCTCCGCCCCGGTCGACACCTTGGGACCTGCTTTGTTTGAGCGTCAGTCGTTGAAGGTGCTGCAGTTGAAGAACACCGTTCCGCCCGTGCCGACACTCTCGGAGTATGCCGAATACCCTGAGTATGGCTGCTTGTATGATACAGAGGTGGACAGCATTGTCATTCCCTGCGGCAGCCTGAGC
This sequence comes from uncultured Bacteroidales bacterium, assembly GCA_900318835.1. GTDB lineage: Bacteria > Bacteroidota > Bacteroidia > Bacteroidales > P3 > Colimorpha. The sequence continues at coordinate 292 of ONLW01000026.1, forward strand.
GCCTACTTGGCTGACGAGTATTGGGGGCAGTTCGCCGACAAATACTATGAGGACTGCAACGGGATTGACACGCCGACAAGCCGCACAGTATCCGTCTCCCCCAACCCCACAACCGACCGTCTCACCATCCTCGGCGTCGACGACTGCTGTCGCGTCGAGATTGTAAACATGATTGGTCAAACTGTACTTTCCCGCGAGACTGCCGGTAGTACCGTCGAACTGGATGTCCGTAGCCTTGAACGCGGCACCTATTTCCTCCGGATCCACACCCACAACACCATAGCAACCCACAAGGTGATACTGCAATAAGCGCAACGATGAACAGGTATGCGATGATCTTCCATCGCGTAGAATAAAACTCAACATTACTCTTTTTCCCCGCCTCGATGTTTGAGGCGGGGATTGCTTGCGGTACCCCCCTCCTTGGGTCATCATCGCAACTGTCATCGATAAAAACATACCTAAAAATAACCGGATTCGGGTTACGGGTAAGCATTTTATGGGCCAAAATTTATTATTGGTGGTAAAAAAATAAGAGAATTTCAATACTGATAAACAGTTAATTAAATAAAAAATGATAGAAAAATAGAAAAAATATTTTGCCAGTTCGAAAAATGTTCGTACTTTTGCACCCGCTTTCGAGACAGAAAGCCCAAGTTGATAAAGGTTGTATGGTCCGGTAGTTCAGTTTGGTTAGAATACATGCCTGTCACGCATGGGGTCGCGAGTTCGAGTCTCGTCCGGACCGCCAAACAAAAAAAGGTTCTCCACGCAGAGAACTTTTTTTGTGTCGACAAATACCTTAAACCTTATATGGGGCTGCTTGGTTTTGACAGCAGGGATGATGGGTTTGTAAGCATGCAGGCTGACGCGCCAGAAGCCTTAAACACAGACGCAAAACAATAATTGGCGAAAACAACTACGCTCTCGCTGCCTAACCGAAGAACAGTAAGTTCGGCTTAATTCCCGCGCAAGGCGCGGGAACGGGACATCTCCCAGCCGCCCCGACCGTCGGCTGCTGACCCGGAGGTGCTCATAAAGACGGGATAGCTCGCACGACGTCTCTACCTGCGGGTGAAATCAATAGAGACTACGGGTAGCCTTGGGTGCCGATGTCCGGAGCCACCCCGACAACCAACCACTGGATAAGCATGTAGAAAGCAAGTTTGTCACCTGTCTGGACGGCGGTTCGAGCCCGCCCAGCTCCACGGAAGAAAGAGACTCTCGAGATGTGAGTCTCTTCTTTTTATATTTTATACTTGTACATAATAAAAATACCACACGCGCGTTATCTAAAATATGAAAAGGGGAATAATTATCAGAGTCCTGGCATTTATCCTGAGCCTCGGGATTGGGATGGCGACACAGGGGCAGCGGGTGAAGATTGTCTTTGCCGGCGACCTTATGGGGCACATGCCGCAGCACAATGCAGCCTTACAAAAGGACGGCACTTACGATTATGCGCCCTGTTTCCGCTATATAAAGCCCTACCTCCAAAATGCCGACCTTGCCATCGTCAATTTGGAGGTACCGCTCGACGGCAAACCCTACAGTGGCTATCCACAGTTCTCGGCTCCCGACGCACTGGCGGCCTGTGCCAAGGATGCGGGGTTCGACATCATGACCACCGCCAATAACCATTGCATGGACCGTGGGCAACATGGCTTGGTGCGCACCCTCCGTGCCCTCGACAGCCTCGGGATTCCCCACCTCGGTACCTATCGTGACCACGACCATCATAATGCCGAGCACCCTATGATAGTGGAACGCAAGGGCCTCCACATCGCCCTGCTATGCTACACGTATGGTACCAACGGCATTCCCGTGCAGGAGCCCAACGTAGTCAACTTTATCGATACTACGGAAATGTTGCGTGACTTGCGCCTGGCCAGCGAACACGGTGCCGATTTTGTCATTACACTCATCCACTGGGGCGTAGAATATGCCACCAAGTCCAACAAAGAGCAGGAACAGACGGCCCAATGGTTGCTGATGCACGGCTGTGATGCCGTCATCGGTGGACATCCCCACGTGGTGCAGAACTTCACCCTTGACGCCATTCCCGACAATAATCGTTACCCTGAGATTGTGGTCTACTCGATGGGCAATCTTGTCAGCAATCAGCGCGATGTGAACTGCGACGGAGGCATCCTAATAGAACTCACCCTTGAACAAAAAATAGACATTCTCAATCATGATAATCCATCAGGGAAAGTCATCTTCCAAAGCTGCAAATACCTGCCCTATTGGGTCTATCGCGGCACGGTTGACGGTCTTTACCAATACTATATTGTACCCTCGACCGACGCCATGGCCTACCCAGAAAGTTACCAAATTAGTGGCGAGATGCTTAAAGCTTTGCAACTGTTTGACCAAAACACCCGAAAGAGGTTGAATGCTTGCCGACTGAAGAATGGATCCAACATCGAGGAATGTATCTTCTTTCGCAATACCCTGCCCATCCACCCCAAAGCAGGCGGTGTGGTGCCACTGAAGGGCAACCCCTTGTTGCGCATGCTGATGCAAGGGAAATAGAAATCACGATACTAAACCATAAAAACAACAAATACAAATAATACAATGACAAAGAAAATCATCGCACTGGCATTCATGGCCATTTTCACTGGCGGCATGGCTACGGCCCAACATCACGGAAACTGCGGCAATTGCCCCAACCACGGCAAACACCAGTCACAGTGCCAAACACAGCAGCCTCAGACCAATGCCGACGGCATCGACATGACTATAGTCAAAGCCTTCCCCACCGTGAAGAGCGTCAAGAAAGTCAAGAAATGGACCGAGGTCTACGATGCTAGTAAAAAAATACTCGGATATGTCGTCTATTCCAAGCCTGCCTCCGACGGCATCAAAGGCTATGCTGGCGAGACACCAGTCTTGATTGCCCTCGACAAGAATGAGGCCATTATTGGCGTATGGCTCCTCGAAAACAAAGAGACCCCCAAATTTGTCCAACGCGTGGAGAATGCTGGCTATTTCAAGAATTGGAATGGACTGACTATCAAGAAAGCGCTAAAGAAAGAAGTCGATGCTGTCAGTGGTGCCACATTTACCAGCAAAGCTGTAGCACAAAGTGTTAGGGCTGCGCTGAAACAACTCTAGAATGACCGTGACACTAAAACTGGCAATATTGGATTTCGACGGCACGTTGGCCGATACCCAACCGCTTATCATACGCTCGTTGCAGGGCACGATATCGGAGCTGGATTTGCCATCGCGTACCGACAAACAGTGTGCCTCTATCATTGGATTGCCATTGAAGGCCTGTTTCGAGCAGTTGCTGGGAGTGGATGGAAAGATGGCTGACCGATGCTGCAAGGTTTACCGACGTCTGTTCGACGAATATAACGCTCCTGGCACGGTGACACTTTTTCCCCGAGTGGAAGAGACTCTACATGAGCTCCACCACAGAGGCATAAAAATAGCCGTGTGCAGTAGCCGTGCCCACACTACACTCGACCGTTTCATCCACGCTTTCAATCTAGAATCAATGGTTCAGGCTGTGGTAAGTGCAGACGACATACCCCGAGGCAAACCTTATCCGGATCCCGCGCTTCGCGTACTGGAATTGGTCGGCTGCCGAGCAGAAGAAGCCGTGGTGGTGGGTGATGCCTCATTCGACATCCTGATGGGACATGCTGCTGGATGTCACACCTGCGGGGTAACCTACGGCAACCAGAGCGTCGATCAACTGCAGGAAGCAGGGGCCGAATGGTTAATTAATAAATTTGAAGAACTCCTAAAAATAGTACAATGAGAATCAATGAAAGAATGAAAATTCGCTCTGTAGCAGGAGAGAACATTGTCGTCATGCAAGGCGACGAAGGAACAGACATGACCCGTGTTGTAGCACTGAACGAGAGTGCCTTACTGCTGTACAATGCACTTGCTGGACGAAATTTTGAAGTAGAAGACGTAGTTCGGTTGCTCGTCGACGAGTACGAAGTCAACGAAGAGAATGCCCGAAAGGATGCCGAAGTTTGGATAGCCGATATGAAAAAGAATCATTTGGTGCTGTAATGAAAGAAGTGCAATTAAGCATCGGAGGCTTGGGTATCAGCCTTATCGGGGGGAGGGCTGTCGGCCATGCCATGTCCATTCCCGGAATGGAGACATTTGTTCATCCCACAGTCGACATCAACATTAAAATCCAACTCGATGCCAATGTTCAGATGTCACGCTGCCGACTATTGCACCAGTTCGAGATTGTAGACGGGCAAATGCAATGCCGTTTTGGAGTGGATTCCGAAGGAGTATACTTCTATGAGTTCGGTCATGAAGGGTTTTTACGTTATAACCCGCAGTATCCTGAATTGGTCGAAATCAGCCCTATAGCCTACCTTCCAGTGCTGCGCTTTGCCCTATGGACAGCCTATTCCATTGCCGGACTTCATTTCGGAGCGGTGCCGGTACATTCATCGGTGGTTATCTGCAAGGGGAAAGCCGTCCTGTGCCTCGGTGAAAGTGGTACAGGGAAAAGTACCCATACAAGACTATGGCTCAACAATATTCCAGAGACGCACTTGCTCAATGATGACAGTCCCATCGTGCGTTTCTCCGACGGCGAGGTGCGTGTATATGGGTCGCCTTGGAGCGGAAAGACCGACTGCTATCTACAAGAGAATTATCCTATTGCAGGTTTTTTGCGTCTAGAGCAACGCAAGGAGAATACCATCCGTCGGCTACGCGTAGTGGAAAGTTTTGCCGCCCTGCAGCCCTCATGCCCGCCCTGCATGGCCAAGGAGGAACGGTGCATGGATGCCCTGGTGACGTTCGTTTCCAATGTGATAGAACGAGTGCCGACATACCGTATGGGTTGTCTTCCTGATGCTGCAGCAGCACACCTGAGCCATAAAACAATCATGGGATGACAATAGACAACGAGACATATTTCGCTTTGGTAGAGGAGCGCCTAGCTGTCGGCGAGCGTGTAAAAATCAGTCTGGTGGGCACCAGCATGCAGCCGACGTTGATAGCTGGCGACGAGTTGACGCTGGAGTGGGCAGGTGACGATATTCAAGTGGGAGACGTGCTGTTGTTCCGCATCGCTGGCCGTCACATCCTTCACCGTCTGGTTGCTATCGAAGTCGACAGGTATATTATGCGCGGCGACAATTGCGTAACGAACGAGGTTGTTGGAAGAGAGGATATTGTGGCCAAGCTTGTGGAGGTAAAAAAGCATCACTTGCTAAAACACATGGCTGTGCGTTGGGCTGGTCACATGGGGCGTCGTCAGTTGCGTCCATGGTATTTTGTCGGGCTGACTTTCCTGATGTGGGCTCCTTTGAATGGAGTGGGTATTCCGCTGGATAATTATGTCTTCGGTCTCCGCATGGACCACCTACTTCATGCATCAGTTTTTATCCCTTGCACATTGTTTTTCTATGACTTTTACAGGGAAGGCCATAAGTGGCTGGTATGGCTTACGGCCGTCGGCATTGGGATGCTGACGGAAAGTGTGCAATGGTTGCTACCTTACCGAGGCTTTGATATCAACGATATGATAGCCAACTTCCTTGGCGTAAGTTTCGGCTGGATTCTTATTCTTTGCCAGCAAGCAGTCCGCAAGCGGCGTCAATGTCTTGTCCGCGCGAAGCGCGGAGGGTGCAGATGACACCATTTCTATTTAAATAGTTTTGAAAATTGGCGATGGTAGTGGGTGTCGAGGTTTTGAAAGGTGCCTCAGGCGATTCGTGGAATCTAATCAGATTAACACGGCAATCAAGCCACTTGAGCGTTTCCACCAATTTTTTTGCGTGCTCCAAATCGTCATTCTCGCCACAGAACATAGTGTATTCGAACGAGAGTCGGCGCTGACCACTCCAGTCGTATTCTCTCAACACGGCAAGCACCTGATTCAGCGGGAAAGCCTTCTGTACAGGCATCATTGCCAGACGCTCCTGTGGCACAGGATTGTGAAGACTCACGGCGAGATGGCACTGACTTTCGTCAAGGAAACGTTTCATCCCAGGAATAAGACCCACGGTGCTGACGGTAATGCGTTTGGGACTCCAACCAAGGCCCCAGTCTGCAGTGAGAACCTGCGTAGCTGCAAGGACAGCATCAAGATTATCCATTGGTTCACCCATACCCATAAAGACCACGTTGGTCAGTTGTTCAAACTCGGGGATAGAAAAAATCTGGTTAAGGATGTCACCGGCCGAGAGGTTTCCGTGGAAGCCCTGTTTTCCTGTAACACAGAATCGACAGCCCATCTTACAACCCACCTGACACGAGACACAAAGGGTGGCGCGGTCATCTTCGGGAATAAAGACAGCTTCAATAAAATGGCCATCAAGCACGGGAAAGAGATATTTCTTGGTACCGTCCTTCGAGACTTGGCAGCGCACAGGATGCTCGCGACCAATATAGGCCATCTCATTAAGGCGTGCACGCTGTACTTTCGATAGGTTGGTCATAGCATCGACATTATCGACACGCTTCTTGTAAAGCCAGTCGCATAGTTGCTTGGCCGTGAAGCGGGGGAATCCTTCGTCAGCACAAAGTTCTTGTAGCTGTGCTAAGGTTTTCCCCAGAAGGTTTATCTTTCCACTTTCCACTTTCATCTTTCCCCTTTTCTAAAAGTCCCATTCATAGTCATGAGGTTCACCTTGAATCTCTTGCTGGAAGTTTGAGCAGTCCATCTCAATAGGGATATTGGGGCGCTCGAAGTCTCCGCGATAGAACTTGATTTTAGGATCTCTGTAGATCTTCTCCATATAGAGACCGAAGATGGGCAGAGCCATGGCGGCACCTTGTCCGTAAGTCATGTTGCGGAAATGGATGGAGCGCAATTCACCGCCAGTCCAAACAGCTGTGGCCAACTTGGGAGTAATACCCACAAACCAGCAGTCAGAGTTATTCTGCGTAGTACCAGTCTTACCCGCGATGGCGGTAGAATACTGGTCGAGGTGGTACTTGTAGTTGAGGCGCACACCGGTACCACTCTGTACGACACCCTTCATCAGTTCCAGCATCATGTAGGCCGTAGCTTCACTGAGTGCCTCACTACGCTTGGGCGTAAAACGTTCGAGCACCATTCCCTTGTTATCCTCGATGCGGGTGATAAAGATAGGTTCAACATATTCACCCTTATTGGCGAATGTGGCCATAGCAGCAGCCATCTCGGCCACGGTAATCTCGGGCGTACCCACAGCAATGGCCGGCACAGCATCGATGGGGCTTTTCACACCCATCTTGCGGGCGATGTCAACTACTTGTTCGGGAGAACCTTGTTTCATAAGGTAGGCCGATACCCAGTTGATGGAATGCGCAAGAGCCCATTTAAGTGTCACCATCTCACCCTCACGCTCATGGGAAGAATTCTTCGGGCACCAGTCGGGTTGCCCCCACACTTCGAAGCAAACCTCCGAATTGGGCACCTCCGTACAAGGATACATACCAAGATCTTGCAAAGCCATGGTGTAAACGAAAGGCTTGAATGTAGAACCCACTTGACGGTGGCTCTGCACGTTGTCGTACTTGAAGAAACGGTAATTGATGCCACCCACATAGGCGCGCACATATCCTGTACCAGGTTCCACCGACATCAAGCCCGCGTTGAGGAATTTCTTGCAGTAAATAAGCGAATCCCAAGGGCTCATGATGGTGTCCTTGGTACCTTTCCATGTAAAGACGCGCATCCTCACTTTCTCGTTGAAGGCTTCACGTATCTCTTTTTGACTCATACCATCAGCTTTGAGGTTGCGGTAGCGGTCGCTATTTTTCATGGCTTGTGTAAGGAATTTCTCTTGCTGATCTGCGCTGATGTCACAAAAAGGATTCCCTTTGCGGGCCTTGAGTTCACGTTCGAAAGCCGGCTGTATTTCCTTACTGAAATGCTCACGTACAGCCTGTTCGGCATAGCGCTGCATGCGAGAATCTATCGTAGTGTAAATCTTCAGGCCATCCTTGTGGACGTCGTAATAGTCGCCATTGGGCTTGCGATGATGCTTACACCAGTCTTTCATGTAGGCACGGAGATATTCACGCAGGTAAGGGGCCAAACCATCGTTATGGGTCTGAGGAGTGTAGCGCGACATGTCAATGGGCTTCTCTTTGTAGATTACAAGACTATCATCACTGAGATATCCATAGCGGTTCATCTGACCCAACACCACATCGCGACGTTCTTTGGCATTGTCAGGATGCAACACAGGGCTGTAAGTCGTGGGTGCTTTCAGCAGACCCACCAGCACAGCAGCCTCGTCAACATCCAGTTCCGTAGGTGTCTTGTCGAAGAAAGTCTTGGCGGCAGTCTTCACACCGAAAGAGTTGCTGCCAAAGTCCACCGTATTAAAGTACATGGTGATGATTTCCTGCTTGGAGTAGTTGTGCTCAAGTTTTACAGCCACCACCCACTCACTGAGTTTAGAAAACACCGTACCGCGTCTGACGTTCACCTCACGCATATTGTAGAGGTTCTTGGCCAACTGCTGCGTGATGGTACTGCCACCGCCGGAAGAACCATGTCGGCCCAACACCGTCTTGAAAAGCACACGGAAGAGGCTTCGGGCATCAATACCCGAGTGGTTGTAGAAACGCACATCCTCGGTGGCTATCAAGGCATTGACCAAATTAGGAGACAATTGGTCATAGGTAACATTCGAGCGATTCTCGAAGCCTATGTATCCAAGCACCTCACCGTCATCACTGATAACCTCTGTAGCCTGAAGACTATGGGGGTTCTCTATGTCCTCAAACCGCGGCATGTCGCCAATCCATCCGATGGAGAGGAAGAAGAAAAAGAGGAACACGAAGGCCCACAATCCTCCGAAGGCCCGCCACATGTATTTGATGTATTTCGGGCGCTCGCCCGTGGGAGTGTTCTTTTTCATAGGCTAATTCATTGAGCTGTATTCAATCCTGAGGCCGATATGTTCCAGACCCGTAATGGCGCTGTCGCGCATACCATTGGTAATGGCGAAATGGTAGTTGCCCGGCATGGGGAATCGGGCATTGCGGCGGAAGAAGTATCGGGTATCCACATAGCGTCCCGAACGTTTCCCGTACCATTGTCCCGAAGGGTCGGCCAACGGATACTCCATGGTGTCGCAGGCCATGCTGCCATCAGGGAAGGTGGTGTTGATGAAGAGAAATGTGTTGCTGTAGGGGTAGCTCACACTATTGCGCACCTCCACCAGAAAGTTGAAGATGAGACTTGTATCCTTCACATCCACATCAAAACAGGCACTGTCAGCCGGTAGCCACCCATCCTCGTCCACGTCGCCATACTCGGCATAGTAGACCGAGCCGTCACACGAGGCCATCATCACTGGCATTATCAATGCCACCAGATATAATCCAATTTTTTTCATATTTTTTCATCTTCTATCGCGACCACCACTGCTGCGACGGGGTTGTTCGCCACCTTCGCGTCGCGATTTGCCCTCCGACTTCTGCTGTTTGGCTTGCTCTTGCTGACGCAGTTGCTTGGTAGCGTGACGTTCCTCGCGAGCCTTGCGGTCGCGATCGCGTCGCTCGCCACGGTCTCCTGTGCCACGGTCGCTGCGGCCTTCGCGCTGCGGCCGCTCCTTGCGATCGCCCTTGGAGCCACGACGTTCCCCATTCTGGGGTCGCCGCTCCGTTCCCTGTTCTTTTCTTTCTTCGCCAACCACACCGTTGCCACCTTCGGTCAGTCGCTGAATCTCTCGTTCCACTTCCTCGTTGGTGCTCTCCTGTGCCAGAGCACTGGTCGACATCAGTTCCACCTGATAGTCCTCGAGTTTTTCAGGATATTCCTGTCGATGATTCATCTCGATGATGGCTTTCACGTCCTCGGCCTTGACGGCGATAAGGTCGTTCTCACCCTCGTAGGCATACCACATGATGCCACGGAACACGTCAGTCTTTTTATATAGCGCCAGTCCTTTCTTGAAACGGATGGCCTGATTGGCCGGCGGAAACTTCTTCAATGCATCGGCGTAGACTTCATACTCGAAGTTTAAGCAGCATTTCAGCTTGCCACATTGGCCGGCAAGCTTCTGCGGGTTGGGCAGAATCTGCTGAGTTTTGGCGCTCGATGTGGTGACACTCTTGAAGGTCGTCAACCATGTCGAGCAGCACAGTTCGCGGCCACAAGTACCTATGCCACCCACTTTTCCGGCTTCCTGACGCACACCAATCTGTTTCATCTCGATGCGTACACGGAATTCTTCGGCCAGCACTTTGATAAGCTCACGGAAGTCCACTCGCTCATCGGCAGTGTAGTAGAAGATGGCCTTCGAATGGTCGCCCTGAAACTCCACGTCGTTCACCTTCATATCCAGTCCCATGTCAGCCACGATGCGGCGGGTACGCAGCAGGGCCTCACGTTCCTCCTTGAGTGTGTCGGCCCAGCGGTCGATGTCGGCCTCTTTGGCGCGACGGAAGAGTTTCCTTATGTTCTCCGATTCGGGATTGATTCTATGCTTGCGCATTTGCAGGCGGCACAGTTCACCGGTGAGACTCACAATGCCCACGTCATGACCCGGCTGGCCTTCCACGGCCACGATGTCACCCTCAGTAACTTCGAGGCCGTCGGGCAGACGGTAGAAATCTTTGTGGTTGTTTTTGAAGCGCACCTCCACACAGTCGAAGGGGCGACCAGTAGGCTGGCGGATGCCGGCCATCCAATTGGTCGACGTCACCTTCGAGCAACTCTGGCGCTCTCGGCTGCAGACGGGCTTGTAGCATTCGGGCTTATGGTTGCAGCCACGGGAGAGGTACACCGGTTCCTCATATTTCACCCAAGGGATATCGGGCTCGGGCTCCAGGTAGGGATCCAGCTGGCTCTCCTCGCTGTGGTATTCTTCCACCTCAGGATTCTCACGCTCCACCTGGATTTTCTTCTCCTCACGAGCCTTGCGGCGCTCACGCATAAAAGCCGCAATATCTTCAGCCGAAGCCACAGTCTCCTCGCTGTCGAGGGGTGTCTGCTGGGGCTTCTTTTCCAATTCTTTTTCTTTATCCTTGTTCTCTTCCATGTTTTTAATTTTATCGTTTTTTCAAGGCCTTGCTCATGCGGAACGACAACTCCATCATCGCAATCTTGGCGTAGGCGTTGCGCTCCACGGCAAAAATGGCGTCGTTCAGGGCCTCTTCCATGAGTTCAATATTGTTGACAGTAATCATCCTGGGAAACTGGGCGTCGAATTTCTCGTCGCCCGAGCCGAGGTGGCATTCCACTCCGGCAGCGCTGTTCAGGAAACAGTCGCGCATCACCTTCAGCGCGTATTGCAGGAACAGCTTCAGCTGCTCGCGGTTCAGGCTGGCCATCTTGTCCACCTGAGCCGACAACTCCTTCATCTTCAGTTTAAACAGCATGCGGAGCCAGCCGACAAGCATCTCAGCGAATTCGGCGTTATTTTCCTCTTTTCTCGTTCCACTCTCCACTCGTAGGGTCTGCACACGGCTCTTGATGGTGGACAGCATCCGCTCGTCGCTCTCGCTAACCAGCATGATGAGTGTCCCCGGCAGGGGCTCTTCGAGGGTCTTCAGCAGTTTGTTGGCAAAACTCTCATTCATCTTCTCGGCCATCCAGATGACCATCATTCTCCAGCCACCCTCGTAGGCCTTGAGGCTCAGGTCGGAGACCACGCCGTCGGCATCCAGCTCACGGATAAGCCCCTGCTTGTTCTCGATGCCGAGGGTTTCGTACCAGTCGTCGATATTGCCACTTCCCTGGGTCTGAAGCATGAAGTCGCGGAACTCGCCTTGAAACTCACCGCTCCATGGTTTTTCCTTCACCTTCGACGTGGTGGCCGTCGGGAAAATGAAATGCAAGTCGGGATGCATCAGCGAGGCGATCTTCTTGCAGCTGGGGCAATCATCGCACGAATCGGCACGGAGGTCCCCATGATCGTGGTGCTGCCGGTTCTCGCAGCAGAGATATTGCAGGTAGGCCCACACCAGCGGCATAGCTGTAGCTGCCTCGCCGAGGAGCATCTGGGCGTGGCTCACGCGGCCGCTATCGATAATCGACGTCAGCCGATTGATGGTATCTCGTTGTCCGACAATGTCTTTAAACTGCATATCCTTTCACATTAAACTTGCAAATATACGAATATTTTTTATATATAGGAAAAAAACAACCTGCTACCATCAAAAAAACACCGGCTTGCCATCACCCATTGCGGTAGGCGATGGGTAGGAGGTGGCAAAGAGATGGGAAAGAGATGGGAAAGACTTGATACCTATAACTTACTAAAAAATAGGGGTTGGCAAGCGTGCTTGCCAACCCCTCGGGGAATGATTTTCGTCTTTTCACAATAAAAGGCTTCTTTCCGCGTTACAAGGGCATATTATCTATTGTAAAACCTAATCTAACGCGATGGAAAGTCTGCCTGCGATATTTATGGACTTGGCAATCATCCTGGTGGCTGCCGGAGTGATTACAGTGGTGTTCAAGTGGCTGAAACAGCCTTTGGTGTTGGGGTATATCTTGGCAGGCTTCTTTATCGGACCCTATTTCCCGTGGTTCCCAGCCATCACCGACGCTGCCAACATCCACGTCTGGAGCGACATCGGCATCGTCTTCCTGATGTTTGGTCTGGGCCTGGAGTTCAGTATCAAGAAACTGAAAAAAGTGGGCGCCACAGGAGCCATCACCGCCTTCACAGAACTGGCTATCATGTTCCTCATCGGCTCCTCAGTGGGAAAAATCCTGGGCTTCCAGGCCATGGAATGCACTTTCCTCGGCTGCATGCTCTCCATCTCCTCCACAAGTATCATCATCAAGAGTTTCGACGACCTAAAACTCAAGCAGCAAAAGTTTACCTCGACGGTAACAGCCGTGCTGGTGGTGGAGGACCTCATCGCGGTGCTACTCTTGGTGGTGCTGAGCACGGTGAGCGTGAGCCGTAGCTTCGACGGCGGCGAACTGGTGGGCCAGATTGTGAAACTGGTATTCTTCCTGGTGGCTTGGTTTGTCTTTGGCATCTACCTGATACCCACTTTCCTGCGCTGGATGCGCAAGTATATGAGCGAGGAAACGCTGCTGATTCTTGCCGTGGGCCTTTGCTTCGGAATGGTGGTGTTGGCGTCGCATGCGGGATTCTCCACGGCTCTGGGTGCCTTCGTGATGGGAGCCATTTTGAGCGAGACCATCGAGGCCGATGTCATCCACCGCATTGTCACCCCTCTCAAGAACCTCTTCGGCGCCGTCTTCTTCGTCTCCGTAGGCATGCTGGTGGACCCGACCGTGCTGGTCAAATACATCGTTCCTATCCTTGTCATTGCCCTCACTATCATCATTTTCAAGAGTCTTGCCGCCACCATAGGCGTTACCCTCAGCGGCCGCCCGCTGAAAACCGCCGTGCAGAGTGGTTTCTGCTTCTGTCAGATTGGCGAGTTCTCATTCATCATCGCCGGTTTGGGCCTCAGTTTCAAGGTCATCAGCGAAACCCTCTACCCCCTCATCGTCTCCGTCTCCATCCTCACCACCTTCGTTACCCCCTACATGATCAAGGGAGCCCTGCCGTTCTACAACTGGCTGGAACCCAAGATTCCTACCGCCCTCAAGCGCCGCCTCGACCAATATGCCGAGAATGCCCATAAAGACAGTGGCAACACGGCCAGCCTTCAGTCGTTCATCCGCAAGCAGCTCACCAATATCCTCATCCACGGTGTCATCCTGATAGCCATTGCCTTGCTCTCCACTTCGCTGCTGCGTCCGCTGCTTGACAAAATTTTTGAAGACGCTCACATTCCGCAAATCTGGAGCCGCATCACCGGCATGGGAGGCACCCTGCTCCTCATGGCGCCCTTCCTATGGGCCGTGGCTGTCAAGAACGTCAGCAAGCAAAGACTCAAAGAGATGTTCGAGACCTACCGCCACAGCCAGGCTGTGGTCATTCCCATGCTGCTGCTACGCTACTTCGTGGCCCTGTTCGTCGTGGGATTGGTGGTGGGAAGCTACGTCAACCTCGCCGTGGGATTCCTCATGGTCATTGCCGTCATGGTAGTGATGGGGGTGCTCTTTTCGCGCAGGGTCAACGGCTTCTACACCCAGATTGAAGAGCGATTCTTCAGCAACTTCAACTCGCGTCAGGCGCAGGCCTCGTTTCGCATTCCCAAGGGTATGGAGAACGAGTTCGGCATGGAGCGACTCCGTATGACGCAATACTCGCCTCTGGCCGGTAAGACCCTCAAAGAAGGCAACCTTCGCGACCGCTATGGCGCCAATGTCGTCACCATCGAGCGTGGCGACAACATCATCGACCTCCCTGGCAAAGACGACTTGCTGATGCCAGGCGACCTGGTGACAGTCATCGGTACCGAAGAACAGGTGTCCAAGATCCGTGCCGATATCGAGGTGGAGGCCGACATGCTGGTGCACGACCGCTCCAACCACGAACTCCACATGTACCGCTACCGCGTCGACGCCGACGGGCCCCTCTGCGGCATGGAAATCAAGAATTCCACCCTCTCACACCACCGCGCCATGGTCATCGCCATTGAACGAGGTGGCCAGAAAATTGTCAATCCCGACCGCGACACGGTCTTCATGCCAGGCGACATGCTGTGGTTTATCTCGCCCGAGGAAATGACATTAAAAGGATTTGAAAGTAAACTAATTAAGATATGAAGAAGATTAAACTACTTGGCTTACTCGGCTTACTCGGTATACTAGGCCCGCTAGCCCAAGCACAAAACACCGACCGCGGCTTCGAGATTGCCAAGAACCTGGAGATTTTCTCCTCGGTGTACAAGCAACTGAATCAGAACTACGTCGACGATGTCGACCCCGGCAAGACCATCAAGGTGGCCATCGACGCTATGCTTGCATCCATGGACCCCTACACCAACTATTTCCCCGAAAGCGACATCGAGGATGTGAAGCTCCAGCTCATGGGCGAATACGGCGGCGTGGGTGCCCTCATCATGCAGCGCGGCGATTCCATTTATATCTCCGAGCCCTACAAGGGACTCCCGGCCGACGAGGCTGGTCTCAAGGCTGGTGACCGTATCGTGGCCGTCAACGGCGAGAGCACCCGCGGCAAGAAGACCCCCGACGTAAGCAGTGCCATGCGCGGCCAGGCCGGTACACAAGTAACCCTCACTGTGGAACGCGAAGGAAAAGAATTTGAGCGCACCCTGACGCGCCGCGAAATCAAACTGCCCAACGTGCCCTACTCAGGCTTCGTAGGCGAGAAAGAAGACGTAGGCTACATCAAGCTTGACGAGTTTACTACCGACGCTGCCAAGAACGTGCGCGAAGCTTTCGTGCGCCTCAAGAAAGAGAATCCCAACATGCGCGGCATCATCCTCGACTTCCGCGGCAACGGCGGCGGCCTGATGAACGAGGCCGTCGACATTGTCAATATATGGGTGCCACGTGGTACTCTTGTGGTGGAGACTAAAGGCAAGGTGGCAGCCAAGAACCTAAAGAGTTACACACGCTTCCAACCTGAGGACACCGAGATCCCATTGGCCGTCATCATCGACGGCAGTTCGGCCTCGGCCAGCGAAATTGTCAGCGGCAGCCTGCAGGACCTCGACCGCGCCGTAATCATCGGCCAGCGCAGCTACGGAAAAGGCTTGGTGCAAAATATCCTGCCCATGCCCTACAACAGTCAGATGAAGGTCACCGTGAGCAAATACTATATCCCCTCCGGACGTTGCATCCAAGCCATCGACTATAGCCACCGTGACGAGAACGGTCGTGCCATCAAGGTGCCCGACTCGCTCAAGACCGCGTTCAAGACCAAAGCTGGCCGCACTGTCTACGACGGCTTCGGTATTGAGCCCGACATCGAGGTGGAGCCCGAATACATGTCGAACCTCGGCATGGTGTTGGCACAGAAATTTTTTGTGTTCGATTATGCCACCCTGTACTACCGCTCACACAAAGAGATAGCCCCGGCAAAAGAGTTCGAGATCAGTGGCGAGATGTATGCCGACTTCGGCCGCTTCCTCAAGGAAAAGAATCTGAACTACAACACCGTCACCGAGCGCTACATCAAAGACCTGCGTGAGGTGGCCAAGCAGGAAAAATACGACGAGGCCATTGAGCAGCAGCTCAAAGAGATGGAAGCACGCCTAGCCACCGAGAAGGATGGCGACCTCCAGAAACACCGCGAGGAGGTCTGCGAGATGCTCAAGGCCGAGATTCTCAACCGCTACTATTATGACGCCGGCCGCCTTGCCGGTGCCCTCAAGACCGACAAAGTCATCCTACGCGCCATCGACGAACTGAAGAAGTGAGAGCCGCTGTCCATCGCCGCATCTACCTTGTGCTGCTAACCCTTCTGGGCAGCTGCATGGTAACCAGCATTGGCATATCCAATGTCGTGTGGCCGTTGCTGCTGGCTAACTGGGTCCTCGAAGGCCGCTGGCGCGAGAAATGGCAGATGGCCCGCGGGAGCCGCCTGCTACAGGCCGTTGCCGTGCTTTTCCTACTGCATGCCGTTGGGTTGTTGTGGACAACGAACCTCCCGGCGGGATTCCATGTCATGGAGCGCCTGTTACCCTGGCTGGCAGTACCATTGGTGGTCCTCACCTCCCGACCTCCTGAAGGGCGCGCCCGAACCACCATCCTCAGCCTCTACGTCGGTACTGTCTTCGCGGTCACGGTGATAGGTCTCGTGCGATGGCTCACCCTTCCTGACCTCCCCTACCGCGACATCGTGCCCTTCATCTCCCACATCCGCTTTGCCCTCAATGTCTGCATGGTGATCTTCATTGTGGGGAAATGGGCCATGGAACGCCGTCATCCTGTCGGCATAGTATTCATTCTCTGGTTCCTTGCCATCCTTTTCCTCCTCCGCTCTTACACGGCCTTTGCTGTGCTGCTGGCGGCCTCGCTGGTGGTGATTCTCCACTTGCGTCGCCGCTGGGTGTGGCTGGCGGTATGGATAGCCGTGGCAGGAGGCATAGTAACCTATGTAGCAGTGGAACACCACTCCTACTACCGGCTCTCCCCTCTTGCCATCGAGCCGCTGAAGCCCCTCACAGCCAACGGCCGCCCCTACGAACACCTGCAGGACGGCATGGTGGAAAACGGCAACTACCTGAACAACTACCTCTGCCGCGATGAATTGCGCACGGCCTGGCCCCAGCGCAGCCAAGTACCCCTCGACAGCCTCACCGCCTCGGGCTACAGCATCGAAGCCTCCCTCATCCGTTACCTCAACGCCCTCTCGCTCCCCAAGGACAGCCTCGGAGTGATGATCCTCACTGACGAGCAGGTGGAAGAGATAGGCCGCGGTGTGGCCAATCCTATCTACGAGCATGGTTCAACGCCACGCAAGATGCTATATGTCATGTTCTTCGAGTACGAGAACTACCGTTGCTACCGTGCCGTCGAGGGTTTCTCCATGCTACAGCGCATCGAGCTGTGGACCGTAGCCTCGCACATCATCGGCTGCCACCTCTGGACGGGTGTCGGCACCGGCGATCTCGGCGACGCCATGGAGGAGGACTTCCGCCTCACTGGATCGCCCCTTCAGAAGTCCGAACTCCTGCCTCACAACGAATACCTTACGCTGATGGCCATGCTAGGAATCCCGGCCTTCGTGCTGCTGGCGTTCTTCTTCTTGCGTGCCACCCCGCGACTGCGCCATCAGGGGCTGCTGCTGGTGGCCTGGACCGTTGCCATCCTCGTCTCCTGCCTCACCGAAAACACCTTCGACTCCCTCGCGGGCATCCTCTTCTCCACCTGGTTCATGGCCTTCCGGAATAGCTAGATAGCAGGTCTCCAGCCCCGCTGGGCGTAGTCCTCGACGAAGCCGTAGAAAATGCACCTCCTGGTTAATCTCCACCGGCGCCACGGGGCCGACACTGACCTGCAGTTGTCCGTAGTCGACGCCTTCCGGCGAGAAGCATTCCCTGTTCATCCTCACGAAGAGGTTCTCTTCGGTCATCATATTATACGTATCTACATAAACGCCATGGTTTTCCATACTGGTAGGTGCTCCGTGTGATTTTTGAGGGAATTCCGTCGGGGGTGTTTGGAAAGTTAGATGAGTTTAATGGAAATAAAAAAAAGAAGACCACTGTCTTCTTTTGGTGCCCATAACCGAACTATTCTCGAACTCCTTTCTTGAAGACTTGGAAAAGATATGGTCGTTGCGGTTCTATATTCCCGACCCGACAAAACCCATTCCACCGCCAAATATTAGATAGGGCATTGTGTTCTCAACCGACCATCCTGACAGACCGACGTTCCTCCTCCAACGTTTCTACGAATTTGTTGACACGGCATAGCATTGCAAAAGAGGTGTCATCGTCGCACCTATTATACAGGGAGCAAGTTAATGCCTTGAGCGAAATGATAATGGTGTCAGAGTCCATAAGTTTTACTTTCTTCCTCATTTGAGAGTAGGAAATTTTCAACCCTATTTGATTCTCAAAAAGTTATAAAATCGTTCTTATAAGGCGTTCTTTTCTTTATCTTGTGTTTTCAGCGACAAAGATACGATTCTTTCCTCATTCCACCAAACTTTTTTCCAAAAACACGGCAGATATACTGATTTTATAGTATATTTGTTGTGATATGGTAGCAAAACGATTCTATAAAGAGACAGAAAGCATCCTTTTCAACTCTCATATTGAAGAGTGGAGGATATTGTCGAATATGCACCCTTGCAGGATATATTACAATGGGTTGCAATTCGGCAGTAGTGAAATGTTGTATTGGTGGCTGCGGTTCCAAGGGGAAGGCAAGGAACGTCAAGCGGTCAGAAACAACCTCATTACTCAACGTGGGTATTGGAACGGCTTTCGCTGTAAGAAAATAGCCCAAGCCAACAAACACCTGATGGATGCAAGCATCAGTGAATGGGATTGCCTGTTGATTGCTCTTGAAGCGAAAGTGCGATGTTGTGCCGAGTTCAGGGATGCCCTGTTCAGTAGCAGGGGCAAGCACTTGGTAGAACTTGCCCCTTGGGATGCCGTCAAGTACGGTGCTGTCCTGAACAAGCAGAGTGGACTGATTGAGGGAGGCAACGGCTGCGGTCGCTTGATGATGTTGGTGAGAGATAGGCTGTTCAACGGGAAGTATAGCGAGGGTCAGTCGGACATCCGATAAATGTCCCCCTATTCAAATAAATTCAGTGACTCACTCATTCTTCTAACCAACTGCATTGTCTTGCAAGACGGATTCAACCCTCGTCTATGATAGTCACCAAGCAGGACAGACAAAGCCTGTTTCAATTTCTTGTACTCGGTCTGATTTGCTTTCTCATCAGGAGATATCTCAAACCACTCTCTTTTCAAATTGGAGACTCTGTCAACGTAGGTCTCGACTGCATTGTGTTCGCGCGTGGCAAACTCGTTTTGAATTTTTATATTCATATGTATAAAATTATATAATTCCTAACTTACAGGTGCAAATATAAGAAAAACTTTTCAATCTACCAAACATTTTAACATTTGAATTTGCCCGTCCTGTTCTGTGCCTTTTATATTCTATTTGCATATATTTCATTTTATATCCGCGTCAACAAGCACAAATATAAAAAGGTTTATCCAACTGACCATATCTTTAACACTTGCATGAACTACGTATCCTCTCGCATGGTTTGAGAGGCCATATTGAACCATATTGAACTTTGCCTTCAGCGTGTGCCGTTCCCGAAAAAAAAATTTTCAGGATTTCTTGATATACTTGGCAATGCCGTGTTTCTTTCTCCATCGTTTAAGTGTGGAGAGGCTGATGTGCAACCCATAGTCAGCCATTGTCTTGATGTTCTCCGCGTCGGTCAGTTGGAAGTCGTAGAGTTCGCCTATTCTCTCATCATTCCACACTGCCTTTGCCTTTGCCACGGCTGCCTTCGGCGATATTCCAAGGCTCTCCCAATACTCCATATACACCTTGTATTTGCGTTTGTCATGCCCTTTGATGGTTATCTCGTCAATGGGTTTGTTTAACACTGCTTCGGCAACTCGTAGAATGAAGTCTTGATTAAGTACACCGTCGGAGTTGTCGTAATAATGCGAGACCTCATAAGAAAGGCAGTAAACAAGATGCTCGGCGGTAATGTCGGGCTTTATCTTTCGGATGATGAGTGCTGCGGTATATAGTCTTTTTCTGCGTCCCTCGCCGTCTTTCCATATATGGATGCGTCGTTTTTCAGTATCCCACTTGCGATATATGCAAATGTAATTCTCATCGATTGGAGCGTAGCCATTGCGGTATGATAGTTTGCTTTCCTCAATGCGTGGGTACATACGGCAATACTTTGAGACGAATCTCCCCAATGACAACTCTTCAAAGTCTTTCATAAAAGTGTCATTGCATACAATAACGCTCTCTTCTTCTTTCTTTATTTTCTGCTTTGACACTTTCTTCCTCTTTCCTGATGGCATACCTGTCGCTGCGGTCGGGATGGTGTAGATGTAATTGGAGCATATCAACCGACAAGAGG
Source organism: uncultured Bacteroidales bacterium (assembly GCA_900318835.1). Lineage (GTDB taxonomy): Bacteria > Bacteroidota > Bacteroidia > Bacteroidales > P3 > Colimorpha. The sequence goes on from ONLW01000026.1 coordinate 20,658, forward strand.
GTAAGCCATTCCCGAAGATGGGCTGTGCTGTGCTGCGTGTACACCTGTCTTTCAGTTCACCCATACCACCTTCCGTTTGCATCGTATCAAACAACGATACATACTCCTCATTCCCTTTTATCTTACCATCGAAACAGTAGATAAGTCTATAGCGATAACCTTTGCCCTCTATACCGTTGCTTGTGGTAGTATAGGCTATAGTGGGCTGATAGGTCAGCGTGGAAAGATACTCCTCCATCTGCATGGTGTTGTCGTCTATGTCATAGGCAATATACGACGTATAACGGAAGTTGCCCTGTGTCTTGGTGGAGTTGGTGAATGGCTCATCGTCATCATCGTAGCAATGGCAGAAGGAATGTCCTTCCTTGATTAGTCCGCAAAGAGAAGAAACCGTTACGGATTGCTTTCTGTATGTCATCTTGCTTGATGCTTCTGCAAAGTCCTCTTTGTTCTTATGGCAGGTGGTCGAGACGCTGATATTGAAGGTGTAGCCGCTTGATGCAACCGTGTAATTTAACATAAATTATTTGAGATTAACCCGTTAAACAAAAGTGAGGCAGACCCATTCTGCCCCTGTCACGCTCAAATATACTATTATTTGAGGAAAAGTCGCCATTCCTGCTCAATATTTATTGAAAAATATATTGAACTATGGGAAAGAGAATAAGACGCGGAGCATCAACCGCAACGAAATACAAGATGCGCTTGGCAAAACTTGGAAGCCGAAACCCAATGTATGGCAAGCACCATACCGAGACCACTAAGAAAAGGATTAGTCAGACGATGAAAAACTATTGGAGAAGCCTGTATTTTGACTGATATTCCCCACTAATAAGGTTGCTTTGAGGCGTGTGGGTTGTTTATCCTTGTTCTGCGCATCTGTAATAGGCACAAGAATAGGCGATTGCCAAACAGTCTATCCGAGTATGGGTTGTAATAAGAACACCATAGCCAATAAAACAGAGGAAAACACCGTGTGGCATGTGCTACTGTTTCTTTTTTGATATTTTCTGACGAGCCGATGAGACAATCAACTGACCCACTCTGATAACACACTTGTCGTTGGTGTAGCCTCCTACGGTACTAATCCGCATATCCCTCATTTTTCTGTAGTTTACACCCAATTCCTCGGCAGTCCAATGTTCAAACATAGCAGTCACACTGCCATAGTAGTAATGCTGACCACCTTTTTCAAGATGTACCACTTTGAGACTCTTTACCTTATCCATATCTTATATTATTTTTACCAACTGCAAAGATACGAATAATCGTACAAATATAAAATAATAGTACGACTTTTAGCTTTATTTAGCTTTTAATTTTTGGCCATGTCGCACATTTATCGTATCTTTGTACTGTAAACAAAAGGGATAATAGACAAAATAACCAAATTAGAAACAATAAATCAACGAGTTATGGAAAACAACCTCATCACCAACACCTGCAAAGTTATGTCAAACGTCGCCGTAGTCAACGAAATCAACGCCATTCGCGCACAGGTCATCGCCAATCGTACATCTTCCGTGGTCAATGGGATTGCAAAGGCTGCTATGATAGCCATCGCAAAGGAGAAGATGCGTAGCGGTGTATGCCACTTCGTTTATTGCAAGAAAAACGGTGAACTTCGAGAGGCTTTCGGAACGCTTACCCCTGCCCTCGTCGAAGCAACCACCACAGGCTACGGGGAGAGCCGAGAGCGTTATTTTACCTCCGCCTACTATGATTGCGAGAAAGGCGGTTGGCGGTCGTTCCGTTGGGAAACCATCGTAAAGGTGTACTAATCCGCTGCGGTGGGTGGGGAGGTCGCCACTCCCCACCTGTCAAAACAGGTCAAATAATGAGACAGGTCAAATAAATCAGAAAAGTCTGCGAAAATAGCACGTCAGGTATCAGAAGTTAAACATCAAAAAAGTCAAAGATTATTATGAGCCACACAGAGAACAACACCGCAGCCATCTACGCGAGAGTATCATCAACCACAGACCGACAGAACACCGAGAGACAGGTAATAGACCTGACGGCATATGCAAACCGCAACAGCCTTAACCTTGTCAAGATATATGAAGAGCATATCAGCGGTGCCAAGAGGAACGCCGAAAGACCTGTGCTGATGGACTGCATAGAGTATTGCAAGGGCAACCATGTCGGCACTCTCCTTGTATCGGAGTTGAGCCGTTTGGGTCGAAATACCTTTGAAGTGCTTGCGACCGTCCGCGACCTTGTGGACTGCCATATCAATGTGTATTTCCAAAAGGAGCAGATGAACTTGCTCGACGGGAACGGCAAGCCGAGTCTGTTCACGCCGATACTGATTGCAACATTAAGCACCTGTGCTGAAATGGAACGCGAGAACATACAATACAGACTGAATAGCGGTCGCAGAGTGTATATTGAAAAGGGCGGTCAGTTGGGAAGAAAGAAGGGCAGCGTCAAGAGTCACGAACAAAAAGAAGAACAGTATAAAGACGTGTTGGCATACCTTGGCAAAGGCTATAAAATAGCCGATATTGCCAAATTGACAGGCACTTCCACAAGCACCGTACAACGGCTAAAGAGAGAGTTTCAAATTAGATAAGATAAAGCAAAACCATCGTATTGCATAGAGTTTTTCAGGATAAGCAGATTGTCCTGAAAAACATTTCTTTTGCCAATTCAAATAAAATGCGTATCTTTGCACTCGCAAACCAATAGTTGGGTTTGTCGAGAGAAAGCGCATTTTCTCTATTCCGCCTGACCGTGAAACTTGGACACTTTCACAAAAGTAAAAAGTCGGAATAAGGTAAATGGATTCTCACTTGAATTGTATTCGTCTCTCAACGATATACAACCAAGTGGGGTACATTCAAGAAACCTTATCTACTTTTTACAATCAATGGGAGTCCAAGCCCTACGGTCAGAGATAGGGTAATATGGATGGCTCCACTTTCTTCGTTATATTATATTCTCTCCGAGCCGAGAACAAAAGGAAAGCAAATGGCACTCATCAAATGTCCTGAATGTGGAAAAGAAATTAGCACCAATGCTGAGGAATGTCCTAATTGCGGACTTCCTATAAAAGAATTGGAGGAAAACACTAAGAAGCATACTACCAAAGCACTCAATCAAAGTATCCCAAAGGTTCCATTCTTTGATGCAATCCCTTGGTGGATTAACCCCATTATTATTGGTCTTTCCCTCATTGGTGTTGTGATAATGATTATAGTATTAAACAATAATAATACCGAATTGCAAATCCAAAAACCACAACCACAAGTGTCTTCCAATAGCCTTAGGGCAAACAGTAATCAAGAAAATACGGTTTCTTCATGGAGATATGAAACAGGAACGAATGAACAAGGTTATTCATACCGTCAGGCTCTGATTGTAGATAAAGAAGAAAAGGGTATTTTGTATATGCAATATGTGCCTGATGACAACCGATGTGCAGGCTTAAATGATAAAGTTCTTATTGTTTCGGTTCCTGAAAATACAGTTAGGATTTCATTCCAATTTGATGGGAACAATATTATTCCTCTTGAACCGTCTAAAAAAGGAGAGAGTCCCGTTATGAACACGGGCGTTTCAGTTGTCATTAGTGATGAGTGTCTCGGTTTCGGTAAAATCATGGAAGAAATACATTCGTCAAATATTTGCACTGTCACGGCTGTCCAAAATGATGGTACTTCGACAACATATACGTATAATGTTAAAGAGTTGGATTGGTTATACTTTTAGAAACTATTGATAAGTAGAAAGAACTAATGAATAATAGCATATATTGATATGGCACTAATCAAATGTCCTGAATGTGGAAAAGAAATATCTGATTCCGCAAAACAATGTCCTCATTGTGGTTACAAATCAAGGAATCTAAATGATTTACCCGATATTGGAGGGGCATTTTCATCCGTATTGTCATTCATCTATTCTTTGTTCAAAGATGGAAGATATTGGAAAGCGTTAATCATACTCGCCATCAGTGTTACCCTTGGGGTATTGTCAATCTATTATGCCTTTGAATCATGGTGTATGGATTGGATTCTTTTCGTCGGAGGTATTTTGCTTTGTCTTACAGGCACTTTAATACTGTTTGTGAGACCCATTGAGTTCAGTCGAAACAGAGCAAGTGGTAGAGTTATGAAATACTCTATGTTTCTTTTGATATTAGGCTCGTTTGCTATTGTTTCTCATGGTGTAGTACGAGTAATTAACCCACACGCATTTTCTTATTACGACGAGGATTACAAATACAACAATTCCTCTGACAATGATAGTGAAAGAGATGGTGTCTCTCAGGGGTCTCAAAGGGGTTCCGTTACGGGGACATACACCTTTGACTTAGATGGCGAGGTTTATAAAGTTGTATTAAACGAAGATAATACTGCGCAACTAATATATGAAACAGGTACAACGTACTATGGTCATTGGCGTATATTATCTTTTGGGCCTGATGCTCAGTTTGAAATAAGAACTCCAACTCTCGAAAACCCTTATTTAACAGGGAAAATTCACATATATTTTAGAGAAGGATATACATACTTTGATTACGACCAAGTGATGTCTAAGTCTCCTGTAAAAAGGTTTCCTTACGCAAAAACTAAATAATCGTATATTTTTATGGGCGACCTTGGCAGTCCCTTCAAAGTGGAGGTTCTCGGATTTATGCGAGATATACCGCAGCACACAACAGAACAGATGAACTCTGTTAGCTAAAAAGAACATCTAAGCGACTCCGACGAGTCGCTTTTTTTTTGACCCAAACGACAATTATCGAAAAAAATAGTATATTTGGATTAGATAGATGGAAATATGGATGTTTGTTTAACGGGGAAAAGAAAGGAGATAATATGACAGGATAGGCAGTGATTTAGGTTGCGTTCACCCTACAGCCGATAGATAGTCTGTTACAATAATATGTACATGGCGAGGCGACAAAAGCGCACCAAGAATAACCGCATCAGCGGATGATAGCGAGAATGATGAATGCTGAATTTAAGCGAGTGCAAGAAAATATTGAATGCAGACAAGAGGAAATATACAGATGAAGAGGTCAAACAAATCAGAGACTATGTTTATTTTGTCGCGAAATTACAAATAAAAATGGAACAATTAAATACAAGTAAAGATGAGTAGAAGTAAAGTTATAAATGATGGTGTCAATGTGATACTGTATTGCCGTGTTAGTAGCGAGGAACAAGCCGAGGGAAGTTCTCTCGACTATCAAGAAATGGCCTTGAAAGCATATTGTGCAAACCATGATTACAATGTCTTGATGACAAAGAAGGAAGACCATTCGGCAAAGTCGTATACACTTGATAGACCTGAGTTGAAGAGCATATATGACTATTGCAAGAAGAACAAAAGAGAGGTGAATAAAGTTCTATTTCTGAGGTGGGATAGGTTCACCCGTAGCCTTGAATTTGCCACTACATACAAGCGCAAATTCATGGATGAATTGGGAGTAGAGATAAATGCTGTAGAAAATCCCATTGATTTCAACGGTACAGAGTGGAGTACGATGCTTGGCATATATTGCGGTGTCGCTCATACCGAGGACGAAAAGATTTCAAAGAGGACAAAGGACGGGATTCATGGCACATTGCTCAAAGGGAAGTGCAGCAACAAAGCTCCAAGGGGCTATAAGAATGTTCGTCATGGAAAGCATGATACAGAGGTTGTCATCGACCCTGTTGTCGCTCCGAAGGTAAAAGAGGCTTTTGCTGCGGTAGCGAGTGGTTCAGAATGTCCGAACAGAGTGCGTCAGCGACTGTTCCCCAATGTGGGCAAATCCTCTTTCTCGGAAATGCTCAGAAACGTGTTTTATATTGGAAAAATCCGTGTTCCTGCATACAAGGATGACCCCGAACAGATTGTAGATGGAGTGCATGAAGCCTTGATAGATGAGGAGACGTTTTATAAGGTGCAGGAAATATTAGATGGCAGAAAGAAGAATACTCCCAAGATGAGAGTGAAGCTGCCTCACCCTGATTTTTTCATGAGGACATATCTTGTGTGTCCGATTTGCGGTCATGCAATCACGGCATCGCACAGTCGAAGTAGGAATGGAAACAAATACGGTTACTATCATTGTTCGCATGACCAAAAGCACCTGCGAGTACGGGCAGAGCAAGCAAATGAAAGTTTTGCTCGTTATATAGGAGCATTGAAGCCAAACAGAACTGTACTTAATCTGTATGAGACAGTTTTAGAGGAACTGAGGACAGAGGGGCAAAAAAGTGTTCGGGAAACAATCCGTAATATAGAGGATGAAATTGTAAAACTACAAAGCCGTATTGAAAAGGCGATGGATGCATATCTTGACAATGAGATTACCAAAGAAGAAAAACAGGAAATGGTAAATCGCTATAAGCGAGACATCGTGCAGAAGGAGCAGCGCATTGCGGTATTGAAAACCGTGAACCGAACCAACATTGAACCAAAATTGGGGTATGCAATATCCTTGATAGACAACATGGAAGAGGTCATCACTGATGCCCCTACAGAGACCAAGATGTTACTACTTGGTTCGATGTTTCCCGATAAAATCGAATTTGACGGTGAAAATTATCGAACCGCATCTTACAACAAAGTGCTTGATTTAATCTATCAGCAAACCAACGAATTACGAGAACCAACGGTAAAAAAAAAGAACTCATCACTTGATAAGTTCTCTTTGGTGCCCGGAACAGGACTTGAACCTGCACTCCTTTCGGAACACGCACCTGAAACGTGCGCGTCTACCAATTCCGCCACCCGGGCTGGTAGCATTCCAACACTCTTGGAATGATTTTTTGTGCCCAGGACAAGACTTGAACTTGCACCGCCTATGGCGACTACCCCCTCAAAGTAGCGTGTCTACCAATTCCACCACCTGGGCTTCTTTCTCTCTCGAAAGCGGGTGCAAAAGTACGAACATTTTCCGATACGACAAAATATTTTTTGAAGATTTTTCTTAATTCGTTGGAATCAAGTGCGATAAATTTGTGTTACTGATAAATATTAACCCCGCAAACGGCTCTTGATGGAGTCCGTTTACGGGGTTTTTAGGGTTGTTTTGTTTTATTCGTCGCTGTCGTCGGGATGGGCGGCACGGCTGAACATCTGGAGCCAGTTGGGTACGTAGTTTTGTACGTTGCCCACATGGTAGTAGAATGTTCCGAGGCCGTCTTTCGAGATCTTGCGCTGTTCGGCAGAGAGGGTTTTGATCTGGTCATCCCAGGTGCCGACGGAGCTGTAGAGGGTGAGGTCCTGCGTTTGGCTGTCGAAGTAGAAGAAGTACCAGTGGTCCTTGGCTGCTTCGATGTAGAACTTCATCTTCTGGTGGCCTTTCTCCATGTATATCTGGCCTCGGATGGTGACGGTGACACCGAGGGGCTTGTTACCGACGCCCACAAGGCCTACCTTGCCTTCGCAGTAGAGCCCAAGGGTGGGGGAGTACTGCCAGCGGATGTTGTCGAAAAGCAGGGTGGAACGCATGACCTCTGGGATTTTCTCGAATTCGCCGGTGGCGCTATAGGCGGCATAGACGGCACCGCCTTGGTCGGCACCGAGGTGGTGCATAAGGGCGTGGCGCATTTCTGCGTTGGTGGTCATGCCGACGGGGTTGAGACGCAACTCGTTCTTGAAGTTGTCGGCCAGGGAGTTGATAACCTCTGTGGCGAGGGGGAAGGTGAAGCCGAAGACGGTGGTGAGCTGGTCGTCATCATCGTTCTTGATGCCCACCGTGGCGGATCCGTAGGAGTAGAAGGTGGCCTGTGTGCGCTTGCGCGCGAAGTTGACGGGACCTTCACCTTCGACGATGCAGTCGGCGGTGGAGAGGGCCAGGTAGGGCGAGACGTAGTCGTCAGGGTGGTTGACCTTTTCCTCGGAGGCGATCATGTATTGCTGTCGGTCGCCGAGGTAGGTGAGGACGCCGTGAGCCGCGAGGAGCTCGTTGTCAGCCACCTTCTCGTTGGTCAGGAAGGCTGCATGGGGGCGGAGGTTATTCTTGTCCATGAGGATGGAGGCGGTGATGCGGTTGCCTTTCCAGTCGGTGGGCAGTTCGGGCACGGTGACGTGGACATGTTCGGGGTTGGTGTAGTCGGCATAGGCCAGCAGGCCGAGCTGAGCTTCGGGGATGCAGGGTTGGATGAGGCGCACACCACCCTCGAAGAAAGGCCAGCGCTGGTCGCCTTCGAGGCGTACCTTACCGGCAAAGCCGAAGGCTGAGCTAAGGGTGAAGGAGGCCTCGTCGGCAATCTTGCCGCGGGCCACGGTGATGCCGTTCTGCACGGCGATTTCGTCGAAGAATATCTTCTGGATTTTCTGCTGGTCGTTGTGGAACTCGTAGTTGCCCTTGCCGGTGAAGTTGTCGCCAGCGGTAACGATGAGGTCGGCATCGGTGAGGTAGTGGTAGGCGCTGTCGCGGTTGAAGACGAGCTGTGCCTTGTTGAGCACTTTCATCTCGCCGCCCTTGTTGATGTGGAGGGTGTCGGCAGCGGGGGCGATGGCGGCATCGGCCACGTTGATGAGGAAGACTCCATGGCTGGAGAGTTCCCCTTCATTATATTTATAGGTGCTCAACAGCGAGTTGAAGGAAAGTTCGTTGCGCTTGGGGTCGGTGCTGGTGAAGCGCACACCCGGCATGTCGCCAGCCTTGGGCAGGCGGAGACGGAGTTCCATGGCGTCGAGGCCCTCGGAGGTGCTTCGGGTGGAGTTGGTAAAGGTCAGCTCCTTGCGGTCCATCTCCCAGGCGAAGCGGTCGGCCCAAGCCTCATAGCGTGCCAGCTGGAGGTCGCTGCGGACGAGACCATGCTTAGACTGGAGGTCGGCATGACGGGTGTCGTAGTTGACGGAGGAACTGACGTTCTGGGCAGAGAAGGCCATGGTCTTGAACTTGCTGCTGCGGAGTGTGAAATCGCTGACATCGGCATCCATCTGGCGTGAAGCCAAGGCGAAGTGCTGTGAGGTGAAGGATGCCTCGCGCACGTCGGCTGTGCCGGCGGCGGCAGCGCCCTTGGGCATGAGGTCGACGCGGCCGCGGAAGGTGGCGTCGCCGCGATACATCCTGAACGGTCGCTCCATAGAGGCCACGGCCATGGAGTCAGCATAGGGAAGCCAGTGGAGGCTGGTCTTGCCGTTGGCAATCTGCGGGAAGCCCTGCTCCTCGCGCACACTGATGGTGTCGGTGACGGCCACTGTGGAGTCGAGGAGGAAGAGGTAGTCTTTGGAGCGCGAAGTAGAGGTCAGGTACTCGAGTTTTCCGTTACCGCGAAGGCCGCTGTGGTCGAGTTTGAGCTTCTTGGTGTACTGACCTTTGCCGCCATAGGCGGGATAGCCCTCGGTCGGTGTCTGGATGCTGAAGCCCAGGTAGTAGTCTTTCTGCACGCGCAGTGGCTCGTTGATGTCGGGAAAGATGCCACCGGAGGTGAGTACACCGGTGAACTTCAGGCTGTCGGCAGCGATGTCGACCATGCTGTTGATGGTGAATGGCAGGAGGGTGTAGTAGAAGCGGTCGCGCACATACTGTCCGCCCTGGATGTCGGGGGCGTCGTAGAAGACATTGCTGTTCTCGAGGCTACGGAAGATGGGGTATTCTTTGTTCTTCACCAGTCCGCAGTGGTTGTCAGGCTTGTCGACCTCGAGGGTACCCACGAGGTTGGAAAGCGGTGTGCGCACCAGTTGCTCATATTTGTCGGGTGTGATGAAGTCGGGCACGTAGAACTCCATACGGACAATCTTGGGCATGTTGAAGCTGAAGGTCTCGTAGTTGAAGTCGCAGTCCTTGACGGTGAGCATGAACTTGCCCACGTCGATGCGGCCGCTGAAGTGGAGGGCGCGGTTGCGGTCGACGATGACTTGGTAGCCTGTGAGGGAATCGGGATAGACGGCCACCGACTGGCTGTCGGAGACCACGAACATCTCAATGCCGCGGATGGTGAGCTTGTTGTCCTCCAGACTCAGTCGGGCGTTGGTGCCCGAAGTCTGCGACTCCAGCGTCAGGGCGTCGTAGTCGAAGCCTTTGCGGCGCGAGAAGGCGTTCTGATAGTCAACCAGCTTGTCTTTCACCTTCACCATGCCGGTGATTTCGTTGTACGACACCAGACCGTGGGTCGACAGGTTGTGTATCATCAGCAGAGTCTGGCTCATGTCCAGTCCGATATGGTTGGAGAATTCCTTGACGGAGAACTCGGAGCTTTGTGAGCGCGAGTAGTCGTAGACGCGATCCACGGGGCTCTGTTCGTCGATGCCCTTGATTTCGCGGTATTTCTTAAAGGTATAGTAGTTGCTTGACTCGAAGCTTGTGCTGCTCAGGGCGCCGCCCGAGGCGAGGTTGGAGAAGAGCAGGTCGCCTTTTTCTAGGCGCCAGACGATTGACTCGCTGTAGATGTCGAGCTGGTGGTAGGTGTCGATATAGGGACTGTAGAAGTTGCGCTTGGAGTCGTTGACGAGCACCACCTGCTTGTCGGTAGGCACGTAGCGCACCAGGATGCCAGTGTTGACGATGGAGTCTTCGTCACCCACATAGAGCGTCACCGTCGAGTTTTCCGAGGTTAGCTTTGTGGGGCTGATGGTGATTTTCATCGAGGTGGCTGTCAGGCGCTTCCGTCCGTCGTGGTTAAAGACAAGGGTGGCGGGGTGCTTGCTCGAAGCGGTGACGAACTTCGAACCGTTCATCATGAAGCTGCCGCTGTAGTCCACGCCCGGCAGGATGTCCTTGATGACGAAGTCGCGCTGGTGGGAGCGGAAGCGGGGGTAGCTGTATTTTTCGGGCTCTTTCGGGCTGTCGAGTTGTTCCTCGATGCGGCCGCGGATGGGGGTGGTGAAGTAGGTGGCGTGGACGAACTCCACCGAGTCGGCTTTGAATTTGGGGAACTTGGTCTCGGCTCTGTAGTGGCTCAGGTCGGCATAGCAGACATCGGCCGCCAGACCCGTGCGGATCCATTCCACGCGGCCGCCTTCGCCGCGCCAGAGGTTCTCCTTGTAGTCGTAGACGCCTGTGGTGCCCTTGATGACACCCTCGTCTTTGGCCGAGGCATAGTGGAGGTCGGCTGGAGTGTCGAACCACACCAGCGGCACGCCTTCCTTCACGCCCAGGCGAAAGGGGGTGCGTGGTGCGAATTTCCATTCGCAACTGCCTGAACGGTAGAGTACACGGTCTGAAAAGAGACCCTCGCAGAAGTTGACGTACTCTGTCACAGCCTTGGCCTTAGCGCTGCGCTTGGCAAAGGCCTCCAGCGAGGCCACGAATCCCTCGAGATTGGGTGCGTTGCTGTAGGCATCAGCCACGCCGTCGCCGCCCGAAGGGGTGGTGGCGATGGTGGTGAGCATCTGTGTCAACCCGCTCATTTCGGGATTGCCCTTCATCTTGGCTTTCACGGTGTAGCTATAGATGCCAACGAGGCGCTCCTGCAACCGGCTGTCAAAGTTGTTGTAGGCCGTCTTGAAGTCCTTGAGAATCTTGGTGTTCTCTTTCTGACGGTCTTTGTCGTTCGTCGAGTTGTTCATGTACTCAAGCAGCTCGTCGGGCAGCCCGGCAGGTGTGAACTGCACATTCTTGGTTTTTTGTGCCATCAGGGTGGTGGTCAGCACCAGCGACAGCAACAGGGCGATATATCTGCACTTCATAGCGATATGTTTTTTACATAGTAATTCAAAATGCAAAAATACGGCAATTCCACCACACGGATACCATCACCTCCGAAAAGTTATCACAAGCCGATTGTTTATTAACCGAAGTCGTTCTCTATTTGAATTGTTAACAACTCTTAAATATGAATACCCTACCACAACCCTATCAACACCTACCATGGTAGGAGTTGGTAAGGATTTGGTAAGGAGATGGTAAGTGGTTCATTGCTATCAGGTACAGTGGGTTATATATAAAAACGGGCACTCGTCGAGGAAACGGGTGCCCGTATGCTTTTCGATGCAGGAAATTTAACTTAATAAATGTTAAATTGTATGCTTGCTAGTTGAGGCGGACCATGGTGGAGATGACCTGTCCGGCGGTCTGCTCTCCGTCGAGGAGGAGGTGCATGCGGCCACGGTTGGGACCTTCGAGTTCGCCGTAGAAGCCGAGGCTACGGCCGTCGAGGAGTCGGCAGAAGCCGGTGATGGTCTGGCTGAAGGCGTCGGTATGGAATTCGAGAGTGCTCATGACCATCTGCGACTGCCAGGGTTGCAGTTCGGCGGTGTTCCAGACGAGGGGCACCTGCTCGGCGGCCTCGGCACTGAGGTTGCAGCGCCAGTAGTGGGTGGGGAGGACTCCAGTCATCTGGTCCAGGCTGTAGCCCACGTTGTTATAGTACCAATTGATGTCGTTGGGGTATTCGTTGGGGAGCATGCGGTAGGTGACGGAGCCTTGGGCGGGGTTGAAGGTGTACATGAAGAACCTGGTGTTGTACCGTCCGCTTGTGCGTCTGGCGAGCCACTGCATGGTGGAGGTGTGGTAGACGCGGTCGCGGAGGGGGTGCTCCTGGTCGGGGTTCCAGCCCGTCCATTCGTGGGAATCAACCTCTTCGTCATCAATCCACGAGGCGGCCACCTGGGTGGCCTGGGCGGTGCCGCCGCTGACTTCGACGCGGAGGAACTGCAGCATGCTGGGATTGTCCCAGCCGCCGTTGAGGCTGCGTACCAGGAAGAGCTGTCCGTTGACGGTGACCATGAAGGGGTTCTGCTGGCCGTCATTGAACAGGGGTTGGTCGAGGGTGTAGCCTTCGGGGATGGGAGCCACGGTGAGGGGGAGGACCTGTGCCGCGTCGGGCAGCACCACATAGAGCTCACCGTCGGCATTGGCGTCATTGCTGTAGTTGATGCGTGCGCCGACGAAGTTGCCGTCGGAGGGCAGTACGTTCTTGGTGCGGACGGTGGTGGGTGTCACGGTGCTGACCTGCAGTGTGTTGCCTTGGTCGCGGAGACGCATCATCACACGGGAGTTGCTAATGGTGAGGAGGTCGTTGCCGTAGGGTTCGGCGGCACCGTTTGCCCTCAAATAGTCAGGGCCATGGAGTTCCATCCACACATGCGTGGGGCATCCTTGGTCCTCGGTCCACTCGAAGAGGGCGCCATCGGTCTTGCGAACCAGGTAGTTGCGCGCGTAGTTGTTGTTGTTCAGCAGGTGCTGGATTTCTCCGCGGATGGTGTCGTTCTCGATGTCGTCGAGCGAGGGACAAATATAGTTACAGCCGTTGAGCCACAGCCATTTGTCGCCCAGAGGAACCATCTTCTGGATGTTGAGGACCACGGTTTGCTGCACGGTGGCAATCAGCGAGTCGTTTTCGCCCGTGACCTCGATGTTGTAGGTCACCGATTCGATGCTGCCGTCGGCATTCATCTTGTAGAGGGTGGACACCGTGGAAGCGTCCTTTGTGTTGCCTGTTCTGGTGGCCAGCGCCAGGGCTGTGGCGCCGCTGATGTCGGCTTTTTTGAAGGTGAGGGTTCTGTTGCCGCCCTGGTCTCCGCCGTGGTCTTGATGGGAATGACCGTCGTCTTTCTCGCAGGCGGCGAACAGCACCGCCGTTCCTATCGCCAGCATGGCGACAATACTGAATTGCAATAATTTTTTCATAGCTACTAAATATTTTTAATTGTTTAATTGCATATCAACCCACGGAGGCCTTGAGTTTCTCGGCATTCTCGGCAAGCTGGAGGGCTTCGATGCAGTCCTCGATGTCGCCGTCCATGAAGGCAGGTAGGTTGTGCATGCTCCAGCCGATGCGGTGGTCGGTGACGCGGGACTGGGGGTAGTTGTAGGTGCGCACCTTTTCGCTGCGGTCGCCCGTGGCCACCATGGTCTTGCGCTTGCTGGAAAGCTCCTCCATGTACTTGTTGTACTCGCGCTCATAGAGGCGGGTGCGGAGGATGCTGATGGCTTTCTCCTTGTTCTTAATCTGGCTCTTCTGGTCCTGCATGCTGACCACGATGCCGGTGGGAATATGGGTGAGGCGGACGGCCGAGTAGGTGGTGTTGACGCATTGGCCGCCGGGGCCGGAGGCGCAGAAGGTGTCGATGCGCACGTCGCTCATATTCAGCTCCACGTCGAACTCCTCGGCCTCGGGCAGCACCACGACGCCGGCGGCGGAGGTGTGGATGCGGCCCTGGGTCTCGGTGGCGGGGACGCGCTGCACGCGGTGTACTCCCGATTCGTATTTCAGCAGGCCGTAGGCACCGTCGCCCGTGACGGAGAACGAGATGTCCTTGTATCCGCCCGAGGTGCCCTCGTTGAAGTCGTTGATTTCTATCTTCCAGTGCTTCTTTTCGCAGAAGCGGGTGTACATGCGGAAAAGGTCGCCGGCAAAGATGCAGGCTTCGTCACCGCCCGTGCCGCCGCGAATCTCCACCACGGCGTTCTTCGAGTCGGTGGGGTCGGCGGGGATGAGCAGCAGGCGGATGTTCTCCTCCATGGGCTCGCGACGCTCCTGGGCGGCGGTGAGCTCCTCCTTGGCCATCTCGCGCAACTCGGGGTCTTTCTCGCTTTCGAGCAGTTCCTTGCACTCGACGATGGTGTCGAGCAGCGACTTGTACTCGTGGTAGGCTTTCACCACGGGTTGCAGGTCCTTGTAGTCCTTGCTCAATTTCACGTAGCGTTTCATGTCCGCAGTCACTTGCGGATCGTTCATCTGTTGCTCAATCTCTTGATAACGAGCGTATATGGCTTCTAATTTATCTAACATAGCATTTGCAAAGGTACAAATATTTTTTGATTATCTCGTTCACCGTGGGTGAAATTTGCCAGAAATAGACTGTGGCGGCGGCCGCGGTGCCGAGGATGGTGGTCTTGAGCACGGCACCAAGGATGATGTTCAGATTCATGGCAGGTGTAAGCCATTGGTTCCAAGCCCAGTCCAATCCCAACAGGAGGATAACGAGCACCACGGTTTTCAACTGTCCCATAGAGAATATGTTGACCTTCAAGCGCCACCATAGATAGCTGTGCAACAGCGTGAAATAGAGCAGGTAGGAGCATAGGGTGGCGTAGGCGGCACCATCGAGGCCCATGGTCTCGATGAATCTGTTGTTGAAGAAGATGGCCGTGAAGGTGAGAATGGTGATAAGTGGCAGTCCGCGAGAGTAATAGCGCGAGAAATTCAATATGTCGGTACCCACCGAGAAGGAGGAATTGATGACCTTGGCCATGCCCAGAATGAATACCACGCCCACACCGTCGGCATAGTCTTTGCCGTTGGGGATGACTGCGAACAGGGCGTCGATATTAATCCATATCACATAGAAAATCAGTAGACTGACCAAGAATTGGTGGAGCGATACCTGACGAGCGAGACGGTTCACCTCGTCCCAGCGGTTGTCCTTGACGGCGGTGGCAATGACTGGCCGCGAGATGGCGCCCAGCGAGCGGTAGGGCACCTCAACCACGTTGGCAATGTAAGAGGCAATGGTATAGACTCCCGTGAGAGCCAATCCCGCTTTTGCGCCCAGGAAGAGCGAGTTGAAGAGAGGTATGTTGCCCGCCAGCGACACGGTGGTCATATACATCGTGTAGCGACCTATCTCTTTTATGCGCTCGCGCGTGAGGAAATGACGGTCGATGCGGAACGAGATGTGCCCTAAACTGAAGAGATAGAATATGTTGAGCAGCATGGCCAGGCCGTAGCTGCCGCAGAACATCCACACAAAGGTGTCGATGGAGATGAGGTCGAATCCATAGAGCAGGTAGGCCGCCAGATTGAAGAGCCTGATACCCACCTCGCGTGCCATCTTGGGTATCGTGATGCGCAGCAGTACCGACGCATTGGTCTCGAATACACCCATATAGAGTGCGAAGAAGGTCAACATCGGCAGCAGGTAGAAGTAGTCGGCCAGCAGGGGCGCGTTCTTCGAATAGACCGCCAGCAGCGGCTCCCTGAAAATCAAGAACGCCAGTGCGAACATCGTGAATCCCGCCAGTGGCAGTAGCAGGCTTAAACCGAAGATTCCGTGATTGTCATGGTCGTCTTTGAACCACGGGAAAAACTTGACAATCGACGAGCTAGTGCCCAGTGCGGCCAGCGATGAAAAGAGCATTGCGGCATCCACCATCACCCTCGTCAGACCTATCTCCGCCTGCGTCAGGTATTTGGTTAGCACGAAGAACGACACAAAGAACCCTATCGCCACCCCCAGATAGTTGGCGAGGGCCCCCTTGATGCTCTGCCGTACAATAATTCCCATAATCTTTTCCTAACGCCCATTACCTTGTTTTATTGTATTTTTTTCAAAATTTTCATTTTTTCCATTCCCAATTTTCAATTTTTTCGTATCTTTGCCGTCTCGTTTCGTATCTCCGAATCTGCTTCGGGGATATGGAACTTCTTAACAATGAAAGAAATAAAAAGATAAAATAAATAAAAAGTAACAATGAAAATTTATCAGACTCAGGACATCCGTAACATCGCCCTCGTGGGCGGCGCCAAATCGGGCAAGACCTCCATGGCTGAAGCTATGGCTTTCTGCGGCGGCCTCATCAACCGTCGTGGCAGCGTGGACAGCAAGAACACCATCAGTGACTATCGCGACATCGAGCACGACCGCGGCTACTCCGTGGAGAACACCCTCATGTACACCGAGTTCGGTGGCAAGAAGGTGAACATCCTCGATGTGCCCGGCTTCGCCGACTACCAGGGTGAGCTCGACAGCGCCCTCAACGTGGTCGAGGCCGCCGTCGTCGTGGTCAACGCCCAGAGCGGCGTCGAGGTCGGCACCGAGATAGCCAACCGCTACGCTGCCAAACTCGACACCCCGATGCTCTTCGTCGTCAACCACCTCGACGCCGAGAAGGCCAACTTCGACGACGCCGTCAACCAGCTGAAGGACTTCTTCGGTGGCAAGTGCACCGTGCTCCAGTTCCCCACCAACGCCGGTCTCGGCTTCAACCAGGTGGTCGACATCGTGGCCAACAAGATGTACACCTTCACCGACGGTAAGTACACCGAGGCCGACATCCCCGCCGAATATGCCGACAAGGCCGAGGAGATGCGCATGGCCCTCGTCGAAGAAGCCGCCGCTGCCGACGATGCCCTCATGGAGAAATACTTCGAGAATGGCGACCTCACCGCCGAGGAACTCACCAAGGCCCTCAAGCTCGCCATCGACAAGCGCGACCTCTTCCCCATCCTCTGCACCAGCGCCAAGGAGAACTTCGGCGTCAACCGTCTGCTCGAGTTCATCTGCCAGAATGTCCCCGCCCCCTGCGAGGTAGCCGATGCCAAGAAGACCAAAGGTGGCAAGGAGCTCAAGTGCAACGGCGCCAACCCCACCGTCGCCTTCGCCTTCAAGAGCGCCAAGGACAAGAACCTCGGCGAGATTACCTACCTCCGCATCTATGACGGCGAGCTCGCCGAAGCCCAGGATGTGGTCAACGCCTGCAACCAGAGCAAGGAGCGCGTCAGCCAGGTGCTCGTCTGCAGCGGCAGCAACCGCCAGCGTGTCGAGAAAGCCTGCGCCGGCGACATCGTCTGCACCATCAAGCTGAAAGACGTCAAAATCAACCATACCCTCACCACCCCGAAGAACACCGACGACGCCGTCGAGGAAATCGTCTTCCCGACTCCTATCTACACCGTCGCCGTGAAGGCCGCCAACAGCAACGACGACGAGAAGGTCGGCGCCGCCCTGAAGGACCTCGTGACCTACGACCGC
>ONLW01000017.1 GCA_900318835.1 uncultured Bacteroidales bacterium
CATACCCCCACATTCACCCCCTCCTTGCAGAACATAAAACCGACCCCTATCAGGACAAATAAAGACAACTAGAGACACCAATTAAATGACCCCTTCGGCGCATAAAACACCCCCGCCAGACCGCACTCAAACCATGCGGTTTGGGGGTTCAGCATTTACGGAAAAATCTTCGGAGATGCTTTGTGTGTGGGCATTGGGCGGGAATGAATGGTTGGTATTTGGAAAAAAAAACTTGTACTCAGGAACTTTAGAATTGATTCCGATTTCAATTTGCCATGCTCTGCATCATCTTGTTGAGCCTAAGTTGCATTTGTTTTTTTAATTGTTTTTGTACAGATGGGAAAATCTTCGTATCTTTGCCGTTTAAACTAGCATTTGCGACCTCATGGCAACAACTGAGAAACAGCTGATTGAAGAATTAAAGGCAGGCATTTTCAGGCCCGTCTATCTCCTCACGGGAGAGGAGAATTATTATATCGACGTGATGAGCGACTACTTCGAGAACGAGGTAATCGATGCCACCATGCGCGACTTCGACCAGTCGGTGGTCTATGGGCGCGACACGACGATGGCCGCCGTCATCAGCGATGCCAAGCGCTACCCCATGATGTCGCCCGTGCACCTCGTCATCGTCAAAGAGGCACAAGACATTGCCACCAACCAGTGGGAGCAGTTGGCTGAATACCTGAAGAATCCGTCGGAGAAGAGTGCCATCATATTCTGCTACCGCCACAAAAAACTCGACAAGCGCACCGCCGCCTATAAGGCCATCGCCGCCAAAGGCTGCGTATACGAGACCCCCAAGGTGTGGGACAACCAAGTGCCCGGCTGGATTGCCAAGCAGGTAAGCGCCAAAGGATTCAGCATCAACGAGAAAGCCACCTATCTCATCACCGAGTCGGTGGGCAACGATCTGGGCATGATAGCCAACGAACTCGGCAAACTCTACCCCCTTTTGAAACCCGGCGAAGCCATCACAGAGGAACTGGTAGAGAAACAGATAGGCATCAGCAAGGACTACAACGTCTTCGAGCTGCAAAAGGCTATCGGCCGACGCGACCCCGTGATGTGCAACCGCATCGTCAACTACTTCGCTGCCAACCCCAAAAAGAACCCCATCCAGCTCGTCCTGCCCATCCTCTACGGATACTTCCTCAAGGTGATGTTCTACCATCAGCTTGAAAACAAGAGCGATGCGGCGAAGGTGCTGGGGTGCGCGCCAAGTTTCGTGCAGGACTACGCCGTGGCG
This sequence comes from uncultured Bacteroidales bacterium, assembly GCA_900318835.1. Lineage (GTDB taxonomy): Bacteria > Bacteroidota > Bacteroidia > Bacteroidales > P3 > Colimorpha. Next base: position 1,250 of record ONLW01000017.1, read on the forward strand.
GCAAGCAACTACAAACTCGGCAAGCTGGCCACCTGCATCGGCTACCTCTACGAGACCGACCTGCGCAGCAAAGGCGTCCGCAACAGCGGCAACGTCACCGACGGCGAACTGCTAAAGGAACTGATTTTTAAAGTGATACACTGATTATAATAACGGCTAATGACTCGAAAGACTGCGTAGCTTAGAGTAATTTGCGTAATTCGCCGTTAAAAAAAGAAAATCGACGTAGAAAATGAAACATATACTATCAATACTACTATTTAATTTAGCCGTGGTAGTGAGTGCCTGGGGACAGTGTACGGTGAAGGGAGTGCTGTTTGACGAGAAGAACGGTGAAGCCATTCCGTTTGCCAATGTGGTTCTTGAGGGGACGCCCCACGGATGCGCCACCGACATCAACGGATTCTTCCTCATCAACAAGGTCAAAGAAGGCACCTACACACTAAAAGTGAGATATGTAGGCTACGACGAATATTCCGAGCAGATCACTCTCACCAAGAACAAGACCCTCACCAAGACCATCCACTTGAAGCCCGCAGCGCAGATGCTCAAAGCGGTGGAAATCACCGACAGCAAAAAGGAGGAGCGCCAGATGCAGACGCAGGTCAGCGTGCAGAAAATCACCTCTTCACAAATCCAGCAGATGCCCTCCATCGGAGGCACCGCCGACCTGGCACAGTACATGCAGGTGCTGCCCGGCGTCAGCTCAACCGGCGACCAGGGCGGCCAGCTATACATCCGCGGTGGCTCGATGATCCAGAACCTCTGTCTGCTCGACGGCATGATTGTCTACAATCCATTCCATTCCATTGGCTTATACTCCATTTTTGAAACCGATGTCATCCTCAATGCCAATATCTACACTGGTGGTTTCGGAGCCGAATACGGTGGCAGGATGTCGTCGGTGATGGATATCACCACGCGCGACGGCAACAAGCGTCATCACAGTGGCAAGATAGGCATCAACACCTTCGGTGCCAGCCTGATACTGGAAGGTCCCTTAAAGCGCGAGAACGCCACCTCGAAGAGCACCATCTCCTACCTCCTCACTGCCAAAAACTCCTACCTTTCCCAAACCTCCCCCAAACTGTACAGCTACATCGACGGCGGCCTGCCATTCGACTTCCTCGACCTCTACGGCAAACTGAGTTTCAACTCCGGGACGGGCAGTAAGCTAAACCTCTTCGGCTTCCGCTTCGACGACCAAGTCCTCGGCTACCAATCCATTGCCGACTACCACTGGAACAACTATGGTGCCGGAACCAACTTCATGCTGGTCACCGGAGCTTCCGCCATTCTGGACGGAAGTGTCGCCTATTCGAAATATTCCATCACACTTGATGACGGCAGCAGCGACAAGAAATTCAGTGAAATAGGCGGTTTCAACGCCACCATGCAAATCACCAACTTCTTCGGCAACAACAAGTTCAAGTACGGACTCAGCATCGAGGGCTACACTACCGACTACCAGTTCGTCAACGAATACAAGAAAAAGATTTCGCAGCACGAGCCGTCGACCAACCTGTCGGCTTTCGCCACCTACAACATCAAGGCTGGCAAGTGGCTTCTCGACCCCGGTATCCGCTTTGTCTACTATGCCACCCTTTCCGAGCCCAGTCTCGAGCCACGTCTGGCGGCGAAATACAACCTCACTCCCAACTTGCGTTTCAAACTTGCCGGCGGACTCTACAGCCAGATATTCCTTGACGCACGCTCCGACAACGACATCGTCAATCTCTTTAACGGCTTCCTTACCGGATCGGCAGACCTCAACAAGCCCGACAAATTCTTTGGCGAAAGCCGCAACTGCGTGCAGAAAGCCAAGCATGCCGTCATCGGTGTGGAATACGACCTCACGGAGCATATCACCCTCAATGCCGAATTCTACTACAAGCACTTTGATCAGATTCTTAATGCCAACCGCAACAAGATGTATGAAGACGGTGCCACCTCCGACTATGCCGACCCTTCGAGCCCATACTTCAAGCCTGAATATCTGCGCAAAGACTACATAATTGAAGAAGGTTACGCTTCGGGACTGGACTTCAGCGCAAGGGTTGACTTGGAACGACTGTATGTGTGGGCCACCTATTCGCTGGGCTATGTGGAGCGTACCGATGAGACCCAGACCTACAATCCGCACTATGATCGCCGCCACACGGTGAACCTGCTGGCGACCTACGCTCTTGGCGAATGGCGCGAATGGGAAATCAGTGGCCGCTGGACTTTCGGCTCGGGCTATCCCTTCACGCAGACTCAGGGAATCTTCCAACGATTGCTCTTCCCCAGCGGCATCACCAGCGACTACACCTCTGAAAACGGAGACTACGGCATCCACTACGGCGACCTCTACAAAGGGCGCCTACCGAGTTACCACCGTCTCGACCTCGGGGTGAAACGTAAATTTTCCCTTGGTTCACAGTCAATCCTGGAGCTCAGTCTCTCGGCCACCAACATATACAGTCGTGAGAATATCTTCTACTTCAACCGTGCCACCTACGAACGGGTGAACCAGCTTCCCATCCTCGTCTGCTTCGGTGCCACGATGACGTTCTAGGAAGCAGATACGCTTTTTCAACGACAACATAGACAACGCAGACAACCGTCAAGCCGTTATTCCGCTATCTTCTTCCGGATGTTCTCGGCCAGGAAGGTGGCGACCTCCTCGGAGGTGAAACGGCTCACGCTGATGACAAGGTCGTAGTTGCGGGCGTCGTAGCGCGACACGCCGGCGAAGTACTTGGTGAAGGTCTCGCGGGCCTCGTCGGTCTCGTCTACATATTTGGCGGCGGCCTTTTCGTCGAGGCCCTCGCGTTCGGCGACGCGCCGGATGCGGATGTCGCGGTCGGCGATGAGGAAGATGTGCAGCGCGTCGGGGTCGTCCTTGAAGATATGGAAGCCGGTGCGTCCCACGACGATGCAGCTCTCCCGCGAGGCCAGATTGCGCATGATCTGCGCCTCGGAGTAGAAGAGTTCGCGCGAGGTGAGCTTCTTGCCCTCGGACTGATAGCTGTCGCCCACGGCGCCAAACTGGCGGTAGAACTGGCTGAGGTCATCCCAGAGGTTGAGTTTCTGGCCCTTGATGTGCAGGATCTCCTGCTCGTCGAGGCGGTACTTCTCGCAGATGGCCTCGAGGATGGCCTTGTCGTAGACCTTGAGGCCGAGCAGTTCGCCCATACGGTGGGCGATGTCGCGCCCGCCGCTTCCGCATTCACGGTTGATGGTGATGATGGTTTTGCTCATAATACTATTCTTTTTGTTTTTGTAACCTTCCTCTATCATCTCTGCAGAGAATGGCGCCTATCTCTGGAAAGAACGGCGCTTATCTTTGCAGAGAATGGCACTCATCTCTACGGAGAATAACTATCATCTCTCGGAAGAATAACTATCATCTCTCAGGAGAATAGCTATCATCTCTTAGGAATTCCTTAAGCATCTCTGCGCTCTTCCTTAACCATCTCTCCAGAGTTCCTTAACCAGTACTTTGGTACTCCTTAATCTGTTCTCCACTTCTCCTTAATCTGTACAGCATTACTCCTTAAACCTCTTATGACAATCTTCCGGCCGTTGCCGTCGAGGCTGAGGCCGTTTTTTTATTCCTATCCGAAGATTTCGACATGCAAAGCTACAAAAAAAAGTTCGCCTGCGCAACAGGAAACACGAATCGTTAAGTGTATTTGCACAAAAAGTTTAGCAAATACACCATGAACGACTGATTATTATGACAGAAAGTTACATTTTCTTCGACACAGAAAGTTAAGAAAAAACGCCCCCCAATCCCTCCTCCAAGGTGGAAATAAACAAAAAAAGCCGACCATGGCAGGTCGGCAACAATCCTCTTTTTGAGCTAAAGCATTCTGGTCGTCTGACTGCGGTAGTAGATGGGCGAAACCTCGTAATTGGTCTTGAAGTCGCGACTGAAAACAACACTTTAGCCCGCAGCAAGGTAGCCCAATCCTTCTCCAAATCATCCCCCATCTCCGCCTTGGCGATATAGAGCGTGTCCGACGGTTGAGGTCAACGCTCTTTGCGGTCAGTACCATCCATCCGTACAACTCGCAAAGAAGGCCTCCGTAATGTGTATCGTTTTCTTCATTTTATACGACTCCAGTCGACGGGCTGCTGGCCCTGCTGGATGAGCAGATTGTTGGTTTGGGAGAAATGGCGGCAGCCAAAGAAGCCCCTGTAGGCCGAGAGCGGTGAGGGATGCGGAGCCGTCAGCACATAATGCTTGGTGATGTCTATCAGTGATTTTTTAGCGATGGCATAGCTTCCCCATAGAAGGAAGACAATGCCTGAGCGCTGACGGCTGAGGGCTTGGATGGCGGCATCGGTGAAGGTCTCCCATCCGTGGCGCTGATGGCTGCCAGCCTGGTGGGCACGCACGGTGAGGGTGGCATTGAGGAGCAACACCCCCTGCTCGGCCCAACCACTGAGGTCGCCACAGGTCTTAGGAATATTGGTGCCGAGATCGGAATTGATCTCGGTGATGATGTTGACCAACGAGGGCGGCACCTGAATACCCTGAGGGACAGAGAAGCAGAGTCCCATGGCCTGGCCTGGCTCGTGGTAGGGATCCTGACCAAGGATAACCACCTTGACCTTGTCGAAAGGCGTACTGTCGAAGGCGCTGAATATCTTGCTTCCCGGAGGATAGCAGGTGTGCTGCGCGCGCTCGGCAACGAGGAACTCCTTGAGCTGTGCGAAATAGGGAGCCTCGAACTGCGGCCGTAGCACCTCGTACCAACTAGAGTCTATCTTTACTGCCATTTGTTGTCGTCACATTAGAAATGAGTTATACTTTTTCTCCTTGCCTATTTGGCTGGCGATACCATGGCCGGGAAGAACACGGTAGTCGTCTGGCAACGTGAGGACACGGCGCTTGAGGTAGTCTATCAGCGTAGGATAGTCGCCACCAGGGAGGTCTGTGCGGCCAATGCTGAAATGGAAGAGGGCGTCACCGGTGATGACAGCCTTGTCAGCCGCCACCACATAGCACATGCTTCCAGGGCAATGACCAGGCACATAGCGGCACTCAATCGTGATTGCTTGATTGTTTGTTTGAGTATTTTTTGCGCCAGCACTCAAGCATTCAAGCTTTGACACATTCAGGCAATCTCCATCATTGATTTCCACCACATCCAAGTCGTCCATATTGTCGACAGCGAAACCCATGATGGAGCCATAGGCCTCAGCCTGTTTCAGCAGTTTACGTCCCTCCGGATGCATGGTGACAGGCAATTGGTAATGCTCGCACACCTGCCGCAAACCAGCGATATGATCCACATGGGCGTGGGTGAGCAACACCATCGTGGGTGTAAGCTTCTGGTCTGCAATATACTGTGTCAGCTGCGAGTCCTCAAAGGAAGCCTCGCAGGCGGGGTCCACAATGGCACATTGCCTGGTGACCTCATCAACAATCAGATAGCAATTAACCTCGAAGTGATTGAATGTAAACTGCTTAATCATAGCCATGGAATAGTTTAAAGGGTAACGACTGCAACGGGTCTCAGGTGGTAGGAAACAGTAACAGAGGCACTAATCCAATAGTTCTCTCCACCGCCAAGTCTACGAAAGCCAAGACTATGGTCGCTTTCACGATAGAGGTAATCTTGTCCGTTAAGGGAGGCATCGTCAGACAAGAGTTTGGCTTCCACCAGTTGCATCTGCACTTGGGTAGGCACAGCCCAGCCGGTGACTTCAGCAACACCGCAGTTGGCCAAAGCTGGGGTAACATTGACATCGCTTCCCTCCACAATCGTCTCGTTAGGCGACATCAGCGTCACCTCATTTCCATCAACGGCAAGGACATAGCATCCCAGATAGGTAGAGCCTACTGTAGGTGCTCCATTGTTCCCACCATTTCCACTACTTCCATTCTCATCGAAGGTAAACGAGATAGTTCGCTCGCCTACCCATGTTGCACCTGTGATGGTACCGCTGAGAGTCACACCAACAGCCTCGGTATAAGAGCCCACAATGCTGATGATATATCCAGCTGCCAACTCGTTATTACTGGAATAGGTATAGCTACTCGTGGTGCCGTCGATGGTAATATTCACGCTGATACTGGCCGGTTGACTACTAGGTGGCAACAGATGAGTCTCGTCTGTGGAAATCCACGTACGGTTGTCGGCTTGACGCGTAAGGGCGATGGTCTGCGTTCCGGTAGTGCCGTCATAGCTTCCATCAAGGATAAGCTCTTGATGCAGAGGCGCTATAGTAACGCTCACCGCTGTAGCGGCCACAGGAACATGGCTGATGGTTATGCCCTGTATCAGCATGGTCTTGCGCACCATACCGAGGGTGACGGTATTGGTACCGCCATCAACAAGAGACACCGTGGCAGAGGCGGTCATCAAGTCACCATGCAAGTGCCCACTTTGGAGCGCTACAATCGAAGAAGGTGTGGCACTGGCCTGGGTGGGCAGGGTGTAGTCATTATGCGACGCGCCACCGACAGCATAGACACTGTAGAGTCCTTCTTCTAGCGCAATGCTGAGCGTCTGCCCCTCGTCTCCAATGGTCTGCACCGCTTTGCATTCGTCACCTTGAAAGACATACACCTGCACCGGATAGCTCACCGTCTCGCCATCACCGCTGCCGGTCTTCACCTGCAATGTCGAATTGGGGGTCGATTCAGGGACGATAGTTGGCTCATCGTCCTTACTGCACGCGACAATTATCATCGCGGCAGACATCATACATGCGAACAATCTCCTTGTTTTCATAGCATTTATGCTTTAAATCTATTCATACTTATGGGCAAGTCATTGTCGTTTTTGGTAATGTAAAAAAGCCTTGCCGGTCTCGGTGAGTTCGAGGCGGGTGCCGGTACGGTCGAGGTTGGTGGACTGCGCCACGCGGTTGTCGCTGCTGATCTGCTTGAGAAAGCCGCTTCCCATCAACCTGTCCATATAGAGTTGTCTCACCTCTGGGAGTTGTTTCTCCCTCTCCTCTTTGGAACAGGTGATGCCGCTTTCGTCATTGTCGATCTTGAGGGTCTGCAGGTCGAAGCTCTTCACCAGCGTGTCGCCCACGATTTCCCAATGACCTGATACGGTGATTTGGGTTGTGATCTTTCCCCTGAAGCAGTAGTGGTTCCATTTCTTGGTCTGGAGGGTGGTGAAAGTGCGGTCTTTGCGGAAGGTGTATTCGGTATGGTTGTCGTCGCTGGTCAGCACGGCGTCCCAGGTGCCCACGAGGTCGGCCTCCTTAGCACGGCGGATAACCATCAGGCTCTGGTTGCGGAATTCCTCGAGTTCCTTCTCGGTGATGCCCATCAGAAACTTGTTTTCCTCGTTGACATTGATGTACTGCAGCAGACTGTTGTAGAGGCTCCTCCGCTCGCTGCTCCAGCCGATGTAGTTTTGCACGCGGGGAGTTTGGAGCAGGCGGCGGCAGGTGGCCAGGATGGCTTCGTCGCTTTTCATGTCGTCCAACTCCATGATGAGGCTGTATTCTTCCTCCCCGCTTATCGGTTTCTGGAAAAAGACGCTCTCTTTCCGTTGTCGTTCCATGAGGGAGCGGGCGCTGTAGAAATCCTGCACATTGCCGAGGAACTTCTTGTCGCTCAGCGTGCGCCACGAGTCCTGGCTGCTGTTGAAGATGTGCTCGTTGCTGGTCGCCATCTCGAGTTCTCTGGGGAATCCGAAGTCAGTTACGTAATAGATGAAGGCCAAAATCGAATCGGAGCCAATCTCCTCCAGCCGGTGGCAATTCCGCATCAAATAGTATGAGATGGCGCAACATTCATCTTCGTATTTTATGCGGTTTTTGACCACCTCGAGACTCTGGTCGATGTCGCTGATGATGGTCATGGCCAGCAGGCGGCGGGCTTTGTCGGCCTCACGCTTCTCGAACCATGCGGCGGTGCCGAAGGTGAGAACGATAGAGATGGTGGTGGCGATGATAGTGAGCAGCAGCTCCTTGACGATGCTGCGGCTCTTGCCACTGCCTCCCTGATTCGTCGCCGGCTTGGACGACAGCTTAGGCATTCGGAATTCTACGTTCATCTTTAGTTAAACCAAGCATCAAACTGTTCCCTCTTGAGGGCGGGGATGTCGAGCTTCATCTTCTTGCGGAGGCCACCGAGGTCGTTGAAGAGCTTGTTGGGATTGACGGTCTTCAGATCCTCGTAGGTCTTGACACCCGCTTTTTGCAGTACAGGCACCCATGCCTCGTCGACGCCGTGGGCCGTGAGGTCAGCACCTTCGTCCTCGGTCGACTTCTCGTGTACCTCGGGCTTCATCTGCGGGAAGAGCAGCACATCCTGAATACTCTGGGCGCCAGTCATCATCATCACCAGTCGGTCGATACCGATGCCCATGCCGGAGGTCGGAGGCATGCCGTATTCGAGGGCACGGACGAAGTCCATGTCAATGAACATGGCCTCGTCATCACCTTTCTCACTGAGTCTCAACTGCTCCTGGAAGCGACCGAGCTGGTCGATGGGGTCGTTGAGTTCAGAGTAGGCATTGGCCAGCTCCTTGCCGCAGACGAAGAGCTCGAAACGCTCGGTGAGCTCAGGATTATCACGGTGACGCTTGCAGAGGGGCGACATCTCGATGGGGTAGTCGGTGACGAAGGTGGGCTGGATGAGCTTGCCTTCGCACTTCTCTCCGAAAATGGCATCGATAAGTTTGCCCTTGCCCATGGTGGCATCGGTCTCCACGCCAAGCTGTTTGCAAGCCTCGCGCAGCTGATCTTCGTCCATGCCGCTCACGTCGACACCGGTCTCCTCTTTGATGAGTTCCACCATGGGTGCTTTGCGGAAGGGAGCCTTGAAACTGATGTCGTTACCCCATACCTTCACCTCAGTGGTGCCGTGCAGACGCATGGCAATGCGCTCAAGCATGGTCTCCACGAAGCGCATCATCCAGTTGTAGTCCTTATAGGCCACGTAAATCTCCATGCAGGTGAACTCGGGGTTATGAGTGCGGTCCATGCCCTCGTTACGGAAGTTGCGGCTGAACTCATACACACCCTTGAAGCCGCCCACGATGAGACGCTTGAGGTACAGCTCGTTGGCAATACGGAGGTAGAGGTCGATATCCAAAGCATTGTGATGCGTAATGAAAGGACGCGCGGCAGCGCCGCCAGGGATGCTCTGCAGTACGGGGGTATCCACTTCGAGGTATCCCTGCTCGTTGAAATACTGACGCATCTCATTGACAATCAACGCACGCTGCACAAAAGTCTCGCGCACCTGCGGGTTGACGATAAGATCCACATAGCGCTGGCGGTAGCGCAATTCGGGGTCGCTGAATGCGTCGTACACCACGCCATCCTTCTCCTTGACGATGGGCAGGGGGCGCAGGCTCTTGCTGAGAACCGTGAGACTCTTCACATGGATACTGGTCTCACCCATCTGGGTGACAAACACATAACCCGTCACACCAATGATGTCGCCAATGTCGAGCAGACGTTTGAAAACGGTATTATAAAGGGTCTTATCTTCCTCGGGGCATATCTCGTCACGCTTGATATACAATTGGATACGGCCCGTATGGTCCTGCAGTTCGACAAACGAGGCGGCACCCATGATGCGGCGGCTCATGATGCGGCCGGCAATGGAGATGTCCTGAAACAGCGTGTTGTCCTTGGGGAAACGCTCCAGGATGTCAGCGGCTTCTGCATCCACCTTGTAGAGGGCGGCGGGATAGGGATTGATTCCAAGCTTCTTGAGCTCAGCCAGTGAATTTCTGCGAATTTGTTCTTGCTCAGACAGTTCTGCCATAATATCTGTTATTTATTGTTTCTAAAATAAAATGCAAAGTTACAAAAGTTGAGCGATATGACAAAAATTTTTTTAAATGATGTTAAAAAAAGACCCAGAAAACGTTATAAAACCCCATTCGGGCCAGAAAGCCACAACCAACTATAAACCAGCTACAAACGCCTTACCAACTCCTAACCAATTCCTACCATGGTAGGAGTTGATAGGGGGTTGATAGGGGGATGGTAGGTAAAAAATACCTATTTCACCCTTCGGATGGAATAAAGGCGATGGGTGTATTTCTCGCCGTCAAAGATTCCTGTGGAGTCAAGCTTGTCAATCCGTACGAAACCAGATGAATGAACAATACGTCCGTCACCCATGCAGATACCCACATGGATAACGCGTCCCTCGGAGTTCTGGAAGAAAGCGAGGTCGTCGCGCTGCACGTCACACAGGCAGACCTCGTCGCCGCAGGTTACCTGCTGTGAGGCGTCGCGCGGAAGCCATATACTGTTGGCTTTGAAGCATATCTGAGTGAGACCGGAACAGTCGATACCGCCCTTCGAGCGGCCACCCCAGAGATAGGGGGTTGCAAGGAAACAGCGCTCAGCCAAGTCGGCAGCGTTTTCGAATGGCACATACTGTTTATTGTCGACCCAACCCTCGTAACCATCATACTCGCATTTCACCAGCGACCATTTCTCCTGTCGATCAAGCACTTCCACCGTGTCACCGAGCACCAGTTGGTTCACCATCTCGGCTCTATCCGTGGCCTCCTTCCGCATCGGCACTGCCGACAAAAAACAATACCCTTTCATTTCTCAAATACTATCTATTAACTCTTAACCAGCTATAGCTGTCCCCGTTCTATTGACTTGATAATCCGTTCCATGAGCTCATCTTTCTTGTCGTGCTCAGGGTCATATTTGGTCTTGAGGTTGTAGCCAAACAAGCGCGCCAGCGCCTGATACAGACCTGCCCGGAACGACCCCCTCAGGTCACCCACCAGAGCGTAGGCCGTGCGGCTCGTCTCGCGGTCTATCAGCTTGATTAACACCAGTCCCTGCGAGAAAGTATACTTCGAAAGCTGGTCCTTGTAGTCGTCCTTCAGCTTCTGCTCGGCACGCTTGATAGCAGCCTTACGTTCTTTCTTGGGGAGGTTCGAAATCTCCACTTCCAAGGCATCGAGCCTCCGCTTGGCCTCGCGGGCATAGGGGAGCATCATGCGCACATTGCGGATGAGCTTGGCGTTCTTCTTTATCTCCTTGGCCGTCAGAAGCATGCCCGACGCATAGACATTCACCTCGCGCAAGTAGACCAGCGGGATGGTGTCACCGTCGAGGATGGTAGCGAAAGAATAGTGCTCCGAGGCAGCGCGTTTCAATTCCACCTTCGATGTCAGCTGGCGTCGGTTTAACTTGGTAGTCAGCGTAGAACGCAACTTTGTGGAATCACCACCCACAGGTCTTATTTTCCGCAAATCCAGCTGTCCCAACTTCAGATCCTTGACGGGAACTTTCGTCTCCTCCTGAGCCCAAGCCCCCGTTGTCAACAATCCTAACAGCAACAGCACTATATATTGACGGACGTTCATTTTCATAACCATTGGTATCCAAATAACTCAAATTATTGCATTTTATTATTCCGCCTCTTTGAAAAAAATTTTGCTACCTCGAAAAAAAAAAGTATTTTTGCATCCCGAAAAAAATAAACACATTCATACATCATGGAAGAGATTCTGCGCGTGGAAGAGCTGTGCAAGACCTTCACGCTCTCGCGCAAACAACAAAAAATTGAGCGTACCACCGCCAAACGCAAGACGGCGGTGGACCACCTGAGTTTCAACGCCTACCGTGGCGAGATCTTCGGTTTGTTGGGTCCCAACGGTGCCGGCAAAACCACCACCCTGCGCATGCTGTCGACCCTCATCCGTCCCGACGAGGGCGACGCCATCCTCGACGGCTGCAGCGTGGTGAACGAGCCCGAAAATGTGCGCGCCAAGATTGGTTTCCTCACCTCTGAGCTCAAGCTCGAAGACTTCTTCACGCCCAACTACCTCTTCGACTTCTTCAGCCGCCTCCACGGCGTAAACGAAGGCACAATGATGGAACGCAAGGAGCACATGTTCAAGCGTTTCGGCATCGACAAATTCGCCGAAGTGAAAGTCGCCAACCTCTCCACCGGCATGAAGCAGAAGCTCTCGTTGGTCATCTCGCTGGTGCACGACCCCGAAATCATCATCTTCGACGAGCCCACCAACGGCCTCGACGTACTCACGGCCCGCACCGTCACCGACTACCTGCAGGAACTGCGTGCCGAGGGCAAAACCATTATCCTCAGCACCCACATCTTCAGCCTTGTGGAGCGTCTCTGCGACCGTGTGGGCATCATCATCGACGGCCGCATGATTACCTGCGGCAGCCTCGAAGAAGTCTGCAACGGAATGACCCTCGAAGACCGCTTCTTCGAGATTTATAAAGAACAGAAAGGAGGTGAGGAATGAAAAGTAACGCTTTGACCATCATCAAGAAAGAGTTCGCCCGCTTCTTTGGCGACCGCCAGCTGATCTTCACCGCCCTCATCATGCCAGGATTGCTCATCTACCTCATCTACAGTTTCATGGGAACAGGTATTGAGAGCATGATACAGGAGGGAGCGAACGACAACGTCACCCTCCGCGTAGAGAATATGCCCGAGAGCATCGCCCCGATGTTCGACGGTGCTGACAGTCTCAACATCAACGTTCTCCCCTCCCCCTTCATCCAGAAAGACATCGACCTCCTGGAAGACAAGAACCTCAACACCGTACTCATGCGCTTCCCCGCTGGCTTCGATACCCTGCTAGCTACTTATGACCCCCAGAGCGGAGAACCGGCACCCAATATCGAAATCTACTACAACTCGACCAACAACGCCACCCAGCGTGTCTACACCATGCTCACCTCCATGCTTACCGCTTTCGAGGAGAGCATCTGCAACCGATTCGACATTAACCGTGTGGACGAACTGAATGAGGAGGAGACCTCCTTCGACCAGGCCACCGACGATAACATCGGTGCCATGATCTGGAGCAAGATTCTGCCTATGCTCATCCTCATGATGCTCTTCAGCGGTGTGATGGCCATTGCCCCAAGCGCCATTGCGGGCGAAAAGGAACGTGGCACCATCGCCACCCTCCTCGTCACTCCCATGCGACGCAACGAGCTGGCCCTCGGCAAGATCATCTCCCTCAGCGGTATAGCACTCCTCAGCGGTATCTCCAGCTTCATAGGTATAGCCCTCTCGCTGCCCAAGATGATACAGGGTGACGTCGACACCTCGGCACTCGGATTCCACTACACCACAGGCGACTACTTCGTGCTGCTGCTCACCATCCTCGCCGCCGTGCTCATCATGGCCTCTGCCGTCAGTCTCCTCTCGGCACTGGCCAAAGACGTCAAGAATGCCGGCACCATGGTGCTGCCGCTGATGCTCGTGGTGATGCTCTGCGGCCTGCTGCCCATGTTCCAGAACGGTGCCAGCGAGAGCATTTTGATCTACCTCATTCCCTTCTACAACAGCATCGAGGTGATGACTGCTGTCTTTGCCCACGAGGTAATGTGGCAGCCCGTATTCGTTACGCTTGGCGCCAACATCATATACACCGGCATCGCCGTCTGGGGCCTTACCCGCATGTTCAACAGCGAGAAGATCATGTTCTCGAAATGAAAAAGGTAATCATATTAATATTGTTGAGCGTGGGCCTGACGGCCCACGCTCAGTATTGGTGGACAGGCTGGAGCCAGCAGACGGGGCTTGTCCTATGTATTCATCAGACCGATAGCAGCTATGAGCTCTATAGTCCCCTACAAACCTCCGATCCCATCCCCGTCAGCAAATGGTCGCTTCAGGGAGACACCTTGCGTCTTGAGTGCGCTTCCATCGGATTCAAAACCACTCTTATAAAGCAAGATAGCATTTGGTCAGGCACGTGGCGACAAGGCATCATGAAAGAATCTATCACCTTCCATCCCTCCGATACCCTCTACCAACTCCGTCGTCCACAAACCCCTCTCCCACCCTACCGATTCAATGAGGAAACCGTCACCACCGACTACACTGATTCCCAAGGCAATGCCATCCACCTCGAAGGTACTTTGAGTGTGCCGTACGGTTCGACCCTGCGGTATCCCTGCTTAATGCTGGTGAGCGGCAGCGGCCAGCAGAACCGCGACGAGGAGATCCTCTTCCATAAGCCCTTTCTGGTTCTCGCCGACTATCTGGCCTCTCGCGGCATCGCCGTCCTCCGCTACGACGACCGCGGCATGGGCGCCAGCACAGGCCCTCTCGACAGTGCTGACACCCGTCTCTTCGCCGAAGACGCCGAAGCCATGTTCAACGCATTGAAAGCCAACTCCCACATAGACCTCAACCGCCTCGGTATCGGTGGCCACAGCGAGGGTGGCGCTATCGCCCCCATGGTGGCCACAAGAAACAAAGACGTCAAGTTCATCGTTATGCTCGCCGGACAGGGCTGCACAGGCCTCGAAGTCCTTGTGCAACAGAACGAAGCGCTCTTCCGAGCCAAAGGGGTGAGCGACAGCCTCGTATCTATCCGCACACGCTGCATGCGCGACCTCTTCGGTCTGCCACAAGAGAGCTCCGTAAAAGATTATCAAGTTGTTATCCTCCGCCAGACTTCCGGCCTCACCAAGGAGCAAATCGACAGCATCGACCTCCGCAAAGGCACCGCCTACACCCTCAAGCAGCAACTCGACAGCCGCTGGATGCGCACCTTCCTCTCCCTCGACCCAGCCGACTATCTCCCTAAGGTCCAGTGCCCTATCCTCGCCCTTCAAGGCTCAAAGGACTGCCAGGTGGTAGCCCTTCCCAACATTGCCAGAATCGCTGAGCTTTCAAGAAAAAACATTCATTATCGAATATTTACAGGATTAAATCACCTATTCCAGCACTGTGCCACCGGTTCCCCCGACGAGTACGTTCAAATCGAGGAGACGTTTGCCCCTGAAGCCATGAAAGCCATTGCTGACTGGATTCTGTCCCTTCCTTAGCCCCATCCCCCACCCTACCATCTCCTACCATAGTAAGTCATGGGTAGGGGTTGGGTAGGAGATGGTAAAGAGTTGGGTAAGACTTGATACAAAGAAGACGCTTATTATCAGTCGCTTATAAAACGCAAAAAGCGCCCCTTTTTCTAGGAGCGCCCAATTTTTTCATCAATTTTACATCTACATAATTTCCAATCAGTTATCCTCCACAGCACCTTTAATCTGAACCTTTGTAATCCCTTCGTCGATGATGGGTTGGACGAGGGCTTTCATCTCCTGCGGGGAGAATTTTTCGAGGCCCTGCATGGGGGTGGCTCGGTCGATGGTGTAGACCATCCATTCACGTGGTTTCAAGAGCCTTACGATGTCCATCATAGGGAGAATCACCTCGGGACATGCAGAATCAAAACCATTCCCCCGCAGCATGCATGTCTGAAGGACGAAGTTGCCCTCAAACTGCTTGAGGGCCTCGATGACACGATGGATATCATATCCCGGAGCGGGCATATTGATCTTCTCCACCAGCTCATTGGTGGGGGCATCGATTTTCATGATGGGATTGTCGACCCTACGCAACGCATTGAAAATCTCTGGGATATGGACACGTGTGGCGTTACTCAGGACACTTACTTTGGCATGGGGGTAGTATTGGTTGCGCAACCGTAGCGTGTCGTCAATAATCTGCGGAAACTCAGGATTCAGCGTCGGCTCGCCGTCACCGCTGAAGGTGATGCTGTCGACGGGAGTATTCTCTTTTGCAAGGCGTTGCAGCATACGCTCCAAATCACCCCGCACCTTCGCGGCAGTGGGCAGCACGGTATCGTTGCGTCCGTCACGGTTCCATCCGCACTCGCAATAGATGCAGTCGAAATTGCATATCTTGCCCTTCTCGGGCAGCAGGTTGATACCCAACGAGCTGCCGAGCCTCCGGCTGAATATGGGTCCAAAAACAGTCTCTTCGCGTATCATGATAACAATATTTTTATCTAATTAACGTTATTTACATATGAAAGATTGTATCAATGAACAAAAAAAGCCCCGTCGGCGGGGCAAATCTGTGGTCTGTGGGAGATTCGAACTCTCGACCTCTTCCGTGTGAAGGAAGCGCTCTGAACCAACTGAGCTAACAGACCGTTTTCTTCGAAAACACAACAAAAGTTCACTCGCTTCGCTCATGCTCTTTTGCAATCTTTTCTGTCGAAAGCGGCTGCAAAAGTACAAAGATTTTTGAAACTGACAAAATTTTTCTTCATCATGGGAAAGAAAAAATGGAAACTGACACAATCGCAAACCAATGGAATCTCCTGGATAGCAATAGCATTGATTGTTTCTACGGGTATTTATTTTTTTTTCAAAAAAACATATCCCTGAACCATTAACCACCGACTCAATCGGTGCGAAAAACATCCAAGAACTGGAAAATTTGGAAGATTCCGTCTACCGTTCACGCCGCAAGCAATACACCCGCCACAGAAATGTTACACAAAATCACGACCATTACACTTTCGAACCTCAAAGGATGTATACCACGGAGCCCCCCACGCCCACACGTAAACCGCTGGAGGTGGAGCTCAACAGCGCTGACACCACCACACTGACACTCCTTCACGGCATCGGTCCCACCTTCGCTCAGCGCATCATCCGCTACCGCGAGAGGCTAGGTGGGTTTGCCAGCACAGAGCAATTACTGGAAGTCTACGGCTTCACGCCAACTCTGCTGGGGCACATCGCGCCATACCTGCGGCTGGAGACCGACAACCTGCGCAAGATCAACGTCAATACCGCTGAATTAAAGCAGCTCATCAAGCACCCTTACGTAGACTATTACTTTGCCCGCGACCTCGTCAACCTCCGTTCGCGCGGTGCCATCTTCACTTCGCCCGACGACCTCCGTGCCATCCCCACCTGCAACGACACAATGCTCTCCCGTCTCCTTCCCTACCTAGAATGGTGATACCTAAAAAAAAGGACAACCCAAACGGTTGTCCTTGTCCTTTAGACTACCCTTTTATTGCTTTTGGAAAGTTGCCAAGAGGTTGGCGATGCCGCCATAGGCCATATTTCCATCCGCGACAAAAGTAAAGGAAAGACCACCCTCGTAGGCGCCGTGATTGGGATTCTCTCCGAAAGGAGTACGCCAAGGCGAGTTCTCTGGATCAGCATCATTCATGTGCTCCCAACCACCTTCCCCATCCTCATAACGCGTGGTGGTAAACGTGGGATTGTCCATGTAGATGATGCCCTTCTCGTAACGGATAGTGCCCGTGTAGCGCTCACCCCAAGGAGTGATGATAACATCTCCAGTGGTACCGTTCACGTTGACAATCACACGGGCCACGGGGTGCTCTTCGCCCATCATCCAGTACCATTTGCCTTGGATGTCGTTGACGTTGGAGACGCAGGTAGCACTGTCCTTTACATAAGGAGCCCATACCTCATGAGACTCATCATATTCATCTCGCATCTTCAACATCATCACATCACCGTCGTAAAGCATTTTCACAGGCCAGGTGTATTCAGTCTCTCTCGGCTCGACCTCCTGCCATACGGAATCGTTCTCCCATGCCCTGACGGGTGTTAAGGTGAGCGTGGTACTGTAGACGTAGGTCCCCTCCTCTTTGTAGTAATTTCCCGTTGTCATCTCATAGTGGCTGTCAGCCGCCAAGACAAGAGTGCTGAAGTCGTTCTCTTGGTACAAAGACCAGTTTCCCACAACGGAAAAGCCAGAGCCTTCTCCTGATTTCGGATTGTCGTCTTTAGTGCAGCCCACGGCCATCATGGCAAAAGCTGCAAGGGTAAAAGCAAATAGTTTTTTCATAATCGTTATAATTTAAATTTGACTGCAAAAATACGAAAAAAAAATGAATCAACAAAAAAAGACAACCTTTCGGGTTGTCTTCATGTGATCTGCACAAGATTTGAACTTGTGACCTCTTGCCTGTCAAGCAAGCGCTCTAAACCAACTGAGCTAGCAGATCATTTTCTTGCGATTTGCGGGTGCAAAAGTACGAACATTTTTGAAACTGACAAAATAATTTGAAAAAAAGTTGTATTTTTGTCTCTTGAAGCGAGTACAATTTATCAAATACAACACTATATATCAACATTATAACACAAATCTCAAACATTAAACTTTTTTTGAAGGATGGCAGACAATTATCTCGAAAAAAGATACGAAGAGACCCTCGGAAGTGGAAAAATCAGGGTAAAAAAGATAGGGCATACCGTCGACGAACTGCTGCTAGAAAATCGCAGCACACGAGGCTACAAGAAATCCTATAAGGTGAGTGTCGGTGAACTGGAGCGCATCGCTGGCGTATGCACTAAGATTCCCTCGGCACGCAACCAGCAGGTGTTGAGATTCAGACTGGTAACCCACGAAAATGGTGCCGATCGAGTGCTGCCGATCGTCAAGATGGGTGCTGCCTTGCCGGAGCTTCACCTGCCTCTTGCAGGCATGGAGCCCGAGGCTTTCATCGTCCTCTGCGCCACCGTGGCGGAGAACCCCATGGTGGACATCGACCTCGGCATTGCCGCCCAGAGCATGTTGCTGAAAGCCGTGGAGATGGGGCTCAATGGCTTGATTATCGCCGCCTTCAACCGTGCCAAACTCCAAGAAGAACTCAACTTGCCCTACCCTCCCCTGCTGGTGATTGCCATCGGCAAAGGCAACGAGCGCATCGAGCTGACACCCATTGCCGAAGGCGAGAGCCATGCCTACTACCGCCGCGACGGCACCCACTACGTGCCCAAGGTAAAACTCTCCGACCTAATCATCTAAAACCGTGAGGCGTATCCCATTGGTACCCGTAGCTTTGGCCTTGATGGCTGGCATAGCGGTTTGTCACTGGACAACCCTGCCGCTACACCTATGGATTCTCCTTACGGCAACCGCCGCAATAGCAAGTGGCTCACTCTTGTATTTCAACAAGGGAAAGCATCCCACATCCACCGCCATCGCACTGGCCATCACCGTCTTCGCCATTGGTGTACTCCGTTGTCTTCCCGACGACCCGCACCATGACACCAGCCACTGGAGCCATTCCTCAGCCATGTCTCCCAAACACCCATCCTACCTAACCCTCAGGCTAAACGAGACACCCATTCCCCGGGAGCGTAGCTATCGGGCAACGGCAAAGCTAGAGTGCATTGGAAATCAAAAAACAAACGGCAATTTATGCCTCTATCTCCGTTGCGACAGTACCGCCGCCTTGCGCTACGGCGACCGCCTGCTGGCCCATGGCTATGTCGACCGGGAGAAAGGTTCACTCTACCTCACCTCCGCCCACTACCTCCTCACCGGCCGCGACAGCACCTCGCTCCGTGCACGATGCGAAGGAGTCAGGATGAAGCTATTGCAGCGCATGCAGGAGGGTCCTTTGGAGCCCCGCTATCGTGGCATCGCGGAAGCATTGACCCTGGGTTGGCGTGGCGATCTGGAGCCCAATCTGCAGACACAGTTCCGCGATGCCGGCATCATGCACCTGCTGTGTGTCAGCGGATTGCATGTAGGACTGCTGGCCACCATCGTCGGCTGGCTACTCTTCTTTGTCGGAAAAGAACGTCGCGGCCGCATCATCCGAGGAAGCATCCAGCTGCTAACCATCTGGGTTTTTGCAGCCCTGACAGGTCTAGCTCCCGCCACGACGAGGGCCGCCTTGATGTTCAGTCTATTCATTATCAGCCACATGATGGCACGACGAACCGACTCACTCAACCTACTGGCCGCCGCGGCCATTGTCATGCTGGCCGTCGACCCCATGCTGCTCTTCAACGTCGGTTGGCAGCTATCGTTCAGCGCGGTAGCGGGCATCCTGCTCATGCGACCAGCCATCAATCTCAGCCACAATATCCTATGGCAACTGGCCGTCGTCAGCCTCGCCGCCACCCTAGCCACACTCCCAGTCTCCCTTGCCACCTTCCACCAAGTGCAGCCTTACTTTCTGATAGCCAACATTGTGATAATCCCTTTAGCACCCCTGATGTTAGAGCTCGCCCTCCTCTACATGGCCGTTCCCTGCGGCATCACCGCCTTCGTTGTGAAATGGCCGCTGTGGTATGGCGACTGGCTTACCGATGGAATCTCGCGGTTGCCCGGTTCCGTGATAACAGTTGCGGAACCTTCCAGTTGTACTATAGCATTATTTTCAGCGGCAACTATTTTTATATTAATAACAATAAATATAGTGCTTCGGCGTTATAACAGCAAAAAAGACAAACGCTCATGCTGAATGATACCCCCCAATGGGTGGCCATATACACAAATCCCCGTGCCGAGAAGAAGACAGACTTGCGACTGAAAGAGCAGGGTTATGAGACCTATCTGCCGCTGCAGCGCAAACTTCACCAATGGAGCGACCGCTGGAAGAATGTCGACGTTCCCCTCTTTACCTCCTATCTCTTCGTCAAGATGTGCAAAAAAGACGTGGTACCGGTCCGCAATGTCGAGGGTGTGGGTTACATCGTGTCGTGGAGCAACAAACCCGTCATCATACCCGACAAACAAATTGAGGCCATCCGTCGACTGATGGAGGCCGAGGCCGAGGTAAACGTCATAAACGACAGCAGGTTGAAGAATGGCGAGAGCGTCCGCATCATCGACGGTCCGTTCAAGGGGCTGGAGGGGATGCTTATCAGCGACTGCGAGGAGGGAAACTTCAGCATCACCATCACAGGCCTCAACGTAGCCCTTATCATGCATATAGAGAAAGCATTGATCGAGCCCATCGCCAACGAGGCGAGAAAGGGGCTTTGGGAAATATAGTGAACTATTCCGTTTTACAAAAAAAGAGTAGATGAGAATAAAACATTTCTACCATATCGCCATGCTGCTTGCGGTGGGCATGGCAATCTCTTGTGCCAAGGACAAGGAACCTGAACCCCATGCCACCGACCTGCCCTACGGTGAAGCCTATATCACCGACTCTGTGCGCTACGAAGAAAACCACATGACGGCCTATAACTTCGCCTATCCCTCAAAGGATCCCTATGGAAATGACATCATGCTTTCGGGCACCATCACGTTGGGCGACAGTGTGAAAGCGCACGCCTATGCCAAAGCCCTGCTACTCTACAACCACTACACTGTCTACCGTGCCGACCAATGCCCTTCGAAGGGCAACCTCACGGAGCAGAAGTTCATTGCCAGCCAAAACCTTATCACCATCTCGCCCGACTACTACGGCTTCGGTTCCACTGGGCACCACAACCAGGCCTATTGCTTCTCGCAGGCCAACGCCCAAGCCAGCGTCGATGCCCTGCTGGCTGCTAAGAAAATCATGTCCGCCAAGGGCTACTCCTGGGGCGACATGTTGTTCAACATCGGCTACTCGCAAGGCGGACAAACCTCAATGGGCGTCGTGCGCCTCGTGGCAGAGAAGTATCCCGACATCCACATCACCTACACCTTCGCTGGTGCGGGATCATACGACTTGCCCGAAACCTACCGCCAATTCTTCAGTTCCACCATTGCGGGCATGCCCAGCACAGTGGTCAGCGTACTGCTGGCATACAACGAGTTCAAGGGCCTTGGTGCCTCACGCAACCAAATGTTCAAGGAGCCGGTGCTCAGCCACATCGACGACTGGATCCTCAGCAAACGCTACACCCGCGAGGAGATCGACAACAAGATAGGCACGCTCTCTTTCGCAGAATACATTGCCGACGAGATGATTGACACCACCTCCAATTTCTTTCTGAAATTCCACAATGCCTTCGACCAGGACAACATCTGCAAAGGGTGGACTCCCCGCGGCAACGAAAAGATTATGCTTTTCCACAGTTCCAAAGACATCACCGTGCCGGTAGCCAACACCGAGAACCTCTACAACTTCCTAATCTCCAATGGAGTGCCCGAGAGCAACATCGACCTGCAAATCCATGATATCGAAGGCAACGATGCCAATCCTGCCCACGAGAAAGCCGCAACAACCTTCAGCCTCCTGACCCTCACCAAAATGGTTGAGATGCTGAACAATCAATAAACATCAACCGTGAAACACTTTTTTTCGATCATCCTTTGCCTAGGACTGTCGACAGTCGCAATGGCACAGTTGAAGCCGCGTCCCGACGCGTTCCATTCAGAACCGCTATCATTTGATTCAAAAGCAGTTACAATGGCCACAACAATGGACGAGATGGCCAACTGGGACCGCTACCCCACCTACAATACCTACATGTCCATGATGGCGCACTGGGCCGAGGCATTTCCCTCGCTGTGCCATGTGGACACCATCGGAACGAGCATCCAGGGACACCTGATACTCAGCATGTATATCGAGACGGAAGCCTCTGCCGAGGGTCCGGAATTCTTCTACTCGTCGACCATGCACGGCGATGAAGTGACGGGCTACGTGATGATGCTGCACCTGATTGACACCCTGCTGCACAGCTATGGCAACAGTCCTGAGCTCACCGACCTAATGAACCGTACCCGCATCAGTATCAACCCATTGTCAAATCCTGACGGCACCTACCACCGCAACGACAACACCATCCAAGGGGCCCAGCGCGAGAATGCGAATGGCATCGACCTCAACCGCAACTACCCCGACCCCTTCGCACCCGCCAAAGTTGGCATCCCTCTGGAGAACCAGCTGATGATCAACTACCTCTCGGCTCACCACTTCCGCCTGAGCGCTAACCTCCATGGGGGTGCCGAGGTGATGAACTACCCCTGGGACAGCTTCACCTCCAAGACCGTGAGACTCGATGCCGACCAAATGTCGCATCCCGCAGAAGACTGGTGGATAGAGGTATGCAAGCGTTTTGTCGACACCAGCCGGGCCTGCAACGAAAACCACTTCCGAGACACCTACACTTGCGGCTACACCGCCGGGGGCGACTGGTACCCCATTTCCGGTGGGCGGCAGGACTATGTGAACGCCGTGCATAACTGTTTGGAAATGACGATGGAGATCTCGACCCAAAAGACCCTCAGCAGCGACCGCTTGCCAGAGTATTGGCACTTCCTAGCCCCGTCACTCATCAACTATATCGCTGAAATACACAATCTTCCGGAAGATATAGGTATCATTTTGACGCCAGAACGGCAACTGACGCTGGGGCCCAACCCGACGACAGGAATCGTCACCGTCAACGGGGCCGAGGGTGCCTCTGTCGAGCTCTGCGACCTCCAAGGACGCCAGCTGATGGCCCCCACCCTCAAAAATGGCACTACTATACTCGATATGAGCCACTTAAACAGCGGTATCTATTTTTTGCGTGCCAGCGGGAAAACAGCCAAAATAATAAAGTTGTAACAAACTGCTAATCAATAGTCTCTAGACACCAAGTCTTACCCAACTCTTTACCAACTCCTACCCAACCCCTTCCCATGTCCTACCAGGGTAGGAGTTGGTAGGGTGCTGACAGGTGGATGACAGGTTGAGTTCACCTATTTGAATCCTGCGGGGTGTCCCAATACTCGGAGCGGGTGATGCCGAGCTCGTGAGGATGGAACTCAGGGTCCTTGCCGGCTTTCTTCTGCCGCTCGTAATCCTTGAGGGTGCGAAAAGCCTGAGGCGAGAGGAGGAGGATGGCCACGAGGTTGATCCACGCCATGATGCCCACACCGATGTCGCCCAGTTTCCACACAAAGCCGCTGCTCTGCATGGAGGCCATGATGACGGAGGTGATGGAACCGATGCGGAGCACCCAGATGACAATCTTCTCACGGCGGTCGTCGCCAAAATACATGTCGGCACGCTCCAGCTCGTCGAGTTTCTCAGGATGTTTCTTGTAGATGCGGCGGCGCCAGCGGTTGAAGAGGTAGACAAGGTTGGTCTCGGAGTAATAGTAATAGGTCATGATGGTGGTGAAAGCGAAGAAGAAGAGAGCGACGGAGATAATGACGTTGCCCGCGCTGGAGCCTACGACCGTGCCGAGGGCCTCGGTGGTGTAGAAGACTCCCGGCTCGCCCTCCGGGGCACCGGGGTTCTGGAGGAGGTAGGTGACGGTGCCGTCGCGGCCCACGGCATCAATTATATTATAAGTCTTGCAGGCCAGAATCATCATGGCCGTGGCGGTACAGACGAGGAGGGTGTCGATATAGACCGAGAAGGCCTGGACGAGACCCTGCTTGACGGGATGCGACACCCTGGCGGCGGCAGCCACAATGGCCCCCGAACCCTGTCCGGCCTCGTTGCTGTAGATGCCACGCTTCACGCCCCAGGCAATGGTGCTACCTATCAGGGCTCCAGACACTTCATTGACACCCACGGCGCCACGCAGCATCTGCATGAAGACCTCGGGGACAATCTGCCAGTTGACAATCAATACCACGACAGAGAGAAGGATGTAAACCACCGCCATCAAGGGGGCGATGACCTGCGCCACGTTGGCGATGCGCTTCACTCCGCCTATGATAATCAGTGCCATAAGTACGGCCACAAACACCCCCATACACCACACCGGTACCCCGAAGGAATAGGAGCAGCTGAGGGCGATGTTGTTGCTATGGACAGTGGGCAGGAGGACACCGAAGGCCACCGCCGCCAGCACAGCAAAGAGCGCGCCAAAGAAGGGGCTGCGAAGACCGTTCTCGATATAGTAGGACGGGCCACCACGGAACTGTCCGTTGTGATCCTCCTTATATATCTGGGCCAGCGTGGCTTCCACAAAGTCACTGCCAGCTCCAAAGAAAGCGATAATCCACATCCAGACAATGGCTCCGGGGCCACCGAAGCCTATGGCCGTGGCCACACCGACGATGTTGCCCGTACCCACACGGCCGGAGAGCGCCATGGAGAAGGCCTGGAACGACGAGATGCCAGTCTTGGCGGTCCGACTAGTCGGACTGGCCGGACTAGTCCGGCCAAACAGCAGCTTGAACATCTCACCGAAGCGGCGCACCTGCACAAAGCGAGTGCGGAACGAGAAATAGAGGGCCGCTACCAGGCACAGCGCCACCAACGCAGGACTCCACACCCAATCGTTGACGGTATTCACTGCCGACACAAACCAATTACCAATAGTTTCCATAGTGTTAATGATTTGAAAATGCAAAATTACATTTTTTTTGCCACATCACCAAATATTTGTATCTTTGCATCCGGAAAATATCATCTAACGATGTCCAACACGATAGTGAAAAAGACAAAACGGAAGATTGCCGAGTATACTGCCGCAATGACGACCCGTCTATGGCAGGGTTTGAAAAGCCATCCCGTAGAGCTACTTGTGCTGATTCACGCCACGGTGGCGGCGATTCTGAAAGGCGACCCCTGGTGGCAACTGCCGGCCTACTATGCGGCTTTTGCCGTGGTGCTGGCACTGTGCCTGTCGTTCCTCCGCAGCAGGCGGTGGACGGCGGTATCCTACTGGGCCGTGTTGCTGCTCTATGCGCTGACGGCCTTGCTGCCGAAGGCATGGAACAGCACGAGCGAATACTGGCTCCTGACGGCCCTGCTGCCTGCGGTGTACCTGCTGGCACGCAGCAGCTTCAACGCACGCTTCTTCAGCCTGATACGTTCCACAGTGGTAGCCGTGGGCGTTGGTCTTTTGACATTCATACTGCTAGAAATCATCAATTATACCATCTGCGATCTGTTCAGGATAAAGGGTTATACGACATATACGACAGAAGGCTATCTGGCGACGTTTTGTTATGTGTTGCTCACCCCAATGGTATTCATTGGCATGGAGAGCGGACATAACGAGATGAAGGCCAGCAAACTGGAAGAGGCGCTGGTCAACTGGCTGCTCACCTCGGCACTACTCATTTACAACATAATATTGTATGTCTACCTAGCGGTGATTGTGATACGCTGGGACCTGCCCAATGGGTCGGTAGCCACCATGGTGTCGCTGTTCATTGGTGCGGCTGTGGCGGTGCGCTGGCTACGGCCGATGCTGAAGAGACAACCCTTGGAATGGTATTTCCGCTGGTTCGGATTGATAGCGCTGCCGCTGGTGGTGCTGTTCTGGGTGGCCATAGGCTACCGCATCGGCCAGTATGGCCTCACCATCGACCGCTGTCTCCTGGTGGCCACAGGGGCGCTGATGACGACCTTTGCCCTCTTGTCGCTCTTCAAGACCACCCGCGGAAGCTATTGGTTCCTGGTCGCCTACACCGTCGCCGGATTGGTGCTGGCCGTGGGAGGTCCGCTGTCGGCACGCCAGCTGTCGCTGCGCTCGCAGACCGCCGTCATCGAGCAGTATGCCGAGAAGCTGGGAATCCTGGCCGACGATGGCACCCTGGCCTTGCCGTCGCGCAACGAGGCCGACACTGTCTACCGCCGTGAGCACCGCGCCGTCTACCAGGCCATGAACTATATCGAGAACGACCTCTCCGACACCGTTTCCGTGCAGCAGCGCTTCGGGGTCTCCAAGGCGGAATACCTCAATCACCTATCGAGGAACACCACCGTCTATGCCACCGCCTGGAGGGCGGAACGCTACGACTATCCGGAAGAGTCCGAAATTGAGCCTGTCGCCAAGCAGATATGGGTGAATCCCGTTGAGTCTGTCGAGATTTCAGATATCAGAGGCTACAGCAGGCTTTATTCCCATATAAGTGTCACCGACGGGAAAATAAGGCTTGGAGACACCGTCATAGAAGCCGATTCAGTGCTTGCCGTGCAGCTGGCCAAGATAGGATACACACTGGAGAGCAACCTCGACCAACAAAAAGTGGAGAAAAACGAGACAGAACTCTGCACCTACCGCTCGCCCAATGGGCGGATACTGATGATTTTCGAATTCTTCAACATCGAGTGCGACTCCGTCAGCAACCACATGTCCTCCGGCGAGATAGTGTGTGCATTGATAAAAGACTAACGAATTAACACATTAACACATTCGAAAACATGTTACAGATAGGCACTAAAGCCCCCCACTTCGAGGGCGTCATCGAGACGGGCGAACGCATATCGCTGACCGACTTCGCCGGGAAGAAACTCGTCCTCTACTTCTATCCCAAGGACAGCACCCCCGGCTGCACCGCCGAAGCCTGCGACCTCCGCGACAACTACGAGCGCTTCCTCACCTTGGGCTACAACGTGCTGGGCGTGAGCAAGGACAGCGCCGCCAGCCACCAGCGGTTCATCGAGAAAAATCAGCTGCCGTTCCACCTTATCGCCGACACCGACCTCACCATTCTCAAAGCCTACGAGGCCTGGGGCGAGAAGAAAAGCTACGGCAAAGTCTCCATGGGCACCCTCCGTACCACCTACGTCATCGACGAACAAGGCACCATCATCGACGCCATCGCCAAAGTGAACACCAAGGATCACACCTCGCAGATACTGTAGGCTATGCAACGGGGAAAGTATAAATGCAAGCAGCTGAAAGCGGTACGCAAACGCATTGCCGACGAGAACGGCATACCGCTGGAACAGAAGGAATGCACCTATGACGGCCCCTGCCGCGGTACCTGCCCTTATTGTGAGGCCGAGATGCGTTATTTGGAGCGGGCTTTAACCGACCATGTCCGGCTGGGCAAGGTAGCCACCGTGGCGGGCCTCAGTTTGGGACTAGCCGCCTGCGGTGGTGGAACAAACAATACCGTACTCACTACAATATCCGACTCATCCACTAAGATAGGGGAGGTGGACGTTGAAGGCGGACAGAGGAGTGTGTCTGACACAGACACTGTATGCCCCGAAGTGACGACAGAAGGACTTGTCATTATGGATAGCGACCTGCCGGAACCACCGCCACTCCCTGACGATGAGATGATACTTGGTATGATGGATGAGCCTATACCCGAAGAAGGAGAAATAGTTGACGATGAGTTGGAAGGCATCTTTAGTGTGGTGGATGAGGACCCCACCTTTCCGGGTGGTATGGAGGCTATGTACAGGTTCCTTGCAGAGAACATCAAGTACCCGCAGGAGGCTAAAGACAACAACATCACGGGCAGGGTTTACGTCTCCTTCGTCGTGGAGCTCGACGGCAGCATCACCAATCCCCGCCTGCTTCGCGACATCGGTGGCGGCTGCGGCCAAGAAGCCATCCGTGTGGTGAAGTTCATGCCCCATTGGAAGCCCGGCAAGAACAAGGGGCAAACCGTCCGCGTGCAGTTTAATCTGCCTGTAAACTTTACACTAACAGATGAATAGGGAAAAAGAGATATACAAGGTAACACTAGTGGGTAGCGCGGCCAACGTGCTGCTCACTGTGTTCAAATTCGTGGCGGGCATCGTGGGACATAGCGCCGCCATGACGGCCGATGCCGTGCATTCGCTCTCCGACCTGCTGACCGACGCCATGGTGCTACTCTTTGTGCGCATCAGCAGCAAGCCCGAGGATCATGACCACGACTACGGCCATGGGAAATACGAGACCATCGCCACCACCATCATCGGCATCGCGTTGGCGGCGGTAGCCGTGGGCATCGGATGGAAGGCAGTCGAGTCGATGCTCTACTGGTACAGTAGCGGCACACTGGAGGCGCCCGGCATGCTGGCGCTGTGGGCGGCGGTGGTGTCTATCCTAGTTAAGGAACTTATCTACCAATACACCATTCGTCGCGGGAAAGCCTTGAATTCGCCCGCAGTGGAGGCCAACGCATGGCATCACCGCAGCGACGCGCTCTCCTCTCTCGGCACGCTGGCGGGCATCAGCGGCGCCATCCTCTTGGGCGACCGCTGGACGGTGCTCGACCCGCTGGCGGGACTCGTCGTGTCGCTCTTCATCCTCCGCGTGGCGTGGAAACTACTGAAAGGCAGCTTCAATGAACTGCTGGAAGCCTCGCTTCCCGACGAAATTGAGCAGGAGATCCTTGAGATTGTCAACGCCTTTACCGACGTCAGCGACCCGCATCACCTCCGCACCCGCCGCATCGGCAGTCGCTACGCAATAGAGTTGCATATCCGAATGGACGGCGCCATGCCATTAGCCGAAGCTCACTCCCGCACCTGCGAGATAGAGCAAGCCCTCAAGGCCCACTTCGGCGAGCGTACACATATCACCCTCCACGTGGAACCCCGAAGGGGAGACAAACACCAATGAAAATAATCAAATAATGTGAGAAGTCTACATCTGTCATGAAAAACCTTAAAACACTTATCCTGCTGTGCCTAATGGCGTTGGGGTTCAACACAGAGGCACAAACATACGTCGGCACTATGACGGTAGACGGCTATAAACGCGAGAATGTCAAGGTAACGCTCAAGAAGACCGAGAAAGAGGGCATTGTGCTGACGATGTATCGCGTGAAGTTCGCGCGCTTGATGCCGGTGAAGATAGACTTCGACATCCCAAGGCTGAAGCTGGAGGGCGGTCGCCTTACAGCCGACGGCGTGGTGCCCGTGTCGGACGGCAAGCGTTATGAGAAATACACCATCCGCAACCTCGACGGCACCGCCGACAGCAAGCAGATAAGCTTCTCCTGCAAGATGGGCGACAAGCCCTTCTCATTCACCGGCCAGCGAAAGGAAGCCACCCGCTAACCGATTGCCACCCGCTATCCCCCAACAGCAATATTCCTACAACATTTCGACAATAGTTCAACGATGCGGCATCGTTGAAGTATCGTTGAAGTATCGTTGAAATGCCGTCAAAAAACTTACCCTTAGCGATTTAGGAAGGCCACAGTCTCGTTGTAGCGGCGCAGGGTGGTAGCTTTCATGATGGCTTTCTTCTGTTTGTGCGGAATATCGAGATATTCCCAGAAGGCGTGGAGTCGTGAGAGAATCTGGCTATCGCCGCAGAGGTGCTCCGTGGCGTGACGGTAGATGATGGTATGCATCTCCTTGATGACCTCGTGGGGTTCCTTGTCGGAGAGCTTCCACGGCCGCGCCAGCAGTCCCCGTCCAATCATCACCCCTTTCAACTGGTCACTGACCACTGGCCATTGGTCACTCAAATCGCCGTTATACACCATCGGGTGCCTGCACGCCTCCATAAATCTCTCGAACGACTCTTTGTCGGCCACACCTTTGTACTGTTGTTTTCCAAGTCTTGGATGCAGTGTGACGTGTATCAGCGGCATCTCGTTGATGATTGGCATCACTCTCAGGCCCTCCTCCTCGCTCTCCTGTCCCAGTCGCATCTTGACGGAGAAGATCACTTCGGGGCGACGTTGCATCTCTTTGAGTATCTCCTCCACACGTTCAGGATATTGCAGCAATCCGCTTCCGCGCCCAGCTTTCACCTGCATCGGGAACGGACAGCCCATGTTGAGGTCTATCCTACTCCACCCCTGCCCTTGCAACGCGTCGCAGAGGCGGGCGAACTCGTCGCCGTCACGCGCAATCACCTGCGGCACCGTAGGCACGCCTACGTTAGCGGCAGGATCGGTATCCCGCAAATCTTTCTTCCTTATTTCGCCTTTCTCAATCCTCACGAACGGCGTATAATACTCGTCCACCCCACCGACACACTCCCAGTGTGCCCGTCGGTAAACTGCATCGGTGTACCCCTGCAGCGGCGCAAAAGCGATGTAAAGGTTGCTCATTCGTAGTGACGGATGCGGACGTCGACGTCAGGCAGTTGGGCGGGGATGCCGCTGACGTCGGTCTCGCCGTAGTGGTAGGGGAAGAGGACTTTCGGCATGATTATCTTGGCGGCACGAATCAGCTGTTCGGGAGTCATCGTGTAGGGCTGGTTGCAGGGAAGGAAGGCGACGTCGATGTCCTTTATCTCGGCCATCTCGGGGATGTCCTCGGTGTCTCCGGCGATGTAGATGCGCAGGCCGTCGAGGGTGAGGATATAGCCGTTGTCGCGCCCCTTGGGATGGAACTGCTCACGTCCTTCGGTGGTATTGTAGGCGGAGACGGCCACTATTTCAATGTCTTCTGCCAATTGCATACGGTCTCCGTTCTCCATAGCCTCTCCCCATCCGAACAGTTCCACGCAGCGCGAATTCATGACGACCTGTGTCCCATCAGTGGCTCCGGCGATGAGCTGGTTCAGTGAAGCTGGGGCGTAGTGGTCCGAGTGCTCGTGGGTAACGAGAATAATATCGGCCTTCGGCATCGCGGAGTAATCCACCGTGCGGCCGCGCAGATTGCTGCAGGGGTCAATCTCTATCTCCCATCCGTCGTATTCGATGCGGATGCTCGAATGCATAAGCGCATGGATTTTCACCAGCTTGCCGCTTGGGGTGGAGAAGATGTCGGCCTCGACTGTGGAGGTCGGCTTGCCGGCCTTCTGCCAGGCGAGAATGCCGCCGTCGAGGTTGTACACCGTGCAGCCCTGCTTGGCGAACTGCTCTGCCGCCGTCATACTCCGTTTGCCGCTACGACAGTAAACGGCCACCGTGCCCTTGATGTCTTTGATGCGCTCCGCAAAGTCGGCCGCTTTCACGTCGATATTTTCCGCCCCGGCGAGGTGCCCCTCGGCATACTCCTTGGGGGTCCGCACGTCGATGAGCCGCACATCCTTCTGTACGATATTTTCAGTGAATTCCTCTACATTAACGGTCTTCACAGACTCATTGTTTTTGGCATTACCGCAGCCACAAAACAGAGCCGCAAACAATGCTATCATAAGTATTTGTTTCATAATGATCAGTTTATTCTTTGATAAAACCAGCAATCGGTTGTAGTGTATTGAAATCCACGAAGTCCACCTGCTTGCCATAGGTCTCGAGCATAGCCTTTGTTTCGGCGTTTTGCTGTTCTTCGGGCAGTTTTGCAACTTTCTTGACGAGCAGGGACATCATCAGACGGTATTTGAGGTTAAGTTTTGTGTAGTCGATGGCACCGCGGAGATGGAAGAGCCGACTTTCATTATAGAAGTGTTCCGGAATCTGGCTCTTAATGGACTGCCTGACATGGGTGACATTGGCGGAGTTAGTGGGGTCGGCCAAGCCGACAGTAATCACCATAAGCTCCTGCTGTGGAGACATCTTCGCGGCGGTCTGTTTTAGTCCCGTGACGCCACCAGCGTAAAGGCTACCAAGATAGACAATTCTGTCGTAATCGCCCAGGTTTTTTACCTCTTTGTATTCGACGGCCTCGAGGCCCGTCATCTCCGTCAGCCGCTCGGCATAGCGCCTCGCCGAGCCGTACCGGCTACCGTATAAAATGATTTGCTTTTTCACCATATTATGTTTCTCTGTCAATTCACTCACTATAGTTGTGGTCAACCACAACAATCACCTGCATGTCGGGTACCAAAGGCTGCAACTCGGCAGTTAGCGTTCGAACGAGGGCAGCGTCATCGTGGACGCTGATGTCGGGCACTACGTCAACGGAGAGCATCCTATCCTTCTCGGAGTAGTAAAGGCCATGGACCTGCACTATCTCCCTGTGTTCCGCTAAACGATGCACAACGGCACTCTGTAACTCGGCAACGGGTCCCTTACCGATGGCATTAGCGTAGATACCTACTGTCATAATGATGCCATAACGCTCGTACATAAGGACGGAGATGCGCCGTGTGAGGCCATGGATGTCGTGGGCGCTCATGGTGTCGTCGACGCCAATATGCAGCGAGCCAATCATCACGTCGGGTCCATAGTTGTGAAGGATGAGGTCGAAGACTCCATGTACCCCCTCCTGTTCGGCCACATCGTGCTTGATCTGGCGCACCAGCTCTGGAGAGACATTCATGCCCAGCAACTGGTTGATGGGGGATGCCAACATTTCGAAGCCTGCCTTGACGATGAACAGCGAGATGAGGGCACCAAGGTAACCGTCGATGGAGATGTTCCACAGCAGCATGATACCCGCTGAGACGAGTGTAGCCAGGGTGATGAGGGCATCGAAGAGGGCGTCGGAACCCGATGCCACGAGGGCGTCGCTTTCCAGTTGCTCACCTTTGTGCTTCACATAACGTCCCAGCAGCAGTTTAACGACGATGGCCACAATGATGACCACCAATGTGACACTTGTATAGCTGGGTGTAGTGGGTTCAAAGATCTTTTTCACCGACTCGATCAAGGAGGTGACACCGGTGGCCAACACAATGAGGGAGATGACGATGGCGCTGAAATACTCTACACGGCCGAAGCCGAAGGGGTGCTGGCGGTCAGCAGGGCGCTGCGAGAGTTTAGTACCCACGATAGTGATAACGCTCGAGAGGGCATCGCTGAGGTTGTTGACAGCATCCATCACAATTGCCACACTACCGGCAACCAGGCCCACCACGGCCTTGAATCCTGCCAGTAGCACATTGGTGCCGATGCCTATCCAACTAGTCCTAATAATCTGTGAATTTCGTTCTTGTTTCATATCATTGCTTTTTCTTCGGCCAAACATCGCTCATCTGCTCAAACAGAACAGGAATACGTGTGTAGCCATGGTTGTGCAGTCCAATTCTCACCATGACAAGGTTCTTGTAGGGGTTGACGTAAAGCACCTGCTCATAGATGCCGAGGGCGTAATAGCCCGAATACTCGGGCCGGATGTAACCATCATAGTTGATGTTGTACCAGTTGAAATGATAGCCGTGATCACTGGTGTCGCAGTCAACGGTTTGGCGTATCCATTCTTCGCTCACGATGCGGCAGCCATTCCACATTCCATTATTAAGATAGAGGCAGCCAATCTTGGCGAGGTCGTGGATAGTGGTCGAGATGCCGCCGAAAGTGTGGGCGTTGTCGTGCTTGCGGCTGTCGATGTTGACAACGGCGGGATGTTCCATGCCGAGCGGCTTCCATACCCGCTCGCTGAGGTAGTCGGCGAAGCGCTTGCCAGAGGCACGCTCAATGACCACCCCGAGAATAGCCGACGTCATGCTCTCGTAGCGGAACTGGGTCCCTGGCTCACAACGGAACTTCAGCCCCTGAATCTGCTTCTGGATGTTATGCCCGTAGTTCAGCTTGGCCATTGCGCTAAGGTTCTTCAATCCCTCCCAGTTGACATCGTAGGTGTCGTCAAAGTCGAGTCCGCTACGCATGTCGAGAAGGTGGCGGATGGTAAGTTTCTTCCACATCGGGTCTTTCCTTTTCAGCTCGGGCAAATAGTCGGTGACGGGGTCGTCGATGCTGCGGATGTAGCCGTCGTCAACTGCGATGCCGCACATGAGCGAGGTGATGGACTTGGAAACGGAGAAGATGGTGGCCATGCGGTCGGCCGAGAAGTTGCCCCAGTAGCGCTCGTAAACGATGCTGTCGTCATGTATGACAAGCAGTCCCTGCGTGGTGCTTTCCTTGGTGAACGCCTCCAGAAAGGTCATGTATTCGCAGGGATGCGCCGCGTTGGCGAAATGCGTGGTGTCGATCCAGTAGGCTCTCTTCCCAATGGGGAATTGGAAAGTGTACTCGCCATTTGCAATGGTGTCGACCTCGCGCTGCTCGAAACTGAAGATATTGGGGCCATTCTTACCGTCGGTCTTCAAGCCTCTGACAATGGAGCACGACGGCATTGCCAAATCGCAGATGGCGAGTAGTGCGACAAATATGGTTCTTTTCATCTTGGGATGTTATTTTATCGGTATCTCGGAATGCGGCACGGAGAGCGGCAGGCCTTTCTGCGAGAGGTAGAACATATAGAGGACGACAGGCTTCTCGCCGCGGTTCTCGCCGTGGTGGACAGTGCCGACCATCTCGACGATGGCCTCGCCCTCATGGACGACCTTCTCGGTGCCATCCACAGCCACGATGGTCAACTCGCCCTGCACCAGCACGCCGTGATTCATCGCGTCGTGGTGGTGCCAGTCGAGCTTACTCCCCTGCGGAATGACATATTTCACCGCCACCAGCTCGGGCCGTCCCTGCGGGTAGTCGGGCAGCGCGGCGCCGTCCCAGCTTTGCGAGGTACGGAAAAGCTCCGTCGTCTCCACCTGCTTTAGCATCTCGCAGATGGGGTCTTCGCGGAGAATCTTTGGGGCGGACTTGCCGGCAAGCACCAGCACCTTTTTGCCATTACGGTAGATATGCAGCTGGCGCGAGCGCACTACGGCGGTCAGCTCGGGGTCGTCCTGCAGGGCAAGCCATATCCGGTGGTACTCGCCATTCTCATCGAACAACTTCCGCTGTAGATAGGAGCACATATTGGTTGTATCGATAGTCTTCATCTTGTGTGTCATTTTTCAAAGTGCAAAGATACGAAGAAAATCCAAACTTGGAAAAAAAATTGCCCATGTCAAGGAAAACATGTATTTTTGCACCATCATTCAAAAAAAACAACAAGATGAAGAACAATATCACTTTTATTGCTTTTGCAGCATTAATGGCATTGTTTGGATGTGGACAGAACCGGGACGAGGCAAAGCATTCCGCGTTCGACTGGGATAATAACGACAAAATTGAATACACCATCGACTACAAAGTTCGTTTTTCTGCCGACCACGATAGCACCATGCTACTAACAGCAGAAAGCAATTATGGCACCATAAATGTCGTCAGTGTAGAATCAGAAAACCTAATAGGCACTGATGGAAAACTGGTAAAGAACACCTTTATTATACTTGAAGACTCTATTCCCATGAGCAAAAGCATTATCTTGCAACGTGGAGGCCTGTCATATTCAGGTGAAAACCTTGGGTATATTCATAATCAAGTCGTCGGAAGCGACGATATGGTTGAGATAAGAACACTGGACAGCGACAATTACACGATGTATTCCATCCGCGACAACATGTTCTTCGGCCCGAACGACGAGCAGGGTTTCACTATCGGCGAAGGCCAGCGATTCTCCGTTGTCCTACCCGTCATGACAAAACAGCAATATCCCAAAGAAGAAGAAATCCACACAATCAAGATCGATTTCGATATAATAAGTGGCAAAACAGAATAACCCAACAGAACACCTACCAATAAATAAAGGGCGCCCGATGGGCGCCCTTTACTGTTGACAATCCTTGTGGGATTATTTGTACTCGGCGATAATGCCGGGGACCATGTCGGGGGTGAGGCGGCCGTAGACCTTGTCGCCAATCATGGCGACGGGGGCGAGACCGCAGGCACCGACGCAACGGAGGGTGTTGAGGGAGAATTTGCCGTCGGGGGTGCACTTGCCGACCGGGATGTTCAGGTTGCGCTGGAAGGCATCCAGGACTTTCTCGGCGCCACGGACGTAGCAGGCGGTACCGAGGCAGATGTCGATGGGGTGCTCGCCCTTGGGCTCCATGGTGAAGAAGCTGTAGAAGGAGACGATGCCATAGACCTTAGCCACGGGGATGTTCAACTCGTGGGCGACGACTTCCTGAACCTCGGCGGGGAGGTAGCCGAAACGGCCCTGCACCTGGTGGAGGACGTTGATGACCTCACCGGCACGGTTACCAAAGCTCTTGCAGATGTCTTTGATAACGTTGATCTTTTCTTCGGAAATTTTTATATTTGCCATTGTAATTTCTTTTTAAGGTTATTTTGTGATCTCGACTTTGTCGCTCTTGTCGAAGTAGTGGGTGTGGAGCTGCTCGTGGCTGAGGTGGCCGCAGGGTTCACCGTAGTACTCCTTGTAGATGGCGATGATGTCGGGGTTCTCGTGGCTCTTGCGGATGGGCTTGCCAGCGTCCTCGCGGTAGGTGGCTTCCATGCGCTTCTGGATGATGTTGCTGTTGCCGTGGTGGTAGGGCTGACCGGCGCCGCCGATGCAGCCACCCGGGCAGGCCATCACCTCGATGAAGTGGTAACCGTTGGGGTTGCCGTTGCGAACCTCTTCCATGAGCTTGCGGGCATTGCTGAGACCGTAGCAGATGGCGACCTTGACGGGCAGGCCGTTGAAGTCGACAGTGGCGGTACGGACGCTGTCGCCGTAGATGCCGCGGACGGCCTCGAGGTCGATCTTGGGCAGCGGTTTGCCACAGTAGATCTCGTAGGCGGTACGCACGGCGGCCTCCATAACACCGCCAGTGGCGCCGAAGATGACGGCAGCACCGGTGGACTGACCGAGAGGACTGTCGAAGTCTTCCTCGGGCATGCTGTTGAGGTCAATGTTGTTCTGCTTGAGCATGTGGGCGAGCTCACGGGTGGTGAGGCTGAAGTTGACATCCTGGTCGCTGCCGTTGCCGAGCTCGGGACGAGCGCACTCGCTCTTCTTGGCCAAGCAGGGCATGATGGAGACGACGACGAGGTCTTCGCGTTTCACGCCGATCTTCGGGGCGAAGTAGTTCTTGGCGACAGCGCCGAACATACCCTGAGGCGACTTGGCGGTCGAGGGGTAGTCGAGCAGGTCGGGGAAGTTCTTCTCGTAGAAGGTGACCCAAGCGGGGCAGCAGCTGGTGAAGAGAGGCAGCTTGACGTTCTTGTCGCCAGCGAGGAACTGCTTCACGCGGCCGAGGAGCTCGGTGCCTTCCTCCATGATGGTGAGGTCGGCGCTCCAGTCGGTATCGAAGACATAGTCGAAGCCGAGGCGGCGGAGGGCAGCGGCCATCTTGCCGGTGACGATGGTGCCGGGTTCCATGCCGAACTCTTCGCCGAGGGCGACGCGGACGGCGGGAGCAGTCTGGACGACAACCTTCTTGGTCGGGTCGGCAAGGGCGCGACGGACGTCATTGATGTTGTCGACGAGGGTGAGGGCACCCACGGGGCAGACCTGGACGCACTGACCGCAGTTGACGCAGGAGCTGTCGCCGAGTTTCTGCTCGAAGGCGGGAGCCACCACCGAGGGGAAGCCGCGGTTGACGCCGCTGAGGGCGCCGACGCTCTGGAACTTGGTGCACATGGTCTCGCAGCGGCGGCAGTAGACGCACTTGTCCATGTCGCGGTAGACGCTGAGGGTGGTGTCTTGCTCATAGTGGCTCTGTTCGCCTTTGAAGGGGATCTCGCGGATGCCCATCTTGGCGGCGAGGGCCTGGAGTTCGCAGTCGCCGCTCTTCTCGCACTGGAGGCAGTCGTTCGGGTGGTCGCTGAGGATCAGTTCGAGGACGGTCTTGCGGGCGTTGAGGGCGCGGGGCGAAGCGGTGAGGACCTCCATACCTTCGACACAGTCGGTGGCGCAGGCGGGGGCCAGATTGCGGCGGGGCTTGCCGTTGAAGTCCTTGGTGACCTCAACCATGCAGACGCGGCATCCGCCGGGTTTGTTTTCAAATTTCAT
This sequence comes from uncultured Bacteroidales bacterium, assembly GCA_900318835.1. GTDB lineage: Bacteria > Bacteroidota > Bacteroidia > Bacteroidales > P3 > Colimorpha. Next base: position 38,890 of record ONLW01000017.1, read on the forward strand.
TCCGTCGAGCTCGAAGTAGCAGAGCGTCGGGATATCGATACCGGCCATGCGGGCAGCTTTCAGGATAGTGGTGCCTTCGGGGACCTGGATCGCTTTGTTATCTATAGTGACATTAATCATTTCTAATATTCTTTTAAAGATTATTTAATCGAGATGGCACCAAACTTACAGTTCTGGTAGCAGGCACCGCACTTGACGCACTTGGACTGTTCGATCACCATGGAAGCCAGCTTGTGGCCCGGGGCGATGTAGTCGGTGCGTGTGATGGTCTCGGCGGGGCAGTTCTTGGCGCACTTGCCGCAACCGATGCACTTCTCGGGGTCGATGACATACTGCATGAGTTTCTTGCAGACGCCAGCGCGGCACTTCTTGTCGACGACGTGCTCGACGTACTCGTCCCAGAAGTTATCGAGGGTGCTGAGCACGGGGTTCGGCGAGGTCTGGCCGAGGCCGCAGAGGGCGCTGTCCTTGATGACGGCGGCCAGGTTGCGGAGGGCGTAGAGGTCGTCCATGGTACCGCGGCCGTCGGTGATCTTCTCGAGGAGCTCGCAGAGGCGCTTGTTACCGATGCGGCAGGGGCTGCACTTACCGCAGCTCTCTTCGCAGGTGAACTCAAGATAGAACTTGGCGATAGCAGGCATGCAAGAGGTTTCGTCCATGACGACCATACCGCCGGAGCCCATCATCGAGCCAGCAGCCACGAGGCTGTCGTAGTCGATCTCGGTGTCGAGGTGCTTGGCAGTGAGGCAGCCGCCGGAAGGACCGCCGGTCTGAACGGCCTTGAACTCGCGGCCGTCCTTGATGCCACCACCAATCTCGTAGATAATCTCACGCAGGGTGATGCCCATGGGAACCTCGATCAGACCCACATTGTTGATCTGACCGGCGAGGGCGAACACCTTGGTTCCGGGCGACTTCTCGGTACCGATGGTGCGGAACCAGTCGGCGCCCTTGGTGATGATGACGGGGATGTTGGCGAAGGTCTCAACGTTGTTGACATTCGAGGGCTTGTCCATATAGCCGCGGACAGCGGGGAACGGGGGCTTCAGGGTGGGCTCGCCGCGCTGGCCTTCCATGGAGTGGATCAGAGCGGTCTCCTCGCCGCAGACGAAAGCGCCGGCGCCGTAGCGGAGCTCGATATCGAAGTTGAAGCCGCTGCCGAGGATGTCCTCACCGAGGAGGCCGTACTCGCGAGCCTGCTCGATGGCGATTTTCAGACGGTCGATGGCCAGAGGATACTCGGCACGGATGTAGACGAGACCCTTGGTGGCGCCGATGGCGTAGCCACCGATGGCCATAGCCTCGACGATGCTGTTGGGGTCACCCTCGAGGATGGAACGATCCATGAAGGCGCCGGGGTCACCCTCGTCGGCGTTGCAGATGATGTACTTCTGGTCGGCCTGGTTCTTGGCGCAGAGACCCCACTTGACACCGGTGGGGAAGCCGGCGCCGCCACGGCCGCGGAGGCCGGACTTGGTCACCTCGTCGATAACCTGCTGCGGGGTCATCTCGGTCAAGCACTTGGCCAGAGCCTCGTAACCGCCACGGGAGATGCTCTCCTCGATGTTCTCGGGATCCACAAAGCCGCAGTTGCGGAGGGCGATACGGATCTGCTTGCGATAGAAGTCCATGTGCTTGGAGTCGGCGACATGCTCCTTGTTTTCGGGGTTGGTGTAGAGCAACTCGGGGACCTTACGACCCTTGATGATGTGCTCGTTGACGATACGCTCCACATCCTCGGGCTTCACGTTGGTGTAGAAGGTGTTGTCGGGCATGATCTTCACGATGGGGCCCTTCTCGCAGAAGCCGAAGCAGCCGGTCTTGATGACCTGTACGTCGTCCTTCAGACCCTTCTCTTCGAGGATCTTGTGGAAATTGTCGATGATCTGGAGGCTGTTGCTGGATTTGCATCCGGTACCGCCGCAGATCAGAATATGCATTTTGTATTTTGCCATGATTTAAAAGTCTTATTTGTCAATGGTTTCGTAGTTCACGGGGATGATGCCCTCGACGAGTTCGCCGTTCTGGACGTACTTGATGAGGATTTCATCAGCGCGGTTGTTGTCGACGTGGCCGAAGACGATGGGGTCTTTGCCGGGGACGCGCACCTCAAGGGTGGGCTCGGCGTGGCAGTAGCCCATGCAACCCGTCTGGGTGAACACGGCCTGGATGCCCAGTTCGTCGGCCTTTGCCATCATGTGTTCCATAACCTGTTTGGCACCGGCGGCGATACCGCAAGTAGCCATAGCGACCTTGATCTGTACCAGACTCTCGGGATTCTCAGCCTTCTCACGGATGTCGAGATTCGACTGGAGCTTCTCGCGCATGGCTTTCAGGTCAGCCAAAGATTTAACTTTTGTCATAGATGTGACTTTTTAGGATTAATATTATATTTATTTAACTAATTATCAAATACATACACAAGTACCCACTTGCGTATGACGGGACAAATATACAAAATAAAAATGAAATGGATAAAAAATTAACAAAAAAACTCACCATTTCTGGTGACCCCCTCCGAAAACAATCATCAATAAAGATTATGCAAAAATGAAAGAAAAAATGTATCTTTGCAACAGAAAAAAACGACATAATGGAAGCTGTAACTATCGGAATACTACTGCCTTTAGCAGGGACAATGCTGGGGTCTGCTTTCGTGTTTTTTATGCGGAAGGAGATTCCCGACCAGCTACAGAAGACTCTGCTGGGCTTCGCCAGCGGAGTGATGGTGGCGGCAAGCGTGTGGTCGTTGCTGATACCGAGCATCGACATGGCTGTGACCCTCCTGGAAGGAGAGGATGGTTGGCGCGTGGTGCCTGCTGCGGTAGGCTTCCTTCTAGGCATGGGATTCCTACTGCTCATTGACGAGCTGACACCCCACCTCCACCTCGGCGCACAAAAAGCCGAAGGACCTCGCAGCCGCCTGTCGCGCACCGCGATGCTGGCACTGGCCGTGACGATACACAACCTGCCGGAAGGCATGGCCGTGGGCGTGGTCTTCGCCGGCGAGGCGCAGGGACTGACCCTCAGCGCCGCGCTGGCGGTATCCATCGGTATTGCCATCCAGAACATCCCCGAAGGCGCCATCATATCGATGCCCATGCACGCCGAGGGCAACTCGCGCTGGCGGTCGTTCCTCATCGGCACACTGAGTGGAGTGGTGGAGCCCATCGGGTCGGTAGCCATCCTGCTGCTGGCGGGAGTGCTCGGAGTGGCCCTACCCTATCTGCTAGCCTTCGCCGCGGGCGCCATGATGTACGTGGTAATCGAAGAACTCATCCCCGAAACCGCCCAAGGGCGCCACACCAACCTCTCCACCATCGGTTTCGCCCTCGGATTCGTCCTGATGATGGCCCTTGACGTAGTGCTGGGGTAGTCTTCTACTTAACATAATCTAAAAAAGAGACCTAATAATCAGACCAATAAGACACCATGCCTTACTCTTCTCTTACTCTTCCCTTACTCTACCTTTACTTTAGTCTTGGTTTTGAAAGAGTTGCGAAATCCTTGGAAAGGAGATAAAATTGTATAATATTGAAAAAGACCCCTCTACGATTGCACAAAAATCGTAGAAAATTCTTTTTAGACTAACAATCAAACATTTACAAAGCTTTTATTGTACTGGAGCCCACTTGCAGCGGACGGACAAAACGGTCAATCCTTGTGGTATCCAGCCCAGCCATTGTTGGACGGGGTGCCCTTCTCGTAGGCAATCTCTATTGGGTCGTGAGGGGCCAACTGTTCCCAGAGAGACTTCTTCAATGATGCCTTACCGTGATACACGCTATCGCCAACGTAAAAATAATATGACACCAAGTAATCACACTTGTGGTAACCGCTAGCAGTATATTTTTCCTTAACATGTGCGGTAATCCTGACTGGTTCATGATCAATATGGTGGAAGCGAACTCGTGCAGGAATGAGAAACCATAATACAAACAACAAAGGAATCCATACTGGAGACCAGCGCAGAATGCCACATCCAATCTTCTTACGTTTGGCTTTGGCTTGCAAGTTGTCCTTCTTGCCCTTTGTCGGATAGTTGGGCTTGCGGTTAACGTTGTGGGACATTTATGAATTAAATTTACTTTATACTGCAAGGCACCTGGCCATACTCCTCGATGGATTTCCGCCAACGCTTTGCTTGTATTTGTCTACCGAAAGTATAATAATAACTTGTATCGACAAGGTAAAGCTTGTTGTGCGCATAGACATCCATAGAAGAAGATCGATAATAAAAATGCAACTCCACGCGGCGTACATATCGCCATTCAATGTCTACATGGCTGCACTTCTCTTCCTTATTCGTGTTCCCGTCAAATATGCATACTTTGTCGAGGCCGATACCCTTCTCGGTCAGTATAATGCTCTCATTGCGATGCTTGAATGCATCGTAAATCGGCCACAAGATAAGCACACTTATCAATCCGTTGAAAACAACCGAGTTGATAGCCCACCAGCAGAAGCCGACAATGGCCGTTGCTGTCGCAATATTCACCCAGCAGATCGTTTTGGTGCGATAGACAAGGATTGCTTTCTTCATATTGCTGGTATCCTTCCAATGTGTTTACTAATTCATCAGCCGACTCTCGCCCCAGGTGTACTGCGGGTAGGCTTTCCTGAGGTCGTTGGCGGAGCCGTCGACGGTGCTGCCGCCGCTGGTGGCGAAAACGTTGAGCACCTTGCCGCTCAGGTCATGCGCCTCGATGAAGGTGTTGACGATGGTGGGAGCGGTGTACCACCACACGGGAAAGCCAATCCACACGGTGTCGTACTGTGCGATGTTCTCGCAGCGGCCCTTGATGGCGGGACGCGAGGACTTGTCCTTCATCTCGATAGTTGAGCGCGAGGACTTGTCGCGCCAGTCGAGGTCGGCAGCGGTGTAAGGCTGCTCAGGGGTGATTTCATAGAGGTCGGCACCCAGCTCTTTGGCGAGCTCCTGTGCGGCGGCCTTTGTGGTGCCCGTGGCCGAGAAATAAACTACTAAGGTCTTCATATTGCTTGATTGTTTGATTGTCTGATTGTTTGAGTTGTTCTGTGCGCAGGCGCCCAGCATCAGGCAGCATGCGGCTAATAATAAAACAATGTTTTTCATATCGTCAATTAACTATTTTCAGTCCTACAATAGAGAGTACCAATGTGCTGAGGAACAGCAGGCGCCAGAAAGTGGCAGGCTCGTGGAAGACGAAGATGCCCAGCAGTACCGCGCCGACGGCGCCGATACCCGTCCAGACGGGATAGGCAATGCCGATGGGAATGGTCTGTGTAGCTTTCGCCAAGAGTACTGCACTCAGCACGTAGAAGAAGGCAAAGCCCACTATCCACCACCACCATTCGCCACCCGTCGCTGGCTTGGCCTTTCCCAGACAGAAAGCGAAGCCCGTCTCGCAAAGGCCCGCAATAATAAGGATAATCCAATTCATGTCAGTACGTGCAAACAACAACTTTACGGGCTGGGAGATTGCCGACCTTAACCATATAGACGCCCACTGGCAATGCCTCGTTGCGTACGTTGCGACCCATCATGTCATAGACACGCACCGCCATACCGTCGACACCGGAGACATGAATGCGGCCGTCCATAACCCATAATCCATAATCCAAGGTTTCCACATCCCCAATGCCCTGACGATAGTCAATCTTTACACAGGAAAGCCTGACTATGCCCATTGTACCGCAGGCATGGTGGAAGAAACCGAGTTTCACCACCTGTCCAGCATAGGGGCTAAGGCTAATCTGGAACTCGCCACCGTTGTCGGTGCTGAGACGCTCGGGATAGAGGCCCACCGTATCATCTTCGGCGTTGATAACCACGACAGCCAGACTGTCAAAGCCGGGTTCCCGACTGGAGGAAGTGGCATTGTAGAAGAGGGAGGTCTGGTCCTGGACACGCACCGAAGGCGTGATAAGCATGGCATCAGGGCCTCCCGATGATGCTACTCCGACCGAAATCATCATACCTTGTGAGAGAGTCCACACCAGCGGGGCACCACTGAGAGAATAGTTCTCCCAGCAATTGAAGGCACCCTCGTTGAACACAGGCTCCCAAGGGAACTGGCTGATGGTGTCGCAGGGGGTCTCCGCAAAGTGGGCCATGAACATGGTATCGCTCCCTAGATTGAAGACCAACGGGTTGCCCCCGATGTTGCCAAGAGCATTATTCCAGTGGTCGAAAACATAGCCCATGGCGGGGGTAGCTTCAATGGTATGCTGTCCCTCGGGATGGCGTCCACGGCCGGTGACATGTCCCTGCACGAAAACATACGGAGAAGCATAGACATAGTACATCGGCACCGAGGTGGTGGGCAAGCCGGCGAAAGCATCAATCTTGCCCCAGCCCCAGAGGTTGCTGCCCGTCATGGGAATATCGTTGGTATAACGGTCTTGTCGACCGCTGGCGTGAAGCAGAGTGCGCACAGAGTCGACATTGAGCGAGGGGTTGTGCTGCAGCCAGAGGGCGATGACCCCCGCTGCCGCGGGCGACGACATCGAGGTGCCCTGCAACAAAGCATAATAGTGCATCGTGCCATTAAAGAAAGCGGAGTCAACGGCCATGTCGTATTGGGATAAGGCAGTGGCATTGACAGAGGATGCCAAATACTGTCCAGGAGCGCAGATGTCAGGTTTCACTCGGCCATCCCATGTGGGACCATGCGACGAAAAATAAGAGAGGTCGCCCTCCTCTTTCTGGTCAAAATTAAGGAGGAAACTGCCATCTGTCCCATAGAGTTTGGTGCGAGTGGCATAGCTACCCACAGTGATGACATCAGTACCGTTGCCCCCCTCTCCGCCAATCGAATAGTCATCATCGCCCTCCACGGCCCGCGGGTCGCCGGCGTTGTAGAACTGCACCGCATCACTCCACATGTGGACATCGGCCGAGGTGGACTTGAGGATGATGCGGAAGAGGTCGGAGGAATTGAGCCTTCCCGCCTTGTAGAGTTTGATCAGTATAGACGGACGGTGGTTGCGCAGATTGTCGTGGTTGACGACGATGTTGCAGTGGTAGACACTGTCGCGCGGGGAGACCAAGTCGACACTGATGGTAGTATCGACAGCACTCGTCACGAAAGGAATGTCCATCACAAAGGTATGGTTGTCGTACCTGCCATAGTCGTACAATCCCAACGAAACACTGAAGGTGTCACCCACGGCACCCCAAATGTCTATCTTCGAATTGTAGTTTTCCATCAGACTATTGTAGTTGTAGGTATACGCCATGGTATCGGTGGCCGAGAACTGATAGTGGCAATGGTTCGTGCTGCTGCCGCTGTTGGCCGCCGGGGCCACAAGGATGAGGCTGTCCAGCGCCGTGCCGCTGCTATCGCGCAGATAGTTCTCAAGGATGGTGCAGAAAGCATCCGTCCCGTCGTGCGGCCCACAAAGGGTACCGAAGCTCATGTTGATGACGCAGGGTTTGTGCACCGAGCGGGCATACTCGTGGATATAGCGGACGGCATCGAAAGCGCTAGCATCTTCCCAGTTGGAAGCAACCATCACGATGTCGGCACCCGGAGCAATGCCGCGACAAGTATGGTCTGGGCCGCTCCCCGCCGCTATGCCCGCCACATGGCTACCGTGTAGTTCGTCGGCACAGTCTCTAGCCACACCCAGAATAGCCTCAGGCGTGATGTATTCGGTGCCATAAGTGAAACCCGCAGGAGGATTGCCTCTACTGTCGAACTGCTGCCACACACGCTTGATGCGCAACGTGGTGCCCGTGGTGTCGTAGAAAGTGGGATGCCCGTACTCAAAGCCGCCATCGATGATGCCCACCACCACGCCCGTACCGTCGTAGCCCTGCGGCAGGTTGATGCCCCGATGGATATAGTCAACACCCAAATCGGCACGGGCATTCTCCAGATAAGGATGATTCTCCTGACCCAAGTCGATGTAGGAACAAAGGCCCGAGGCAACGAAGTCGACGAAACGCTTGACGGGAATCTGCACCGTCATCATATCCTTCACCACTGAGTTGACCTTCACCCCATAGGCATCCATAGCCTTGAGGTCGACACCCTCCGTGAGGGTAACAAAAGCGAGGAAACTCTCCGCCTGGCATCTGCCATCACGGATTTCCAAAGCCTTCAATGCCGCTGTGGGCGACAACATAGTGTTCTGTGCCCATACAGCCGTCACGGCAGACAAAAAAACAATCAATACGGTAATCTTCCTCATCTTTAACACATTACATAATCCATTGAAAACAATATTAAAATGCAAATATAAAAAGAAATCCTAAAAACGGAACAAAAATTATCGACCTGTCTCCACCCTATCACCGCCTACCACAGTGGGGGATGGGTAGGTGTTGGGTAGGAGATGGGTAAGTGTTGGGTAAGAGTTGATAGGTAGATACACTTTATTATCAAGTACTTACAAACGCATAAAAATAAACTGGATTGGAATTCCGAACAAAAAATTTTTAGTCTTCGGGATACAATATTTTTTAACATTTGGGGTTATTAGGAGCATGGTAAACACGGGCACATACTTTTCCCGCCTGCGGGAGCTGGTGGCGCTGGAGCTCCGCGAGGAGCAAGAGGCCTACCGGCGAAGCCTCGAAAAGAAAGGGGCCTCGCTGACAGGCAGCATCCACGAACCCGGATGCCGCTATCCCGTACGTCTCGGAAACACCGCCTACAACCCTCTGGGCCAGCTCACTGTGGAGCTGCGCTATGAGATGGAAGAGGATGAGGTGGAGCTCGACTTCGAGCCCGGAAAACCTGCCACGGTGTTCTACCTAACCGACAATGGTGCAAAGGAATTGCCTCACCAATGCTATGTGGAGGCTGTGGGCGACGGCGTGATGAGCGTCAGCCTCCCCTCGAAGGCCGCCCTGCAGAGTTTCAAAGACCTCGGAGAGAGACATTTGCTAGGTGTACAACTGGGCGTGGACAACACAAGCTACCGAGTGATGCAAGAATCGCTTTCGGAAGCCGAACGGAAAGAAGACGAGCGCTTCGTGCGACTGCGCAACGTGCTCATTGGCAATGACAAGCCTGCTTTCCGGCAGTTGCCGCGACTGTCGTTCCCGTGGCTCAATCCCAGTCAGAATGACGCCATCCAGAAAGTGATTGAATGTCAGGAAGTTAGCATTGTCCACGGTCCTCCGGGAACAGGCAAGACCACCACCCTCGTCGAGGCCATCATCGAGACCCTCGAACGCGAGACACAGGTGCTCGTCTGCGCCCCCTCGAATGCCGCTGTCGACTGGATCAGTGAACAGCTGATGCGCCGCAGCGTCAATGTGTTGCGCATCGGAAATCCGCTGAGAATGAGCGACGAGATGATCAACTGCAGCTACGAACGGCGCTATTCGTCGCATCCCGACTACCACGAGTTGTGGAACATCCGCAAGGAGCTGGCCGCAGGTGCCAAAGGCGAACGCACCCACCGCCTCCGCAATCGACAGATGGAGCTGGAAATCAAGATTAACGCCGACCTTTTCGACGAAGCCCGCGTAGTGAGTTGCACCCTCATCGGGAGTGCCTATCGCTTGATGGAGCGGCGCCACTTCTCCACTCTCTTCATCGACGAGGCAGCACAGGCCCTCGAACCCGCCTGTTGGGCCACCATCTTGAAGGCCGACCGTGTGGTGATGAGCGGCGACCACCAGCAGCTGCCGCCCACGGTAAAAAGTGTTGACGCGATGAAGGGCGGATTGGCCGATACACTAATGCAGAAAGTCGTCGGATTGCACCCGCAATGTGTCAGCCTACTCACCACGCAATACCGCATGAATGAGGAAATTATGTCATTCTCGTCGCGCTGGTTCTACCACAACCGCCTTCAGGCGGCATCCGAGGCCGCCCACCGGCTGGTGAGTCCCCTCGACACACCGCTCACCTGGCTCGACACTTCGCAACTGGGTGGAGAGGAACGTTCCAATAGCCATAAAAGCATCAGCAACAGTGAGGAAGCCCGCCTCGTCATTCATGCCCTGCGCGACTATGTCGAGATGATCTCGCCGCAAAAGATTGAGAGCGAGCGCGTGGACTTCGGTGTCATCACCCCTTATCGCGGTCAAGCACGACTGATACGGCGGTTGCTCAAGATGCAGCACTATTTCAGAAAGTTGAAGCGGCATATCACCGTCGGCACCGTCGACGGCTTCCAAGGGCAAGAACGTGACGTGATTGTCATCTCGCTGGTGCGCGACAACGCCGAGGGCAACATCGGTTTCCTGCGCGACCTGCGTCGCATGAATGTCGCCATCACACGCGCTCGCATGAAACTAATCATAGTGGGCAACGCCCAAACCCTCAGCCGTCACCGCTTCTATCGCGAACTGGCTGAGCACTTCCGTCACCATGGCGAGTTCATAGAGATACCACCTATTGAGAAATAATATTTGACTCATGCTAAAGAAATTATTCGGCTTCGACCCTACTCAACACAAAGTAAGGACTGAGATTGTGGCCGGTGTGACCACATTCCTTACCATGGCCTATATCCTGGCCGTGAATCCCGGCATCTTCAACGCCCTGGCCGACCAGGGAATGCCTACCAGCGCTGTCTTCACCGCCACAGCCCTCGCCGCCATCGTCGGCACCTTGGTGATGGCCATCTACGCCAAGAAACCCTTCGGGCTGGCGCCCGGCATGGGTCTCAACGCCTTCTTCGTCTTCACCGTCTGCCTCGGCATGGGCTACAACTGGCAGTTCGCCCTGACGGCCGTTTTCATCGAGGGCATCCTCTTCATCCTCCTCTCGCTCTTCAAGATACGGGAACTTATCGCCAACACCATTCCCGTGGGCATGAAAGCCGCCATCAGTGCCGGCATCGGACTCTTCATTGCCTTCATCGGGCTCAAGAACTGCGGCATCATTGTGGCCGACGAAACCACTTTTGTGGCCTTGGGCAATTTTGGCAACCACGCCACCCTCCTGTCCATTGTGGGCATCCTGCTCACCGGCATGCTCATCGTGCAGAAGGTCAGAGGCGGTATCCTCTGGGGCATTCTCATCACCACCCTCGTCGGCATTCCTTTGGGGGTGACCCACTTTAACGGTGTGGCCGACATTCCGCCTTCGATTGCACCTATCTTCTGCCAACTCGAATGGCGCAACATCTTCACCCCCGACATGCTCATCGTGGTGCTCACCTTCCTTTTTGTAGACCTATTCGACACCGTGGGAACCGTGGTGGGAGTCTCGATGAAAGCAGGTATGGTGGACAAGGAGGGCCGGATTGAGGGTATCGGCCGCGTACTGATGTCCGATGCCGTCGCCACCACTACCGGTGCCCTGCTGGGTGCATCAACCACCACCACCTACGTGGAGAGTGCTGCCGGCGTAGGACAGGGCGGTCGTACTGGGCTTACCGCCTTTGCCATCGCCTGCTGCTTTGCGCTGGCATTGTTCCTCAGTCCTCTGTTCCTCGCCATCCCCGCTTCCGCCACCGGTCCCGCCCTCGTCATCGTCGGCGTCATGATGGCTTCCAACGTGGTCAAGGTTGACTGGGACAACTATTGCGAGTCCATCCCAGCCTTCCTCACCATGATCCTCATGCCACTGTGCTACAGCATCAGCGACGGCATCATGCTTGGCATCGTCATGTATGTGCTTATGAACGTCTGCGCCGGGAAAAAAGGCATCAAAAAGATATCGCCCACCATGTGGGTCCTCTTCGTCATCTTCATCCTGCGCTACGTGCAAAAGAGCCTCTAACTCCTAAATCTCTATCTCCCCACTTATCCTGTCGTCGCCCCACACCGAATACATCTTCGAGCGCCCTTCCCCCAGCGTCATCTTCCCTGCCTCCTCAAGGTGCAGGCGGTAGAACACACACTGGTGCAGGTCGGCATTGTCACACACCACGTCCGTAGCGAAAGCCTCGCACGTCGGCGCTCCACACACCCCGCAGTCAATCTGCGGCAGGTGCGTCTTCAGTTTCTCTATGCGCTCCATTTTCTCCAGCGCCTTCGAGATATTCTCGTCCAGAACCATCATCGAGCGGGGCTGCACCTCTTCGACCAGCGAGTTGTCTATCAGATAGTCCCTGTACTCGTCCATCTCGCGGTCACGTGGCATCTCGCCATTGCGCTCCCGCTCCGCAGCACGGCGTGCTCGGGCATACATCCTCTCGCCACAGAGGAAACGGTTGTCGCACGAAAGCAAAGCGCCCGCGCAGCCCTGGTCGCAAGCTCTCAGTTCGAGGAACTCCACGCCCTCCACCTCATCGTTCTCCAACTTGTCAAGGAAGTCCATCACATTCTGTATGCCATCGATGGCATAGCTGCGCTTGGCGGTGCAGAGGCGACGCTCACCGTTAGTGAGGGTAGATAGCACGGCGTCGGCACTCAGGCGGTGGCGCGTGACGGGTGGATATTGGTGGTTCTTTCCCATATCCTTGATGTGCTTGTAAACGCCATTGTAGAGCATATTCATATTGATGACGCCGTCTATGATACTCTTCTCCTCGCCCACGGGGGCCTTGACGGCCGACACCTTGGCAGCACACGGCGTGATATAGAAGAGGCCTATCTGCTCCCGCGGAACACCACGGCGCTGCAACTCCTGCAAGGCGTACATGGCGCTGAGGTCGAGCGGCACCTTGATGGGCATCACATTCTCCGTCAGCGACGGATACTTGATTTGTATCAGGCGCACAATGGCGGGGCAGAAGGAGGAGATGAGGGGCCGGATGTCGGGATGCTCGCGGGCATACTTCTCCTTGGCCTCCTTATAGATGAGAGCGGCGCTCTCCACCTCCATCACATGGGCAAAGCCCAGTTCATAGAGTGCGGCGTAGACCTTCGACACGCTGATATCATCGGGGAACTGTCCCAAGAACACCGACGGCAGCAAAGCCACCGAATGGGGATACTTGCGGAACATGCCGAAGTCGTCGTCTTTAATGGCGACAGCCTCTGCAGGACACACCTCATAGCAGCGGCCACAGTCGATGCAGCGGTGTTCCTGTATGGCCGCCTTGCCAGCATTGATACGGATGGCCTCCGTGGGGCATATCTTCATGCAACGCGAGCAACCTATGCAACGCGGTTCGTCTATCTGGAGAGCGTGGTAAAACATTTTATACAAAATTTACTTCCATCTCGACGGTGGTGCCTACGCCCACCTCGGAGGTAACATTCATCTTGTCGACATTCTTCTGCATGTTGGGCAAGCCCATGCCGGCGCCGAACCCCATGTCACGCACCTCCGGGCGGGCCGTGGAGTAGCCCTCCTGCATGGCCAGCGCGATGTCGGGAATTCCCGGACCCTTGTCGGCCACCACCATCTTAATCTTGTCGCTGTCGATGTCCACCATCACCTTGCCTCCGTAGGCGTGGGCGATGGCATTGACCTCGGCCTCATAGAGCGCCACAACCACACGCTTCACCACCTGGGGGGGCACGTTCAGCTGCTTCAGCGTCTTCTTGACGGAACTCGAAGCCTTGCCGGCATTGACGAAATCGCCTTCTATTACAGTGTATTCCTGATGCATTTCTTTGATTGTTTGATTGTCTGATTGCCTGATTGATGAGTATTTGACTGCGTGAGCACTCAAGCATCAACACATTCAAGCATTAATAAAGAGGTTTCATTCCGGCACCATAGAGGATACCGCAAGTCTTGAACATTGAGTAGGGTGTGCAGATGAGCACCATGTCGTTCTCGTCGGCCAGTTCCACCATGTCTTCCGTCGGACGCTTGCCGCGCACGAAGATGACCACTTCGAGGTTGGCCATGTCGCAGGTGCGGATAGTCTGTACATTGCAGAGGCCGGTAATCAGCACCGGCGTATCCTTGAGCGTCAGCACATCGCTCATCAGGTCGGAAGCAAAGCAGAATTCCTCTTCCCTATCCAGCTTGTCGGCACCAAGCCCTACCGTGGCACCGAGTTTGTCTACGATTTCCTTTAAAGTCATAATTATTTTTTATTCTTTTTTTTAAGTATGGTTTTGTGGGTGCAAAGTTACGAAGTTTTTTTGACACACGCAAATATTTCTTCACATTTTCACCACAAAATACATAAAAAACCCCGCCTTTTTCGAGGCGGGGACAATGCATTTTCCGGTTCGGTGTGGAGACTACCACTTGAAACCGATAGTGACAGAGAGACCCAGGGTGAATCCGGAGGTGACAGTAGCCAGAACTGGACCGCTACTACTACTACCGGAGCCTATGCTTTCACCGAATTCCTTAGAGAACTTCTCGCTGGTGTAAAACGACGGGGTAAGGACATCCAGATTACCCTTCATGAAGAAGATATCATTAAAGTAGTAAGTGATACCTCCAGACACAATGGCGCCCAAGGAGAACCCAATACCTGCTGCTGTAAAATCCGCCAAGGGGAAAGTGGTGCCGTCGCCGCCGCTGGCTTTACCGGAAAAGAAAATATTCTCGTAGAGGCCAGCGCCTATGGTCCACTGCATGTCCCTGTTAATTTTAAAGGCAAAATAGAGCCGCTCGTTTCCATTGATAGCATTGGAAGAAAACGAGTAGTCGCAGGTCTGGCCCAGTACACTCCTGACAGTGGCACTGGTGGAGAGGGGACGATAGCTGAGTTCTCCTTCGAAACCAAAACTGAGAGTGCGGGAGAGATTTTTCTCCATACCCCAATAAATGCCTATCGAGGGCGTGATGATTGCAGTGGAGGCACTGCCGTCGAGTTTATACCCAGTAGGGACTTGGACAGTGAAAGGCTTGAATCCATGACCCACACCGGCGACAATACCCATACGGTTGTCGCCATCCCAAAATCGGGAATAACGGGCATACATTTGAGCCTGTGAAGCGGATGACAATCCTGCAAGAAGGATTAAGCCTAGGAGAAGTTTTTTCATTGTTTTTTGTTGTTTTTTTGTTGTTAGTATTATTAATTTGTGATTTATATAATGATAATAGTGTTTCTCTTGTCTCCTCTGCGTCGGAGACCCAGCGTCCCATGCCTTTCCATTTCCACGCCCCGACACAACGGCACAGTTCTCTTGTGCGAGGCTTCGTCAAACGAGATACATGGTTTCTATAGTTCCTGTGGGCAGCTCTATTGCCCCTCCACAATATATTTGACAATTCTTTTGCCCAAACACTACAGGCGTATATTTAATTTAACATTCTTTAATTTTCAAAAGTTTTTCCAGAGTGCCCAGTTACTGGACCCCTCTATATATATTAGTTGCAAAAACAGGAAAAATGTAACACAAAAAACAGAACTTTAACTTTTGTTAACACAATTCCCTTTCCACATACCCGATTTCCTTATACAATCCTTCATTTTTTCGAGGAACAAAAATCATGTCCCTCTACATATATAATAACCACCCAAGAGGTCGAAATAGGACATCCGGGGTCCGTTTTTTATGTTTTTTTAACATTTAGGCCGTAAAATGCATTTTTTTTGCGTAAAAATCTATTGGAGGATCATCCATCCCATGTCAAAAAAGCACAGATTAGGGTGCATAGAAAATCAAGGATTTGTCCTATCAACTCTTACCCATCCCTTACCCATGCCTTTGCCACCCCTTACCCATCGCCCACCTCGGTAGGAGATGGTGGGGTGGAAATAAGAAGAGGGGGCCATCTTCCTATTAAAAGAAAACGGTTTACACACACCTCCTCTCATACCCCATTAGGGGTTTCCGTTCAAAAAAAAATGCACTTTTAACATTTTTTTTCTTGACAACGGAACATTTTCGGATTATATTATATAGTGACAATGATTTTCAACGGCGAATTAAACGGATTGAACGAATCGCCACGCAGGTCAATTCGCCTAATTCGTAAAATTCGCCGTCAAATAAAAGAAAAATAAGCAGTTAGTTATGGCAAAGCAAAGTTATGGAATCTTGGACGGGTACCGTGGTACGGTGGGG
>ONLW01000002.1 GCA_900318835.1 uncultured Bacteroidales bacterium
GTCGGCGCCCGTGTACCGTCGCAGCAAACGCCTCAGCATGAGCCTGCCCGACGAGTTCGCCGGCCGGGAGGTGCACTTCTACGGCTTCGTCGAGGATTATGCCCAGCGGGGTTCGGAGACCTGCTATATTGAATTGACCGGCAACAATCCGCACGACCATTCCTTCTCTGCAGGGAAGGAGCAGAGAGATGGGGAGGAAGCGACTCTGACGCAAGTAGTTTCCCAAAGGGAAAGACTGCACAATATTCTGGAAAAACCGCCGTTATAGGGTTATGATTAAAAACATATCACCTCTGAAAGCGGGCGATACCGTAGCATTGGCGGCAACGGCGCGGAAGGTGAGCCCCGAGGAAATGGCGCCAGCCATCGAAAGACTGCACTCATGGGGACTTAAGGTTCTGGTTCCCGAAGGGTTGTATGCCGAGGAGAACCAGTTTGCCGGCAGCGACGAGCACCGTGCGGAGCTGCTGCAAGGACTCTTGAACAACCCCGAAGTGAAGGCCATCCTCTGCTGCCGCGGCGGCTATGGGACGGTGCGCATCGTGGACAGACTGGATTTCAGTCGCTTCGCGCAGAATCCCAAATGGATTGTAGGCTACAGCGACGTCACGGTGTTGCACAGCCATCTCCACACTCTGGACTTCCCCACCATCCATGGCACAATGCCCATCAACTTCGGCCAGGGAGAGAGCGCCGCGACGGAGAGCCTGCGGCGGGTATTATTGGGGGAGACGGTTGATTATGAATGGGCTGGAGACGGTCGCGAAGGTGCCGCTGAAGGTATTGTGGTAGGCGGCAACCTGAGCATCCTATATAGCCTCTGCGGATCGCGTTCCCAAATGGATACACGCGGCAAGATACTTCTAATAGAGGATCTGGACGAATACCTCTACCACATCGACCGCATGATGCAGGGACTCAAGCGTGCCGGCATGTTCGATGGGCTGGCGGGCTTGATGGTGGGCGGCATGACCGACATGCACGACAACACCATCCCCTACGGCCACACGGCGGAGCAAATTGTGATGGAGGCGGTGGCTGAGTACCATTTTCCCGTAGCCCTAGGCTCACCCTTCGGGCACTTGGGAGACAACAACTTAGCCCTGCCATTAGGAACAAAAATGAGGCTTGAAGTATCCAATTCAAAAAAAAGTCGTATATTTGCATCCTGAATGATACTGATACATGTGCCAAAACTCACCAACCGGCTGGGATACACACTGAAAGTCATCTTCACACATGTGCTCCATGCCGAATACAGCATCACTACCGATGAGCAGTACTTCCTGCAATGGGGTGACGCCAAGTTGAGTTACGGCCCCAAACGCATAGGCGACAGTCTGTTCATCAAGTGTCACTCCCTCCTTTTCGAGACCACCATCGAAGAACAGGAGCCCCATGCGGAATGCCATGACGGGCAATGGATTCTCTACCCCGTCTACGGGCGCGACCTGGACTTTGACTTCGACCCCCTGGCAGCCACCTTCTTCTTGGTGACCCGCTATGAGGAATACCTGCCGCACCGCGAGGACGAACACGGCCGCTTCTGTCCGGAAGACAGCCTGGCCATGCATGCAGGCTTCCTTGACCAACCCGTGGTGGACCAATGGGCCCGTATCATAAGGGACAAAATAGCAGAGCACTACCCTTACTACGAACCACCAAAACAGACCTACCGGTTCGTGCAGACGGTGGACATCGATGCCGCCTGGCGCTACCTCCATAAACGGACCTTCCGCACGGTGATGGGTGCGGCACGCGACCTTTTCTCGCGGCACCAGCCCGACGAAGTGGTTCGCCGTTTCCGTGTGCTACTGCACAGAGAGCAGGATCCCTTCGACACCTTCGACTACATTCTGGAACTATACAAGAAAGCCCCCAATTCCCAGCTGATATTTTTTGTTCTGCTGGCCGACTACGGACAATACGACAAACCAGCCTCCTACCTCAACCCCCACTTCCGCCAACTGCTACAACATCTCGACGACTATGCCAACATGGGCATCCATCCGGGCTACAATAGCCTGGAACTGCCGATGGTGGCCGACGAGGAAATCAAGCGACTCGAGGACATCCTCCACCGTCCCACGGTGAGGTCGCGATTTCATTTCCTGAGGCTTCAGCTGCCTCGCTCCTACCGCATCCTACAACATGCAGGCATCAAAAACGACTTCACCATGGGCTACGCCGATGCCATAGGCTTCCGCGCCGGCATCAGTGTCCCCTACCCCTTCTACGACCTGGAGCGCGACCACGAGAACGAACTGCTCATCCATCCCTTCTGCGCGATGGACACCACACTGAAAAAATACCTGCGGATGACACCCAAAGAAGGGTTGCAGGCATACAAGAAAATTATCGACCGTGTGCGCGAAATCGACGGCACATTCTGCTGCATCACCCATAACCAGAACCTCTGCGAACTGGACGGCTGGGCAGGATGGCGCGAGACCTACGAGCAAATGGTAGAATACGCAAGTAAAGGTTAATGGTTAAAGATTCCAATCTATGATAAATTATAAAGAGAAACTGACACACATCAAGGCATTCGTCTTCGACTTCGACGGCGTGATGACCAACGGTGACGTGTGGGTATACGGCGACGGCGAGACAGTGCGCTGCGGCAACATCAAGGATGGTTATGCCGTACAGTATGCTGTAAAAAAAGGCTACACGATAGCTGTCATCTCGGGTGCCACATCGAAGAGCATCGACAACCGGATGAAGATGCTCGGCGTGGAGCAAGTATACACCGGCTGCGGCGACAAGATCAAGACCTATGAGAAATTCCTGTCCGACAATGGACTGACTGACGAGCAGGTGCTATGTATGGGCGACGACTTGCCAGACTACCCGTTACTGAAGCGTGCTGGGGTGGCCACATGTCCGGCCGACGCCGCCGTGGAAATCAAGGAGATTGCCGACTACATATCCATCCACCCAGGCGGGCGCGGATGTGTGCGCGACGTCATCGAACAGGTGCTCCGCCTGCATGACAATTGGTTCCACCCAGACGCCGTAGTATGGTAGCACACAGGATCATAATGTTGCTGGCTTTGCTTGTGGCCGTACCCCTAACCTTACGGGCACAGAACTATAACGTCAACGACACTGTGACCGAATACCATGTGAAAGGGACCTACTACCACGACAAATTCGAAGGAAGGAAGACCGCTTGCGGAGAAATATTCGACCAAAACCTTTTCACCGCCGCCCACTGGAAAATCAAGATGGGCACCTATGTGTTGGTCACCAACAAGAACACCGGCCTGCAGGTGATAGTGAAAGTCAACGACCGCTGCCCGAAACGAGGGGTCATCGATATGTCGAAGCGTGCCGCCAGAAGCATCGGCATCAAAGGATGCCAACCCGTAACAATGCGCATTCTACCCGAAGGATACGAAGCAATGTGCGAAGCACAGGATGCCCTATTCGACTCTGTCAGCTCTCGTCTTTCCCCACATACGGAGACAGAAAAAGAGACCTCGTCATCCGCCCAAACCCTGGAGCAGAAATACAACCTTGCAATAGGCACGGTAGAAAACCACGGACAAGCCTTTGAACTGATTTCGAGACTTCCGAAAAAATATCAAGAGAAGGCTATCATCAACACCATTGAGGACAATATCCTTACCATCATCTTGGAGGTGGGGCTTCCAAAGAAAAAAGCAGAGCAACTACGTCTGGAATTGAAATACAAATTCAAGGAATGTCAGGTCATTCCCAAGGAATGAAAAAGTTTTTTTATTTTTTTTTGCAGTATTTAAATAATTATTATTATCTTTGCACAATCAATTTCAACCTAAGAAAAGGTACAGAAATGCACAACTAAAAATAGATAAAACGATAAAAAACAAGCCGTTGTGGCAAAACTAAATAGACAGAGAAAGGAACATTGGGCGCACAAAATAGCATCATTTTTGACAATAATGAC
This sequence comes from uncultured Bacteroidales bacterium, assembly GCA_900318835.1. Taxonomy (GTDB): domain Bacteria; phylum Bacteroidota; class Bacteroidia; order Bacteroidales; family P3; genus Colimorpha. Next base: position 3,935 of record ONLW01000002.1, read on the forward strand.
GCTATTTTCCTCCGTTTGCATAGCACAAAACGAGGGTCAGTATACCCATTTTATGTTCAACCGCCTCAGCTATAACCCCGCTTATGCTGGTAGCTCTGGAGCCATATCATTCACCCTTCTTTACAACAACCAGTGGCTTGGCCTTAACCTGCAATCCCCACTTCCCAATGTCAAACCCGGAACAACTCCTGTCAACTATCTCTTCTCGTTCGATATGCCCATTTCTTGGCTGCATGGTGGCGTAGGCCTGCTTTTCAACTCCCAGTCAATCGGCTATCACAACAACAACACCATCAACCTCGACTATGCTTTCCGCATCTATTGGGGACCCGGCAACCTTGCCGCTGCCATCGAAGCCAACCTCTATAGCTTTGGGTTCAATACCCAGAATCTATACGGTTGCAGTGATTTGACGGGCGACCCCAGCAACCCTTCAAGCAGCAGTGGAGACCCCTCGGTCAGCGGCAAAGACCTGTCCGACTTCATGGTCGATATCTCCACTGGTCTTTACTATCAAGTACCCGGTGAATGGTATGCCAGCCTCGCAGTCAAGAACCTGCTGGGCTCTCATAGCGACAAACTAAACTATCAAAATGCTCGCACACTCTACCTAATGGGGGGCTACGAATACCAGTTCACCTACAATCCCTCGTTCAAACTCAAACCCTCCGTACTCATTAAAGCCGCCAGCCTATCGGTATTCCAAGCAGAGGCGGCCATGATTGTCGACTACGAGAATGCTTTTTGGGGTGGCATGGGATACCGTATCCGCGATGCATTCACCTTTATGGCCGGCGTCAACTGGAAGTGGCTTCGTGTGGGTGTGGCCTACGATCTCACCACTTCGAAACTCGGCACAATGAAATCGGGTCGTAGCTACGGCACCTTTGAGATTTTTGCCAACGGTAGTTTCCGCATTGACATTCCGAAACGCAGACCTACCGTCTCAGGCAACACCCGTCTCACAAGATAATATTTAATGTATATTTATATTATATGAAACTTTTTTGAGAAAAAATCGTTTAAGAATAAAATAAAACATTGATAATATGAAGAAGTTGTTTTTCGTCATCGCCGCATCGACAGCCCTTCTGTGGAGCTGCAAATCCTCCAATGGTGGAGAACTTGTAGGTGTCAACGACCGCCCCTACTTTGAGGATATAGACCTCAAAGGTATGGTTTTCATCAATCAGGGCAACTACACTATGGGCGCTGGCGTCCAGAATCCGACTTACGGAAAAACCCCTCAACCCCGAAAGATGCAGATTAGCTCATTTTTCATGGATGAGACTGAAATCACCAATAACGAATACCGTCAGTTTGTGGCCGCAGTTCAAGATTCTATAGCCCGCCGCATCCTGGGTGAAGCCGGTGCCGAAGGCTTCCTCATTGAGGAAGACCAATATGGCGAGCCTCTCGACCCTCCCACACTGAACTACAAGAAAAAGATTGACTATACCGATGCCGAGACACGACAATACTTGATTGACGGTGGATTCTATATCATGGACATCAACCATCGCCGTGCCGTCGATGTATCAAAACTAAACTACGAATATTATTATATTGACTATACCCAGGTAGCAGAAAAAGAGAATGGTGTGGACGCCAAGGCCGAACATCGCGGCACCTCATTTGCTGTTCGTCCTAAAGGTTTGAACAATCGCAGTTCCCAGATTCAGCGTGAATACGTCAACATCTATCCTGACACCTTGTGCTGGGTGCACGACTATGCCTATAGCATGAACGAAGACTATACCCGTAGCTATTTCTCTTCACCTGCTTACGACAACTATCCCGTGGTGGGTGTCAGTTGGCGTCAAGCCCGTGCTTTCTGTGTGTGGCGTTCCAACATGCTGAACGACTACCTTGAGGGAATCAATTACTCAAAACTCAACGACTTCCGTCTTCCTACTGAGAGTGAATGGGAGTTTGCCGCCCGTGGTGGCATTCAGGCCCAAAGCTATCCTTGGGGTGGCCCCTATGTACGCAATCCAAACGGATGCTTCCTTGCCAACTACGAGCCCCTCAAAGGAGCCTATGATGATGATGGTGGCGTGAAGACCCTGATGGTTGGCCATTACGCTCCCAACGACTACGGTCTGTACGACATGGCTGGTAACGTCAGCGAATGGTGCCTTGATGCATTCAACGAGTCCACCTATATTGTCGCCAATGCCCAAACCCCCTACTACTACTATAGTGCCAAAGACGACGACCCTCTGCCCATGAAACGCAAAGTAATCCGTGGTGGTAGTTGGAAGGACCAGAAATACTTCATCCAGGTTCAGACTCGAGACTTCGAATTCATGGACACCGCCAAATGCTATATTGGTTTCCGCTGCGTGCAACCCTATCTGGGCCGCGTGAAGGGAGACAACCTACGCACCGCATCCAACGTGGCGAGATAAAAAATTGAAGAAAAAAAAATAACACAATAGCAACACAATAAAACATTTGAATTATGAGCTTCATCAACAATGTCGTTCGCAGTAAAGGCTACAAGACCTTCATGGCTTATCTTTATGGATGGGGAGCCTCTGTCGTTATCGTAGGTGCCCTGTTCAAAATCATGCACTGGCCCGGTGCAAATATTATGCTGATTATCGGTATGGGCGTCGAAGGTGTCATCTTCTTCCTTTCGGCTTTTGAACCGCCCCACAAAGAGTGGGACTGGAGTCTGGTCTACCCGGAACTTGCCGGTATGATTGACGAGGCAGCCATCAACGGGGAGATTGAGTTTGACGAGAACGGCAATCCCATCGAGAAACTTCCGGTGAGTGCAGATCCCCTCACCGCCAAACTTGACAAGATGCTAGAGGATGCACATATTACTCCTGAACTGATTGACCGCTTAGGCCAAGGTATGCAGAATCTTGCCGAGAGCGCCAACTCTATGAACAACATGGCCAACGTCACCGCCGCCACCGATAAGTTTGTCTCAAATATAGACGGCGTTGCCAACCAAGCTGGCCGCCTCCTTGAGAGCATGCAGGGCGCCCCCGAAGCCATCTCCACTCTCTCCACCATCTATCAGGAAACAGCCCAGTCACTCAATGGTGAAGTGTCCTATGTTGAGGAAATGAAAAAAATGTCCGCCAGCCTCAGCAGCATAAACGCCATGTATGAGATGCAGATCAACAATGCATCCACACAGATGAACATCAACAAGGAGTTCGAGGAAAAGATGGGTACTATGCTAACCAATTTCACCGACTCTGCCGATGGTATCTTGAAGTACAAAGAACAAGTTGACGCCCTTACCCGTAAGGTTGCCGAATTGAATAACGTCTACGGCAACATGCTGGCTGCCATGCAGACCAGAATCTAAAACAACGAAATGGGTAACAACGAAAAACAATAGACTATGGGTGCAACAAACTGTCCGGAAACCCCGCGACAAAAAATGATTACAATGATGTACCTCGTGTACACCGCCATGCTCGCACTGAATGTCTCTGCCGAGGTTATTCAGGGATTTAAGAGTGTGGGCACAGCCATGCATGACTCCAATAAGAACATTGCAGCCAAACTCGAGGACACTTATCAGAATTTTGATCTTGCCTACAAAAACAGTCCCGACAAAGTACGTGAGATGTACGAACGAGCTCAGGAAATAAAAAATCTATCTAATGAAATCACGACTTATATTGATAGTATGGAATGTGAGTTCATTGGATCTAAGGTGGCAAGTTCTATCAAATATAAAGATCCTGGTACCAAGAAGGAATGGGAACTCTTGTTGCGCGATGAGAGCGGAAAGGCAATTCAGGAGAATGTGCGTTTAGCCCTTGACAGTATCGGTTTTGCTTGGTTCACCGACAAACAACTGGAAGACAATCATGCTCCAGCACAGTTCTTCATCGGAGGCGATGTAAAAAATCCTGATCCCGAATTAGGAGCAATCAAAATCAAAAACAAACTTTCTGAATTTATCAAGAAAGTCAATTCTGCGTTAGGAGACGATTCCTCGCATGTAAAAATGGCCTTAAACCTGTCTGATGGATATGACAAAGAGGGTAAACTGGTGCCTTGGGAAGTACTCAACTTCAATGAAGTAATTACCGGTGCAGCACTAGTCACACTAACACGTCTGAAATCTGAAACCATGAACGCTGAGTACGATGCAGTCAACATGCTCTATAAAAAGGTGAGCAAAGGCGACAAGTCATTCAGTGATGTTGCTATGATTTCTCGTCCACGTTCTACCTATATCCTTCAGGGGGGAATCTATGAGACTCGAATCAATGTGGCCGCCTACGACTCAAAGCAGAAATTCAAAGCCCGAATCAATGGGCAGGAAATCACCAGTGGAGATAGTGGAACCGTGGTTTATCGCACCACATGCAACACTCTTGGTCAACAACGTATCACAGGTACCGCTTATGTCACCTCACCTGACGGTGGTACAGAAGAATACCCCATCAACGATGTATACTTTGTAGCCAAACCTGCCGGTGTGGTACGTCTCGACGGCATGCAGGTTGTATATGCTGGACTTGACAATCCCATCACCATTTCCGCTGCCGGTATGGACACCCGCATGTTGAAACCCGTCATCGAAGGGGGGCAATACAAACTCACGAAACTGGACGAAGAAGGTAAATACAACCTTGTTCCAGCTGCAGGATCGAAAAAACTCACGATTAACGTTGAGGCTACAGTGGACAAGAAAGTTCAGCGCATAGGTTCTCAGACTGTTTTTGTAAAAGACATTCCTGCTCCTGTCATCAAAGTGGGTGGTATTGAAAGTGGCGGACGTATTGCAAAAAAAGACCTTTCTGCCAACACGGTGGTAACCGCGACCAAAGCCAAAGACTTCAACCTGAAAATTGACAACCGATTAATTCGCATCATGAAGATGACTGTTGCCATCGGTGCCAAAGAAGAAACCGTCAATAACGGACGCTTCAATGAAACTATTGCCTCCATGATTCGGAAAGCCACCAAAGGTGACAAACTGGTTCTTTTGGTTGAAGTCATGATGCCTGATGGAAAGGCTCAAACAGTAACTTATACCGCAACATTAAAATAAACTGAGATATGAAAAAGGTCTTGATTTTCGTGTTTGCAATCTTGGGTTATTGCACCACAATCAACGCACAGAGTATCATTGATGCTGACAACCAGCATAACCCCAATGATTTCTACCAAGGCGATATCATTACGGGTAAAAAGGCTATGCCCTTCCCCTCTACAAGAATAGCCGATGTGGTCTGGGATAACATTGTATGGAGAGAGATTGACTTCAACGAGAAATTCAACCAATTCTTCTACTTCCCTGTCAATAACGAGACAAGTACCCAAGGTCGTATTAGCCTAGTCAATCTTATCATGCGTGCTGTCAGAAATGGCGAAATTCCAGTCTATGAAGATGACGACATGGTAAAAGAGCTTGATTTAGCTGAAGCCATAAAATTGCTTGTCGGTGATCCCTACAACAAAAAAGTAGAAGCTTTGGATGCGGATGGACAACCCATTTATGATGAGGAGACCGATGACTACGTAATGAAGGATTCGCTCGTCACACGCAGTTTCGACAGCACCTCTGTCATGAAGATTCGCTTGAAAGAGAAATGGTATATTGAAAAACAAGATACCCGCCAGAAAGTCAGAATTATCGGTTTGGCTTTCCAATACCTGAAAGAAACCCTTACAGGAGGCCAGGCACTTGAATGGTCTTTCTGGATTCCCATGGACGACATGCGTGTACGTCAGGTTCTTGTCAACGCCAATGCATACGACGAGAACAACAATGTCGTTGAGCGCTCATACGATGACATTTTCATTCAGCGCTACTTTGACAGCTATATCATTCGTGAGACAAATAACAATGACTACAACAGATACATCTCCGACTACCTTACTGGCGAGGATGCTATCCTTGAATCTCAGAGAATTGAAGATAGAATCTTCGATATAGAATCAGACATGTGGGAATACTAATTATGTAAACTCAAATTAATAAAAAAGAGTTAAGAGTCATCAAACTCTTAACTCTTTTTTTTCGATGGGAAAGAAACTGTTCATACTATCGTTAGTTATTACACTGGCCGTCAGTTCCACAGCGCAGACTGTCAGTGTAAAGCCTGATAACGTATATATCAGCCAAGGCGAAGAATATCAACGTCCTATTCCCCTCCCGTTTATCCGCAAAACAGATATTGTATGGAGTACTGAAATCTGGAAAACCATCAACTCAGAACAACTCTTCAACCAATTTTTCTACTTCCCAAACGATGAATTTCTTAACTACGGCAAGAAAAGTCTCGCCTACATCCTTTGGGATGCCATGGCAGCAGGAGAAATCCCCATATATGAAGATGATGATCTACTCATTCCTTTAGACAACGAAGAATTCGTCAGACGCTATACACGTGCCGATACGATCTTGCTAGAAATCGGTTACGACGAAGATGACAATGAAATCTATCAAACCATCATTCGTCCGAAATATTTCGATGGTTCCGAAATCTTCAATTACTCCCTACGCGAAACATGGTTTATCGGCCGACAAGACACACGGCAAGATTCTCGACGTATCGCACTCGCTCCCGTCAAAGAATCCTATCGAGAGTTGCCCAATGGAGAGGTGATTCCGTTGGGTAACATTCCTCTCTTTTGGGTACCTATGCAAAATCCACTCGTTCGATCCCTTTTGGCGCGGTATCCTTCTTACTGCAATCGCAGCAACAACGTTCAACAACCCTCATGGGATTGGGTCTTTCTAAACCAGCATTACGACGCATACATCACACGCGAATCCGACCCTCAAGACCGAAAAATCCAAGACTATCTTACTGGCGAGAATGCCATCCTCGAATCATACTATATCGAAGAAAAAGTCTTCGATATAGAAAACGAGATGTGGGAATACTGAGAACGTATTATTTATCAATTTGAGACGTATAGTTTCTCCACCGATTAATACATTGCTGGATATCCTCAGGCAACGGTTTTTCAAAATGCATGTGTTTCCCTGTGGTCGGGTGATTGAAACCAAGTATCCGGGCATGTAATGCTTGACGTGGACAAACGGCAAAACAATTCTCAACAAACTGTCGGTATCGTGTGAAAGTGGTGCCCTTCACAATAGCATCACCGCCATATGCAGCATCACTAAATAAAGGATGACCGATATGACGCATATGGGCACGGATCTGGTGTGTGCGGCCTGTCTCCAACACACATTCCACCAATGTAACATACCCAAAACGTTCCAGCACCTTCCAATGGGTTACAGCATGTTTCCCCTTTTGTTCCTCCTCTGGAACTCCCTCCTCGTGGGGATAGACACACATCACCTTACGGTCCTGCGGTGAACGTCCGAGGTTGCCTTCTATCGTACCACTGTCTTCATCAAAATCACCCCAAACCAACGCATTGTATTTTCTTTCAATCGTATGTTCAAAGAACTGCTTGGCCAAAAATGCCTGTGCATCTTCATTCTTCGCCACTAATAGCAATCCCGATGTATCCTTGTCTATACGGTGTACCAAAAACGGCTTCGCCTCTGTCCCCTGAAAATAGTATAACAATCCATTCACCAATGTACCATTCCAATTCCCCACACCGGGATGCACCACCAAGCCTGGCTGTTTGTCTACCACCAGAACATCATTATCCTCATAAACAATATTGATATCTAGCGGTTCTGGAAGCAATTCAAATTCATGCGGAGGTTCCGGCAGCAAAATACTTATCTCATCCAAAGGTTTTACTCGATAGTTAGCCTTAGCTGACTTACCATTAACTCTCACACAATCTGCCTTTGTCGCTGCTTGAATCTTTGTGCGCGACACTCCCTGTAGGTGCATCTGGAGATATTTATCTATTCGTAACATCTCCTGTCCGCGATCCACTACTATATGATGATGCTCATACAGTTCCTGTTGTTGTTCATCCAGTTCCAGTTCGTCCTCTGCCATCAGTGTCGGATTATTAGTTTCCTTATTTGAGCCCCACAGCGCAACATATAGACACCGTCAGGCAAATTGATAGTCGATAATAGTTTGTTTCGGGTGGAAAAAAGATGACATCCTAATACATCGTAGAGTTCTATCAAGCTGCCTTCAGGCGCCCCTTCTACCCTCACCCATTCACTGGCTGGATTAGGATATAATCTCCACATCACACTCTCTTCTCTCTGCTCCTCAATACCCACCGTAGCAGCAACGCCAAAACAAGGTCGCATCATCAAAGCGCCACTTAAAATACTCTGCTGCCAGTCTGTACTTGTGAGGTAATATATCCGTTCACTAGCATCATTGCTACGGTCAAATCCTAAATTGATATAGTGATTGTTTCCCTGTTCAAAACCGACAAATACTGTGCCGCTCACCACCACTGGGCGCTCCAACATATATCGACTATAAACATTCAATCCATCAAAACGAGGATATCTGCCATTTTGATCACGGTAGAGAACACTTCCGGGCTTTCCTCCGTCATTACTCCACACAGTGATATTGAACGGGACAGCCTCGTTTTCTCCTTCCAATGTGCGATTGAAATACAGATCCAATGCCGTCAGAGTATCTTCCACATTCAAGTCATACCGGCATGCCAAATACACCCAACTAGCCGTAGATGTCAAGCCGTAGCCATTCTCTGCCGTCCCATCGTCATATGCATAATAGCTACCAAACACTTGATGGAATCTAACCGTATCGTTCCATCTATAGTCATCGCCACCCACACCCTCTCGTACCACATGGACAATGCTATACTCGGCAGCCGTCTCGCTCTCAGGGAATATAAATCCCACCGGCGGTCGGGCATGTGTCGCAGCAGTCTGATACGTACCATTGGGCAAATAGGTGGGTGCATTCTCGTAGCCGCCGTCATAATGATAAACCGTATCTCCCAAAGCGTCAATAACTGCATATTCATAATGTGTGGCCAACGGCGAACTAAAAAGATTGGTAATGGTCACAGTCAAACTATCAACCATGTTACTCTGACGATATTGACGCACGGGCATTGCCTGATAGCCAGCCAGCATCGACGGAGCCGGTGTCACAAACGCCACATCGTGCATCTCCGGCTCTCCCACCGTAGTGCGCCCATCGTCAATAAAAATATAGTCCAGATGCCAGTAGTCGCAATTACCAGCCATACCTGTCTTCGTCGTGGGGGTTATGCTACAATAATTTCTGAAACGAAAAGCAAATTTTTCATTAAAGAAAGCTGTATCCGTGATCGCAATAGCCACATACTGCCATTCCTTGCCCGTCTGCGCCAATAGAGAATCCACCTCAATTCCGCCACGCGCCCAAACTGTAACCCATGTGCTGTCACATCGCCGGTACAAATCAAGCATCAATGAATCCTCCATCTCTGGTGCATCGCCAATCCGGCGCCATAAATCTCCTTTTCCCCCCCCAGGCAGATAATAGAAACTCATCACCACCGAATCTGCAGCCGTAGAGCCTGCCAAATCAATAGCAAGCGAACACAATGTGTCGGCCGCAAAGCGTCCCGATTCGGATCCCTCGTACAACCTGCCGTCGGCCCCAATAGCATCCAGCGTTGCCACCCCAACTGTCGGAGGCAACAATCCCGCACCTGTACCCAACGTAACACCGCCGTTCACCTGCCAGCGTAAATGCGAAGGCAAAATTATGGCTTCCGCAAAATCGTCAAAAAACGGCAAAGACAGAGGTTGAGTTGCGCCCTTCACCGCAGGCCGTCCCATAGGTCCTGTCTGCAGCGGCAGGAGCACTTCCTGTGCATGAAGTGCAATGCAATGAAATGCAACAAATAGTAAAATAATTTTTTTTACCATTGCCAATTATCGTCAATATCCTCAGGATTTGGACGGCCGTCGTTCTCCTGATTGTGCTCAACTATCTTGCTCGAATCCACCTTGAAATCCGACACCATCTTGCTCACGTCTGTATTGTCGGCATCAATATACCACAACTCAACACTCGTACCATAAGGGTACTTATTCACTCCCGTGTAATCGGGTTCTTGCCGGTAAACCACCGCTGTCGTCTTGTTTTTCACCCCACGGAAATGTTCTATTCCCACATTCAGCGACACCGACAAGATGTCTCTACGTGCCATATCGGCTGTCTTGCCGATGACAAAAGGCACACTGTTTTCCCCCATACCATCACCACTACCCACCACAAGGTCCACTACCGAGCCGCGAGGAATCTGTTGCCCAGCATAAAGGGTTTTGCCTTTGCAGCTCTGATTCACCACACTATTCTTATATGGGTCTTCAACAAAAGTCAGTTTACCCACCGAAAGGCCCAAACTGAAAAGCTCTGACACTGCCTGCCGCACCGATAAACCCGCCAATTCTGGCAATATGGCATCGTCAGCATTGTAGGCTGTGATACTAACATATACCTTCCGACCACTCTTCACCATCGTGCCGCCCTTCGGATCCTGCGTCAGAATCATGCCGCCCTCCGCATCCTTACGGAAGATAGAATCCTGCACCACAAACTCCACACCTATCTCATCCGTTGCCTCAGCCTCCGCAATATTCTTACCCACATAGTCGGGAATCTTGTATTCTTGACCTTGACGAGCATAAATACGGATAAAAAGCAGCACCACAGCCAATATCACCAGCGAGACACCAAGCATAATCAGCAGATGCAACAGCCAGGGGTATTTCTTTAGTATTTTTTCCTTTTCCATAAATCAATAACGATATAACGCAATAACGATATAACGACAAAATTATTGCACCAACACACCAATCAACGTCGCCGCCGTGCAACTATCCACCCGCACACGGCGGTATGTGCCAGGGGCTGCATCCTTACGGTCAAAAACAATCACTTTGTTTTGGCTGTTGCGGCCATAGAGCTGTTCCTTCGAGCGATGGCTCTCGCCTTCCACCAGCACCTCGTATTCTTTCCCCACCTCATGTTTGTTGTTTTCCAGCGCAATCTCACCCTGCAGGGCAATAATCTCATTCAAGCGGCGAGTTTTTTCCTCCTCAGGGATATCGTCTGCAAGATGCTTCCAGGCATAGGTGCCCTCACGCAACGAATACTTGAACATATAGGCATAGTCATATTTCACCGTGCGGAACAGTTCCAATGTAGCCTCATGGTCCTCAAGGGTTTCGGTGGAGAAACCTGCGATGACATCGGTGGTAATGGAGCAGTCTGGCATGTGGCGACGTATAGCCTCCACGCGATCCAAATACCACTCCTTCGTATACTTTCTGTTCATCAATTTCAGCATGCGGTTGCTGCCACTCTGTACCGGCAGATGAATACAGCGGCAAATGTTCGGATACTCTGCCATGACTTCTAGCAATTTGTCGCTTAAATCCTTCGGATGCGACGTAGCAAAGCGGACTCGCAATAGTGGGTCGATCTGCGCTACCCGCGCCATAAGTTCCGGAAAATCAATCTCAGCATTATAGCTGTTCACATTCTGTCCCAGAAGTGTCACTTCGCGGTAGCCCTGTTCGAAAAGAGTCCGTGCCTCACGCACAATGGTCTCGGAGTCGCGGCTTCTCTCGCGTCCACGGGTATAGGGAACCACACAGTAAGCGCAGTAATTCTGGCAGCCGCGCATAATGCTGATATAAGCCGAGATGCCATTGCCAGCCAGACGCACCGGCTCGATGTCAGCATAGGTCTCGGTGGTGCTCAACTCAACCTCGGCTGCCTTTTGACCACTGCGCACCTGCGCGAGCATCTCCGGCAGACGGCGGTAGGCGTCGGGGCCACAAACGAAACTCACATTCTCCTCCTCGGCCATCAGGCGGCTTTGCAAACGCTCTGCCATACAACCCAACACCCCCACCCGGAGGTTATGTCTCCGATTCTGCATAGCCTTCAACTCACGCACACGATGGCGCACACGCTGCTCGGCATTGTCACGGATGGCACAGGTGTTGATCAGTATAAAATCCGCCTCCTCAGCACTCCCGCAAACAGTATACCCAGACTTCTCCAAGATGGCCGCAATCACCTCGCTGTCCGCAAAATTCATCTGACAGCCATAGGTTTCTATATATATATTCTCCATTTTTTCGTTAAAAATTAAATTGCAAAATTACGATTTTTTTTGAAAAGTACGGAACTTTGTAGACCACAAAATCGCAAACTTTTATAACCCACTTATTATCAACACAAAACCCTCTCCTGCTCTGAAGGGGGCTTTTTTTTGTTTATTGACTTAACGTCATCTCACCATGACCATCTTCCGTGCTGGGTAATTGCCAATCTTGAACAGCCAAGTTTCCATCACCGCCAGCTCGAACAAACACCACAAGGGTAGCATTGGCTTACCACTACCCACCCATCCCCTACCATGGTAGGGGATGGGTGGGAGTTGGGTAGGAGATGGTAAAGAGTTGGGTAAGACTTGATAGTTATTCATTGCTAACTATCAGCATTTTACAAGCATGAAAAATAGGGGTATTTTTAGAATTACACATCTTTTTTGGATTTAATTTATAAATCACTAACTTTTAGAATATTGGACACAAAAGTAGTCCATATCAAGTTTTTTTCGTATTTTTGCAGCATGATTTTTTGCAACATGAGAAAGTGGATTGTTATCCTGTCGACTCTATTGGTGTGGGAGACGCAGCAGGCTGCATCTCTACAGATGGGTCAAGTTAGGCCAACTAGGGTGACGGATTCGGCATGGCGGGCGGATGTGAAGACGGTGACGCTGACACGGAGCGGGGTGGAACTGGAGGCACCGGTGCTGACAATGGGCGACGACGGGACGGCCTCTGAACAAATGCTACTGCAATTCGACATCCTCGCCGATGAGGCTGAAAATCTGCATTATACCATCGCCCACTGCGATGCCGACTGGCATCGCGACGAGCTGGAGCCCTACGATTTCATGAACGGCTTTGAGAGCGGCGAGATTGAGAACATTGAGTTCTCGTTCACCACTCTGCGTCCCTACATCCACTACCACCAGTTGGTCCCCGCACAATATGCAGCATTCACTCATTCAGGGAACTATATAATCTACGTCACCAACGGGGAGGGCGACACACTGCTCTCGCGGCGTTTCTGGGTGAGCGAAGGAACGGTGAAAGTGGAGGCAGAGGTGACACGTCCCTACGACGGAATGGAAATACTACGGAGACAGGAGGTTGACGTGACTTTAACACCCCCCAGCCCTCCAAGGGGGACAGCGTTGCGACCGGAATGGGAGCGGGTGCTAGTGCAGCAGAATGGTCGCGAGGACAACGCCCGCTGGCTGGAATTCAGCGGATACGATAATCGGGCATTGGCTTACCGCTACCGTCAAGCCAACATCTTCCACGGTGGTAACACATTCCGCTATTTCGACTGCAGCAACCTCCGCTCGCCGATGTACAACATCGTCCGCATCGAGGAGTACGGCGGCGAGGTGTTCGCCATGATACGTCCTGAAGAGAACCGCAGCAAGAAACACTTCCTCAATGAGAAGACCCTCAACGGAGGCATGAAAATCAACGTGTGGGACCGCCAGAACAAGTCCCTTCAGGCCGACTACGTGTGGGTCAACATCAGCCTGCCGATGGCGCAACCGATGCTTGACCGCAGCATCTACGTCGTCGGACAACTTACTGATTGGAAGCTCGACTCCACCAGCCGCATGGACTACGTACCTGAATACAAGGCGTATGTGAAACGCTTGCTGCTGAAGCAAGGCTACTATGCTTACCAACTGCTGACATGCTCCCCCACCCCGGCCTACGCCTCCCCTTCCCTGCAGGGAGGGGATGTGCTAACACAAATCGGCAGCGCGACGGAGCGGCTGGAGGGTGACCATTGGGAGACACCCAACAGGTACACCGTCTTTGTCTACCACCGCGAGCCCAGCGACCGCGCCGACAGGCTCATTGCCGTCAAGAGGATTCAATAGGAGGTGCCGACGCTCGATGCGCGAGAGTCCGATATCCTTAAGGTAGTCGCTGAGAAGACGGCTGCCTTTTTTGAGTTTTATGCGGTCGCCCGGCTGAGGATGCCGTCCGGGTGCAGGTTCCACATTGGGAGCAACGAGGAGTTGTCCGCGGTGAAGCTCGGCCACATGGGTCGACGAATAGAATAGTTTGCCCCCTTCCTTGGCCGCAAGGATGTCTTCCACCGTGGAAGCATTGAATCCATAGGGACGGAGAATCTCGAAAAGAGCAGTAGCATGATAGGGGTCGATGGTGAGAATTGGGAAAGGAAGTGCGGAGAGAGCGGAAGGGTAAGGCTTTACATATCGCGAGCGTAGCTCCCCGATATATTCCTTATACAGAATCTCCGTATCGTGCAGTCGCTCGATGTTGGCTTCCATGATAGAGTCTATTGAGGGGTAGAGTTCCCTCAACAGCGGCATCAATCGCAGCCGTATCTGATTGCGGCGGGCATCCAACTCCGCGTTGGTGTGATCCTCCACATATTCCAGACGATTTTTTTCAACGTAGGCATCAATTTCAGCCCGAGAAAAGCAAAGCATCGGACGGATAACTCCATTCACTTTTGGCCGAATGCCGTGGAGGCCGCTGATTCCGGTACCGCGGAAAAGGTTGAGGAAGAAGGTTTCGATGGAATCGTCGCGGTGGTGAGCTGTGGCCACGACAGGGTAGCCATGCTCGCGGCATAGGTCGGAGAACCATGCGTAGCGCAACTCCCTAGCAGCCTCCTCGATGCTCTGGCCATGTGCAGCGGCATGTGCGCGGGTGTCGAAGTCGACGGTATGGAACGGAGTCCCATAGCCTTCAGCCAAGGAGGCTACAAACTGCTGGTCGCGGTCGCAGTCGCCGGGACGCAGGTGGAAATTACAGTGGGCAATGGCAAAAGGGATGTGAGCGCGGTGGAAGAGGTGGGCCATGCAGGCCGAGTCGCGCCCCCCACTAACGGCCAGCAACACCTGCCGACCCGAAGGTAGCAGGTGTTGCTGGTGGATGTAGTCTATGAACTGTTGTAACATCAGCGGAGAATCATCTTCTTCATGCGACGCTGACCATTGACCTCGATACCATAGTAATAGATTCCCGAAGGATAGGCCGAGATGTCGACAGTGATGGTCTGCGCGCCGGCGGGATAATGACGCGTGAAGCTGTTGACGATGTGGCCCATGGCGTCGATAACAAAGAAGCGTACATCAGCATCGTTGGGCAACGTGAACGGAATGGTAGTACGGTCCTCAAAGGGGTTGGGATAGTTTTGGTCGAGAACCAGTTCGTTGGACTCAACAACGGGCACTTCCAAATCTTCCCAATAGCCACGAATCTCGATGACATTGGATTGGTTGTTGTCAGGATCGCTATCACTGCCGAAGGACAAAACAGCCGAACCCAGGTATCTGCGTGTCGGACTCTTGGGAATGCGTCTATTAAAGACTAGCGAAACAGTCTGGCCTGCCAAAATATTTTGCCTGAAATTGTCCTTGATAGTATCACCATTGATATAGACCTCAACATGAATTTGACCCGAAAGCATTGGGATGTTGCCATTGTTGCGAACCTTGGCAACGACTTGACAATCGGGTTCATGATTCTCCACAATGACAGTCTTAACCATTTCAAGGTCGAAATACTGACGGGTGATGGTTTTCGTAGTGTCATTAGTTGGGTCATTGTCTCCGGGAATATGGACAAACCCTGTAACCTTGTTGTAGCGTGCAGAGCGCTGCGGGAGTGTGGTGGAGAAACTATGGTAACCTGTCTGGAGCGCAGGCAGTACCCTATCGTAGACTTCGCGATAGATAGTACTGGAATCGTCATCGATATAGAAGCCGACCTCAAAGCCGCTGGCGCCACGTGCACCACGGTTTTCGACGACCAATGAGATTCGTACAACGGTGAATCCTGCGGTGTCAACAATAACCGACGCAGCAGCAAGGTCAAGAACAGAATTAATACACTCGACACGCTTGGTGACAGTGTCGTTGTAAATATAATCATTCTGATTGCTCTTAATAATGCCTGTGAGTTTGACTACTCCCATAGGTGCACGGAAACGCTCAGTGAAGGTGTAGTTGAAGTATTCCATGGAGCGGAGCGGTCGGCCTAGGATTGCTTCGAAATCGATATCCTCATCCACGCGCATCTGGCCGTTGACAATATAGGAAGCCGTAGCAGTAGAAATAGGATTGGTGCCAAAGTTACGGATGCGAAGAGTAACCTGAAGTGTATCACCTGCGACAGCATTGTCGAGAGGATAGAGGAAGGACTGGGCACTGATGTCATTCTCCAACGGACTCAAAACAAATCTTCGCGTGCAGGTATCGTTGTCTCGATAGATGTCGGCCTGCGTCATGGTGAAAGCTGTGATGCTAAAGGTGTCGGGAAAGTCGCTGGAGACCACGAAAGATGAAGTGAACGTGAAGGTGTCGGTAGCCAATGGCGGTAACAGGCAGTTCAAGTGAGACTCCTTGGGCAGATAGGTACCATAGTGAATGTAGGCGATGTCGAGGGTTCGGATGGTATCGGTGCCATAGTTCTTGACAACAACCTTGGGATAGATGGTCTGCCCATAGGCAGGTGCCGTGGGATAAGGGACATCGACAACACCGACATCGATGGGACGACGGGCACGGCCAACATGGAAGTTGTCGACAGCACAGCCCTCGCCAAATGCAGCAGTAGAGGAAGTGGCTATGGGAGTAGTGTAAACGAAGCGGAACTGAAGATTCTCATTGAAATCGCCCGATATAAGATTGGCGGGTATCCAATAGAGGTTATAGTCGTTGCCAGCAGTGGATCCGTCGAAGCACTCGTCATCAGCGTTGTTATACCAATTGGTAAGGGAGTCTGTATTAAGGTTAACCCACTTACCCTCATAGTTAAAGAATTCCAAACGTAGCGAACTATTGTTAATAAGGTGGCGACGGAGACGGAAGGAGATAGTATCTGGGTGAATCACCGAAGTATAAATAATAGGACTATAAAGATAGCTGACATTGCCACGGGTCCCAGTAACAATGGTATTGTTGAGATCGGTAACCCATGCATTAGGTTCGGAATAAGCTGCATTGAGTCGAGTCTTGTTGGGAGTTCCCAATTCCCAGAGGTTACGTGAATACTTATTGTATCCTACAGGCGCATACCATTTGTTGTCAAGATCAAAATCGTCGTCTATAACAGGACGGATGACATGAAAGCGATTGTACTGATACTGGAGTTGGTCGTTGGATGGGACAGCGTCGCCTTCAGTGTGGTGCCAAATTGTAAGGTTGGTGACACCGAATGGGAAGACATGGGCTGGGATAGTAAGCACAGCACTGGTACCAGGTTGGAGAGTACCATTGAAGGTGATTGTACCAGTGGAAGTGGAGTCGGAGACATTGGCATCGAAACGATAGGAGAATTCCGGGTTATCGACAGGAGCGGTACCTTTATTGGCAATACGGAAGGAAACTGCATGTGGTTGGTCATCACGGATTAGATAGCTACGCGGGGAAATAATCTGCGTGACTGCCAAATCGGTAGCAGGAGGATTGGGGTCAACAAAGAGAAGGAAGTCCATATTATGCCCATCCTTGTCTGACGGGATACCACCATTGACGAATGACGGAGTACCAGAAGAGAAATCAGCGTAGGAACCCACAGCAATGCGCATACGCATATAGCCATAAGAGGCATCGTCGGAGATGGTCAAGGTAGTACCGAAGGTGGTATTGTCATAGAATGCATCACCATTTACAAGGGTCTCATTGGAGGTAAAGATTCCGTTACGGTCGAAATCAATGTAAACCCAAATCTTAACGCGTTCTGTTTGAGCAGTAGCGTCGAGAGGAGTTACCTGTACAATAAGAGAGTCATTAAGCCCACGAGAAACATGGACTACAGGATAATCAGGATCTGCAAAAGGACTGGCCAGCTCGGTAAGGCCACGACCTAATGGCGGACATTCGAAATCTATCTCATTAAAGGATACGCGTGTAATGTCGAAGGAAGGGTTGCCTGGTTTGGAGGGATTGTAACGACTTTCGGGAAGAGAACGGAAAGACTTCGCCGTACTAATAGTGTCGTTTCGACGTGAAGCGTCGGAGCTGAGATCGGTCCAAACCAACAGTGAGTAGTTCTGCTCCGTGGTAGGTGTGGTGATATTGAGCAAACTTTGGAAAGTGTATTCATAGGTCTCGCCCGCAGGAATAGTGGTGCGACAAATCTCACTGACAGGATCCTCCCAAACATTACCCTTCTTAAGCCGGTAGGTCACCATGATATTAGACTGCGAACTAGTACCATAGTTGGCTATGCGCACACGGACGGTGTCGTTCTCCATGTAGACACGGCCTCCCACTGGTGCCAGTATCTCTTCTACTGCCATGTCATTTTGGAAACGCGGCATCACCTCAACATGGACAGAGCTGAAATAGCTTGGGCAGTTTTTAGTGGAAAAACAATTAAGATAGTAGATAGAGTCACTGAAATACTGGGGAGTATTGGACCACTTGCATGATGTAGAATACTGGCTAGGATGATAGAAAGAAGTAGCCGTGGTGTCGCGATACCACCTGATAGGACGGCTGTTTTCCTGCGAGGCACGCACTTCGCCCCATGTTCCGTAGGGGAAGATAGTATCATATCCCACTGGAGCAGCCGGAGTAAAGTAAGAATCAATAATGGGAGACTCGCCACTCCCTGTCTTGGAAGTAGAGTCGTTGCTTTGAGTGATGTCGAGATCATAATGCACCCAACCCATGAGGCGGAACTTCATGTCGACAGCATTGTCTGTAGGATAAAAGTTCGCCAGGGTGGGGAAACTGACAACCGTACTCTGACCCATGAGCAGCGGATTCTCCAAAGTAACATACTCCTCGACGGTATCGGGCATAGTCGAAACCGTAATGTTGCTGGGTTGAGTAATCTCAGGGTGGAAGCCAATCTTAAAAGGAGTATCAGCAGGGAAGTCCTTGAAACCTTCATTCTTAATCTTAATCCTGACCTCTGTATTCTCCATATTACAACCAGCATGGTTGGTCGACATCTGCTTGGCAGCAAGGTTAAACGCCGGAGCCAAATAAAATCTCGAAGTGCGTTCGTTATTAAAGAACACAGTATCAGCCGGAAGCACCACCACCACATGGACAATATTATTCTCGGTAATACCTAGTACCGTGGTCATCATGATAGTATCAAACTTGCTTTCACCCGGATTAAAGGAGCCCAAGTTCTTATTAGGCGTGCGAGTTTCGGTTTCATAACCTTCAATATAGGCATACCACTGCACGTTGTCCTCTGGGGAATAACCATTGTTATAGAACTTGGCAATAACACGGACTGGATCCCCTTCAATGTGCGGAGGCATATTGTTGGGCGGGTTGAAGTTAAAATTGGAGGGCATCACAGGCTCAGTAATGAGAGTTACCGCCATGTCATGCAATTCAATAGGAATTTCATCGGCGCCTATCGTGGGACCGGGATTTAGCTGATGACGAATCTCGCCGTCAATATCATCAGGGACATCGGGATTGTACTGAGCTTTATCAGACACGTTGGTCATTACAAGATGAAGGTCGTCCTCAGAGAAGAAAACAGGTTCATATTCCACTCCCGATACCGAGTTGGCATCGTCATTGTTCACCGCCTGCAAAGCAGCGAGGCTTGAACGGATTTGTTTCCAGAAAATGGGACGGCTGCTCAGTGTATAATAGTCATTGAAGTCCGAAATAGAAATCGTACCAAGCTCAGAAACATAATAGGAGTAGCCCTTACTTAAATTGGCAAAGATATTGTTCATCACCTGAATGTACGATACTGTAGCACCGGAAAAGAATGCATACGAATTATCGGAGTACTGAACATTAGCATTTGCGCCACAATAGAGTCGCACTGTATTAAAGTAAACATTAATATAAGTTGACGAACTGTCAATCCAAATACCTGATGGTTTGGCAGGTGTCAGGCTGGCCGTACCAGTTCCCGAACAGCTAATCATATTATTAATCACCTTGCCTGGATTGACTGATGTGCCGCTAATCTGTTCCAACTGGATACCACGCTTGCCATTATTCTTATCATCTATAAGATTAATCTTATTCTTCTGTACCGAGAAAGTGCCACTCGTCTGAGCCAGATAGAGACCCGTAAGTCCACGGGTGCTCGATCCAGCATGAATCTCATTGCCATCAATGACAAGATTGGTCACGCCACGGAGATTAATACCCTGGCTCAAGAAATTCTTGAGTTCATTGCCCGTAATAATAATGTTACTACCAACAGACAAGCCCTTACTAACTATAGCATAGTAACCGCTGTCAAGCACGTTGCCCGTGAAAGTCAGGCTATCAATATCACCCTGCAATACCATGCACGAAGCAGTGGCATTGTTGACAGAGCCATTCACCTTGATATACATACTGTCAATGGTAATATTGTCACCTTTCTGCACAACGAGAGCGTTGGCGAAATTGCCAGTTGCCGGACGGGCTTCAATTCTGAATTTTGACAACGTCACATGAGAGGTACTGTCGAGCAGCATTACATAGTTGTCATCCTGGGTTGTAGCAGCGGTAAGTAAGACATCGTTGCCTGCACCCACAAAGCCGATGGTATTCTGGGCTGACGAACCAGGAATATTGTTCAGTCTCACCTGCTCGGTATAGGTTCCGGGAGCCACATTAAAGACCACTGGTCCCTGGATACCCACAATGTTCAATGTATCGATGGCTTCACCAAACGAGCGGTAGTCACCATCGGTCGGTGCAATGGTATAGTCTCCATTACAGAAGCGAACCATAAAGGAACGCATGATGGTGTCGTTAGAATGGATGTTGTCTCCAGGGGTCGACACAATAACTTTCACCGTATGACGTCCGGGCATCATGTGGCGACGGAAAAGAAGAACATTTTCAGTGGCACCAGAAGCAATAGAGCCCGCTATCACAGTGCTGTCCAATGCCATAGTGTCGAAATAGTAATATAATTTCGTGCCTGTAGTATCTGCCATACCTTGGTTGCGAACCCTAACATAGAGAGACGAGGAGTCGCAAGAGTTATACTGAATCGTATCCACACCAACAGGCCACAGCACCGCCATGTCCACCATAGGCATGTTCGTCAACTGAACTGTATATGGTGCAATAGGACTTTCACAACCATAGAAAGTGTTATTGATGCGGATGTTCGGACGTTTCTCGCTTAACGTTCCCGCACCAACAAAGTCTTCTGTCGTCGGGGTAAGTTCCGCACTACCATCTTTCCATATCACGGTATTCTGTTTAGAAGTGTAGGTTGACTTGCCTATCGTAGAATTGGCTGTCGTAATCTTATGCACTATCTGGACTACCAAACTAGACGTTCCGTCCCAATAATAACGGTTGTCTAACACATGAGTCTTCCATGTATTGATTTCCGACGGAAGGACAGCCATCGGTGTCCTACTGTACACCATACGGGTGCTCTTCCAGTCTGAATTACTACCGAAAATCGTATCGTTCGTCGACCCTAGCGAAATCATATACTCGTTAATCGAAACCGGTGCCGCACTCGTACCTCCGATAGCCTTCAAGTTAAAGGCTATCGAATCAATCCAGCCCGCCTGCAGGCCAGCAGCACGCAACTCACTGGCACTGTAAATATACTGTTGTTTTGCATATTTGGTTTTCGGCTGGTAAGGCGTCGGGTAGTTCGCCGAGTTCTGCGTCGTTCCAGTGCCAACAGTGCCCTCAGTGGGACGATACACCAAGTAGCTTACACCGCGGGTTCCACCGACATAGAGAATCTCCGAAATATTCGTGTAACCAGTATCAACGACGTTGCCGTCGTAGTCATACCACACAGGAATCAGGCCCTCCATCGGAGAAAGTTGCATCGTATCGGCTTCCGCATACGACACAATGCGCATAGCTATTACATTGGAATCGTCAGGTGCGACACCCGGTGCAGCGGGCGTAACCGGCACTCTCACTGTAATCATGTTGGTGTCGTTACTTAGTATAATGTCACCGCCCACAGAGTCAGCCCATACCTTCACCGTCAAAGTAGTGTCGCGGTCAAAGGCCATATTAAGTTGTCCGGTAAAGGTATAGTCGAGAGAACCGCCATAAGCGGCAATTGTCTGGTTCACTGTATCTGTCACTGTGTCTATACCTCCTATTGTCGTGTAGTGCAGTGTCAGTCCGTTCACAGGCTCTATACCATAGTTGTACACCCTCACCAACACATTTTCCATTCCCAATCTGCAAGCGTCATTAGGCACTACCGGTACAGCAATATCAATATCCGCTGACGGCGGTGCCTCCATCGTCACTTTGTAACTAGCGAACTCACCCTCACAGCCATTGTCCGTGTAGCGGATCCAACTTTCATCAATCGAGTTCAAGAACATCGGAGAGGTATTGTTAGCTATACGCCAGTCAAGCATGTTGCCGTGCGAGAAAGAGGTTCTTACCAAACCGGCCGTGCGGTTGTTCGCCGAGACATTCACTCCGGTACCATTCCACACCCAACTTGGCACATTTGCATTTGCCCACGACACCGCATGACTGCTCGATGCCGTAATATCGTTCATCGCAATCACATCCTCAATCACACCTCCGCGACGATATACAAAAGCTATCTTCGAATTGTATGAAACCGTGAAGGGGGTACTACCTGTATGTATCGTTTTCATCGGATTCGAACTCGTTCCCGTTGCCCATTGCACCACCAGGCTCTCACCGGGCTCAATATAAACGCCCGCTGGGAAAACAAAAATATGGTTGTTCAAATTCGAACTTGCAGGCGTAGTCGTAGGCGAAATGGTTTGTATCGTATCCCCGGCGAGATAGGCACGTGCATCACCCACATTGGTCAACTGTAGCGCCACTTTGCGGCCGGAAACCAGCCAACTCGGAGCATCTGGAGTTTCTCCCTCCGTAGCATTGTTGCCCGAGCCGCCTCTCTTGATTTCCAATTGCGTCATTCTCACTATCGGCTTGTCTCTCTTTTGGCGGAAATAGAATGTTGTGTCTCTTCTCAGAGTGTCCGTGGTCAATGTGTTACCCACAAAGAACGGAACAGCATCAGTTGTGTCGTAGAACCAATACAGCTCCGACTTCCGACGTGGGGCCGACGTGGGACCATACACAGTCCACTGCTCCACACCATTTGTCGGCGTAATCGTCGCTGCCGTGGAGTAAGCTATCTGTACACTGTCATTGTTAGGACGGGCAGGATGATATTTGCTTGTCACCGAAAACACATTCGTGTCGTTCGTCTGGTTCGGGTCGTCTGCAAAAAGAGTATACACCTTCAGCGAATACTCCACATCCGACGTGCCATTCGGAGGTAATTGCAGCATCGCTCCAGTGGCTATCGTTATGGTATCTTCAGCAGGAACAGAATCAAGGATTGTCACAGTATGGACTGCACCATTATCCACCTGATAGCTCAGTCTCAGACCATTGCCACGATAACCGCTCGTACCGCTGTTTCTCAACCTCACTACCAGCTCCACCTGCTGTGGCATGTGGCAATTCTCGCTCAACGGGCTCACAAGAGCCTCGGGTGCGAAATCATACTGCAAAGACAAGAACTCGAAAGCTCCGGGGCAAGTAGAGACTATGTCACGTACAGTGTCAAACATGTCGGTCAGCACACTGGCTATCGGGATACCCACTCCCATCAACAATCTGTTGTAGGTACGCAAGTCAACAAGAGAGCCATTCAAGAAGTTCGGGTTCACCGAAATAGAAGCCGTGTCTTCCGGAACAGCCAAAGCCCAGTCAGTCAGTGTCATGCTTGCAGCACCGGACTTTTTGTTCAGTATAGAACCCAGCGTATAGTACACATTGTGTCCTACCGTGTCCGTTGTTCTCGAACCCGGCTTGTATTCCAATGCATAGTTGTTGTTATCCAGACAGACCACAACATTGTTTACAAAGCGGCTATGCTGCAGATTCGAGCTACCATCGCCAAAAGTCACTGCTGCAATATTGTTTCTCTGCGGAGCAATCAATTTCACCGAATTATAGACCACATCTGCCCATGTGGCGGAAATCACATTCACAGGTGTACGAAGCAGGTTACCTAGACCGCCGTCATTGCACACAATCATGTTGTTCGCCAGGAGGAAGCGGTTCTCACTCGTGCCAATCACGTCGCTCACAGCAACACCGCTAGCTCCACGCGTGGTGTATATCTTATTGCCCCACACACGCGACTGGCCACGGCACGAACTCACCGACAACACACTCGACGTATTGCTCGTCACATCGTACATCTCATTCTTTTCAATTACCACATCTGTCTGGAACGTCACTGTTACCGCGTTGTTGGTTTGGTTCGAGAACCAGCTGTTTCTCACCACATTGTTAGTTGACAGATTCTCGATTGAAATACCTTTCACATTCACACCCACCTTACCTTTTACAAAACGGCAACTATCGATAATCGTTCCGTTCGCATAGTTGGTGTTGATCATGGCATCGATTAGTTCGCTTGCCAGCGGGTTGGCCAAGCTGTCCACAAACTCACAGCCCTCGAAACGACAGTCTGTGCGGTTGCGACCCAGTTTTATCATGTTCGCCAATGTACCCGAACGACGGACAAATTTGATATTGTGGAAGCGAATATGGCTCACATCCTCCAGATTCACTATCGAATCTCCGTTCATTCTCGAAACAAAAGAAACACCATCAGTCTCGGGTTCGAACATAATGTAGTTCTGCTCAGACAAGCCGTTGACCGAAGGCATTCTAAAGGGATCATATATACCCGGAGCCAGTTTCACCACCAAGGTGTCGTCGATGCCGCAACGTTCCAAAGCGAGGAGGAAGTCCTTCATCGAATTGTAATCAGGCGTGGCTCCACCGATATGACGCTCACCGTTCATCGGGCCTGCGCAAACGATGAATTCTGCCTGGACGGTGTCATTGTAAGGTTCATGGTCACGGTATTGCTGGCCTCCGGCGGTCAACGTATCCTCCACCCATACCTTCAGTTTGTAGGAGCCCGCGGGCAACTGCTCATTGGTGGCTATTGTCACCAACTCGACTGCACCGCCGTCCAGATTGCCGTTCCAGTTATAATGACCTGTGCTGACGACAGTCGCATCTCTCTTGATTTCATAGCTAATCTGTATTGCATTGACCGGCAATGCGCCATAGTTTTTCAGGTTCACCTGTATACTATGGTCATCCGGCGTCATGGGCACATTAAAGTTAGGTCTCACAAGGCCATAAGTCGCCGATGTGTCGACAGTATTGAACCCCATGTCGTAGAGGAGTGGAAGGTTGGCTTTCTGTGTAAAAACCAGCGCCGGGCGACGCGAATCATAAATATCACCCGCCAACATATCGCCACCAAAGGGATTTTCGTTAAGGTCGCCACCTAGAGTGTAGAAAGTCCTCCGCCCCTGAGCCACATCGCACATCTTTATCGATGTCGCAGGCACAGCATCTGGTGTAAAATAGGAAACCAACATCACAATGTCCTTACCTGCATAATAGAATGTGTCCTGGAATTCCAGTGTCTGCGAAATATCCGCATTCGCCTCCATTATCGTCATCGGTCCGTCGTACACCACTCTCATGTAATCCGAGGTGAACGGATGGTTACTTAAAGACTCGTCCACCCGGTAGTTCGTCTCCACATTCTTCATCTTCACTTGGAAGCGTTGACGTGTCACTGCCGGCGTGTACTGCGACAACGTGAACCTCATGGCCACCATTTCGCCCTGCCTGTATCCGGCAGCTGCCAGCGAGGCCGAATCGTACACCCACTCGCTCCTGCCGCTGGCCTTGTTCATAAAGGGGAAGAAACTGCTCGCCGGTGAATTCACTCCAATGAAAGGATCTCTCGCCACACCATTCTGTTCAACACCGCGTACACACGCATACTCCACCCAATTGCCGGCAGTTCTCGGGAATGTCGTCATGTTGGCATTACCCGAAATGTCCCTCACCACACAATAGAAACGCATCACCGTGTCATATCCGAAGAACGGAATATTCGCAGCAAACCTGTTGCTCACTCCTGCCACCTGAGACATTGGCAGTTTCACCGGTGTGCCATTGACGCCGGCACGATAGTACAGATACACCGAGTCGGGATCAATGCCCAGCGACGATGAAGCGTCGAGCACGATATTGGCCCCCCTGCTACTAGGATAATAGTAGGCGTCGGGATAGTTCACCATGGTGATTTTCGGCGAAACCATTGGGCTCAAACTTGTACGAACTCTGAAATTATCCAAACGCCAGATGCCCGTTGTGTTATTCTCACTCTGGCGGATTTCCAGTCTGATTAGATACTTACGTTCGGAGGCTGCTACCGAGGGCAAAACCTCAAAATTAAAACGCTCATGCTTCCATGTGTTGTTGCTCACATCTCCCGCTTTCCATTCTTCATAAGCATTCCTGTGGAACGATGCAGAAGCGTTGAAATTCGACGTACCGCCTTCGGTTCTGTCATAATACAGAGTCGTCAGGTGAGTCCAGTTCTGCTCGTTGTAACGTTTGTAAAGCAGTCGGCAGACCCATGCGCTACCTATTCGTGCCGCCACATCACAGATGTGGTCAAAATCGACACTGACGTAGACACGCGATGACGTGTTCGTAAGATTCAGTGTGTCAAACACCAGAAAAGCAGTATCGTTGGTAATCTGTTTGAATTCCAACGAACGACTGCCCGTCGCAAAATACGTTGTCGAATAGCTCGAACTTGACGACGGCGTCACTGCAAACTTCGCAGTCTCGCCAGTTTCAAAGCCTTGATAGAGCCTTTCCGACACCTGCCCACGCGCCACAAAAGCCGAAAACAGGAAAATCACACTCGGTAATAAGAATCTGAGCTTCATAATTTATATTTTTTTATTTTATTTTCTCAATAGTTTTCAATCATTTACATACACTACGACCTACCCTTTCGTAGGGTATAATCCAAGCGCAAATATACAATTTTTTTTTAACATACACGTGAAAATATAAAAATAATCACCTTTTGCCTCCTCACATCACACACTTCTCCCCCTATTATGGAGAGTCCGGAAGTCGCTTTTTGGCTCACACTTTTAACATTTCTATCCTTCCTCTCACCCCCCTTCTCTCTATCATCTCCCACCCTGGTAGGAGATGGGTAGGCGTTGGGTAGGAGATGGTAAAGAGTTGGGTAAGACTTGATGGATAGAAAATGTTAATTATCAACAATCTGCCATAGACAAAAAAAGACCCCTCTCAGACTTTTCGTCCAAAAGGGGTCAAGTTATAATTACTATACTATCTATCAGGATTTTATACGCTGTTCAAGGGCTTCGTACATAAAGACACCGGCAGCGACGCTGACGTTGAGGGAGGCAACCTCGCCCATAATGGGCAGTTTTGCACGTATATCGCTTATTTTCAGTAGCTCTGGACTAATACCAGTCTCTTCATTGCCCATGATGAGGAGGGTGGGCTGGCGGAAGTCTACCTCGCGGTAGTGGACTGCACCTTTCTCGGTAGCGGCAACCACCTGGTATCCACACTGTTTCGCCAAGTTAACAACGGTTTTCAGGTTTTGCTCTCGGCAGACGGGCAAACGCAGCAGAGCACCGCTAGAGGTCTTGATGGCATCCTCGTTGATGGCGGCACTCCCATGGTCGGGCACCACAAGGGCGGCAACGCCCGTGCATTCGGCTGTGCGGGCAATGGCCCCCATGTTGCGCACGTCGGTCACATGGTCGAGCAGAACCACCACCGAGGGCTCTTCCAAGGTCTCCATCAACTGCATGAAACTATGATACTTAACCGCAGCAATGGTAGCTACCACACCCTGGTGATTTCCAGTAGTCATCTTGTTGAGCTTCTCCACGGGTACATATTGGAAGGGAATGTCGTGCTCCTTGAGCCTGGTTCTCAGCTCATTGAGCAAGGAAGAATTGAGTCCGTTCTGTATCAGGACACGTTCCACCTGCTGACCACTGCCGATAGCCTCGATGACGGGCCGCAAGCCGTAGACTATCTGTTGTTTATTCTGTGTTTTTTCCATCGATAATTGTTATTTTTCGGTCGGCCATGGCGGCCAGTTCTTCATTATGGGTAACGATGACAAAGGTTTGGTTGTATCGCTCGCGGAGGGTAAAGAAAAGTTCATGAAGTTCGCGGGCATGCTGGGAATCAAGGTTTCCGCTCGGCTCGTCGGCCAGCACAGCCATGGGGTTGTTCATCAGGGCGCGGGCCACGGCCACGCGCTGCTGCTCGCCGCCGCTGAGGGCCTGCGGTTTGTGGGTGGCGCGGTGGTCTACCTTCATGAAACTTAGCAGTTCCAGCGCCCGTTCCGATGCCTCTTTCATGGGTATGCCTCGGATGAGGGCAGGGAGGCATACGTTCTCCAAGGCAGTGAACTCTGGCAACAGGTGATGCGCCTGAAAGACGAAACCTATGTGTTCGTTGCGAAAGCGTGCCAACTTCTTCTCCTTCAGCCTCGACACCTCGGTTTCGCCATAGAGTAGCGTGCCACTGTCGGGGAGGTCCAGGGTGCCAAGAATCTGCAGCAAGGTCGTCTTGCCAGCCCCCGACGGGCCAACGATGGATACCACCTCGCCCTGCTTGATTTCCAGCGAGATGTCGCGCAACACATGCAGGTCGCCGTAGCTTTTATTGATATTTGTTGCCTTTATCATTTGTCTTCACTCCTGTCTCCTTAACTCCTAAACTTCCTTGCCGTTGAGGAACACCCGTTCCACCTTATTCTCGCCGTAGGCATAGGGCAAGTACTCGTAGCTCGAAATGGGTTTGGTAATGTAAAAGTTGGCCTTCTTACCGACGGCAATTGAACCCACCTCGTTGCTCACGCCCATGGCGTAGGCGGTGTTGAGGGTGGTGGCGTTGAAAGCCTCCTCGGGGGTCAGGCGGTAGCGGATGCAAGCCATGGAGAGGACGAGCTGCATGTTGCCAGAGGGAGAAGTGCCGGGGTTGTAGTCGGAGGCCATGGCCACGGGCAGTCCCGCGTCAATCATCTTGCGCGCCGGCGAGAGGGGCAGGTTGAGGAAGAAGGCGCAGCCAGGCAGCACCGTGGGCATGGTGTCGGTGCCCTTCAGGCACTCGATTTCTGCATCGCCCATCTGCTCGAGGTGGTCGACCGAGATGGCGTTGTATTTCACGCCCACCTGCACGCCGCCCGAGACGGCCATCTCGTTGGCGTGAATCTTCGGCCGCATGCCATATTTGATACCAGCCTCCAGAATTCGCGCGGTGTCCTCGACGGTGAAAAAACCCTGGTCGCAGAAGACGTCAATGAAGTCAGCCAATCCCTCGGCCGCCACTCGCGGAATCATCTCGTTGATAACCAAATCGACATAGTCCTCCTGATGGCCGCGGTACTCCATCGGGATGCCGTGGGCACCGAGGAAGTTCGACTTGATCGTCATGGGCGAGGTCTCTTTCAAACGGCGAATGACGCGTAACAGCTTCAGCTCGCTTTCGGTAGTGAGACCGTAGCCGCTCTTGATTTCGATGGCACCAGTGCCCATACGCATCAGTTCCTCAAGGCGTTGCCTGGCCATATCGTAGAGTTCGTCCTCCGGGGCGACGGCAGTGGCTTTGGCCGAGTTGAGGATGCCACCACCACGCTTGGCAATCTCCTCGTAGCTGAGGCCACGAATCTTGTCGACGAACTCATGCTCACGCGAGTTGGCATAGACGATGTGCGTGTGCGAGTCGCAGAACGACGGGAAGACCAGCCTACCGGTAGCATCGACCACACTGGGAGCGCAGGCGTCCTCGCCTGCCAAAGTGCTCATAGACCCGAACTTTTTGACAATGCCGTCCTCAACAATGAGGTAGGCATCCTTGACGCTCTGGAGTTCAGACATCTCCTTGCCCTGCTTCCGTAGCTGGGGAGTCTGCTCCACTCCCACCAATTCCTTAATATTCTTAACTACTGTTCTCATTTCTTCTATTTTTATAATACAGCGGCGATCTTTCGCATGTTGCTTAATCGTGCAGCAAGGGTTTTACTACGTTTTGCCATCTGCATATCATACTCCGATTGCATACTAATCAGCGGCATAGCCTCAATATCAAGAGCTTTTCCTATCAACAACGCATATTCCACCGTCATAGGACGCTTCCCGTTGAGTACCTCGTTAACAACCGAATAGGCAATACCTGTCACCTCCGACAGCTGACGTTGTGTTATGCCCCGGTACTCAATCTCATCTTTCACAACCTCGCCAGGATAGGTCGGCGCATACGGAGTTAGGTTGTTGGCAATCATTTCATCCTTAATTCCTTCAATATGTATCATATCAGGTCATTTATAGTGGTTCGACAATTCTGTGATATTGCATATTGTTGCAATCTTCTGATTTCCTTCTGTTTCTTCCGTGAACTCTATTCTATATTTGTCATTCACTCTCACCGAAGAAAAACCAGCCTTATCACCCTTCAAATGTTCATAATGCAAACTGCCCAATCTCGCCAAATCACTCACATTATTTTGAACTTTCATCGTATTTATCACTTTGATATAACGAGTTACAATATCGGGCTGGAAACGATATTTCTTACTGGTTGTCCGTCCATTAACATACAACTCCCGCAAGTATTCCTTATCAAAAACGACAATCATAATCAAATGCAAAGATACATCTTTTTTTTAAATAATTCTCAATTTTGCGAAGATTTAACAAATATTATTTTCATTTTCGCATCGGCTCTAAACATACCTCTGGGCCAAATCCATAATCTTTCGGGCCAAATCGTCGCGTCTGGAATCCGACATGCAGATTCCGAAGTTGTATTTAATCGAGTTGGAATACGTCACGCTCAACGTTTCCGGCACGGTGCCCCAATACCATCCACCGTGGCCGGTATAGGTCTCCATCTTCCGTATGGCCGACAGCGGAATTTCTTTCCTGCGCTTGAAGATGCACTTGTGATATTCGATGACAAGCATCTCGTGCTGCACAGACACCGTTTCGACCGCCCGATGCCAGCGCAAATATAGGTCTAAATACATCAACGCCACAAACCCGGTCAGCAAAGCAAAACCCAGCCACACCCAGAACAGCCCAACGCCGATGCCTGTAAAAAGATTATAGAGGAAGAAAATAAAAGATATTCCCGCAGGCAGCAGTCCCCTATTGAAACACCATGAATCATACCTCGCGTTAATCCGGGCCTTGTTATGTGCCAACACCTCCATCCCTTTGTATAAATCTCAGAACAGCTCCTGCTGGTTGCCGTCGGTTTTTATCTTGCCAAGGTGCTGGTAGGCGAGCATGGTAACTTCGCGGCCACGGGGGGTGCGCATGAGGTAGCCCTCCTGAATGAGGTAGGGTTCGTAGACCTCTTCGACTGTACCGGCATCCTCACCGACAGCGGTGGCGATGGTGTTGATGCCCACGGGACCACCTTTGAACTTGTCGATGATGGTGGCAAGGATGCGGATATCCATTTCGTCCAAGCCATTGCGATCGACATTGAGGGCCTGTAGGGCGTAGCGCGCAATGTCGAGGGTGATAGTGCCGTCGCCTTTCACCTGGGCGAAATCGCGCACACGGCGCAGCAGGCGGTTGGCGATACGGGGAGTGCCACGCGAACGGCGGGCAATCTCGATGGCACTCTCGCTGGTAATTTTCACCTGCAAGAGACCCGCCGAGCGGTTGACAATCTTGGTAAGCGTCTCCGTATCATAGTATTCCAATCGACAATTGATACCGAAACGGGCTCGCAAAGGGGCGGTGAGCATGCCGCTTCGGGTAGTGGCACCGATGAGGGTGAAAGGCTTGAGTTTCAATTGCACAGAGCGTGCCGCCGGACCACTTTCGATAAGGATGTCAATGCGGAAGTCCTCCATAGCGGAATAGAGATACTCCTCCACCACGGGCGAAAGACGGTGAATCTCATCGATAAAAAGGACATCGTTAGGCTGCAACGAGGTGAGCAGTCCGGCAAGGTCGCCGGGCTTGTCGAGCACCGGACCAGAGGTAGTCTTAATATTGACACCCAGCTCATTGGCAATAATATTAGAGAGGGTGGTCTTACCTAATCCAGGAGGACCATAGAGAAGCACATGGTCGAGGGGCTCGCCACGATCTTTGGCGGCACGAACGAAGACCTTAAGGTTTTCCACCACCTGGTGCTGACCGGCAAAACTGTCGAACCCCGAAGGGCGCAACGCGCGTTCTATATCTTTCTCCTGCGCAGAGATACTGCGGCTATCGAGGTTGTCATTACTCACTGTAATAAAAAATATTATAAGGTGTTCGTGACCTTCGGTTCATGGTGCAAAAATACTATTTTTTATTAAACTGACAAAATAAAAGTATATAATTAACGTTATATCATCTAAATATTCAAAAAGAAAGATATGAAACCGATTATCGTTGGAACCGATTTTTCAACAGGATCCTACATGGCACTGGAACTGGCTATCGACGTGGCCAACCGTTTTCAGAGCGACATCATCCTCATATGGGCCCGCCGCGAAAAACTCCTCTTCAGCGACGAGCAACTCAACACCATGACTAACCTGGCAGAAGACAAGCTGCAGATGCTCTGCGACAAATATCAACCCGCCATGAAGTATGGCAAAATGCGCTGGCAGATTACCAATGGCAAAGTGGCACCTGCCCTCTCCACCACTGCCACGCGTGAACTGGCCTCGATGATTATCATCGGCACCAATGGCGCTTCGGGCTTCGAGAAGTATTGGATTGGCAGCCAAGCCGTACGTATCGTGCAGGACTCGCCCTGTCCGGTGCTCACCGTGCGCCAAGGATACGACTTCCACAAGAAGTTGGAGCGTATCGTGGTACCCCTGCGCGTCAATGCCAACTCGCGCCAAAAGGTGCCGCCCGCAGCCTCCATGGCTAAAATCTTCGATTCCGAAGTGCATATCCTCGCTCTGCTCGACATGAAAGAGGACGAAGCCACCCTGAAGGCTTATGTGCAGCAGTCGATTGACTACCTTGAGAAAGAGGGTGTGCAGTATCAGGTCGAGACGCGTGAATATTCGAGCTACTGCGACACGGTGATGAACTACTGCGACGACATCAAAGCCGACCTCGTGGTCATCAACACCGAGCAGGACCGCATCATCAGCCAGATATTCCTCGGCACCAACGCCCAACAGATTGTGCACCGCTCGCAAATTCCCGTGCTCTGCATCCATCCGGCCGACTATATCAGCGTAGCAGCCAAAGTGTGATGGAATACGACGTTATTGTCATTGGCGGCGGAGCGGCAGGCTTGATGGCCGCCTGTACGGCAGCGGAACGCGGCCGAAGAGTGTTGCTCATCGAAAAGATGGACCAAGCCGGACGCAAACTGCGCATCACCGGCAAAGGCCGTTGCAACCTCACCAATACCAACCCCTTGCGCGACACACTGCCTCATATCGGAAGCGACGCCCGTTTCCTCCGCAACGCCTACGGGCGCTTCTTCAACCAACAGTTGATGGAATGGTTCGAACAGCGCGGCGTGGAGTTGACGGTGGAGCGCGGCAACCGCGTCTACCCCGCCAGCGGCAAGGCCCTCGACATCTTCCTAGCACTTATCAATGAACTAGAGCAAAATCCCAACGTCACTATTCGCAAGAACACCACCGCCAAAAGCATAGAAACATTTGAAAGGAAGACCACCGCTGTCATCCTCGACCGCGGCGAGCGCATCCCCTGCCGCCATGTCATCCTCGCCACCGGCGGCCTCTCCTACCCCACTACCGGCTCGACCGGCGCTGGCTACCGCATAGCCCGTGAACTGGGGCATACCGTTGTCGAGCCCGTACCCTCGCTGGTAGCACTCAAATGTCAGGAAAAAATTCCCGAGGAGCTCATCGGCTTCCAACTGAAGAACGTCCAACTGACGGTTTGCGGAAAAGCCTTCTTCGGCGAGATGACCTTTGTCAACGACGGCCTTGCCGGTCCTATTGTTCTGAGTGCTAGCCGCATCGCCAGCCGCTCCCTCCACAAGGGAGAGTCACTCACGGCTTTGCTGGATCTAAAGCCCGCCCTTTCGCCTGAGCAATTGGACAAACGCCTGCTCGCCGACATCGATGCTAACGGCACGCGGGTCTTCAACGACGCCCTTCGCCTGTGGCTGCCTGCCGAATTGATATCGCTGGCTCTGCCACAATTACATATAGAATATTACAAACGCCTCCACCAAATCACCGGTGAAGAACGCCACCGCCTGCGTGACTGGCTGAAGGGCGTACGCTTCACCCTCACCGGCACACACGACTGGAACGAAGCCGTGGTCACCCAAGGCGGCATCGCCCTCAATGAGGTGAACCCCAAGACCATGGAAAGCCGTCTCATTAGCGGCCTACATATCGTCGGAGAACTCCTCGACCTCGACGCCGACACTGGTGGCTACAACCTCCAGATAGCCTTCTCCACCGGCCACGCCGCCGGCGAAGCGGTATAAATCATGAATAAATGGATAACGAGGCAATAACCTTCCACGAAGCACTCCGCGCTCCCTGATTGACCATAATCTTGGTCAGTCAACGGACAACTCCCCCGATGGGTGTTGTCTATGTATTCATTTATTATCCAGTATTCAATGCTGAAAAGATTTTTTTTGGCTATGCTCGCTGTGAGTATGGCCGGTGCTATGGTAGCACAAACCACCTTTTCCCTGCAAGGTTCGCTGAAGGACAGCGAGGGGGAGCCGATGATGTTCACTAATTGTGTGCTGTTGCAGCAACAGGACAGTGCCTTCGCCTACGGCACGACGAGCGACTTCGACGGTGTGTTCTCGCTTACGGGCGTGAAGCAGGGCGACTACATATTAAGGATTACCGCCGTGGGGCATGAGCCATATTGGCAGGACATCACCGTCGACAGCGACACGAACCTCGGCGTCATCGAAATCAACGACAACGCCACCCTCCTCAAGGCGGTGCAGATTACGGCCAGCCGTCCGCTCTACTCAGCCGACGGCGAGAAGGTGTTCTACAACGTCGGCGACGACCCCAGCGTGCAGAGCGGCAACGCCACCGACGCGCTCCAGAACGCTCCGGGCGTGGAGGTGGACGCCGAGGGCAACATCAAATACCGCGGCGGTGCTGAAGTGAGCATCTGGATAAACGACAAGCCGTCGCACCTCAAGGCCGAAGGACTGAAACAGTACCTCAAGTCGCTCCCTGCCGGCACGCTGCAACGCATCGAGGTCATCGCCCACCCATCGGCGAAATACCACACACAGAACTGCGTCATCAACATCGTCACCACCGCCAAGGTGAAGCGCAACGAACTGCTGTGCCTCGGGCTGAACGCCAACAGCCGTCCACAGGTAGGACCGTGGGTGGATTACGTGTGGGCCAACGAGAAGGTGCGCTTCAACCTCTTCGTCAGCGGCGACTACGACAGCTACAGCGGCGATGCGAGCAGCGACAGCCGCCTGTTGGCTGCGGACAGCTCGCTCTCGTCCGTCATCGCGACAAAAGGGCATAGCAAGAACCGCACCCTGAACGGCAACTTCGGCGTGGATTTCGACTATTACCTCGATTCGGCGACCACGCTCAACTTCTGGCTTTGGACCACCGCCTCGCACGACAGCAGCGCCACCGACAGCCGCACCGAACGCACGGAGTTCATCAGCAGCCCCGGACGCTATTTCTACAACGAGACCCTCCGCAGCGGCAACGGCTTGTTGGACGCGGCCTTCGGCGTGATGCTTGAAAAGAAACTCGACACCCTCGGCGGGATGCTCTTCGTCGACTACACCGGCACCCTGACGCGCAACCGCTCGTTCAGCGGCGACCTGCGCCGGTACGACAGCCTCACGGCCCTCAACTTCGACCGCCGCCTCACAAGCCGCAATCCTTCGCAGTGGCACGGCATCACCGCCGACATCGCGCTGCCCTACAACAAGCATGGCGAGGTGGATTTTGGCCTGATGGCCAGCCTTGCACCGGAGCGGAAGGATGTGGATGCAACCGTCGACGGCCTCACCGACTCACTTCGCAGCTATTCCTACACCAATGGCACCTACGAACTCTCGGCGTACATCGGCGCCGAGCACCACTTCGGCCGCCTCACCCTCGGTGCCTCGCTGTCGATGGACAACGCCTGGTACAACCTCGACTACACGGATGCCGACAGCGGCGATGTGCGCAAGCATTACCTCACCTTCAGCCCCACCGTCCACGTCAGCTACAGCACCGAGTCGATGCATAACTTCACCTTCAGCTACACCCACTACGTCGCGCCGCCCACCGCCGCGCAGCTCACACGCTTCACCGTCTATGGCTACGACACCTACTCCAACGGCAATCCCGCGTTGCGCAAAGGCTATGCCGACAATCTGGAACTTGGTTGGGAACGCTACTTCGACCACCTCGGCAGCATCGGCCTCAGCGCGTGGTACAACTCCGACCGCGACCACACCGGTACCCTCACCGACGTGGCCTACTGCGACCGCTTCGGGCGCATCGTCGCCTTCACCCAAACCGCCAACATCGGCAACGCACGGCAGGGCGGCATCGGCCTCAACGCCACCCTGCGGCCGCTGGATTTCATGAATATTAGGTTCTACGCCAACCTCTTCGACGACTACTACCGTGTGCAATACCGTGGTGTCGGCTCGGCCGACAACCGCGGTAATATGTGGCAGGAGAGCGAGATGCTCTGCTACTCGCTGCGACTTAACTTCTGGACAAAGATTCTTGAACACACGTCGGCCCGCTGGTTCGACGGCTTGCAGCTCTTCGCCAACGCCGTCTATCGCAGCCGCACCCAGACGCCACTGTCCGAGGTCGACCCCTATTTCGCCTTCGACTGCGGCGTGAGTACCGACCTCCTCGACCGCCGCCTGTCCCTCTTCCTCAACGTCAACGACCTCTTTGGCACCGTCCGCACCGGCGGCAGCAGCGTCAACCCCTACAACCCCTCCGTCAGCGAGAGCACCACCGACAGCCGCTACGTCAGTTTCGGCCTCACCTGGCGCCTCGGCCGCACCGAGATGGAAACCCAACAGACACACGGCAAGAAGGAGCCGAGGAAGAAAAACAAATGACCATCCCGACACAGGACGGCCATATATAAAATATCCAGACGCCGTTATCGCTGCTATTGCTCGGCGGCGATAACGGCTTCTTCCCACTCTTCCATTTTTTTCTCCAGCTGGTCTTTTAGGGACTGGTACTCCTTGTAGAAGTCGGGGGTCTGGGCGGCGCCGGTGGCAAGGATCTCATCTTTGGCAGCTATCTCGGCTTCTAGGGTTTCTATCTCCTGTTCTTTCTGCTTGACGGCGTTCTGCAGCTTGCGACGCTCGCGCTCGCGCTCCTTGCTTTGCTCATAGGCCTTCTTGGAGGCTGAGGTCTCCCTAGTATTTCTAGTATCTCTAGTAGTACTAGAATTACTAGTTATACTAGCATTACTAGCTTCCAGAAACTCCATGATGTCGCCCTTGAACTCGTGCACCGCGCCGTCACGGAACTCGTAGAGCTCGTCGGTGAGACCGCTGAGGAAGTCGCGGTCGTGGCTGACGACAATAAGGGTGCCGGTGTACTGCAGGAGGGCGTTCTTGAGGATGTCCTTCGAATTCATGTCCAGGTGGTTGGTAGGCTCGTCGAGGATGAGCAGGTTGCTGGGCGTGAGCAACAGCTTGGCCAGTGCCAACCGCGCCTTCTCGCCACCCGAAAGCACCTTGACCTTCTTGTCGATGTCATCGTCGCCGAAGAGGAAGGAGCCGAGAATGTTGCGTATCTTGGGACGGATGTCGCCCTGTGCAATGTCGTCGATGGTCTCGAAGACGGTCTTGTCGAGGTTGAGCATGGCAGCCTGGTTCTGTGCGTAGTAGCCGAGCTGGACACCCGCACCGAGACGGAAGCTGCCGGTATAGTCGTTGATGTCACCCACGATAATCTTGGCCATGGTGGACTTGCCCTCGCCATTGCGCCCCACGAAAGCCACCTTTTTGCCCGCAGTGAGCAGGAAATCAACATTGTCGAACACCTGGTTGTCGCCGTAGGCTTTGCCCAAATGCTGTGCTTCGACAACAATCTTGCCGCTGTGGGGTGCCGGTGGGAACTGGAAATGGATGCTTTCGGTGGAGACCTCATCAATCTTGATTTCCTCCATGCGCTCTAGCATCTTCACGCGGCTCTGCACCTGCTTGGCCTTGGTGGCCTTGTAGCGGAAACGCTCGATGAAGGCCTCGATTTGAGCCACCTGCCGCTGCTGTGCCGAGAGTTGCGCCATCTGGCTGGCGCGACGTTCCTGCATCTGCACCACATACTCCGAGTAGGGGCACTTGTAGTCATAAATGCGACCAGCGGTAATCTCTATGGTGCGCTTGGTGATGTTGTCGAGAAAGGTACGGTCGTGGCTCACCAGCACCACGGCACCAGAGTAGTTGGCCAGGTAGTTCTCAAGCCACTGGATAGAGACGATATCGAGGTGGTTGGTAGGCTCGTCGAGGAGCAGGAAATCGGGGTGGCGCAGCAGCAGCTTGGCCAGTTCGACACGCATCTGCCAGCCGCCGCTGAAGACCGCCACGGGACGGTCGAAGTCACTGTGCTTGAATCCGAGACCCAGCAGCACTTTCTCGGCCTGTTCCTGTCGACGGCTTCCCTCCAACAAGGCGAGGTGTTCCGTCACCTCGTTGTGACGCTCCAGCAGCCGAGTGTATTCGGCACTCTCGTAGTCGGTACGTTCAGCAATCTCGGCGGTGAGACGTTCCTGCTCACGTTCGAGGTCGTCGAGGGTGCTGAAGGCCGTCATAGCTTCCTCAAGGACGGTGCCGATGGCGTCGGGCACCATCTCCTGCGGCAGGTAGCCCACGGTCTGGCCAGAGGCGATAATCATTGTGCCACTCTCAGGCTCCTGCCAGCCGCAAAGTATCTTCAATAAAGTGGACTTGCCGGCACCATTCATACCCACAAGACCTACACGGTCGTGGTCACCGATGTTAAACGTGACGTGGTCAAAAAGGTTGGTACCAGTAAACTGTACCGAAAGGTTATTTACACTAATCATAACAAAAAGAAGGAGCAGCAGACAATCCTACTGCTCCTTTTACGTTCCAAAATGGGGACGGGTTTATCTGAGGTTGAAGTTGACCGGCAGGTTGAACTGCACACGGACGGCTTTACCACGCTGCTTACCAGGAGTCCACTTAGGCATGGACTTGACGACACGGATAGCTTCGGCGCCGCAGCCACCTCCGATGTCACGGAGCACCTTCGGGTTGGCAATGCTACCGTCGCGTTCCACCACGAAGGTCACATACACCTTACCCGTGATGTTGTTGTCGCGGGCGAGCTGCGGGTACTTGATGTTCTGTGCAAGATACTTGTACAGAGCTTCCATGCCACCGGGGAATTCGGGCTCGTTTTCAACGACGGTGAAAATCTGAGTCTCGGTCTCATCCTCTTCATCTTCAATCTGAACCTGAACAATGGCGATGTTCTTGGTCTCGTCAGTGACCTCAGAGCTGAAGGTTACCTCCTTTTCAATCTCCTTATCGTCGGAGACAACTTCGATAACGGTGGTCACCTCGGGAGCCTCGGGAGGAGGAGGGGGTGGTGGTTCCTGGATGTCGGTCTGGATGATTGTTTCCTCGGGTTCATCAATCGTTTCGCGCACAAAAGCCGACGTCTCATCAGCGTCGTAGCTCTTAATGTTGAAAGCGATGAGGGAAACTGCGAGAATTACCACCAAGCCAATCTCCAGATAGAGACCTCTGCGTTTTTCGAGGTCAGCTTTCGGATTTTTCTTGAGTTCCATATTGTTGTTATTTAATCGTTTATTACCATTTCGGGGTATTTTTCATCCCCTTTTTCACACCGCTAAAATACGAAAAAATTTTGAATTACAAACATTTTTTTGTTAAAAAAGTTTTAAACAGGGTCATCGACGGCCACCTGACGGACGGAAATCGAGGGCTGCAGGAAGAGCAGCCAACCGCTGACCCGAGGGTATCCCATGGCGGCAATGGCGTGGCAATATTTCCGCACCTGCCTGTCATACTTGTCTCCGAGGTCGGCACCCGTCTTGAAGTCCACCACCCAGGTCTCGTCTGTGGCAAAAACCACACGGTCGGGACGCAGGGGTTCGCCACCATCGGTGAGATCGCACTCATTCTTCACCCTGTAGGCGGGGTCAAAGAAACGCGCCGTGTCGGGATGCGACAGCACGTCGTGTACCAGCGCTTCAAGCTTCGCACGCTCTCCCTCATCGATTTTTTCAGCCTTGAAGAAAGCCTCCATGAAATCGGACACCTTGTCGTCGGCATGCAGGACAGATGCCAGCAGGGCATGGGCGTGGATACCGAAACGTACACGTTCCTCAAGCAGCGGCGTCATGGCACGCTCCGACTTCGAGGCAATGTTCACCCTTTCCATCCAGTTGCCGTTGTCAATCCTGTAGACATACACCTCCTTCGGAGACTCTTTTCCATCCTCATTTTTCTCTTTCTCCACGCGCCGGAAATCCCTGTCACCGAAGTCTGTACGTCCGTCCAGATACTCTTTCAGCATGCGGGCATAGGTCATTGACTCGCCCTTCTCTCCGGGCTCAGGGCATACCACATAGAGTTGCTCCTCGGGACGGGTGAATGCTACATATAATATATTAAGGTCGTCGACAGCCGCCGATTCCCTTTCGCGGTCGCGCTCGGAATCGAAGCGTGTCGAGGTGCTTTGGTTCAGCGAGACGTAGGCCGCGGGAAGCGGCTTGTCGCAGGGTGAAAAATCCTTGGCGGCATCGACCCAAATCTCGTTGCCACGTGAGCCACCTCCGAAGAAAGGACATATCACCACCCTGGCCTGCAAGCCCTTGGCCTTATGGATAGTCATCAGCCGCACAGCATCGCCACCGTCGGCCGACGAGGCCGAGAGGTCGGCATGGCCGTCGAACCACTCCAGAAAGTCGCCCAACCCCTGCTTGTGACGGGCCGAGAAGGCTGCAGCGCGATTGAGGAGTGACGAGGTGTAGGCCAAATCACAGCTGTCCAACCGCAAACGGCGCAACAGTTCCTCCAGACAACCATAGAGGTCCTGCGAGAGGAGGTAGCCCGTGTTAAAGTCGATACCATCCCCGGCCAAAGTTTCCTGCAGGTCGACAGGAACATCAGTGAGGAAGGCCTCGTCGTGGACACTGGACGTGATACCCAACGCATTAAGACGGTACAAAAGTTCGGCAGCAGACACACGGTCAGCGCCGTCGTACAGACAGCGCAGAGCCGCCACCAAGGTCATCACCACCTGGCTGTTGCGCAAATAGAAAGACTCGGCTGAATTCTGTTCCAAATTGCTGTGCTCCAGAAGATAGGATCCTATTGCAGCCAACTCGCGTTTGGTACGGCCTAGAATCATAATATCGCGGGCCTGATAGCCACAATCGCTGATTAAGTGATTGATAATCTCGAGCACACGGCAACTGACAGCCTCGCGGTCGTCAGGGTCGACAAACGAAATGCCAACATGCCCTTTGGGGCGGTCTGCGCGTTCCTCGTCGACTTTCTGTCGCAGCTCCTCTCGACCCTCCTCGCAAACGCCCTCGGGGCCAAGGTAAATCTTTCTGGCAAGCTCAACGTCAGCGTAATGACGCCGAATAAGCCACGAAAAGAAGTCGTTGTTGAACGCCACCACATCGTCGGCCGTGCGGTAATTCACTTCGAGAGATTCCATTCGGTAGTTACCTGGAATCGAGAGCGTTTTCCCGTGGAGGATCATTCCATCGACCTTGGGCAACGCCACAAACTGGCGCACATCGCCCTGACGGAAGCGATAGATGGCCTGCTTGCCATCACCCACCACCAGCGACTCCCTGCCCTCGGCCACGCCGCCTTCAATCAGCGGCACCAGATTCTGCCACTGGAGCACCGACGTGTCCTGAAACTCATCTATCAGAAAATGATGGTAGCGCGAGCCCAGACGCTCATAGACAAACGGCATGGGTTCATCCTGGACTACCTTGTTAATCAACCGATTAAAATCAGACAGATGCACCACCTCATTATCCCTCGCGTAGGCACGCATCTGACGGTCGAGTTCGCCCAGCAGGGCCATGGAAAAAAGGCGGCCGAGGAGCAGTCGACAGGTGTTGTAATCCACCATCGGTCCATCAAGCAACTCTTTGATTTTAAAATATATCTTACGCAAAGGTTGCGCGATGGTCTCGGTACCGGGGAAAGTGGTTTTCGCCTTGCAGAGCAAGTCGCCATTGTAGTCTACATTCTCGAAAACATTGGCCACGTAACTATTGATTGTCAGCGACTTTTTCTCCTTCACGCTGTCGCGGAAAGTCTCCATACGTGAGAAGAATCCATAGAACCC
Source organism: uncultured Bacteroidales bacterium (assembly GCA_900318835.1). GTDB lineage: Bacteria > Bacteroidota > Bacteroidia > Bacteroidales > P3 > Colimorpha. Next base: position 46,062 of record ONLW01000002.1, read on the forward strand.
TGTCTTGCCACGGTTGCAATGCTCCACTTCCATTCCAATACTACGCAAAAGCCCCATGGCCTTGGCCCCCAACTCTTCTACACTCAGCTCATAATCAGCGCAGTATTTTCGGTAGGAGGCATGCATCTGCATATAGTCGTCGAGCGAGTAGCGCGACAGTCTCTTCAGGTATTCGTCGGCGCCTTCCGAGAAGAGCTGGTTTGCGAGAGCGGTGAGCGACCCCACGATATCGAACCCTTTATCTTCCTCCATATTACTGACAGCGAAGCGGTTGACCACCTCGGTCAGAGCCTCGTTGCCCGGCGTGCCGACAAGTGCCATCAAGCCGCTGACGGCATGCTCAATGAGGTCGTCCTGCTCAATCATCACCTCGAAATTCACCGGCTGATTCAGGTCGTGGGCAAAAGTGCGCACAACACGGTGCATAAAGCTATCGATGGTGCAGACCGAAAGGTCGCTGTAACGGTGAAGGATGGCGCTGCGAAGGTCGGCGGACATGTCGCGCAAGTCGCTATCAGTCAACGGTGGAAGGTGACGCACAACACGGTCTTCGTTGAGGTCGGACAGCAGTTTCCGGCCCATCTTCGACTTCTCGGGGTCGGCGCCATGCCCAGCCATCTCGCCCAGGTAGTCCATAATCCTGGTCTTCATCTCGTTGGCAGCCTTATTGGTAAAGGTAATGGCCAGAATGCCACGGAAACGCGTCTTCACGTTGCTGGGTCCTCCAGCCATGGCCAACTTCAAGTACTCGCACACCAGGTTGAACGTCTTGCCCGACCCGGCAGCAGCCTTGCAGATGACAAACGGCCCCTTTGAAATATTAAAATCGCCCATCAAAAATGTTAAAAACAGATGCAAAGATACACCTTTTTACCCACACAGCCAAATCATCATCACAAAGCACTGGTTCACAGAGCACAGGAATTCACATCGACCACCTGTCATCACCCTACCGCCACCCTACCATCTCCCACCATGGTAGGAGATGGGTGGGAGATGGGTAGGAGATAGTAAAGAGTTGGGTAAGAGTTGATAGGTAGTATACACTGATTTACAAGCGGTTACAAAGGGGCAATTTCGAGGCGGTTTCGAAAAAATAAAGAAAAAGTCAGCGGATAATATAAAACTCACGTTGTCAAATGTTTCCGCTCAATAGCAGATTCGTTCTATTCCCCACCCCCTACTCCCTCGGAATATATTGGAAGCGACATCCGTCCCCTCCCCGCAGGGAGGGGGCAAGAGGGGGGGAGGAATGAAAGAAACTGAGGATAACGAGTAGTAGGGTTCTCTTTTTTAATCTTTTTATATTTATTCACCATATTTAAAGTTTTTTTTGTATATTTGCAATTTACTATTGGAAACAAATAAACGATACAACATAATGGAAGACAACAAATTGTTCACCGAATTCCCGCCCGTTTCGACTGAGAAATGGGAAGAAGTCATCAACAAAGACCTCAAAGGGGCCGACTACGAGAAGAAACTCGTGTGGCGCACCATCGAGGGTTTCAAGGTGAAGCCCTACTACCGCGCCGAAGACCTCGAAGGACTCGAATATCTCGACAGTAACCCTGGCCAGATGCCCTACACCCGCGGAAAACACACCGACAACAACGTGTGGGACGTGCGTCAGGACATCCGCATCGCCGACCCCAAGGAGGCCAACCGCGTGGCCCTCGATGCTGTGGAGCGTGGTGCCACCTCACTGGGCATCTGTGCCCAAGGCATCAAGACCCTCGACGATATGATTGCCCTCTTCAAAGGTATCTATATCAACGCCGTGAGCATCAACTTCACCTGCTCTGAGGATTACCTACAGTTGCTGAAACTCTATGTCGACTACGCCAACCTGCAGGGTATCAATCCCAAAGAGCTTCAGGGCTCCTGTGAGTTCGACCCCTTCCGCTATGCACTGAAGCATGGTAGCTTCCATCGTGGAGAGGAGGAGGACTTCCTGATGGCCAAGCAGTTGATTGAGTTCGCCCATGCCAACCTGCCCAACTTCCGCGTGCTCACCGTCCACGGCAGCCTGTTGCACAACGCTGGTTCAAACATCGTGCAAGAACTCGGCTTCAGCCTCGCCGCCGCCAACGAGCTGGTGGCCCGTCTCGCCGACCTCGGTGTGAAACCCCACCGCGTGGCCAGCCGCATCGTCCTCAACGTGGGCGTCGGAAGCACCTACTTCATGGAGATGGCCAAGATTCGCGCTGCCCGACTGCTGTGGAGCAAGATTGTGGAGCAGTACAAGCCCGAGTGCGACTGCGCCTACAAGCTCTTCATCCATGCCACCACCAGCGAGTGGAACCAGTCGGTCTACGACCCCTATGTCAACATGCTGCGCTCAACCACCGAGGCCATGTCGGCCTGCATCGCCGGTGCTGATAGCATCTCGGTGCTGCCCTTCGACAACGCCTATAAAGAGGCCGACGACTTCGGCTATCGCATCGCCCGCAACCAGCAGTTGCTGCTGAAAGAAGAGAGCTACCTCGACAAAATTGCCGACCCCGCCGCCGGCAGTTATTATATTGAAAACCTCACCGACCAGATTGCCAAAGGTGCCTGGGAGAACTTCCTCAAGATTGAGGAAATCGGCGGCTTCTGCAAAGCCATCCGCCAAGGCTACGTGCAGGACGAGGTGGAGAAGACCGCCCGCCAGCGCGACCTCGACATCGCCACCCGCAAAACCACTATCCTCGGCACCAACCAGTATCCCAACCTGCTGGAAAAAATGGGCGAGAAAGTGGAGAGTGGAAAGAGCAAAGCAGATAGCGGAAAGTGCTGCTGTGGCTGTAAACAAGGCGATGAGGTACGTATCCTCAAGCCCTATCGCGGCGCCGAGCCCTTCGAGGCCCTCCGCCTGGCCACCGAACGCAGCGGCAAGCGCCCCAAAGTGTTCCTGCTGACCTACGGCAACCTCACCATGCGCAAAGCCCGTGCCGGCTTCGCCACCAACTTCTTCGGCGTGGCAGGCTACGAAATCATAGACAACCCCGGCTTCGCCTCCGCCGAGGAAGGTGCCCAAGCCGCCCTCGAGAGCAAGGCCGACATCGTGGTGCTCTGCTCCTCTGACGACGAGTATGCCGAAATCACCGAACCCGCCTGCAAGGCTCTCAAAGGCAAGGTGAAGAGCCTCGTCCTCGCAGGCTTCCCCAAAGAGATGGTGGAGACCTACAAGGGCTATGGTATCGATGAGTTCATCCATGTGAAAACCAACGTTCTCGAATGCCTCACCGCCTTCCAGAAAATGTTCGGAATCATCTAAAGCGGCTCGACCGCTACATCCTGGGCAAGTACCTGAAGACTTTTCTTCTGGCACTTGCCCTTATCATCATTATCGTCATCACCTTCGACGTGAGCGAGAAGCTCGACGATTTCCTCGAACACCACGCCACTTTCTGGCAGGTGCTTTCCGTCTATTACGTCAACTTCATCCCAGGATTCGTCCTCCTCTACAGCCCTTTGTTCATCTTCATCTCCGTCATTTTCTTCACCTCGAAGATGGCGGGCAACAGCGAGATTATCGCCATCCTCAGTTCGGGCGTGCGCTACGGGCGCATGCTACGGCCCTACATCTATGGCGCCGTCATCGTGGCCGTGGCGGTCTTCATTCTGGGCAACTTCGTCATCCCCAACTCCAACCGCAGGCTCATCGCTTTCGAAGAGGAGTATGTCAAGTCGAGAAAGACCAACTACTACTCCAACCTCCACTTCCAGTCGGAGCCCGGAGTACAGGTCTATGCTGAGAGCTACGACGTCATCCAGTTGCAAGCCTTCAAGTTCTGCCGAGAGGAGATTGACAGCGAGGGTCGGTTGCTGCGTCGCGAGGAGGCCAACAGCATTGTCTTCGACACCGCCACCAACCTTTGGCGCTGCAACGGCTATTCGCTGCGCACCATAGACAGCAACCGCCGCGAGACACTCACTTTCGAGCGTAGCATCGATATCGACCTCAACATCAGCCCCGAGGACCTCAACCTCCTATCCACACGCGTGGAGACCATGAACACCCCCGAGCTCATCCGTTACATCCACCGCGAGGAGATGCGTGGCACCGGAACCGTGAAGACCTCGCGTATCGAGCTTTGGCAGCGCCTCATCAATCCCTTGGCCATCATTGTGATGACCCTCATCGGCGTGGCCATCGCTGCCCGCAAAAGCCGCGGAGGCATTGGCATACACTTAGCCATAGGCATCACCATCGCCTTCTCCTTCATCGTCTTCATGAAAATCACCACCGTTTTCGCCACCAACGGCGACCTCTCGCCCTTTATGGCCGTCATGCTCCCGCAGATAGTCTTCGGAATCGCCGCCGCCTGGCTCATATACAAAGCACCCAAATAATATTATGACAATACAGGAAATAGAACAGCAGATTATCGACGAGTTCGCTAATTTCGACGAATGGCTCGACAAATACGCCTACCTTATCGACCTCGGCAAGGAGTGTCCCGCCATCGACGAAAAAGACAAAACCGAAGAGAACCTCATCCGTGGCTGTCAGAGCCGTGTGTGGCTCAGCTGCGAGCAGCGCGACGGACGACTCTTCTTTCGTGCCGACAGCGATGCCGTCATCACACGCGGCATCATCACACTCCTCATCCGTGCCTTCGACGGACAGACCCCTCAGGACATCCTCGATGCCGACCTTGCCTTCATCGACGCCATCGGCCTCAAGGAGCACCTCTCCCCCACCCGCTCCAACGGTCTCACCTCGATGGTGAAGCAGATGAAGATGTACGCGCTGGCCTATAAAATGAAGCAATAATGGAACCCAACAAAGACACCATCTGGAGCGCAGTGGTCAACTGTCTCAAGAACATCTACGACCCCGAGATACCAGTCAACATTTACGACCTAGGTCTCATCTATAAAGTGGACGTCGACGACGAACTCAACGTCAAGATTCTCATGACCATGACGGCGCCCGACTGCCCCGAGGCGGAATACATGTTCCAGGAAGTGAAGCAGATGGTGAGCTACATCTCGGGCGTGAAGAGCGTCGACGTCGAGCTCACCTTTGACCCGCCCTGGAGCATGGACATGATCCCCGACGACATCAAAGTGGAACTAGGATTTTTATAACCTGGGACAACTTAGGATAGTCTAAAAAACAAGCCTCATGCGCCTCTTCAAGAAACACTCCCATGCAGACCTTTCCGGCCGTTCTTTAGACCGGATGGCATGGTACCGTTTCCGCCGCAATCCGCTCTCCATCGCTAGCTTGGTGGTCATCGGGTTCTTTCTCCTTGTGGCATTCCTCGGCTACCTCATCACCCCCGACCACACACCTTACTGCAACCAGCAGTACCTCGAACTTGCCACCCTCAAGCCCTTCTCAAAGGCCACCTTCCTCCTCACCGACCCCACCGACGCCCACACCTCTGCCCTGAAACGCATGATTCAGGGAGAGCCTCTTCCCTACACCGCCACTCCCATAATAAAACATAGATACGCGCGCGACAGCATCGTTGCCACACCCTACAACGGTGATCCCATCACCGTGGCGCGCAACGAGGCCGAGATACGCAACCGCACCTTCATCTTAGGCACTGACGGCTACGGACGCGATGTCCTCAGCATGCTCATGATTGGCTCGCGAGTGAGTCTCTCCGTAGGATTCATCGCCATCCTCATTGCCCTGCTACTGGGCATCACCCTTGGTGCCCTCGCCGCCTACCACGGCGGGTGGGTCGACAACCTCATCCTATGGCTCATCAACGTTGTGTGGTCAATCCCCACGGTACTGCTGGTCATCGCCATCACCTTCGTTCTAGGTAAAGGCTTCTGGCAAATCTTTATCGCCGTGGGCCTGACGATGTGGGTCGACATCGCGCGTGTGGTGCGAGGCGAGGTACTCAGCATCAAAGAGAAGGAGTATGTCGAAGCCACACGTGCCCTCGGCTACAGCACCTTCCGCACTATCTTCCGCCACATCCTGCCCAACATCGTAGGTGCCGTGGTGGTCATCGCTGCCTCCAACTTCGCCAGCGCCATCCTCCTCGAAGCAGGTTTAAGCTTCCTCGGCATCGGTGTGCAGCCCCCCATGCCGTCGTGGGGCATGATGGTGAAGGAAAACTATGGCTACATCCTCCTCGACAGCGCCTACTTGGCCCTGCTGCCCGGCTTGGCCATCATGCTCGTCGTCCTGGCCTTCATGCTCCTCGCCAACGGGTTGCGCGACGCCCTCGACATTAAACGTTAGACTTTTGGAAAACGACGTTAAGAACAATTAACACTCCAAAAAAACTCCATATTGAAAAAAATATGTACTTTTGCACTTTGAAATAAGAAAAAGAAAACAAATAATATTAACCCAAAAAACATTAAAACACAATGAAGAACATTTTCAAAATGATGGGCATTGCCCTGCTCGCTTGCAGCATGATTATGGTTTCCTGCAAGAAGGATGATGACAGTAACAACGAAGGTGGCCAGGGCGGCGGCGGTCAGGAGACTACCGAAGTTTGGTCCGCTTCCATTGATGGTACTGCTATCGACGTTTCCGGCTATCATTCTGGCGCATGTGGTTACAACTCTAACCAAGACCTCGTTTGGCTTTTCCAAACTGCAAAAAGAGCCGAAGGCCAAAATGTATACTTCCCCTATATCATCTCCTATTTCTTTGGCGCTACTGCTGATGATGCCCAAATCAGTAGCGTGGAACTCTACAAAGACACATATTACTCCCTTGGAGATGAAGATTATGGCGATTATCAGGTCAGAGAGTTACTCTCTTTCAATGTCTCCAACCTCGACGCAACCAGCCACAAACTGAGCGCCACTTTCAGTGTCAAAATGTATGAATTTGGTGCATACATGCAGTATTGGCAGAGTGTTGATGAGGAAGATCCTCGCACCGATGAAGAGATTAATGAGGCTGCTAAGGATGCCGGCACCAACCTCACTCTTGGCGTCAGCCTGTCCAACATCAAATTCACCTTCACTGAGTAATAACAACAAAACAATTATTTAAGCCATGAAAAAAAGCATCATCGTTTTGAGTTTTGCAGTGCTTGGTATGCTTACCTTTGCCGCTTGCAACAATCAAAACAATCAGGAAGCCGACACAATGGCTGAGGACACCACGTTGATTGAGAGCGAAGTCATCGACACCATCGCTCCCGTGGTTGAGGAAGACACTGTCGTCGCCGTCAAAGAGACTCCTGCAAAAAAGGCTGTTGCCAAGAAAGCTGAGACTCCCAAATCGGTCAAGTCTGCCACTTTGAACGTCACTGGTAAAGTAGACCCCGAAGTTGCTGCCAAAAGCGGTGAACTCAAACAGGGTAAAGGTGACAATGTTGAAAGCAAGACTCTGAACGTCAAGAAGGATGCCGAAAGCGCTTTCCGCAAAACCCGCAAAAAATAACCTTGCGTTGAACTGAATGGAAAGAGAGTATCCAACAGATACTCTCTTTTCTGTTCTATTAAACCCACAATCAATTCAATGAAAACAAGAATACTCGCCCTGCTGGCACTAATCCTCATCATTTCCAGCTGTAATGGCGAAAAACGAGAGATTAAACAAACTGCCTATCGCTATCTTGACGCTATGGGGAACTACCGTCTGGATGACGCTGTCCCTTATGCCTCAGAAAAAACAAATGAGGTGACAATCCGATTCTATAAATCCTTACTTCCCACAATCGACACCAACAACATCAAGAAAAACACGCCTGCCAAAATAACAATCAATGAAGTTGTTATGCAGTCTGACACCACGGCATACGCCGTTTTTCACAAAACGACCCCCATCACGCAGCAAGACGACACATTACGGATGATCAAAGAAAATGGGAAATGGCTTGCCCATGTGGTAATTGCCATTCCAAGTTACATGATGCCAGATAGTACCATGCACTTCAGACATTTCACACGCGAAGAGATGAAACAAATGTCTCAACATATCATCTCCCACGACTCCAGCAACCACAAAGCCCCACATCGCAACTAAATCCAAAACAAAAAAAAACGCTTGGATAAAAAAACGGGACACAAAAAATGTCCCGTTTATTATATACATTCATGGCCAACACCTTCCACCCACCAACTCTTTACCAACTCCTACCCATCTCCCTACTATCCCCTACCCTGGTAGGAGATGAAAAACTTGTGCCAGGGAGAGAATAGGATTCCCGTCACAGTTTGAGACGGAAGTCGTGGTCGGGGGCTGCTGCGATAACAGTGTCGGTAGCAGTCACCTGCTCGATGCGAGCGAGAACGCTGTCCTGGATAGGAGCATAGAGGTCGGGGTGCTCGGCATAGTAGGCAAAGGAGTGCTCCACCTGCTCACGCGTGACATGGTGCTTGTCGAGGATGTCGTCATAGGCACGCAACACTTCGGCCGACATGGCATCGTAACGATACTGTGTCTCTATGGCGTAGAATCCCTCAAGGAGGTAGGCATCGGAGAGGAAGTCGACCATCTGTGGGGCGTCAAGCACATCGGCCGGGCGTTCATCATGGTGGCACGAAACCAACAGGGCCACCGCCATCATGGCAAAAAAGAATCTTTTCATGGAGTAGAATAAAAAAAGGCAGGTCCGCAAAACGTGGACCTGCCTTTTGATGTTTTCAAACTTAGAATTTGAGTTTCTTGGAGAGCTCGTCGGCAGCCTTCTCAGCAGCTTTGTCGATAGCCTTGTTGGCCTCTTCAGCGGCTTTAGCTTTGACTTTGTTCATGGCGCACTCGCCAACACCCTGCTCGACAGCCTTGACAAACTTGTCGTTGTTCTGGTAGGCCTGATAGGAGGTGGCAATAATCTGCTTCATGCAGGCGGCAATTTTGGTCTTGTCAGCGCTGGCACAGTTGCAGATTTCTTCAGCGGCCTGCTGGGCAGCAGCCATCATGGCGGCGTCGGCATCGCTTTCAGCGGTGGCCTCAACGGGTTGGGCAACCTCTTCGGAAACCTGCTCAACAGACTCCATCTCGGTGCTGTCAACAGCCTCGGTGTTGTTGTTTCCGCAAGAGACAGTCATGGCGGCAACAAGCAGGGCAGCGCCCACAAACGATAAAACTTTTTTCATTTTTCTTTTAATTTTAATTGGTTATACTTTAATTGTTTTTTTGTGGGAGTAACAGGAATCGAACCAGTGACCTCCTGCTTGTAAGGCAGGCGCTCTGAACCAGCTGAGCTATACTCCCAAAAAGGCGTGCAAAGATACAACTATTTTACGACATAGACAAACTTTTTATGCAAAAGACTGCATGTCAACAAGTTTCCTATACAATCCATCCTGCATCACGAGTTCTTCATGGGTGCCTCTTTCAACAATTTTACCCTTCTCAAGCACCACAATAAGGTCAGCGTGGCGGATAGTGGAAAGGCGATGGGCGATGACGATGGAGGTACGGCCCTTCATCAGAGCGTCGAGTCCCTGCTGGACAGCTCGTTCCGACTCGGCATCAAGGGCCGAGGTAGCCTCGTCGAGGAGCAAGATGGGTGTGTCGCGCAACACAGCACGGGCAATGCTGAGGCGCTGTCGCTGACCGCCAGAGAGGTTGAGACCACGGTCGCCGATGGGTGTGTCGTAGCCCTGCGGCAACTGGTCGATAAACTCGTCAGCATGCGCCACACGGGCGGCGTCGACAATTTGCTCGCGTGAATAATCGGTCGAACCGAAAGCGATGTTGTTGGCCACAGTGTCGTTGAAAAGAATGCAATTCTGCGACACCAATCCGAACTGCGACCGCAGCGAGTTGATGTTGAGGTCGCGGATAGGGTAACCGTCGATGGAGATGAAACCTTCGGTGCAATCGTAGAATCGCGGCAAAAGGTCAACAAGGGTAGTCTTGCCGGCTCCCGAAGGGCCTACGACAGCGATGGTTTTTCCCTTTGGAATAGTAAGGTTGATGCGGGAGAGGACCGGAGTGTCGGTGTAGCTGAAATTCACGTCATGGAACTCAACCTTGTCTTCGAATCCCTGAAGCACCAAAGCGTCAGGCTTCTCCACAATCACCTCGTCGGCATCTAGAATTTCGAGGAAACGCTCAGCCGAGGCGTTGCTCTTTACCAAAGTATTGTAGGCACGCACGATGGCCTGAATGGGCGGAATGATGCGGGCAAAAATGATAACGAAGAAGATGAACACCGAAGGTTGGATGGAGCCGTCGATGACCTGCCAGCCGCCAATAATGAGGATGAAGACCAGAGCCAAGGTGCCGAGAATCTCAGAGAGGGGGCTCGAAAGTTCACGGCTGCGGGCCACACGAACCATAGTGCGGCTATAGCGGGCATTGGCCTTGGAGAAGACTTCCTCGCGGTTGTCCTCACGGCCAAACGACTTGATGGCCTTGAGCGATGCAAGCGACTCTTCGAGGATGGCCGTGAGACGTCCCAGCTCCTTCTGACCACGCTGTGAAGTATTTTTCAGACGCTTACCGATGCGCGCTATCATCCACACACCCACCGGCAACACCAATAAGAAGAGTACGAACAGACGCCACGAGACAAAGAGCAGGATACCAGCAAAGACAACCACGTTGAGCGGCTCTTTGACCAGCGACTGTAGCACGGCGACACACCACTCCATGTCGGCGATGTCGTTGCTCATGCGGCTCATGATGTCGCCACGGCGCTTGCTATTGAAGAATGCAACCGGCAGGATGGTTACCTTATGGTAGATGTCGTTGCGCAGGCGTTCGATGAGACCGTTGCGGATAATACCCAGGAAAACCTGTGCCATGAAGCGAAAGAAGTTGCTCAGCAGCGAGCACCCCACATAGCCAGCGGCCACAATCAGCAGACATCCCCAAATACCGTGGATGGCTTTGTACTGGTAGAGGTGCCAGAAAGCCCAGTCGACCAGTTGCTTCTGGTTAAGGGCCAAGTCAGGCTCGGCTTCGGGCACTCCGTTGAGGCCAAACATCAGCTCCACAAAAGGAATGATAAGCACATAGGCGCCCAAGCCACACATGATATGCAACAGATTAAAGAGCACATTGAGTGTAATCTGTAGCGGGAAGAACCGCAGATATGCCAGTATGCGGTGCATCGATTTCATAGCAGTCGGATTTGGTTATGACTAAACTCCGAGCCACCGCGATAGGCGAGACGTTCGGGTCGAAGTTTCTTATTGTTGGTGAGATAATTGTAGGCTGCCTTGGCATCGGCAGTTTTGGGACATTCGATGGCCACATGAACGCGTGGATGCTCTATGAGCCATGCCGCCAATGCATCAAGCACTTGGGTGTTGTTGATATCCATGACAGAGACGCTGTCGTCGAGCACCACTTGTCGGCGGTCCAACTCGCGGGCCTTACCACAAAGGATGGCTGGCAGCAGTCCCTCAACGCCAAACGTAACGACGCTAGCCTGCTGCTCGGAGAGCACCAACAAGGTGTCGCGCGTTTCCTGCGGTGTGCCCACCTTCATGCGGCAGCAGCGCATGGCCTCGGGCCGCGCGGCGGGATAGAGGTCGAAGATAACGATGTCGCGGCTACGCGACCCCTTCACCCTTCCGGGAAAATAAGCTTGGCGGCCATCAGCGGTGACGCCGAAGGAGAGTTCATCGCCCTCGCTGTTGATGGGCAAACCCAGATTGGTGGGACGTGCATCACCACCCATGGCGAGGTCGATGAAGTAGACATCATAGCCTCCGAAGCCTTGCCAGCCGTCGGAGACGAAATAAAGCGTATGGCCGTCGGCATGAAGGAATGGGAATTTCTCATTACCTAGGGTATTGACACGCGATCCAAGGTTCTCGGGGCGACTCCAATCGCCATTCTTCAGGCGGTGACAACGCCAGAGGTCGGTACCTCCCACCCCACCTTTGCGGTTGGATGCGAAATAGAGCCACTGTCCATCGGCCGATATCGAAGGCTGCGATTCCCAAGTACGGTCACCATTGATGCTGGAATTCAATCTTTCCACTTGCCACTTTCCGTCTTTTTCTTCGGCACAGTAGAGATCGCTGTTGGCATAGCCGCCGTTGCCGGTGATACGCGAAAAATACAGGCTCTTGCCATCGGCAGTAAGACTCACGCCGCCTTCGGGGTCTCCTTGATTGAAGGGAGCGGGCAATTCAACACCGGCAGTGAAAGCAGAGTCGATCCTCTGACTGACAAATAGCTTCCAAACAGTCTTCTCCAAGTCGTCCGTATAGAACGAGGTTCGATCTTTGCGCGCCGGCACCTCACGGAGATAATAGCAGCGCTGGCCATCATGGGTGATAAACGGCAGGTTCTCGTTACGCTTGGAACTCACGCCCGACAACATCATGGGGTCGAAAGGAGCTCTGTTGAGCTCGGCTTCAGCCAGAAAGCGTGCCCAGTGGAGGTAGACCGACGCCTCGTCGTAGACGGCCGTCTGAGCAGGGTCGTCGCTACTATTGGCCAAATTGAAATAAGACTCAAACTCAGCCACAGCCTCCTCATAGCGCTCATCGGTGTAGAGTATCATACCCATGTAATAGTGCGCCAATGCATTGGGGTAGTCGTGACAAAGCTCGATGCACTTGGTAAAATACTTACGGATGGCAGCGGTATTAAAGCCATTCTTTACCGCCGTCATGCCGAGCCAGAACTGGGGTTCAGCAGCCTTGGGGTTGCGCTGAGCCACAGTGCGGAGGAGTTTCGAGGCCTCGCGGTAATGCTTTTGCCCATATTCGGCCAACGCCTGCTCAAAAGGCTTATTGTCGGCAGACTTTACCTTGACGTCACACTGAGCCTGTACTGCGTGGAAAGCGGAAAATGAAAAGTGGAAAGCAATGACCAGCAATAGCGTCAGCCATCTTTCCACTTTCCGCTTTCCACTTTCCGCTCTCATAACTTGCTTGGGTCAATCTCGAAATGGGCGTCGGGACCATTGCAGGGGTTGGTACAGGCAATAGCGCAGTCGGCGCAGGAGGTGAGTTCGCCGTGAAGACGTTTCTTCACCATGTCACCCACAGCGTCACGCAGAGATTCGATAGCGATGCCACGAATCACCTCGTCGCAGAAGGCATAACTCAGCATGGTGACGGCTGTGCGTTCACTGATGCCTCGGGTTTGCAGGTAGAACTTGGCCTGCTCGTCAAGCTGGCCGATGGTGGAGCCGTGAGAGCACTTCACGTCATCGTTATAGATTTCCAAGAAAGGCCGCGTGTCGACATGAGCCTTGTCGGTGAGGAGAATATTGCGGTTGGTCATGTAGGCCTCGGTCTTCACTGCACCATCCTGCACCAGCACATGGCCATTGAAACGGGAACGAGCCGCATCGTCAATGATGCCTTTGTAGAGCTCGCTGCTCTGGCAATGGGGTTTGGCATGTTCAACGAAGATATAGTTGTCGCATTCCTGCTCACGGTCCATCAGATAGAGGCCATTGGCCTGGACCTCACAGCCTTCACCCTGCATGCGGACAACAACATTGTTTCTCACATGACCACCGCCAAGAGTGACGGTACACATGTCGAGGTATGCGTCGCGCTGCATGGTAATCTGTGCCTCGGTGAGATGGCGCTGGGGTGTGTTGACACCCTGCAGACGGTAGAGCATCAGGCGACCACCCTCTTCAATCTCTATGGTGAGGTGCTCGTGGTCGGGAGCCACGGTGTAGCCCTGTCCCTCGCGTAGCATAAACATCGGCGCGTCGGCAGGATGGCAAAGCACCAGGCGCATCTCCTCGCCGCGCTTCACACGAAGACTCTCAGCCGGTCCCCCGCAACGCCATTCGTCTCCCCAAATCTTGGGCAGTTGATCTTTTCTAATCATTTCTCCAACTCTTCTTTAATCCAGTCATAACCTTTCTCTTCGAGCTCGAGGGCAAGCTCCTTGGGTCCGGTCTTCACAATTCGGCCTTCGTAGAGCACATGCACGAAGTCGGGCACGATGTAGTCGAGCAGACGCTGGTAGTGGGTGATGACGACGGTGGCGTTATCCTTGGAGCGCAGCTGGTTGACGCCGCCGGCGACAATGCGCAGGGCGTCGATATCGAGACCCGAGTCGGTCTCGTCGAGGATGGAGAGCGTGGGGTTCAGCATGGCCATCTGGAAAATCTCGTTCTTCTTTTTCTCACCGCCGCTGAAGCCTTCGTTCACAGAGCGGTTGGCCAAATTGGTTGTCATTTCCACCACCTTTTTCTTCTCCTCCATCAACTTCAGGAACTCGCTGCCACTCAGCGGGTCAAGGCCATGGTACTTGCGCTGCTCATTGACGGCAGTGCGCATGAAGTTGGTAATGCTCACACCTGGAATTTCCACCGGATACTGGAAACCAAGGAACAATCCCTCACAGGCACGTTGGTCAACGGGCAGGCCGAGGATGTTCTTGTCTTTGAAAATGACCTCGCCAGCGGTGACGGTGTATTTGGGATTGCCAGCAATGACACCGGCCAAGGTGCTCTTGCCATTGCCATTGGGGCCCATGATGGCATGCACCTCGCCACGATTGATTTCAAGGTTCACACCTTTCAAAATCTCGCGCTCGCCGATGGATGCGTGCAAATTACGTATCGAGAGTAATGACATATTTTTTACAATTATTTGATTTCTAAAATAATAATACGATGCATGGAACAAATTCCATGCAGCAAATATACACAAAAAAAATAAATTGCGCACCCCTTGGCGACAAGATTCCATCCGACTGCCATCTGGAAGCATTGTTGTTCAGCATATAAACATTACTTGTCCGATAGTTGTCCGATAAATGATTGGACAACTATCGGACAAGTAATGGACAAATACTGGATAAAAAAACAAATATAAGCCTCCAAAAAGGATTTTTTTTCATGGTTGGATTTTTTTTTGTAATTTTGCAGCCTGAAAAATGAAAGCACCGATTGTGACACTGACCACCGACTGGGGCACCCAGGGATTCTTCGCCGGAATGGTGAAGGGGGCGCTGCTGTCGCTCATCCCCGACGTGCAGATGGTGGATGTGACTCATGGTGTGGAGCCGTTCAACATAATGGCGGCTACCTTCGTCGTCAAACACGCCTGTACAGGATTCCCTCCAGGAACGATACACATTATCGACGTGGCGTCAAACCACTCGGAGGAGCACCCCTTTGTGGCGGTGAAAGCCCGAAGGCAATACTACATCTGCTGCGACAATGGCCTGCCAACGATGGCCTTCGGCAACGAGATTGAGGAGGTGGTGAGCATCCCCGTGCAGGAGAACGGAGTGTACAACTTCGCAGCCTACACGCTTTTTTCGCGCGTGGCAGCGAAACTGGCCTCCGGAGCCTCACTGGCCGACATCGGACCGCACCACGAGAACTTACTGCAACGCCCCTATGTGGGATGGATGCCACAGGGCGACAGCTACCGTATCAACATCATTTATACAGACAATTACGGCAACGCTTATCTAGGTATGAGCTATAAGGAATTCTCCGAACTGAGGCAAGGACGGCCGTTCTCGCTGACGGTAAGGGAACAGGAGGTAACAGAACTGATGGTCTCCTACCACCAACAGCATGCACAAAGTGACCCACGGCGCAAGCTACGCCTGACAGTGTCGGCCACCGGCATGCTTGAACTGGCCGTCAAAGAGAGTTCCTTTACTCAACTCATGGGATTGAAAGCCAACGACTCGGTGCTGCTAAGATTTAAATAAAAAAAAGGCCGACAAATGTCGGCCTTTTTTTTATTTCTTATCCCCTGGCGTTTTCCAACTGAAGAAAACTTGCAGGCCAGCCATTTGGTAGACCTGCAGGTGTCCCCAACGGCCCATGCCACTGAAATCAGTGTCCCACTTGAGGTTAAGGGCCAGGTTGGCAGCAATGTGTGAAGAGAAGCGGTAGTCGAGCTTCACCTCAAGGTCCATATCGGTCTCAAAAACGCGGCGCTGAATCCAGTTGTAACCCGCAAGTTTTTGCCATGTCTCATCGGAGCCCAATTTATATTCGCAATCACTCATGGTAGCAATGGAACCGTCAGCATAGTCCTTGATTTCACCCCAAGCCATCAGTTTCGGTTTCTTATAGTCGTAAAAGAGTTCAAGGCGAGCATAGAGGTCAAGGCTGGGAAGGATATCCTTCTTAAGGTACTGAGCCTTGACATAGCTACCGAGGGCAAAGTAGGCGTGGGTGTGCTTACGATCTGGATCCGTGGGGTCGAATCCCTTCTCCTGGATGACGCCGTAGGCATAACCACTGTCAATAAGGTCGTTATTGAAGACGAAGGTGGTCTTGCCGGTCAAAAAAGAGAGCGAAACCGACCAGTCGGGTTTCTTGTATTCGAAGGAGAGTGCTGTGGTGAGGTAGGCAGGAGCAAAAAAGGCTGAGACCATCTTACCGTCATTATCGCCAGCGCCGGAATACTCATAACCGGGAGCGAACTGGGTCTTAAGATTGGCAGTGAAGCTGGCGCCCCAGTCCTTATAGGCTTTCCAGGAGATGGCAGAAGTGAGGTCAATCTTGTCGAGACTCTTACGGCGACTCTCGAAACGGCCCCCAAGAGCAGAGTTGTCAAGATCCTGCCATGCTTGCCCAAAACCAAGGTCAACAACATTGTCCCACACATAACGAGTATGGGTATACTTGTAATTTCCGAAGAAGACCACATTGAGGTCGAGTTGGGAAGTACCGGTAGAAGACCAGTTGTTAAACATGGACTCGCTGAATTTAAGTGCCGGGGTCGAAGAGGTGGCCCAGGAACCCTGAGGGGTGTCTTCCTGAGCACAGACGGAGACAGCGGACATGAGGAGAGCCGCATAAAAGATGTAAAAGCGTTTCATGGTTTTAAAATATTGATTAATACTTGATTAATTTCATTGATAAGGAAACCTCGGGTAAGGAGGAATGATGTGAGTTTCTGACGAAGATTGGGGGTAGTATTGGACAACTCGGCGAGTTTTTTCTCTGCCACAGTGGTAAGAACGGCAAAGTAGGCTTCATCACTGACAGCCGACATACCACTATCAACGGCAGGACGTGGCAAGTGTTTAAGACGCAGCTGATAGAGTACCTTCTGACGCCCCCAGTGCTGGTGAAGAATCTTGCTCTCACAATAGGCACGGGCGTAACGCTCATCGTCAAGATAATTTTCATTCTGGAGTTTGGCGATAATCTCGTCGGACTGGACTGGCGAGGCACCCCATGTGACAAGTTTCTGGCGGACTGCGTCCTCGCACTGTTCCGAGAAAGCACAGTAACGACGGGCACGGTCGAGAAGGGCAGGTTGATCCATTGATTTCACGCTGCAAAAATACAACTTTTTTTTCAAACGGAAAAATGATTTTGTCATATCGTTTTTTTTTACTATCTTTGCATTTAATAAATTATATAATAAAATTATGGCACGAGGTAGAATACTTTTTGTAAATCAGGAAATTGCGCCTTTCTCCCCGGAAAATGAACAAAGTTTGTTCGGACGTTATTTGCCCGCAAAAACCCAGGAAATGGGGCGTGAGATACGTGTCTTCATGCCGAAATTCTGCGAGGTAAACGACCGAAAACACCAGTTGCACGAAGTCATCCGGTTATCGGGAATGAACCTGATAGTGAACAACTGCGACCACCAGCTAATCATCAAGGTGGGCTCAATCCCAACGGCAAGAATGCAGGTTTATTTCATCGACAACGAGGAATATTTCATCAACAGCAAAAGCCTTGTGAACGAGAAAGGACAGCTGTATCCCGACATGGACGAAAGGCTTCTCTTTTTTGGCCGCGGTACACTAGAGGCTGTGCGCAAGTTGGCCTGGCAACCGCACCTAATCCATTTTACGGGCTGGTTTGCATCGATGATACCATTCTATCTGCGCCGCATCAATAAGGAGAATGCTTTCTTCAGCGGCACCAAGATGGTTATCACTTTAACGGGTGACCGTTTCGACGGCCCTATCGGCGGCGATCTGGAACGCAAGATGAAGACCGACGGAGCTACCGCCAAAGACCTGCGCCTCTATGGTCAGACCGACTACATAGGTCTTATGAAATCGGCCATCACCTACTCTCAGGGCGTGATCATCGGTTCCCCCAACGCCGACCCCGAACTGGTAGCCTTCGCCAAGGAAAACAAACGCAACGTGCTTGACTTCATCGAGGACCGCGATGAATTCTTTGCCAGAATCAACAAATTCTACGACTCCATTGTAGGCTCGAGCCGCATGGAAAACTAAAGACTATTTAAAAACTGAAGATGAAAAAACTTAAAACAATTCTTGTCATTGCAGCTGCATTAGCAGGCACATTGACTTCTTGTGCGGATAAAGAATCGTCACTGGGCATGAACTTGGCAGACACAACCATGCTCTACAATGGAAAAACAGACACCCTGTATGCCGACAATGCATGGACTGAGTATGAAGACTCTTTGTTGACAAGCAACTACTCGTTTGGCGTTATTGGCAATTACACCGACGCCATCTTCGGAAAAGTGAGTTCGGAACTCTACACACAGATTGCACTGCCGACAAACGCCAACAACATCTCGTTCAGTGATGAAATGGTGATTGACTCAGTGGTACTGACACTCACCAAAAGTCAGTTGTTTCCCGACACCAGCCGTGTATACAACTTTCACTTCGAGGTGAAACAACTAGCCGAAGCATTATTAAGCGACACATCGTTCTATGCCGAAAACACGCTGCCGGTGAATGAGAGCGCCGTGTTTTTCGACAACAACGTGCAAGTGCGCAACACCGATACAATTATCCGTCTGAAACTCAACGCCTCCATCCACCCAATACTCCACCAAACTGCAACAGCGGAAGATTTCATCAAGAACACCAAAGGCCTGCGTGTGAAGTTAACAACTGCAGGCGACGAAGGCATGATAGGCATCGACTTCTCGTCGTCAACCACCTGCCTGCGCACCTTCTACCACTACACCTATGGAAACGATACCACAACTGGTCTTTACACATTCCTGATGGGTGCAGGAACAAGCCATTTTACCCATTTCCAACACAACTACAGCGGAACGTCTTTTGCCAATGGCGCCAACGTGCCGGGTACTTCAAAACTCTATTTGGAGCCTTTGGCAGGCCAACGCATTCGCATGAGTTTCGACCGCGACCTGCAGACCTTCAGAGCTGCCCATCCCTGGGCTGTGATTCATCATGCCGAACTGATTATGCCGCTGGCGCCCGAAACGCCGTCGGAGAAACCCGACCAAATACTGACTCTAGGTAAAAACCTACTTGGGGAAGACGTCTACATTGATGACCTTATTGACATATACACCCTGAGCGGATACGATGGAAGCTACTATGAGGATGGTAACTATTATCGCATGCGTGTGACCCAACACCTACAAGGATTGCTGCGCGAAGGAAAGGACTACGGCATCCTGTTACTACTCAACTCTCGGCGCCACTCACCACAACGCGCCGTCTTCAACGGTACAGGAGCCAGCAATAGGCCTAGAATTGTATTTGTTTATTCCGAATGATTATGAAGAAAAAACTCATCATAGCAATTGCTACATGTGTCGGCATGCAGTTGATAGCCACAGCACAGACCGATTACCAAAAAAAATATTCGAATACGAACCAATTGTCGGTTCAAGGCAAACTTAACGACGAGGGACGCCGGACCGGCAATTGGACTTGGTGGTATGAAAACGGAAAGATTTCCCAAGAAGGGAGCTACGTCAATGGCATAAAAAATGGAGTGTGGACACTCTATTACGAAGACGGAAGCCGCATGGCAGAAGAATGCTATAGTACTGGTACCTCACGCAGTTGGCACCGCAACGGTGACTTAAAAAGTGAGGTTTCCGTGGAAAATGGCAAAAAGAACGGTCTCTACCGCTCATGGCATGATAATGGCCAAAAGGAAGAAGAGGTAACCTATGTGAACGGCAAACGCGAAGGTAAGACAACCCAATGGTTCAGCAATGGAACAGTACGTTTCACCGGCCAATACAAGGACGACGAACTACAGGGCGACGCTGTGTGGTACTTTCCCAATGGCAAGGTAGACATGAAAGGTAAGCTAGTTGACGGTATGCAAGACGGCGAATGGTTGTTCTATTGGCGCAGCAACGGCAAACTGGGCATCCAAGGCACCTACGCCCAGGGCAAAGAGATTGGCCAATGGACCTACTACTATGAGACCGGTGAGCGCTGGCGTGCCGGCAACTACCGCAACGGCAAACGAGAAGGTCTCTGGACTACCTGGTATGAGAGCGGTGCCAAACTGCATGAAGGTAACTATGAAAATGGAAAAGAAGAGGGAAAATGGGTAGCATGGTATGAAGATGGGAAGGTGGACTACTATGGCGAATTCTCAGAAGGGCAAATGGACGGCGAATGGAAGGGACTTTACGACGACGGTACCACCCGTTATATCATCCACTATACAGACAACGAGAAAAATGGCGAGGAGATTCACTACTACCCTAACGGAAAAATAGAATACCGTCAGAACTACAAAAACGGTATACTCGACGGTAAATACGAACGCTCCACCGAAGCTGGTGCCCCGGTGGAGAAAGGACAGTTCGTTGATGGTGAGAAAGAGGGCCGCTGGACGTGGTACGATAATGGTCGCGAGGTCTACAAAGCCAAGTTCAAAGCTGGTAAAGAAGTCAAATGAAACTTCTGTTGGCATCACAATCGCCCCGTCGCAGACAATTGCTTGGCCAATTGGGCTATCCTATTGAATTTATCAGCCTCAATGTTGACGAGCATGTGACCACCGACACTCCTGCCGCCTGTACTGCAGAAGTGCTAGCGCGACGCAAGGCCGAAGCCTGTCCTAAAGAAATGATTGGCGAAAATACCATCTTGGTGACCGCCGACACTGTGGTTGTACTGGGCAACAAAGTATTGGGGAAGCCTGCCGACCATAACCAGGCCATGGAAATGCTCCAATCCCTTGTGGGCAAATGTCATCAGGTGTACACCGGCGTTTGCCTACGCACAACAGACAAGACTATCTCTTTTACCGAGAAAACCGACGTCTATTTCCGCCAACTGGACAATGATGAATTAGCCTATTACGTTGACAAATATCAACCCTATGACAAGGCAGGAGCCTACGGCATACAAGAATGGATTGGCATGGTGGGCATCAGCCGAATTGAGGGCTGCTACTACAATGTCATGGGGCTCCCTATGGCCCGGGTCTACGAGGCCATCCGGCAACTCTGCTAGAATGCACAATGCAACTGTAAATTGCTGTCAAGCGTAAGCTCCCCCCTATCGAGCATCATACGCAAAGTATCACCCACATCGCAATATCCTTCCTCAGTGAGCATCTCCACCAATTGCTGAACTCCCATCGGAGTCTTCTCCAACAGACGTTCCACCACCGGCATCACATCGGTTTTCTGATGGCTTTTACGAAGACATACATCACACGCTCCACAATCCTCTGTTTTTTGCTCACCGAAATAGCCCACAAGTTGGCGACTACGGCACATCCTGTTGTTCGACACATAGTCCACCATGGCCCTTATGCGCTGTAGCGCTGCCAATCTAAGTTGTGCATAGTTCTGCTCTGAAGGATAAATAAGACGTTCATCGACACGCTCAGAAAGGAAATAAATCTGAGGTCCATGAGGACGAGGACGGTAACGAATGATATGCATCTCATGTAACTGGATGAGCATCTTGACCACCTCCTCGCTCGAAGAATAGCACTTGGAAGCAATTTTACGCTCATCAACAGGTGTAGCACAATCCATTAGTCCTGGATACATTCTTATCACCACCTGCAACATATCCCCAAAACGTTGGTGTTCCACCTGAAAACGGTAGAGTTCATCACGTGCTATGGGAATATAGATCGTTGAGTAGGCATCCTCACTCTCAGGAATAGAGATTAATCCTTCTCGCTCCAAAATTTTACAAGCACTGTAGAATACACGCGGAGCAAAGTTATAAGTGGTACAAATCGACTTTATATCAAAGCCAAACTGACTATCCGCACCACCGCCCACAGGAATCCTATAATAGTTGCACAAGGCTCGATAGGTATTCCGTATTTGCTTCACTTCGGGGAAATCCGTATCGAGGTCATGCGTCAGCCTATAAATGTCCGATGGATCACAAAGGAGCACAGCATAAGATTTTTCCCCGTCACGACCAGCGCGACCAGCCTCTTGGAAATAAGCTTCGAGAGAATCAGGTAAATCCATGTGGACCACAAAACGAACATCAGGTTTATCTATACCCATGCCAAAGGCATTGGTAGCCACCATCACTTGGCAACGTTCTGACATCCAGTCTGCTTGACGACGATCGCGCTCGGCGGCATCAAGTCCTGCATGGTAATAGGTCACAGATATTCCTGACGCTTCGAGAAACCGAGCCACTGTCTGCGTACCATTGCGGCTACGCAAATACACAATTCCAGAGCCGCCAATACGACTCACCACACGCAACAGCCGCTGGTTTTTGTTACTATCATGCAAGACTATATAGGCCAAATTAGGCCTAACGAAGCTCGACTGAAAACGTCGACAGTCACTCATCTGCAACCTCGTACATATATCATCGGCCACAGCTGGTGTAGCGGTAGCTGTAAGAGCTATCAAGGGCGCCTTGGGATGATAGACGCGAATGTCGGCAATCTGCAAATATGGTGGACGGAAATCATAGCCCCACTGCGAAATACAGTGAGCCTCATCAACAGCTATCAATCCCACCTTCATCCGGCGGAAATGCTCGATAAACATTTGCTGCCGTAGGCGCTCGGGCGAGACATAGAGGAACTTCAATGACCCGCCAATGGCACTGCTCAGCACCCCCGAGGACTCGGTATGCGACATACCCGACACAATGCATGCCGCCTTCAGATGACGGTCGTTCAATTGCTGCACCTGGTCTTTCATCAGCGCAATCAGAGGCGATACCACCAAACACACCCCTTCCCTCATTAACGCTGGCAATTGGTAACACAACGATTTGCCCCCACCAGTAGGAAGCAGGGCAAGCGTATCGTGCCCCTGCATAACGGATTCGATGATCTCCTCCTGCAAAGGACGGAAAGTATCGTACCCCCAATATTTCTTCAGCAGCTTATACTTTGCTTCCATCAACGAATCAAAGTTACACTGCCCTGCACCGTACCCAGTGTCGTAGTTCCTGGTTTAAGAAAGCGGCAGGTATAGACATAGGCATCTTGTGGACACGGTTGTCCATCCTTAGTACCATCCCACTGGAAGTGGACGTCATCCGACTCAAAGACCAACTCACCACGTCGGTTATAAATATAAATGTGGAAATACTGATATTCATTGATGGTGTAGAGGCCAAACCTGCTGTTTTCATCGCCCGACCCAGGCGTAAATACCGTGGGGAACCATGTTGTAAAGACAATCACCGGGATGTTGAAAGGATAGACCGTGGGGCAATTCAACTCGTTGTAACTCGTCAACGATACCGGCACTGAGTCATAGCCAATGCAATTGTCAAACACATGGCTCACCTCGCGGCCCGTGGCTGTAGAGCCATCGTTAAATAGCCAGAACGAGCTCACACCATGTGTCGACTGGTCACGCAGCACCACCGTCGGATTGTCCGTATCAATAACTTCGGGAGTAAGCAACACATTAGGTACCGGTAGCGGCACGATAACCACTGTTTGATGCAACGGCGTTGCATTACAATCGTTTGAGCCATGACCTACCAGAGTATACACAGTGGTATTTGAAGGTGACACTCTAATCTGGGCGGAATTCTCCTGCCCAATCAGAGTGGAATCGAACGGAGAGGATGTCCACGTGTAATGGTGAGCATCGCTTCCCGTCAGCGTGACCACCTCGTCAGGACATATCAGACTGTCTTCCGGAATAATTGTCAGTTTTGGTCTCACCACATATGCATGAATGCTATCCCACGCCACACAACCCTGAGGGCTTGTCACTTTAACATAATAAACTGCCTTGTCAGCATAAGGAATCACCTTCAGATCAGGTCCTTCGGGGATGCGGCCTGTTATCTCACCCATAGTGCGGGACCACTGATACGTGCAACTATCGACCCCCACTGCGGTCACCGTGGCGTCCGTCGAGTCGCCAATACATACCACCGTATCGCCTATCACGACCAATTCCGGATGCAGAAATACAGCAACAGAATCCCTCACCACGGTATTGCACCAAATAGTGTCAAACCAATTTGTAGGGTTCAAATAAAATTGTCCATTGAAGACCTTGAGTTCTATGGGCTCCTTGCTATGCGTAAACGACCGTGTAACCCTCCTGGCCGTGTCCATGACACTCAATGTCATGTCATCATCCTGTGCATCTCGTGCACGGAACGACCATTCCCGCCAGTTGTTCTCACCACGTGCCGTATCCCTCAACATTGCCGCCTCCGCATCACACAAGATACGGTTTTCCGGCTCTATCAGGATACCGTCCACACGGGGATTCT
The DNA here is from genome assembly GCA_900318835.1 of uncultured Bacteroidales bacterium. GTDB lineage: Bacteria > Bacteroidota > Bacteroidia > Bacteroidales > P3 > Colimorpha. Next base: position 70,318 of record ONLW01000002.1, read on the forward strand.
CCCTTGGCAAAATGGGATAGATAGCATCCGAGTAACATGTGGAGTCGATGGTGTATGTTCTCACCCTGACACCCTTCAATTCCGTGTCAGTGAAATAAGCCACCGCACTGTCTCCCACCATCGAGTACATGGCATCACCTGTGCAATAAGGGTTGTCGTAGAAAAGCCAGAGAGTGGAATCGAGTTCCACCAAAGAAGCGGCACCCGGCACTTCACTCTTGTTCCACAACGTCGCGCTTCCGTCGCAGGCAAACAGCGAATCCACAATCATGGTTGGTTTCTGGTTCTGCACATTCACATACAGATATGCATAAAAAGGCTTCGACGGGTCGAGAGCCGATGTCATCTTGCAACGGAATGTCTGCCAGTTGCCCATCGAGTCGCAGTTCTCAGGCAAACCATTGGCGCCACGGCGTCTCGTCACACGGAAATCCTCTGCCTGCACATTATATTGATGAGATGTGTTTTGATCGGGCGAAACCTGACGCCAGGTGAAATGCGCATTGTCTCCCCCCGGCTCGACCGAACTCATCGGGTCTGCAAAACCCCACTCGGAAGCATACCACACATAATTCTGCATTCCACGTGCCGCTGCCAACGTTGTCACATCTGTCGACAAACCCGCCGGGCATCCCGATTGTTCAATATTCATCGAACGGCACTCACCACAGATATAGGCATAGGCAAAATGCTGCGAATATCCGCAGTCACCGATAACCACCTGGATACGCAAATTCGAATTCAGATATTTCACCAAATTCAGACCCACCTTTGTCCACTGTTTCCACCACACCGCATAAGTCGAATTACTATGGTGCCATCCATTCACGCCATCCACCAGACTGCCACCCTGGGAAGGTTCGGTGGCAGTCTCCATATAGGCCAATGTGTCGCTCACCTGAACCCAATTCCCTGCAGAATTCTGCTTCAACACACGGATAACAAACGAAGGATCGTTCGAGGGCCCATGCCCACCATAACCCGGATCTTCCACCACACAGGCATAGTAGATATAAAACATGGCGTTATCAGGTGTCACAGACACGTTGTAGAACAAACTATTTGTATTGTGGCCTCCGCAGGCGTCACCAATGCGGATACTCTTTGTCAGATATGTACTGACGCCACCATACGTCGTGGGCACATACGGCAACTGGTTACCCGTATTGGCATCATTACCCGTCGACATGATTTTGAACGCATTGTTTGGATCTGGAACAGTGGCGCAGTCGGTGTAGCTCGTATTTGAGAAGGTCACCCCTGACATAGCGGACCTTGTGTACATTTGGCTCGTCAGCTGCATGCCGCCCAAAGATCCTGTCATCACATTCGGTGCCCCTCCAGTTCGGTCTCCCGTCTGTCCCATGTAATAGTTATAGTTATCCCCAATTCCAAAGCTGGAAGGATTGTTCCATCCCGGACAGGCACATGATTGTGTCCAGGGTTCACACTGGCACCTGACCGTACCTTCAGGCAAAAAGGTCAAGGCCATCGTGATTATCGCTGCGAAAAAATATCCATTCGCTTTCATGTCAATATAACATTTATCTACAAATCAATATCCTACACAAAACAAACGCACATTTCTAATCGTACAAAGATAGTATTTTTTATTAATTCGTACAATTATTTTTCCCTTCTCAAATATATAGACACAAAAATGCCCCAAAAATTTCACGCACTTGAAAAAAAAGTTAAAGGCAAGCTCAAATGGCTTGCCTTTAACCGTTTTATGGAAAAGGAGTTTTTATTTCTCCTCTTTCAGTTTCTGGAAGATATCGAGGTCACCGAGGGTGGTCTTCTCGAGGCTCTCATTGATCTGCTTCACACTCTTCGAGGTAGCGCGACCTTTCTTGTCGTCGCCTTCGGTGCGGACATCGTCCTTGCCCTCCTGGAAGGTGCGAGTGTGGCTCACGATAATCTTCTTGCTCTCTTTCGAGAACTCAATCACCTTGAAGTCAAGGGTCTCGCCATTCTTGGCCTTGCTCTTGTCTTCCTTGTCGAGATGACGCATGGGAGCGAAAGCTTCCACATCGTAAGGCAGGATGACGGTGGCACCCTTATCGTTCATGTTGACGATTTTGCCCTGATGGACGCTGCCAACGGTGAAGAGGGTCTCATAGACATCCCAAGGATTCTCCTCGAGCTGCTTGTGACCGAGGCTGAGGCGGCGGTTCTCGGCATCAACCTCAAGGACGACGACGTCGATCTTCTCACCGATCTTGGTGAACTCGGCGGGGTGTTTGATCTTCTTGCTCCAGCTGAGGTCGCTGATGTGGATCAGGCCGTCGACGCCTTCCTCAAGCTCAACGAAGATACCGAAGTTGGTGAAGTTGCGGACGGTGGCGGTGTGCTTGCTGCCCACAGGATATTTCTCGGCGATAGCCAGCCAGGGATCCGGCATAAGCTGACGGATACCGAGGCTCATCTTGCGGTTATCGCGGTCGAGCGTCAAGATGACGGCCTCCACCTCGTCGCCCACCTTCAGGAAGTCCTGTGCGCTGCGCAGGTGCTGGCTCCAGCTCATCTCGCTGACGTGGATGAGACCCTCGACACCGGGAATCACCTCGACGAAAGCACCGTAGTCGGCGATGACAACAACTTTACCCTTCACATGGTCGCCTTCCTTCAGATTAGGATCGAGGGCATCCCAAGGGTGAGGAGTGAGCTGCTTGAGACCGAGGGCAATACGACGCTTGGCCTCGTCGAAGTCGAGAATAACGACGTTGATCTTCTGGTCGAGCTGGACAATCTCTTCGGGGTGGTTGATACGGCCCCAGCTGAGGTCGGTGATGTGGATGAGGCCATCCACGCCGCCGAGGTCAACGAAGACACCGTAGCTGGTGATGTTCTTGACGACACCCTCCAGCACCTGACCCTTCTCAAGGTGGCTGATAATCTCGGCTTTCTGAGCCTCGATTTCGTCCTCGATGAGAGCCTTGTGGCTGACAACGACGTTCTTGTACTCGTGGTTGATTTTGACAACTTTGAACTCCATCTGTTTGTCGACATACACATCGTAGTCGCGGATGGGTTTGACATCGATTTGGCTACCGGGGAGGAAGGCCTCAATGTTGTCGAACACGGTGACGATGAGACCGCCTTTGGTGCGGCTCTTGACGTAACCGGTGATGATTTCCTGATTGTCGTAGGCCTGGTTGACGCGCTCCCAGCTCTTCAGGATGCGGGCTTTCTTGTGGCTGAGCATCAGCTGACCATTGGCATCCTCCTGGCTCTCGACATAGACTTCGATGGTGTCGCCGGGCTTCAGGTCGGGGTTGTAGCGCACCTCACTGACGGGGATGACACCGTCACTCTTGGCGCCCACGTTCACGACCACCTCACGCTCGGTGATGGCCACGATGGTACCCTCGATAACTTCCTGCTCGGTGAACGAGTTAAAGCTCTTGTCATAGGCCTCGTCTTTGTCGTTGGCTTTCTGGACGGCGATTTTACCGGCTTTCTCGTTTACGGCATCCCAATCGAAATCGGCCAGGGGTTGTACGTTCTTATAATCCATTCTTTTTCTGCGGAGAAAAGAGCTCCGCTACTCTCTTTTTGTGTGCTCCTGCCCGGCACGGGTTCAACGTTTCATTGTTCTAACACTCTAAGTAACAGACTATTGACAGGGTATAGCGCACTCAAAATGCTTTGCAAAGATACAACTTTTTTACAATACAACAAAATTATTTTCTTTTCCTTTTTTACCACCCCACCCCCTCCCCACGGGGAGGGGTGCCCTTAGGGCGGGGTGGGGGCAAAAAGGAAACGCCCTCCTACCATCCACCTACCACCACCCTACCACCTCCCACCGTGGTTGGTGTTGGGTAGGTGTTGAGTAGGAGATGATAAAGAGTTGGGTAAGACTTGATAGGTAGAGGGTATTAATAATCAAATAGTTATACTGCATAAAAAAGAGGCCTTTTTGCGAGGCCTCTTCATTTTTTATCCAAAAAAATATAACTACTTGACATCCTTTGGTTTGGAACCCACAAGGGCATAGAAAAGAATGTAGGCGAGCATGGCAACGACGAGCCAATAGGACCCCATGTAGCCTATGCTGCCGGCGATAGCGTTTTGGATGAAGGGCATGACGCCGCCACCCACCACCATCATCATGAAGATGCCGGAGGCCTGCTCGGTATAGCGGCCGAGGCCCTCGACACTGAGGTTGAAAATGGTACCCCACATAAGCGAGGTGCAGAGGCCGCACAGGACGAGGAAGAGTGCACTGATGGGCACCTGGAACATCGAGAAGCCGTCGCTGACACTGTAGCCAGGCATGGATACACGTATATCACTGGGCATGAGGATGGCGACAACCACGAGAATGATGGCCGCCATGGCTACGGTGGAGAGCTGTGTGCGCGACGAAACCTTACCGCTGATGGCAGCGCTGGCGGCACGACCCACCATCATAAGCAGCCAGTAGACGGCAGCCACAGCGCCACCGATGGCGGCACCACAGAGGGGGTCGTCGGTGAGGTAGAAGTTGAGTTCGCCGGGGATGCCCACCTCGACTCCCACATAGAAGAAGATGGCGACGACGCCGAGGACAAGGTGGCGGAAAGACCATGCGGAGCATTTTCCGTCGGACGAGTCGGACTTGTCTGACGAGTCTGACTCGTCAGACTTGCGAGGTTCAGGGATTTTGACAAAGAGGATGACAAAGAAAGCGAGGGCAAAGACTCCCATGGCGATGAAGAGCAGCGGGGCAACATCGGACATAGCGGTGCGGTCGGTGACGGTGCCGATGAGGGCACCGACGAGCAGCGGCGTGAGGGTGCCGGTGAGCGAGTTGAGGGTGCCACCGGTCTGGATAAGCTGGTTGCCGCGATTGCCGCCGCCACCGAGGGTGTTGAGCATGGGGTTGACCACGGTATTGAGCATGCAGACCGAAAAACCGCAGACGAAGGCTCCAAGGAGATAGATGATGAAGTTGAGCATCACAGGCTGTCCGCCAACGCTAAAGGTAGCCACACTGCCTCCGAAGAGGGAGGAGAGATACTGGACCACCACGCCGACAAAGCCGACACCCAAAGCCCAGAGGGCGGTGCGTTTGTAGCCAATGCGGCTCATGAGCTTGCCCGCAGGGATACCCATGATGAGGTAGGCCAGAAAGTTCATCATATTGCCAAGCATACCAGCCCACTCGTAGTTGGTTTTCCAAATGTTGCCAAAGGGAGCGGCCATGTTGGTCACGAAGGATATCATGGCGAACATGAAGAACATGGTGATGACTGGAATGACAGCCAGTTTTTGGGTGTTTCTCTTTTCCATATTACTATTATGTTATTGGATTGCAACAATTTTCCGTTCATGGGCGCCACAACGAAGGAGGTAGATTCCCGGAGCGGGCAAGGCAATGGTGGAAAGCGGAAGGCGGGAAGTGAAAAGATTACGGCCCGAGATGTCGTAGAGGTCAACGGGTTGACCACTGGAGTTGGTGACATTGAGGGTCAGACCGTCGAGCGTATATGTCAACGCGGCGTCTTCAACCTCAGCGATGGATACGTCAGCGACGAAAGTGGCGGTGATGGTTTCATCGGAGATGACGCGTAGATGCAGCGGGTTCTCACGCTCGCCGGTGCTCCATCCTGCGAAACGGTAGCCGACGGCAGGATTGGCGGTGAGGACGGCGGTATCGCCGGGGTAGAAGAAGGCGCAATTGGTGCCTGTTCCACATGGTACACCCCCTTCAATGGAGACATTTCCTCGGTCGGGATTGCCAGATTCGGCAGTAACACTCACCTGCTCCAATTCGCTCAAGATAGCACGTATCATCCAAGAAGAATATTCGTTGCGATCCTCAAGGTGTTCCCAAGTAGTGCCGGCACGCTTGTACCAGGAGCCGTCGGGGTTGCCGGAATAGGCAGAGACAACAGCAGGGTTGGAATAAGAGCGGCTGGTGAGAATCACCCAGATGGGGAGGCTGTCGATGAGAGGGACAGCGGCAGGGAGGTCAACAGTGACCCATTCGAACTCATGGGTGCGCCTGTCAGCGGTAAAAATCTGTTGGTCAAAATTAGAACCCAGAAAAACCTTGACAGTATAGTCGGCATTCCTGACGCCAAAGAACTGAACCGATGTGAGCTGGCGGCGAGAAGGTATCGAAACAGCCGGAATACGGATACCCCATTCGGGTGCCGACTGTCCATATTCACCCCAAAGGTTCCGCATGACGGAAAAGCAGTAGCCTAGAGTGTCGCCGTAGATGGGCACAAAGAGGGCAGTATCGGCATAGTCGTTGTTGGGCGAAAAGGTGAAAGGATTGTAGTAGTTGCCGCTCTTCCAAGAAAGAAAGCGATAGCCTTCGGAGGCGGTAGCATGGAGTGTGGTGGTTCTGTATGAGGCAAAGGTGCCACCACCGGTAACAGAACCCATGAGGGTGTCGGACGGGACAACACTGACCGTAACCGTGGCAGCCTCGGAGGCAGGGAAGACATATAAAAGCGCATAGTTGTCGCTACTATAGGCATTGCTGGCGTTGCCCCCGATACCGCTGCCGGTCGGGCTAAGATTGTCGAAAGTATAGTAGCCATCGCAATAGCCGCCCCACCCCCAGTTGACATGGTAGAGGCCTAAGGAATCGTAACCGTCGAGGACAAAGGCGTGGCCACCGTCGTTGTCGGTGCCAGAATAAAAGATGGGGCGCGAGGCATTGAGCTCGGTCGTGAGGAGGGTATCCCACTGTGCATTGGTATAGTCGACCCTTGCCGCTGCAAAAAGCGACTGATTATAACGGAAGAAGTTCTTCAAGGCGTTCTCTGCACACATACTAGTGACGTCGCCATAGGAGGAGACGTAGGCACCACTGCTCTGGGGACTGTACGCCATGTCGACTGCTACGCCAGCATGATACATCAACTGTGCTACAGCAGCAACCTCTTCGTCGGAGGAGCGGAATCCCAAAGCATTGGGCATGAGATTCCACTGATAATGGGTGGTGTCAAAAATGGCGGTTTGGGGGCCAAAGCCTGTGGGAGTATAGGTATGTGACCCACGCCCCACGGCGGGATGGTTCCAGTATTTCATGACCTGAGCCATAGCAGTGGCCACACAGCCGGTGACGGAATAGGATGAATCGAGAGTACGAGGGCACTGAGTATTGTACCATGGCGACTGGTTCCATGTGGTGGTCAGCAGTGGGCCTACGGCGGTATCACGAGGAATACTGAATTTGGTGTGCTTGACACCAGCCTTACGAGAAGCGGCAATGTCAGACTGGTAGGCATTAATCCAAGTGGCGATGTGGTGAGGCAGAGGTTGGTCGGTGGGGAAAACAGCAGTGTGAGAGTATCCCACAACAGAAGGGACGCAATCGTCGGCAGCGATGAGGGCGAAGCCAGTACCATCAATGCCCACAAAGAGATAGCACTCGGTGAAATCAGCGGGAGTAGCGTCTACCACCTGTTTACGCAGCAGTTCACTAGCGGTGGAGGCTGCAGTTTTTTTGTCAACAGTTTTTGCAATAGCTGGAATAGTCAGAAGGACCAGCAATAGAAGAAGAATCTTTTTCTTATACATAATTATTTTCTTATACATAATTATTTATAGTTCCATTATTCAATAACAACAATGCGCCGCGCGGGCAAACCGTCGGCTTTCAGTATATAGATTCCTGTGGCGGGCAGAGTGAAAGTGGAATGCGAGGAGTGGGTAGTGGAAAGATGACGGCCGGTGATGTCAAAGAGGGACAGACGCCGATGGTCGGGATTGTCGATGGTGACAGTGAGACTGCGGACACTCACGGTGAGTCTATCCCGGCCAGCTTCCGCAATACCATTAAGGTCCTCGAAAACGGCAATAAACAAGGTATCATCCGTAATGATGAAAATCTGAGGGTTGAGAGTGCTACCGTTACTCCATTCCACAAACCTTGCGTTCGGCTTGGGTTCGGCTCGGAGAATAACCGTATCTCCGGGATAATAGATTCCCATGCCCGACACATCGCCGAGGTTGATATCGTTAGGCGAAGCAGCTACATTCAGCATCCTGACGGGCAGAAGAATAGCCCGCATCAGCCAACTATAGTTAGGATAGTAGTATCCCCAACCCTGGGGATAGTGGTACCACGAGCCATCGGGATTACCACCATAGGTGCCTGCAGCAAGAGGGGCATGGACACCATCGTCGGTCATACTGATGGTAATCCATATAGTCTGAGTGCGATGGATAGTAAGCACACTATCGAATTCTAGCGTGCTCCATCCCAAATCACCATCGAGCGAAAAAACCTTGGTATAGACTGGGGTAGCATAATCAATGGATTCACCCTGAGAGATGGTCAGAATGTAGTCTCCGTCAGCAATACAGTATATCTGCACAGCTGTCAGTTGGCGAGCCTGTCGTAAGGAAGCAGGAATGCGGATACCCCACTCCACAGTACCGTTTTCTTCACGCAAAGCCTGCACAAGAGAATCACTGCAGTAGCCAACAGTATCCACTTCTGGATTGGCATAAGCCGCCATGGACACAAGAAAAAGGAGTGCCGCTGTTATTTTTTTCTTCATTATCATTTACAAAAAAAGACAGGCACCAATACAATTACTTCGGTGCCTATCATCACATTATTTCATCCTTTCAATGCCTCGGAGCCGCTGACAATCTCAATAATTTCATTGGTAATGGCGGACTGTCGAGCCTTATTGTAACTGAGACGCAATTCCTTGAGGAGTTCGGTAGCATTGTCGGTAGCCTTCTGCATGGCCGTCATGCGGGCGCCATGTTCGGCAGCCAGTGAGTCGAGCAGCATGCGATAGAAAGTGGACCGCAATGTCAAAGGAACCATACTACGGACAATAGTCTCTTTCGAGGGTTCATAGATATAGTCATTGTTAGCCTCTTGCTTTTCACTTTCCGCTTTTCGTTTCCCTCCTTCCACGGGCAGCCACTGTTCAGTGGAAAGCACCTGTGTTAGTGAGTTCTTGAACTGGTTGTAGACCACCTCGACATAATCAATCTGCTTGGTAACGAACTCGGTCATAATACTATCGGCCATCCCGGCAATGGTGTCAAACAACGGGGCATCCAGAATTTCGTCCCGCACTGTCAGTGTCAAGTCTTTCTGTCGAGCCAGCAACTCCGACGACTTCTTGCCAATGGAAAGCACCCTCAAAGATCCGTCAGCTGGCAGTACATCACGGAAATGGTCGATACGCAATTGGGCCTGCTTGATAACATTGCTGTTGAAGGCTCCGCAGAGCCCTTTATTGGAGGTAATAACCACCAACAGCACATTGCGCAGCGGACGTTTGGCGTGATAGGGGGTCAGCACATCCCCACTAGCGTCGATGTCGGCCACAATTTCGCTAAGTTGCGACGCATAGGGACGCATGCCAATGATAGCATTCTGCGCACGGCGAAATTTGGCGGCAGAGACCATCCTCATGGCTGAAGTAATCTGCTGCGTTGAACTCACCGAGGCAATGCGAGTGCGGACTTCTTTAAGATTAGCCATAGCCTATTTTTTATAGCGTTCTGCCAGGTCGAGAGCCTCGCTCTTCATCGTTGCCAGATCGCTGTCTACCAACTTACCGGCACGCAAGTTGTCCAGAATATCCTTATGCTCGTTCTTCATCAAAAAGAGGAACTCTTTCTCGAAAGATTTCACTTTGTCGGTAGGCACCTTCTGCAACAGGCCATTGGTGCCACAGAAGATGATGGCGACCTGTTCCTCGACAGGCATGGGGCTATACTGCGGCTGCTTCAGCACCTCAACGTTTCGAGCACCCTTGTCGAGTACTGCCTTGGTTGCAGCATCGAGGTCTGAGCCAAACTTCGAAAAAGCCTCCAACTCGCGATACTGAGCCTGATCTATCTTCAAGGTACCGGCAATCTTCTTCATCGACTTAATCTGGGCCTTACCACCCACACGGCTCACCGAGATACCCACATTGATGGCGGGACGCACACCACTGTTGAAGAGGTTGGTCTCAAGAAATATCTGCCCATCGGTGATAGAGATGACATTGGTGGGAATGTAAGCGGAGACATCACCGGCTTGGGTCTCGATGATAGGCAGAGCCGTCAAGCTTCCGCCCCCCTTCACCTTGCCTTGCAGAGAGACAGGCAGGTCGTTCATCTGAGCCGCTATTTGGTCGTTCTGGATGATACGCGCGGCACGTTCCAACAAACGGCTGTGGAGATAGAACACATCACCGGGGTAAGCCTCACGTCCCGGCGGGCGACGGAGGAGTAACGAAACCTCACGGTAGGCGACAGCTTGCTTTGAGAGGTCGTCGTAGATAACCAAAGCATCGCGTCCTGTGTCACGGAAATACTCACCAATGGCGGCACCAGCGAAGGGAGCATAGAACTGCATGGCGGCAGGATCGCTGGCCGTAGCGGCCACGACGATGGTGTATTCCAGAGCGCCCTTCTCCTCGAGGTTCTTCACGAGGTTGGCCACCGTGGAGCCTTTCTGACCACAGGCCACATATATGCAGTACACCGGATTGCCGACATCATAGTTATTCTTCTGATTGATAATAGTGTCAATAGCGATAGCCGTCTTACCTGTCTGGCGGTCACCGATGATGAGCTCACGCTGTCCACGTCCGATAGGAATCATCGAGTCGATGGCCTTGATGCCCGTCTGCAACGGCTGTTCCACTGGTTGACGGTAGATGACACCTGGAGCCTTGCGTTCCAACGGCATCTCGAAAAGCTCGCCTTTGATGGGGCCCTTGCCGTCGATGGGTTCACCGATGGTGTTGATGACACGGCCAAGCAGTCCCTCGCCGACCTTTAGCGAGGCTATGCGACGGGTTCGCTTCACCACGTCGCCCTCATTGATGGTACTTATCTCGCCCAGCATCACGATACCCACATTATCCTCTTCAAGATTTTGGACGATGCCTTGGTCGCCATTGTCGAATTCCACCAACTCACCACTTTGGGCATTGTTGAGACCATAGACACGGGCAATGCCGTCACCGACGGTGAGCACGGTGCCCACCTCTTCGAGCTTGGTCTCCAGGCTCACATCGGCCAACTGTTTCTTCAATATTGCCGATACTTCGGCAGGTTTGATATCTGACATAGTCTGTTACAATTTTCTTTCGTAATCATTCTTCGCGAATTCGATACGCATGCGGCGAATCTTGGTTCGAAGACGGGCATCGTACATCTTGCCGTCGAATTCGAGCTTGAAACTGCCCAGCATCTTCGGGTCTGTGCGGTCGTGAAGTTCCACAGTCTTTCCCGTATAGTCGGCCACCATCTGGGTAACAAGTTTGCGAGCCACATCGTCGATAGGCTGGTGCGTCACCAGATCGCTGAGCACAATGCCGCGATAGTCGCGGTACATCTCTATATAATATTGCGCAATGCCACGCATGAAGACAGTACGGCTTTTTCTTGTCACAAAGACCAGAAAAGCCATCGTCTCCTCACTCACACGGTTCTCGAACAGCGCCTTTACGATAGACACCTTCTTATCACTCTTCACCTCAGGATTGGAGAAGACGGCATTAAGTTCCCTGTTCTCAGCCCACACACTTTCCACCAGCCGCATATCCTCGGCCACACAATCCTCCACCCCTCGTTCCTTTGCCAGCAGCAGCAGCGCTTTCGCGTAAGGTCTGTTAATATGATAGTTGTTCATCTGTTCTAACTACTTCAGTTCCATCATCTCAAGTTCCTTCTGAATCAGGGTGTCGGCCTTCGGCTTGTCACTCAACTCTGCACGAATTAGCTTCTCAGCAATCTCGATGCTAAGGTTGGCGATTTGGTTTTTCAACTCATGCATAGCCTTCAATTTCTCGTAGTTAATGCTCTCGCGGGCCGTGTCGATGATACGGTTAGCCTCTTCCGTGGCCTTAGCACGTGCATCCTCCACAATCTGTTCGCTCGTCATGCGGGCATTGCGAAGCATCTCGTCGCGTTCCATCTTCGCCTGACGCAGTAGTTCCTCGTTATGTGCCACCAAATTTTTCATCTCCTCGCGAGCCTTGGAGGCCTCGTTGAGCGAGGCCGTGATGGCCTCCTCCCTCTTGTGCAAAGCATCCAAAATCATCGGCCAGCCCCACTTCATCAACACAAATGCCAGTATGCCGAATGCCACAAGCATCCACACAAACGTGCCTATGCCGGGATTAATTAACGGATTGTTCATCTTTTCTCTATCATTGGAGTGCCGGCATCTTACCGGCATTCTTCGGTTTAAAAGGGCCGACCAATCGTCGGCCCGTTGTTGTTTTTTTGGTTTTTTACTTCACTGCGATCAGGAAGCAGATAACCACGGCGAAGAAGGCAACGCCTTCTACCAGAGCGGCGGCGATAATCATCGTCGAGCGGATGGTGCCACCGGCTTCGGGCTGACGGGCAATGCCCTCCATAGCGCCCTGACCGATTTTACCAATGCCGATACCGGCACCAATGGTAGCCAGGCCGGCTCCGACCGCTGCTCCAAGGTAACCCCAAGCCATGCTTGCGGCTGCCTGCAAAAGAACCAATAGTGATGTCATGTTGTTTAGTATTATATTGTTAAACAATTATTATGTGCGATTTAGGGTGCAAAGATAAGGAAAAAAAACGATATAAATGTTAAATGCCTAAAATTATTTCACCAAGTCAAGGGAATAATGCAGGCCGACATTCTCTCTCCGTGCACGCGCCATCTTGATAATCAGGTAGGCACAGGCGATGAGGTTGCGCAATTCGGAGAGCGGCTCGGTGAGGACACTACGGTTGTAGAGGTCCTCCGTCTCGCGGAAGATAAGGTTTAACCGGTCGAAGGCACGCTGCAGGCGTAAATCACTGCGCACAATGCCCACATAGTTCCACATAATCTCCTGCAACTCACGCTTAGTCTGCGTGATGAGCACCATCTCCTCGTTGAGCACCATACCCTCGGCATCCCAGTCAGGCACCTCGCTTTTCACTTTCCACTTTCCACTTTTCACTAGCGCGATTGCACTCTTCGCCGCATTGTGGGCATAAACCACAGCTTCGAGCAACGAATTGGAAGCTAGACGGTTGCCGCCATGCAATCCTGTGCAAGAACACTCGCCGGCAGCATATAGGTTCTTGATGGAGCTTTCGCCGTTCTTGTCCACCTTGATACCACCGCACTGGTAGTGTGCCGCCGGACGGATGGGTATCATCTCACGCGTGATGTCGATGCCTATCGAAAGGCACTTGGCATAGATGGTGGGGAAGCCCTCGATGAGGTGCTTCTTGCCAATGCCACGGGCGTCGAGATAGAGGTAGTCCTTTCCACTGAGTTTCATCTCATTGTCGATGGCTCGGGCCACGATATCGCGAGGTGCCAAGGAGAGGCGGGAGTCGTATTTCTGCATGAACTCCTTGCCGTCGCGATCCTTCAATATGGCACCGGCGCCACGCATGGCCTCGGTGATGAGAAAGGCGGGCTTCTCGGCAGGATTGTAAAGACTCGTAGGATGAAATTGCATGAATTCCAGGTCGCTCAACACACCTCGGGCACGATGCACCATAGCCACTCCGTCGCCAGTGGAGATGACCGGCGTGGTGGTCGTCGAGTAGACATTGCCCATGCCGCCGGTGGCCAGCAGGGTCACCTTGGCCAGATAGGTGTCAATGCGGTTGGTGTCGCAATCCAGTGCATACACACCATAGCACTCGATGCCTGGTGTATGCTTCGTAACACGCTGACCCAGATGGTGCTGCGTAATAATATCGATAGCGAACTGCCTTTCTTTGATTTCTATGTTGGGATGACGGCGGGCAGCCTCAAGCAGGCCGCGCTCAATCTCTTCGCCGGTGTTGTCCTTGTGATGCAGGATGCGGAACTCGCTATGACCGCCCTCGCGATGCAGGTCGAACTTGTCGCCACCACCGTCACGGTCAAAATTGACACCGTACTGCACCAGCTCGCGGATGCGGTCGGGAGCCTCGCGGATAGTCATTTCCACCACCTCACGGTCGCAAATGCCGTCGCCGGCCACCAATGTATCGTGTATATGCTTGTCGAACGAATCGGAGTCGTACATCACCGCAGCGATGCCGCCCTGAGCATAGCGTGTGCTTCCTTCGGCGGCGTCACCCTTGGTCAACACACACACCTTTCCGTAGGGAGCCACCTTCAGGGCGAAACTCAGGCCCGCTATACCTGAGCCAACCACCAAGAAATCAACTTCATGTCGCATAAGCTTTCTTTTTATAGCAACTGCAAATATACATAAAAAAAGTAGCTATCCAAAAAAAACTTTCACCCAACCACCACCCTACCATCTCCTACCATAGTAAGGGATGGGTAGGTGTTGGGTAGGAGTTGGTAAAGAGTTGGGTAAGACTTGATAGGTAGAAGGTATTTATTTCCAGCCAATTACCAAGGCAGAAAAAATAAGCACACACGCCGGTTTGCGACGTGTGTGCCAAAGGTCATACAAACAGCTGGCTGTCAGCTGTATATAAACACATTTACTCGACTACGAGTTTCTTTGCGCTCACCTTGCCGTCGGAGACAATGCGGAGGAGGTAGGGGCCGCGAGCCAAACGACTGACATCTAGCGTCAAGGGGGATTCAGAGGTTTCCCAGCTGCCACATTGGCGACCCAAGGCGTCGATAAGGGTCACCTGGGTTCGGGCGACGAGACCGAAGAGGGTCACCTTGTCGGTAGCGGGGTTGGGATAGAGAGTGACGACAGTGGTCACCATGTCGTCAATGCCTCCATTGTGGCCGAAGACGGCGGTAACGGTTCGGTCGGAGCTGATAGTGAAGACATAAGGGTTATCGACGATAGTGTCGCCCATCTCGGTAATCCAGTATTCGAAGCTAAACTCATCACCATGTACGGTTCCTTGGAGGGTAACCGTGGCAGCGGAATCGTAGGTGCCTTCACCGGTAACGTAGTCGGCAGGGATATTCTCGCTACAGTTGCAGAGGCGGTTGACAGTGACGGTGTACCGCTGCGGCGGATTGATGCCATCGGGAGCAAAGGTAGCGATGTAGGTGGCATCGGCTGTGACGGTGACGGTACGGGTGGCATTGGTGTCATTGTCATCCCACTGAACGAAATGGTAGTCGCTGTTGGGTAAAGCGGTAATGGTGATAACAGTGTCGGCAGGATAGGTGCCGCCACCAGTGACGGTGCCCATCGTACTGTCGCTGGCAAGGACTGTGACGGTGTACTGCTGCGGCGGATTGACGCCATCGGGAGCAAAGATGGCGATGTAGGTGGTGTCAGCAAGGACGGTGACGGTGCGGGAGGCATTGGGGTCATTGTCATCCCACTGAACGAAGTGGTAGCCACTGTTGGGTAAAGCGGTAATGGTGATGACAGTGTCGGCAGGATAGGTGCCACTACCAGTAACGGTTCCCATCATATTGTCGTTGGCAAGGACAGAAACGGTGTAGGTGGTAGGCTGGGAGTTGGAAGTGGCGGTTATCTTGACATCGTCGATGAAGAGATAGTTGTTGTCGTAGCTGTCGTGGTGATGGAAAGCGAGGTAGATGTTCTGTCCGGCATAGGCAGAGAGGTCAACGGTCTGTTGTGTCCAGTCGCCATTGACGGCGGTGGGGGTGATGTCGAAGAGGGTGGTGGTAAAGTCGGCGGCGGTGCTGCCAGTGGTAGAGACCTTCAGGGCCAGTTTGTCTTCAGGATAATCTCCATCAACCATGAACCACCAGGAGATGGAGGCACTGTGGTCGGCAGGAATCTGAATCTGCGGCGAGACAAGGTACTCGTTGGCAAGAACGGGATTATGCGCAAAGGACAAAGAGGCGGCGACTCCGATGCCGCTGTGAGGCATCACCTCAATTTCATGCCATGTAGAATTGTCGTCATTGCTGTCAATGGCGGTCCAGCATCCAAGGGTGCCATCGAAGCCCCACTGGTAGGGGAATTCGCTGATAGTCAGACAGACATCGGGCTCAAAGATTGCCATATAAGTGGCGTCACAAAATACAGTGACGGTACGGAACTGGTTGCTATCACCGTCGCTCCAGCGGACGAAGTGACCGAGTTCGGTACCCGTGCAGGTGCCACCAACGGCGAAGAGCATAACCTCATCACCGACCATATATGTACCAGAATAAAAATCCATGACACAGCCCCAGTTTTCGTTGTTGGCGAGGATTGTGATGGTATAGGTGGAGGTGTCGGCGGGAGGAACGGTGCTAGAGGTAACGGCCTTGATCATCCAAGAGTAGTTGAGGGCCAATTCGGTGCAGTGGATCCAGGAGGTATCATCAAGCGAAATCCAGTCACTATTGGGTGAACCAGTGTAGGCGCAGGCCGACATGGGAAGAGTCATTCCTGTAGTTTTAAAGGTAATCCACAGGTTCTGCGAGGGAATGGGGAAGGTCGTGTGAATCAGAATCTCCTGCCAGCCGGTATCGGCAACGCCGAAAGTCATCGGTCTGGTGTAGGACAGGGAGTCCGGAACGGTGTCACCGCCAGTGTAGACATTGAGGGTATATGTACCGGGATAGCCAGGTCGGACATACAGCATCACACTCTTCAGGTAGTTGTGGTTTGCCGTGGCGGTGGGAGGCAGCATAATGCCCCAATAAAGGTTGTCACCGCTGATGGTACCTAAGCCACTCGCAAAGGGAGTATTGTTGCAGTAGCTGATGGTGTCGCCTTCGGCAACCGTTCCTGCCGAGAAGATTCCGTGAATCATGAAGGAGCACTGATTGGAATAATAATGCATATCGTCACCAAAACAGAACCCATCGATGCCGCCCCCCCAGTAGGTAACCGAGGCGGGATACATTGCGTCGGCGCAGGTAAAGGTAATCCAGACGTTCTGGCTGCCGTCGAGGATGACGGGAGAAGTGAGCGGGAAGGTGTGCCACTGTTGCACATTGTCGGCATCAATATAAATGGCCTCGGAGGATCCTGCCAGAGTAGTAGGGGTGTCAGTACCCGTGAAAATTTGGAGAGTATAGGTGCCAGCCTCGCTAACATAAAGTTCGGCGGCAGTGAGGTCACGGCTCTGCGGGAGCACCGAGGACGGGAGACGGATACCCCAGCGGTAGTCCTCATTACTGACTCCATAACGAGTTATGTAGCGGCAAGTACTGCTGCAATAGCCAATGGTGTCGCCCTGTATGAAAGCAAAGTTGGCAGTGAAAGAGTAGCTGCCGCCAGTAGCAATCATGTAACGGGGATTGGAACGGTCGCCGTCAGTCCATCCCGTAAAACGGTAGCCCTCGTTAGCAAATGCAGTCAGAGGAATGGTGTCACCAAAGTTATAAGTACCGGCTCCGAGGACACTTCCGGCAGCAAAAGAGGAAGTGGAGGAAGTGGTAATGGTGGTGGTTCCGGTGGTGCTCCAGTCTGTGTTGGGGCGGACACCGACCAAAGCCACATTGGACTCGTTGAAGGTGTAGGTAGCATTGCCGCCGTCCCCCCCCTCGCCGGGATTGAGAGCGCCCATGGCATAGTAGCCATCGTAGATGCCACGCCAACCCCAGTTGACATAAAAGAGGCCATTGTTGTCATAACCATGGAGTATGAAACTGTGGCCACCCGCATAGTCGCGTCCCGAATAAAGGATGGGGCGCTGCTGGTCAATCTCAGCACGCAGACGCGAGCAGTATTCGCTGTCGGAATAATCTTCCTTACCAAAGACTATCATGTCGGGACGATATTTGAAGTAGGCCATCAAGGAAGACTGCGAAGAGGCCTGGAGTACACCATATACATTATTGTTATAGGCGCTGCTGCCGCCACGACGAGCGATATCATAACCCATCTCGTCGGCCACACCCACATGATACATCAGGGTGGCCACAGCATTGACCTCATCTGAGGAGCTCATGGAATTCAACTCATTGGGCATATTGGCCCACTGGTAGGTTGTAGCACCAAAGTTAGCCGAAAGGGTACCGAAGTCGACCGAATCGTTAAAGCACTGGTAGCTGTGGCTGCCGTACCCCGTGGTGGGATGGTTGTAGTACTTCATAATCTGTGCCGTAGCAGTGGCCACGCATCCGGTGATCGCGCGGGTGTCGGCAGCAGTATCGAAGGGACAAAGATCATTGTACAAAGGCTGCTGTCCCCAAGTAGTGGTCAACAAAGGGCTGACAGCGGTGGTCAGCGATGCTGGGGGCATCTCGCCAGTGGCAAGTTTTCTCCACTGGTCGGTAACTGCAGACTTTCCAGTCTCCAAACCATGGCGACGGGCCTCCTGCCGTTTCCAGTGACGGATTTCCTGCTCATAACCCTCCAGCTTATCCTGAACATGAGAAGGAATCTCCTTGGTATTGAACACACAGGAGACGGAGTATCCCAGCACAGGCATCACGCAGTCGTCGGCACTGACGAGGATAAAGCCACCTGTGGGGGCGACGAATACATAGAACTCCGAGAAGGGTGTCTGTGCCGTAACATTCTGCAGTGCAGACACATTCTTCATGCCTTTGGCGTTCATGTAGGTCTCAGCCACGCGACGAGCCTTGCCCACATCCACTGGTTTGGCGTTCACGCTGCCAATAAACAGCAGCATAGCCACCATTGATAGTAAAACATTTTTCATCATATGGTATTTATTGTTGTTAGTTTTTTCTTATCGCGAAAGGAATTTCACATCGCCGGGACTAATCAATCCCAGCGACAATGCTTTGGCCACACGGGCAGCACTCTTGTTGACGATGTCGAAGCGCTGCGAGAGGTCTTTCTGGTGCTCCTGAATGGCCTTGTCACTCTCTCCCAGTTGGTTGGAGATTTCACTGGCGGTGCATCCGGCAGCCTCGAGCAGTAGCAACTGACGCTCCTTCTCGGTCACCTCAATAGCAGCCTGAGGACCCACCAAGTCGAACCAGTGTTCGGCAGCTTCCTTCAAAGTCAGCATCACGGGATAGTTAAAATAGAACTGCTCGCCACGTTCCAGACAGGCAATGGCGCGGAGGATATTCTCAATAGAGAATCCACCAGCGGCATTCTTACTCACAAAGGCACTGGCGCCCAGCCGCAACGCCTCCATCACCACGGAACCAATCTCATTGATGCGACGCGCACGATTATCTTCCGAGGCGAGGGGGTTATCAAATCGGCCCGAAAATATGATAATCTTCACGGAAGGGTAGCGTTCGTGCAGACGGCGCGTGATGAGTAGCCCTCCCGTGGGCTCTCCCTGAAACTCCATGTCCACCAACACATAGTCGGGCACCTCGGCCGTCTCCAAGGCGGCCATCAGGCTGGGACCCGAGGCGAAGGTGTCGACCATCTCCACTCGGCGTAGCTCGGTGGAGAAGTCACCACTGTGGCATTCCACCTCGGCAAACGAGGTACATTCGCTCCCTATGGTCGAGAATGAGGTACGTTCGCTCCCTATGGTCGCGTTAGAACCTCGTTCATTCATCTCGAAGCTGACAGCCTTCCTTATCAGAGGCTCGTCGTCCACCATCATTACTCGTATATTCCTCATAATATTCATCTTCCACTTAGCAGCACATGCATTTCCGTACCCTTTCCAAGGGTACTCTCGACCCAGATGCGGCATCCGCGGCGAGTGTTATCGTCATGTTTCTTAACAATATAGCGACAGAGTATCAGGCCAAATCCATGATCCCCGTCAGGACGGTCCGCACGGAAAAGACTCTCCCTCTGTTCTTCGCTCATCCCTTCCCCTGTGTCCTTCACGATGATTTCCACAAAATTCTGCCGACAGGATACCAGCGCTCCATTTTCTTCTTCCCACACTCTACCTTCCACTTTCACACTCCCTGCCCCGGTATGCTGCAGGGCGTTGTTAACCAAATTCCTCAGCATGATGGTCACCAGCAGGCGGTCGCCCAGGACGATAGCCTCGGTGGGCTCAAATTCGAGCGCCACCCCCTTCTTGGGAGAGATGACCATACGGCTCACATCGTCGAACACTTCCTGCAACACAAAACTCGACGCACTGAAAACCAGTCCTGACGGAATGGATAGGGAGGTCCAGTTCTTGATGTTGTCGAAGGTTCGCAGCAGCTGCGACAAGACCTCGTCGCGCAACTCGGTCGAGAGATTGGGATTCCGTAAATATCCTATGAAGGGACTCACATCGTGACGCATCACGCTCAGACAGGTCTCTACGTTGGCAATGCGCTCCACATCGCGTCGCTTGGCTTTCTCTAGCTGACGCTTCTCACGCCTCAGTATCAAAGTGTTGCGCCACAACAACCCGGCCAGCACCGCCAGCGCCACCAGCAACCCACCCAAGGCTATGGCAAAGATAGTCATCAGCCGACTGCGGCGCTGGGCCATGTCAAGTGAGTTCTGTAGGGCGAAATCCTCCTCCTCATTGCGAGTTATATAATCCTGAATTTCATAGCGATGCTCATACCATCGGCGGTTCTCCGCAGGAGTTTTGGCGATGTTGCTGCGGATGAGGAGGTCGAAATACCCCAACTCCATCTTGGGTGCCGCAAAAGGAGTCCAGGTGCCACGCAGGGCCTGCCACTCACGAATCACATCATGGGCAAAAAGGGTGTCGCCGACAAGCAGGGCATAGCGTGCTGTAGAAGTCACTCCACCAAGCATTTGGTAAGGATCTCCATAGTCAAAAAAGCAGCGCCGTGCCTCGTCGTAAAGGGCCAGCACACTGTCGGGGCTCACCGGCCCCGGCATGCTCTTGCGGATAGTGGCCGTCATCTGCAGCGTATTGGCATAGTTGTAAAGACAAAAAGCGTTCACCGTGTCGCCCGTAACACGCATATTCGACAAACGCTCAAGGATTTCGAAGTTCCGGTCACAGTAATCCAGCGCCTTCAGACTCTCACCGGCACTCTGCAGACCGTAGGCAAGGGCGTAGTTCAACGCCATGTCCTGCGCATAGTCCACTTTCAGCTCCGCACGCCGCCGCTCCACCTCACGAATGGTCGACATCACATCCTGCGCTTTGCCGTTGCGATAATGGAAATTGAGGGTCAAAAGTGTGATATAGTACTCAGTCTGAGCGTAATTGTAGAGCAGGTTGTCGTCATTGCGTTCAAGGATTCGGGAGCGTCCAATGTCGTAAAGCAGACGGTAGCTGTCTGCAATCTGGCAGTTGCGCTGGAGGAGGCGCGCCCGCAGTAGATTACTGATAACCTGTTCAATATCGCCATTCTCCATGGGAGACGCAGCAGACCGTGTCTCCACCGACGCGATTTTCTTCTCCACACGGTCAAGCATCTGGTTGGCCGCGGGGTAGTCAGACGTGAGGAAGTAGGCGAAAGCCATGTTGTTAAGCGCACGCAACTCACCGTCGGCATAGCCGGGCAGCGAGTCATGGATGTAGTTTAACGCCTGTTGCGAGTAGTCGATACAACGCTCCGGATCGCGGTAGCGGTTGATGAAGGCATCCTTGTTAAGCCCATCCACACGCGCCCGTCGCAAAGGGTCAACCCCTTGCTTCTTGCCACAGCCATAAATAGCTAGCAGCGAGAATATTACAATATACGCAATTCGACAATTCACGCTGCAAATTTACGAAACAAATCGGAATACACAAAATTATTTTTCTTCAAAAAAACATCCAAAATACCACCACCATAATTCACTAATAATCAAGATACTCTACCCATCAACTCTTACCCAACTCTTTACCAACTCCTACCCATCCCCTACCTCACCCTTACCTTGACAGGTGATGGTGGAGTGGAGATAGGTAAATAATCTATTCGCAACCCCGACCCCAGCCATCCGATGGGAGGCGACGTGGAGGAAAAAAATGGATGCGTCAGCCAGTCACCTCCCTCGGAGATGAGTGTCCGAAGGGCGAGGTAGGATAAAAATAAAAAATTATATCCCAACCACTTGCAAGTTTTTTTATAAAATAATTTGGCCAGTTGCAAAAATATTCGTACTTTTGCAGTCGCTTTTAAGGGCTAAAAAAAGCAAAAAGGTCGTTTGGCCGAGGGGCTAGGCACAGGTCTGCAAAACCTGCTACTCCGGTTCAAATCCGGAAGCGACCTCAACAACAAAAAGGAGTTCCTATCGGAACTCCTTTTTTGTTTCTACAGGAAACAATTCTTAGTCTCTGTTGAATGTCACATAATGACCATCATCTTCGATAGTCAAGGTGTTACCGGACACGGTGAAGTTGATATCACCCTCTTCTCCCGGAGGGGCGAAGAGGATGCCGGTGCCATTGCTTCCATTGTAGGTGTAGGTGGTGTTGAAAGACACATCCAATTCACCGTTCACATAGCTATAGAAGGTCACATTGCTTGCGGAAACAAAGCAAATCCTAGTTAATTTATTTCCTTGCTGACAGGACCACGAGGTGTTTACCAGCGAGGTGACTGCAGAGCCACCGCCGCCGTTGCCGCCGCTTATTTGTGTAAACGTCTCGCTTTTACCGTTGGGGGCTGTGATAGTCATCTTGTCTCCCTTGACGGTAAAGGTGCCGGTCCCGCCCCGTAGGGTCATCGTGCCCGAACCATCGTTGTAGGTATAGGTGAATTGACCGGATTCACCATGGCTCGACACGGTTCCTGCGGTAGCCGTGGAGAAGATGACCAGTGTCTGTGGATCGTTGTCGGCTTGCCATGTGGTGCCCACCAGAGAGGAGGGGGTTGAATCGTCACTGTCTTTGCTGCACGAGGCGAATCCCAAGGCCATTGCTGCTATAAAGCAGACTATTAGAAACTTTTTCATAATCTTTTTTAAATATTTTTACAATTTACAATCCATTTAACCCTTAATCCTTCAACGCCGCCTGGATGCTCATTTCGTAGAGCTCGGAAGGACTGATACCCATGGCTTTGGCCTGCTTGGGAACGATGCTCTCGGCGCTCTGGCCGGGAATGGTGTTGACCTCTAGGAAGTAGAGCTCATCTTTGGCAGTGTCGTGGATATAGTCGAAGCGAACGATGCCTTTGCACCCCAGCAGGTCGTAGAGCTGGCTGGAGACCTCCTGGATGTGCTTCGAGATGCTCTCGGAGCACTCGGCAGGCGTCACTTCATTGCTGAATCCCTGATACTTGGCCTCGTAGTCGAAGAACTCGTGACCACCCTTGGGAATGATTTCGGTGATGGGGAAGACCAATTTCTCGCCATCGGCCTTGCGGAAGACGCCACAGTCGAACTCACGGCCTACGATGCACTCCTCCACCAGCACAGCGTGATCCTCGGTGAAGGCTTCGCGGATGGCGGGCAAGAGCTGCTCGGGTGTCTTGACCTTGGTGGTGGCCACACTGCTCCCGCCAGCGGCTGGCTTCACAAAGACAGGCAGTTTGACGCTCTCGGTCTTAGCAATGTCATCCATGCTGTAAAGCAAAGCCGACTCAGCGACCTTGACAATGCCAAAACTCTTCACCACAGGGTTGCAATAGCCCTTCTGGAAGGTCAGCGCCGAAGTATAGAATCCACAAGTAGTGTATTTTACACCGAGCATATCGAAATACCCCTGCAACACGCCATTCTCTCCGGGATTGCCGTGAACAATGATGAATGCCAGGTCGAAACAAATGGTTTGTCCATTGTCGTTGACGGTAAAGTTGCCACGGTCAATGGGACGGTGCTCGCCTTCCTGCTCCCAGTACCATCCCTCGCGATCGATGACAATCTTATATACATTATATTTATTATGGTCCAACTGACCATACACCTGGTTTCCGCTGGCGATTGAGATATCATGTTCACCGCTGAAACCACCCATGACGAGTGCTATATTCTTTTTCATTGTTGATGTAACGGTATATGTGTTTGACGTTTATGTTGTTTTCGGTTAAAATGGGCCTGGTCGCGGATGGCGGGGACCATGGTGACGCGCTGGAAGCGGTCCCAGACGACGTCGACAGCCAGGGCGGTAGGGTGAACCATGTCGACGTCGTAGAAACGGTAGTCGCGCAGTTCGTCGAGGACAATCTCATAGGAAGGGAAATAGAGGGTGACGGGATGGTCGGGCGTCGGCACCTTGACACCTTTCTTCTTGCGCTTGGCCGGCGGCAGTTCTTTGTCCACCAACTCGTCGACAGCCAACAGGAGGGTGCTCTTGCTGAGCTGGTTTCCATGGAGTCCGTCGCCGATATGGCGGATGGGCGACACGGTAAAAATGGTGTGCAAAGCGGGATAGCAGGCGTGCAATTCCTCCAGCAGCGGCCGCCAGAGGAAAATGATATCCTCCACCGACATCATGCGTCGAACGAAGTTGTCCTGCGGGAGCTTATGGCAATTGGCCACCACCTGACCCTCACGTTCAAATATCCATGCCGAGCCGAAAGTCACCATCAGCAGGCTGGCCTGCCTGAGGGATTCATGCGCCTGATGTAGACGACTATTGCAAGCCTCAAGGCACTCCTCGGCCGTCGCCCGCGAGAAACTGCCATGGTGGTGCCACGAATGCCAGAGGCCTTCATATTCCACAAGATCCTCCCTACCGACCTCTTGATTATACATGATGTGGCGCAATGCCGAGGCGATGGAGGCGGGATTATAGAGCGTGCCGAAGGGATTAAGTTCGATATGGAAGTCGCTTTCCTGCAGTCGCTTCCCAATCTCGTCGGAGAAGCAGGAGCCCAGACTGACGATACCTGTGGCAAAGTCGATACCTATCGGTATCGGTGGCATTCCTACACGTGTTTGAAACTCTATCTCTGGCATAACTCAGCTCTTTAGTATCGGCTGGACGCTGGAGACACAGGGGTATTGCTCAAGGTCGGCAATGATATCGTGGGCCGCCACACGGAGGTCGGGGGTATTGAGGGTCAGCGTGAGGTTGCGCGGCACGTCGACAACGATGGCTTGCAGCGGCACATTACCCTTGTACTTGTGCGCCAGTTTCTCCAAACCCTTGCAGAACTTCTCGTCCACCATCTCCAACGGCACGGTGAACGACAACTTCGAAGTATATTTGTCCATCACCTTGCTCAATAGCATCATGGAACTGATGCGAAGCCGCGTGAAGGTGCGGTCGGCTCCTGTCTTCTTGTCTTTGTAGGTATTGGAACGCACATTGGCGACGCAGTAGATAAAGGTGTTGTCAGTGAAGAAGTTCTTGAAGTTGGTGTATTCATCATCGAAGAGGCGTAGCTCATAAGATCCTGAATAATCGTCGATGACCATCGATCCGTAGGGGTTGCCCTTGGCAGAGACGCCACCTTTGGCACCCGACACCAGACCCGCGAATCGCACCTCGCGACCCGCCAACTGTTCCAAAGCCGTCAGCTGCTCAACACCGATGGTGGTGAACATTTTCATCTCGTACTTGAAGTCGTCGAGCGGATGGCCGGAGAGGTAGGTAGAGATGACCTCCTTCTCGGCACGGCAACGCTCGATAGTGCTCCACTCGGCACACTCGGGGATAGGCGGATGGTCTTCCTCTGCAAGTTCCTCACTCATGCTGAAGATGGACATCTGGTTGGAGGCCGCACCGTCTTGCCGACGGATGGCCCAACGCACCAACTGGTCAAGGTATGTGGGGGTAGTCTCCAACTGGTTCTCTTTATAAAAGTATTGTGCACGGTGCATGGTACCGATACCGTCGAAAGCGCCAGCCTTCACCAGTACCTCCATATTCTTCTTGTTCACCGAGTGCATGTCGACACGTTTGAGGAAGTCAAAGATGTCGGTATAGGGACCGTTCTTTTCGCGCTCGGCAATAATGACACTCGAAGCCGCCTCGCCCATGCCACTGATGGCCTGAAGACCGAAGCGGATGCGTCCCTGACTATCCACCGAAAAGTCCATCTCTGAGTCGTTGACACTCGGTGCCGCCACCTCGACGCCCTGCTTTTTGCAGTCGTCCATGAGCTCGGTGACACGCTTGATGTCGGTCTGTGCACTCGTCATCACAGCGGCCATATACTCAGCCGGGTAGTGCGCCTTGAGGTAGGCTGTCTGGTAGGCCACCCACGAGTAGCAGGCGGCATGCGACTTGTTGAAGGCGTAGGAGGCGAATTTCTTCCATTCCTCCCAAATCTTGGAGAGGATTTCCTTGGGGTGACCATTCTTCTCACCGCCTTCATAGAAGAGCACCTCCAGCTCGTTCATCTTCTCAATCTGCTTCTTGCCCATGGCCTTACGCAGCGTATCGCTCTGTCCTCGGGTGAAGTTGGCAAGCAGTCGCGAAAGCAACATAACCTGTTCCTGATAGACGGTGATGCCGTAGGTGTCCTTGAGGTATTTCTCCATCACCGGTATGTCGTAGGTGATGGGCTTGCGTCCCTGCTTGCGGTCGATGAACTCGGGGATATTGTCCATGGGTCCTGGCCGGTAGAGGGCATTCATGGCGATGAGGTCGTCGATGACATGCGGCTGCAACTCGCGGAGGTACTTCTGCATGCCGCCACTTTCAAACTGGAATACGCCCACGGTGTTGCCCTCGCAGAAGAGCTTGTAGGTGAGCTCGTCGTCGAGCGGCAGGTGGTCAATATCGACATCCTCTCCCCTGCCCTTTTTCACCATGTTGATACAGTTCTTGATGATGGTGAGGTTCTTGAGCCCCAGGAAGTCCATCTTAATCAATCCCACATTCTCCACCACATGGCCGTCGTACTGGGTCACCAGCACATCCTCGCCCGAATCCTTATCATTGATGACACATACCGGTGCCACGTTAGTAATGTCCTGCGAGCCGATGATGACGCCACAGGCGTGGATACCTATCTGGCGGTTAGTATCCTCCAGCTCCTCGGCGTAGGTGAGCATGCGACGCAGGTCGTCGGGACCCTCCTGCATGATGTTCTTTAGTTCGGGGACATACTTATAGCAGTTTTTGAGGTTCACCTTGGGGCTCTTGCCCTTGTCGTCCTTGATATTGTCGGGGAATCCACGGTCTGGGATATAGCCTTTGAGCTGGTTGACAGTGCTGAGGGGGATCTTCTCCACACGTCCCACGTCGGCAATAGAACTTTTGGTGGCCATAGTGCCATAGGTGATGATATGAGCCACTCGTTCCTTGCCGTATTTATGTGTCACCCAATCAAGTACCTTGCCACGACCGGCATCGTCGAAGTCCACATCAATATCGGGCAGCGAGATACGGTCGGGATTGAGGAAACGCTCGAACAGGAGGTCATATCTCAAGGGATCCAAGTCGGTAATCCACAGGCAGTAGGCCACCACAGAGCCTGCTGCCGAGCCACGTCCGGGTCCCACGCTGACTCCCAACTCCTCACGGGCGGCACGGATGTAGTCGCTCACAATCAGGAAGTAACCCGGGAAACCCATGGTCTTGATGGTGTGCAGCTCAAAGACAATCCGCTCGCGCACCTCCTCAGAAACAGCAGCTTTAATGTCCGACAAGTCTGACTGGTCCGACAAGTCCGACCTATCCGACAAATAGCGCTTCCGCGCCCCATCCCACACCAGATGCTCCAGGTAGTCGGCCTCGAACTTGATACGGTAGAGCTTGTTATAGCCACCCAGCTTCTTGATCTTCTTCTCGGCAGCCTCCTGACTCATCACCACCTCACCTTTCTCGTTGCGGGTAAACTCGTTAAAGAGGTCTTCTTCGGTATACCTCTGTCGCCAATCCTCCTCTTTACCAAAGCTTTCCGGGATGGGGAAAACCGGCATCAAGGGGTCGCTGTCGATACTGTAGACCTCCACCTTGTCGGCAATCTCCATGGTGTTCTTCAACGCTTCAGGCAGGTCGGCAAAGACCGCAGCCATCTCCTCGGGGCTCTTGAGCCACTCCTGCTTGGTGTAGTGCATGCGGTTGGGATCGTCGTAGTCCTTCTGTGTGGCCAGACAAATGAGGTGGTCGTGGGCATCGCCGTGCTCTTCAAGCACGAAGTGGGCGTCGTTGGTAGCTATCAGCTTGATATTATGCTTCCTGGCAAGTCTTATCAGTTCTGGCTCCACCTTTATCTGAAGGCGGTAGGTATCGTAGTTGGCGTTGGGCTTGTCGGTCTTGTGACGCATGAGCTCGATGTAGTAGTCGTCACCGAAACGCTCCTTAAACCAAAGCACTTGTTTCTCTGCCTCATCGAGCTTACCTGCCAAAATCAGCTGCGGAATCTCACCACCCAGACAGGCCGAGCAGACGATGAGGCCTTCCTTGTACTGTTCCAGCACGTTATGATCTATACGCGGACGGTCGTAGAAGCCGTCAGTGTAGGCTATCGAGGCCAGCTTGCAGAGCGAATGGTAACCCTTGAGGTTCTTGGCCAAAAGGATAAGGTGGTAGCCCGAACGGTCCACCACACGTTCGCGTCCGTTCTCTGGATTCAAGTCCTTGAAGTTCTTGTCTTTGTCGTATAGGGTGCGGCGGGCGCAATAGGCCTCGGTACCCACGATGGGCTTGAAGATCTGCCCCTTCACCTTTGCCAGTTCTTCCTGCAGCTCACTCAGCTTTGGCGTGCCCTCCGGCACCTCGGTATTGGTGTACAGTTCCTCTACTTCCTTAATCTTGGCCTCCAGTTCCTTGATTTTGTCCTTCACCTTGCCGTTCTCTTTATTCACCGTATCCAGCAAATCCTTGATGCCGAACATATTGCCATGGTCCGTCAAGGCCATGGAGTACATGCCGTCTCCCTTGGCCTTCTTGATCAAATCCGGAATTTTCGACATGCCGTCGAGCATCGAATAGTGCGAGTGTACGTGCAAATGAGTGAACTGTACCATATCCCTATACATATATTGAGTTGCAAAAATACAACTTTTTTTCCACCTATGGTCCATTGTTGAAAACTATTTTTCACCTCCCACCACCCCACCCCCACCCTATCATCACTTACCACGGTAAGGGATGGGTTAGGGTTGGGTAGGAGTTGGTAAAGAGTTGGGTAAGACTTGATAGGTACACAATATTGATTGTCAATATGTTCCAATAGTAGTATTTTTTACGTTTTGTAATCTCGGAAAAAAAATGTATCTTTGCACCGAAAAACGAACCTTAAAACCCATAACATCATGATGAAGAAACTTTTATTACTGCCGGCCCTGCTGCTGGCCCTCGGTACCACCATGGCTCAAAAAGTGGAAAGCACTAACGTCCAAGTGGCCACCATGATTGTCCCCGGATTTACCGTCACACTCGAAAAGAACTACAACCTTGTGACGAACGCCATGGGTCAACGCCTCGACGATGCCAATCTCAAAACCAAGAAGATAGAAGGATTTATCGCCACCCTCGACCAACTCTTCGCTGAGATTTCCTCCGAGCCCATCAACTTCTACGTGAAGTATGAAAAAAATGGCAAGAGCAAAACTCAGGTGACCGTTTGCGTCATTCCCACCGACCTCACCGCCAACCGCGACAAAATCCAGAGCAACCTGCGCAGTTTCCTCGAGGGTTTCATTCAGTATGTCACTAAGTATGAAGCCCGTTTGAACATGGAAGTCGAACAGGACAACCTGAAAAAAGCCCAGAAGAAACAGGCCTCCGCCATAGGTGCCGTTGAGAAAATCGACAAGAACATCCAGAAAGACCAGGATAAAATTGCCGACAAAAAGAAGGAGATAGAAAAATACCAGGCCAAGATTGCCGAACTTCAAGAAGACATCAAGAAGCTGGAAGAAAACATCGACAAAAGCCAGGAAAAACGCAACGACGCACAGAAAGTTGCCGACAAAGCCAACGACAAAGTGAAAGATGTGGAAGGCGATGTGGAGAAGTTCCGCAGTCTCAGCGAGTAAAAGCTACCGCCATAAATAACAAAGGGGCGCCGCTCGAAGAGCGGCGCCCCTTTGCATTTGCCTCTTTCACTTTACTTATCTCTCGTTGTTACCCCACTGCGAAGCGGGAACGCTGATGTAGAAGCTGATGTTCTCATCCTGACGCGTCTTTCCTGTCACCTTATAGCTGAACACAGACTCGCTCTTGGTGATGGACAGCGTACCGTTAAGAAAATCCTGCGGACCGCGCGTGTAGTCGTGGTTATAGTCGTGGATGTTGAAAAACAGCATAGCACCTTCATTCTCCTCCGCGAGGTCGTAGGTTTGGTTGTAGGTGTCGGACTCAACATCAGCGATAATGGTGAACTTGGGCTCACCCGCACCGTCCGTCTCCGTCGTGGTGGCATCGGCATAGCCACGGTCAGTGCCGTGGAATCCACTGTTGAGCTGATAGGTTTTCCCATCGATGACCAACGTGTTGGCGGTGGCCTCGGTAACATCCTTCTTGTTATCGTCCTTGCTGCAAGCAGCAGCAAAAAGCATTGTGGCAGCAGCCACAAACATCATCATTTTGTGCATTTTCATAATAACTATTTTAATAATTGGGGTTTAAAAACTTTTAGACTTTCAGGTCCTCAAACCATCAACCTTTTGTAGTGTATGCGGTGTGGCGTGTCATCGCCGAGGCGTTTCTTGCGGTTCTCCTCATATTCGGTGTAGCCGCCCTCAAAGAAGTAGACCTGTGAGTCGCCCTCGAAGGCGAGGATATGGGTGCAGATGCGGTCAAGAAACCAGCGGTCGTGGCTGATAACCACGGCGCAGCCAGCAAAGTTCTCCAGACCCTCCTCCAAGGCACGCATCGTGTTGACGTCGATGTCGTTGGTGGGCTCGTCGAGAAGTAGCACGTTGGCTTCGCTCTTGAGGGTGAGGGCGAGGTGCAGACGGTTGCGTTCGCCGCCGGAGAGGACCCCCACCTTCTTGCTCTGGTCGGTGCCGGTGAAGTTGAATCTAGATATGTACGCGCGTGAGTTAACCAACCGGCCGCCCACCTGCAGATTCTCGTTGCCACCGGAGATCATCTCATAGACCGTCTTCTCGGGGTCTATCTCGGCGTGCTGCTGGTCGATATATCCTATTTTCACCGTCTCACCCACCTCGAAGGTGCCTGTGTCGGGCTGCTCCAACCCCATGATAAGGCGGAACAATGTCGTCTTGCCGCAGCCGTTGGGACCAATGATGCCCACGATGCCGGCAGGCGGCAGCGAGAAGGTGAGGTTCTCATAGAGCAGCTTGTCGCCATAGGCTTTGCTGACACCATTGACCTCCAGCACCTTGTTGCCCAAACGCGGGCCGTTGGGGATGAATATCTCGAGGTTCTGCTCTTTTTCCTTGACGTCCTCGTTGAGGAGTCGGTCGTAGGCGGCGAGACGAGCCTTGCCCTTGGCATGACGCGCCTTGGGGGCCATGCGCACCCATTCCAGCTCGCGCTGCAGGGTCTTTCTTCTCTTGCTCTCCTGCTTCTCCTCCATCGCCAGACGGGCGGTCTTCTGCTCCAGCCAGGAGCTGTAGTTGCCCTTCCAGGGGATGCCCTCGCCGCGGTCGAGCTCCAGTATCCAACCCGCCACATGGTCGAGGAAGTAGCGGTCGTGGGTCACCGCGATGACGGTGCCTTTGTACTGCTGCAGATGTTGTTCGAGCCAGTCGATGCTCTCGGCGTCGAGATGGTTGGTGGGCTCGTCGAGCAGCAGGATGTCGGGTTCCTGCAGCAGCAGGCGGCAGAGGGCCACGCGGCGGCGTTCGCCGCCGCTGAGGTTTTTCACTAGCTGGTCCTCGTCGGGGCAGCGCAGAGCGTCCATAGCTCGCTCGAGCTTGGTGTCGAGGTTCCAGGCGTCGTGGGCCTCGAGGAGCTCCGTCAACTCGCCCTGACGGGCGATGAGCTTGTCGAAGTCGGCGTCGGGCTCAGCGAAGGCGTTGTTCACCTCATCGTATTCCTTCAGTAGGTCGACGACCTCTTGCACGGCCTCCTGCACCACCTCCTTGACAGTCTTGGTGTCGTCGAGTTTGGGTTCTTGTTCAAGGTATCCGACGCTGTAGCCCGGCGAGAAGACCACCTCGCCCTGGTAGTCCTTGTCGACCCCGGCAATGATCTTCATCAGCGACGATTTGCCGCTACCGTTGAGGCCTATGATGCCTATCTTGGCTCCGTAGAAGAAGCTCAGGTAGATGTCTTTCAGTATTTGGCGGCTGGGCGGGATGAGTTTACCCACGCCTACCATTGAGAAAATAATCTTTTTGTCGTCTGCCATAATAATATTTCCTTTTTGGGAGAATTAATCTTCCAACTTATTAATAAATAGTTAACGCAAAAGGGGCAGGTTTATTGTGTGTTATTTTTTTGCTGTCTCGAAAAAAAACTTCGTGGTTTAAGAGCAGAAGAACTCTGTCACTTTTGGAGCGGCGAAGGTGCGTTCTATCATAGCCACATGCGAGAGATATTCGGGGTCGGTGAAAACTATGGCTCCCGTCGGGCAGATGCGGCAGCAAGCCTGACACTTGAGGCAGATGCCGTCGAAGGCTGGTATTCCGTCATTGCCATTTATGCTCCCCATCGGACAGACCTCCAAGCATTTACCGCAACGTATGCAGCGGTCGGGGTTACATGAGGGTTTCGCTTTGAGGAAGCCTGCAGGGGCGTTATTCGTCTTTAGCGGAGTGTAGTATTTCTCAGGATGAGCTTCGCCGGGAACCTTTACAGGTAAAAGATTAGAGTTAAAAGTTAAGAGTTTTGTGGCCACCTGCTCGGCAAAGCGATCGAGGGCGGCGAGGTCTTCCTCATTTGGGCGCCCTGCGCCGAGGGTGTCGCTGAACGAATGGCGCGTCACCATCGCAGCGGCTCCCATGGGTTTCATGCCGCCGTCCTCCATCAGGCCCACCAGCTCGGCCAGCGCATTATCGTAGGCGCGGTTGCCGAAGGTCACAAGGGCAATGCTTTTAATGCTTGATTGTGGGATTGCCTGATTGCTTGAGTAGGTGAGGGCGGTACGGACATAGTCAAGTGTCTTGTTGGGGATTCTTCCAGCATAGACAGGTGTAGCCCAGAGGACTATATCATCGGCATCGAATACTGGCAGCACCTCACGCTCCCGTGGCAAGGTGTAGGAATGGTATTCCACCTCGGCGTGCAGCAGAGCGCCCAGCCTTTCTGCCAGATGACCAGCCATTTGCCGAGTGCCACCCGTGGGGCTGAAATAGTATGTTTTAATCCTTGCCATGATAGTCACTTTTCTCTGATTTCAATTGTTCAACCAGCTCGTCGCTGATGTTGTTTCCCAATTGGCGGCAGACATCCTGACTCCATTTCTGAGCCATCCCGATGCGGTCATCGATTCCCTTGAGTTTTGCGTAGATGTAGCCAGCGTTGAAGTTGTCGCCGGCACCTACGGTGCTGTCGGTCTCGATGGGCTCCACCGGGTAGCTCTCGCAGCCCTCGGGCATATATAGGCGTATCGGACGCGCGCCGTCGGTCAGGATAAGCGTCGGGCAATAGCGGCGCACCCGCTCGTAGATGGCATCGCCGTCGTGCAGGTCGTAGAG
The DNA here is from genome assembly GCA_900318835.1 of uncultured Bacteroidales bacterium. Classification (GTDB taxonomy): domain Bacteria; phylum Bacteroidota; class Bacteroidia; order Bacteroidales; family P3; genus Colimorpha. The sequence continues at coordinate 103,377 of ONLW01000002.1, forward strand.
GAAACCGAAATCCTCCGTCGAGCCACGCACCACGTCGGCCAGCCGCATATTCTCCTCGACATTGGGCATCACCTCCGGCAGCTCAGCGATATGGTTCTTGCGGAAGTTGACGTCGTAGTAGAGCCAGGCACCCATCTCGCGGGCCTCGCGTAGCAGCTTGCCCACCACAGGGCGTATCACGGGGTTGATGGCGAAGAAGGAGCCAAAGAGCACCACGTCGTCCTTGCCGAACACAGGCAACGGCCCATCCAACGACACCGACGCATGGTCTTTATAGAAAATATACTGCGCGTCGTTGTTTTCGTCGAGGAAGGCCAGCGAGATGTGCGATTTCACCTTCTCGTGGCGGCAGACGTATTCTGATGAGACGCCGTTCTCCTGCAGGTAGCGACAGATGATGTCGCCGATGTGGTCGCCGCCCACCTCCGTCACCATAGCGCAGTTCACCCCTGCCCGTCCGAGCGACACGATGCTGTTGAACGTCGACCCTCCCGGCACCGCTTTTTGCGGCTGGTTGTTCTTGAAGAGGATGTCCAATACAGTTTCACCGATACCTATTATTCTTGTCATGTTATGATTGTTTTATGTACTCCGTTTCGCCTTCTGCAGCCATGGGGAGCGGGGTGTCCTCTTCTCCGGTGCTGTAGGGGATGGGGGTGTGATGCTTGTAGAGCGAGAGGAGGTTGTCGTTGAGGAGCAACTCCACCTCGCGCATCGTGTGTTCCAGCCGCTTCGGCGTCAGCTGGCATTCCCAGATGACGATGACCTGCCATCCGTTCTCCTGCAGCACACGGTAGTTCTCTCGGTCGCGCTCCTGGTTCCGCCTGATTTTGGCGACCCAGAACTCCCTGTTCGTCGTCGGAATCTTGCAGCACTTTGAACTCTGAACCTTGAATCTTGAATCTTGAATTGGTGGCTCCGCCACCCCGTGTCCATGCCAGAAGCACCCGTTCACGAATATCGCCGTGCGGTAGGGCCGCATCACGATGTCGGGCTTCCCCGGCACCGACTTCACGTTGAGCCGGTATCGGTACCCGTGGCTCCACAGCCACCGCCGCACCTTCAGCTCCGGCTTCGTCCCCGAGCCCTTGATATGCGACATGCATCGATGCCGCTGCTCCGGTGTCATCGTGTCGGTCATGAGTCACTTATTGTTTGCTGTCCGTTTATGAGAGTCAAGCAGTTGCTGGAAATCGTAGTCGGCGCGGATTTTGTCGAGGATTCTCTGAACAGTGATATGTATCTCTTTCCCTTCAGAGTAGTCAGCCTTGCATACGAAATTCACACGGTCTTCGTGGATGAGTTTCATTGCCGTTGCTTTCTTGCGTGGGGTTCCGTAGACGGCGATGGAGTGACCTCCGTGTTCTTTCACCACCTTCATGCAGGGGATATCCGTCTCGCCATCGCCGAAATATATCATTCTCTCAAATGGGATTGGGCGTTCCTCCTTGGCCAGGTATTCGTTGATTTTCTTGTTGTCTCGTATTTCTTTGATGCCCTTGTTTATTTTGAAAAGGAACTGGGTCTTGGTGGTATAGTCGACAGCGACGGCAGGCCAGTAGGCTATACCGTCCACGTCGTAAAGGAACGAGCAGGCGTAGATATTCTCGAACCTTTTGGCAATCTTTGTCCCCTCAATCATCTCCCTTAATCCTGAGGGGTTGATATAGTGTTTGATGTTCAGCCCTTTTGATTTGCCATACTCGTTAATCAGCGCAAACCATTCCTCGACGCCTTTGAATAGCTCTATCTGAGCGCCAAATTTTTTGAATGATTTCCGTTTCAAGGAGATGTTGTTAGCCTTAGCCTCTTGCAGCATTAGATACATATAGCACAGAATCTCGTTGGCGTCGTTTTGCTCGGCCAATGCGCGGTTCTTCCTCCAAAACTCCTTAGAATCCTTGCCAATGGCCTGCACGAATCCAAACTCCTGCATGTTCCCCGGCGACAGTGTCCCGTCGAAATCATATACCAGCGCCACATCGATAGTTTTCTTTCTTGCCATATGTCTCAAATTGTTATTGTTAGATTCTGTATTCATCTTGAGTGCCTTTGGCTACGCAAGCCGCTGTTCCGGTGTCATTTTGTCGGTCATGGATTACTCCTTGTTTCCGATTTGTTTCCGAACGGCTTTGTCGAAGTCGGAATCTATCTTTTGGGTACGGTTGAAAATATCGTACTCGGCGGAAGCTTTTTCTTCGGCCATGGTCTTAGAAATAGAGCCTTTATTGGGGAGTATTTTGAAACGACGGAAATTCAGGAATTCGTTGACGCTGGCGGCGAACTGCTCCATGGTGAAAGTGTTCTCTGTTTCCACCAGGTCCTCAATGTAATCGAAGAAACCCGTTACGGCACGCTCCAAACGGCGTATCTGTTGTTCGTCGAGGTAGTTCTTGGCTATGGTGACATCCGATTTCAGGATGCGTCCATCTGGTGAGTTTTTCCAAGTCGTTAGGCCCATATGTTCCTTGGTGTGATCGGCAGAGGTATAGATGATTTCCGCTGCTGTCTTGCCGGTGATAGCGTAGTGGAACTTGTTCTGCACCATAGCGTAAAAGTCCTGAGTTATAGGCGACGATTTGTCGTAGTCGATGCTGCATTCGGCGAAGATGTCGGTGATTTGCTGCCAGATACGTCGTTCGCTGGCGCGGATGGAGCGAATACGTTCCAGCAACTCGCGGAAGTAGTCCTTGCCAAACACCGCCTCTCCTTGTTTCAGCCTATTGTCGTCCAAGACAAACCCCTTGCGAATATACTCATTCAACACCTTCGTCGCCCACTGTCGGAAGTGCGTGGCTTTGGCAGAGTTGACACGATAGCCGACAGAGATGATGGCATCAAGGTTATAGAACATGGCCTCGTGGGTCTGTGTTTTCCCTTCAATGGCTCCATGTTCAGTGGTTATTTCCATTTTGGAAACAACCACATTTTCGATTAACTCTTCTGAGTCGAATATGTTTCTCAAATGTTTGCTGATGGCAGGCACATTTACCCCGAACAGCTGTGCCATTGCTTTTTGTGTCAGCCAGATGGTTTCGTCCCGTACGACTCCCTGCACACTCCCCTCATTGCTGGGGAGGTTGTATAATATGAATTGTATTTCGTTAGTCATTTCTAAATAGATTTGTGCTTTGTTTAATATGTACCCAAAAACGCCTTTTCGGGTACATATTGGAAATGATATACTCCCATTTTTGCCTTTTGGGGTACATATACCAACCCTCGTGCCAGCTTCCGCGAGTTCCACCACTCGCAACCTTTCCTGTCCTTCTCCTTGATGGCATCGAACAACCACAGCATCTCCTGCGGATTGAAAAAAGTAGGGTTGTTATGATTGTTTTCCATAGTGATTATCATTATTCATCAATTCTTCCCATGTGGCAAACCATGGAGCTGTGGTTTGCTTGCCTCGGGCGAGGGTGGAGAGATTGTTGTAGTCTTTTGATTGTGTGGTATCGAAAGTATAGACGAGGTAGTAGTCGTGACCAAGAGATTCGAAGCCTTTCTTTTGCAGGGTTTCTTTCGACATGAAACGAGGCCCTGCACCTTTTAGTTTGAACAAGGTACCGTTTGTGCCATTGTGCAACATCACATAACGGGCATTCAATGCCTTTGGCGGCAGCACTATGGAGCCTGCATCCTCACCTGTACGAAGGTAACACAGGCCAAGTTCTTTCATCTTGGCCATCTTCTCTTTGTTGGCGAAGTTGACCAGCACCACGTCGTCGGGGTCTTGATAGTCAAGTCCGTGTTGCGGAGCTACTTTTTTATACAAGTAGTTCTGCATCCGCTTACGGTTGAGCCAGTCCTCAATTTGAGCCCGCAGCATCTGTTCGCTGTCGCTGGGGTTGACGATGATATCCTCCGAGGGCCTGAGCGGAAAGGCACCAATGCCGATTTCTCTTATGGATTTATAATAGTGTGACTGCTCAAATTCTTCCTTTGTATAACTGCCTGGGAAGAGCACGTAGCCTCCGATGACCTCGCGTTTGGGCTTTTGATTGTTGGGGTCAATATAATATATGGCGTCACGATATCGGTGCATTTGGTCGATGGCATCCGTTGGAGGCACGTCCATGTCGTCGATGCGGCTGTCGTTGATGCGGTATTTTGCATCAAAAAGAAAAGTGTACTGTATGCCTTTCTGTCGCTTGGTCAAGCGTAGTACAATGTCGGGACGCTGCTGGGTAGTGAAGGTGGTGGTGCCACTGATGGCCGATACCACTTTCCCATTGTCTTCTTTCACAGGGGCATTGTACATCACCGAGGCAAGTTCCACGTTGTCGTCGGTCTTCAAGAAAGTCACCTCGGAGTGCGTACCCCAGCTGAGGTCCCTGACGAACTGAGGAGTCAGCTTGCTTCCTTTGTATTGGGCTGCTGCTCGGTCTTTCAGTATATCGGCAACAATGTTTTTCACTTTCAAGAAACACCAAATCTCGTAAAGCGTGGCGATGTCCTTTGTCTCCAGTTTATTCACGCCCTCTTCCAGTTCGTAGCTGCACATCAGTTCTATCCATTTTTGATAGATGGTGCGGTAATGCGTCGATTTCTTCATCACGAGCGACTCCTGCGAGAAGCCCTTGAATGTTCCAATGGTGCGGAAGAATGGATGGCTGTTCAGGCGATGCAGTTCCTCGCTCATTTCGGTCAGTTGCGACTCCAGCCGCTTTGACCTTGAGACGGTGTTCCGTATATGCTGACTTACAATGGAGAACCGTTGCAGCGTCTCTCTTATGACGAATTTCAGAAACCGGTTCTCTATGGTGTCGTTGGTGTGGCACAATTCGCGTGTGCGGTAGCGGTGGTTCGGGTCGTTCTCAAACTCGCAGTATTCGTTCTCCATTTCGTTGTCGAACCATCGCAGCCGGTCGGCACGTTCATAGACTACACGCTCTTGTAGCTTTCTTTTGGGAGAGTTGATAATCTGCCGACAGGCACGGGTGATGTCGGTGAAGCACGACTGGAATATCTGCCACCATATCAAGTCGGTTGAGTCACCTGCTTGCGTGCGGAAGTTTAGATAGGTCTCGCGCATAAAGGCGAACGAGAGCATACTGTATTCCTGTTCGATGTCACGGATAATCCACTTCATATCCGAACGGTAATCCATCTTGTAGCTTAGCACCTCGGTGGAGAAGCGCAGACTTTTAGGCTTGCCGTCTTTACGGTAATCCAGGCAGATGTCGGTCTTGCCCACCTGGTTTCCAAAGGTGACAGCACCAAACAGCAGGTTCTTGTCGCTGCTCAACTGATGGTCTTTCGTTACATTGGAGAACCGCAGCGACATATCGCTCACGCCGTCGCTGCCTTTTATCAGGATAGGATATTGTGTGTTCTCAAAGAAGACGGCCTCGCGTTTGAGTTGCTGCAGGCTGCTTTCGTGACCAGCGAAAGCAAAGCGGGTGTCTGGCTGTGTGGTGATGAATTCCGCTGTCAGTTTCTCGTCACCCCACTGCACACGGAGGTTCTCCACAGCCTTCCCTATGCGGTCAAGTGTCTTGTCGCACGAGAAACGGAGGCGGACATCATCGTTCCATACCTCGAAATTGAATATGTTGCCGTCGGTCGACATCAGCCCCAGTAGGAAACGAAATGTTCACGTTCAAGAGTGCGGCACATAGAGGCAATCTTCTTCTCCGTATGGGTGTCGTTGCCTAAGTGGTTGCGGACGATAGCACGCAGACAGGTCAGCAGATTGAGTGGGTCGCCATCAGTGTCGGCGGCGATATGGGCGGCGGCGATGCGCGGGTCGTTTTCGTCAATGCCCAGGCGCTGGTCGTCGCCTTCGATGCGTGAAAGTATCTTCATCAGTGTGAACTCATCCAATGCAGTCGTCAAGGAGAACTTCTCTCCAGCCAACTCCTTATTGGCGGCCACATACAGCATCGCCTCATTTGCGGCGCGATAGCCCAACTTGAAGGGTGTATCCTCCAACAGGGCATTCACATCTTTCAGATATTCCACCACCTTAGCGCTGTCGATGTCGTCTTTCACTTCCGAAGCTTTCTGCGGACGGTTCACCAGCAGTGCGTTGAAGTCTGTCAGCAACGGGAAGGCTTCGGTCTCGCCCGACAAGAACTTGTCGTAGTCCACCTCATTCATCTCTACCGACATGGCGCGGTCGAGCACCTTGCGTGAGAACGAGAAGGTCGTCTCATCCATATTCACCGTACCCATCACCATTAAGTTTGGCGGGAAGGTGAGACCTTTCTCATAGAACTGCACCGCCAGAGGATTCTTGTCGATGGGGTCGGCCTCACCAAATAAGTGTTTTAGCATATTCTTACCGACTGTCTCGCCAAAGTCTTTAAAAGGTTTTATAATGGGGTCTGTAATATAGTTGCCTTCGCTGTCGTTAGAGCGTGATTCAATGGCACTGAGGAACTCGGCGAAATATTCTTCCACAGGAGCGAGATTCATCTCATCGAGGCAGAGGAAGTATGGCGTATCTGTGCGCTGCCAGGCTTTCACGATAAACTCCACAAAAGGCGTGAACTCATATTTCTTCGAGATATTGGAGTAGAAACCCACCACATCCATCGAGTTGTGCCAGTTCGGCTTCACCTGAATCAACTCGAAGTTCTCCGGACGGTTGTCATCCCAGCGGTCGCTGTCGTTAGCATAATGCTGTGTAGTGGTCGCCTGGGCCAGCTTTCTCACAATCCTGCTCTTTCCCGTTCCTGAGATTCCCGCCAGCAACATAAACGGCTTCGTCCGCAGGGCGGTGAGGTATGGGAGATAGGCTTCCCCTATAGTTGTCTTTTTATTATTCTGTTGTTTGACTTCAACTATTGATTTTGCATCAGGGAAGTCTTTGGGTTTTGGTATGGAAAAAGAGAAAAGGTGCAGAAAACCAGATTCTATTTTTAAGATATCCCTTTTAAAGGTATCGCAAATTCTATTTATTGAGCAAAAGAGTGCGGGAATATCACATAAAGATGAACCACTAACACTTCTTATCGTTTGATTAGCATGATCGTCAATTCCAATCAATGGCATGTTTGAACACCAATAATACTCAATAGGTGCAGACCTTAAAAAATCAAGTCTATTGATTGCGTCATTAAAAACGTATACAATATTAATAGCGGTTTCAGATGTCTCATTATAACTGGCACCACGCATAATAGTACCAACCCGTCCTATTGCTTTAAAACCCTGTTTCCATTTTGTTGGCATTCCTTTATTGTTGTCTGAGCCCAACCAAATAAAAGCATAATCTCCCGAATTATAATTTTCAGGAATCTGAGTACATTTCACATTTATGGCGAAAGAATCATTCAGAACGCCAACCTCCGACGAGCAAATCCTTTCAATGTCAGGAATGCTATCTTTGCCTAATCGGACTGTAATAAAATTGAAGTTCATCATATTATTTGTTATTTTGGGAACTTAATTTTTCTAAAGCGATTCGCAATGGTGCAAAAAGACTTCTATTTTGGCTATCGACACGTCGTAAAATTCCTTCTGCTGCGTTTGGCGAAAGAAAATAAACTGGATTGTTTTGTTTTTTTTCAATCAAGTTTGACAAAGACGAATTAACAATTTCAGAAGGAGTGGGCGGAATATTGCATTCGATGAACCGGTTATGCCAGACCAAACCACCTCTTTCCCATTTATATGTTTTTGTTGTATCGGTAAAGTCAATATTATTTAATTCCACATCAGACCACTTTGATTTTTTTAAATCATGATATGACATAATATCATCTGCTAAATCATTTTCCTTGAGCTTACTTCCAAGCTGTTTCTTCACCTTTTTTGCCACCCATTCAACAACAGGAACAGATACTGCATTCCCTATTGCAGTATATCTGAGCGTGTTTATGTTTTCATCATTTATCAATTCCTCCGACGGCAAAGTCCAATTATCTGGAAAACCCTGAAGTCTTTCTGATTCAACAGGTGACAAACGTCGGACACCATTTCTGCAAACAACATATGTCCTACTCCAATCAGTTCCAGTATGTCTTCCAGATGATGCCGCAAGGCAATAGGCTACTTTAGGTACTTTAGGATATGTATTACGGGCGTTATCTTCTGTAATAAAATCAATTCTTTCGTTTTGTGGTTTTACAGCACCCTTTTTATCGAACATGACGCTTAATGCTTTTTGGGGGTTATTTCTCCAGCAACACAAATAAACACGTGTACGAGACTGCGGAACACCAAAATAGCGGCTGTTTAACAATCTCCAAGCAACAGCATAACCCAAAGAGGATAGAGTCTGTAGAATAACTCCGAAATCTCTTCCTTTATTAGATGTAAATAGACCTGCAACATTCTCAATAATCACAACTTCAGGTTTTCCCGCCTCTATCAGTTCTGCAAATCGATAAAACAAACCAGACCTAGATCCTTTTAATCCTAATCTTGCAGAAGCACCTCTAGCAACAGAAATGTCTTGACAAGGGAATCCCCCACACCACACATTTGATGGAGGAATGTCACCTGGTTTAATCGCATTAATATCGCCAGCTTTTTTAACATACGGCCAATGTCTGTCTAGGATTTGATTACAGAACGAGTTTATCTCACACAGAAATATTGTCGAGAATCCTTGTTTCTCAAACGCCACATCAAATCCGCCTATTCCTGCAAAAAAAGAATTGATTCTGTATTTCTGATTCGGCATTGGTTCAGTTATTTAGAATAGTATCCAGATGATTCTTTATATTAGAAGCTTGCACAAAACAGAATTTCGGAGGAAGTGCATTGCCAATCATTAACGCAATTTTAGTTTTTGCCACATTTGTTGGAAAAATATAATCGACGGGGAATGTTTGAAGCAATGATGCTTCTCTTGCCGAAATACATCTGTCTTGTTCAGGATGTAAGAATCTGCCTTTTGAGGGATTGAGGCACCCACCAGTTATTGTAGTAGAATATGAGTCCCATCGTAGTCTTCCGTACACATCATTGAAACCCACATTATCAGATTTATGACATTCTAACTGCCACTCATCACCCAAATCTCGTAGACTCCCACCATCATGAGGTATTTGATTGATCAACATCTGTATGCGTTGTATGTGATGTGGATATATTTTATGTACCTCATCTTCACAACATTCGGGGTTTGGCATATTCTCTATGGTTGAACGGACTGTGTTCTTCTCATTTGTTGCCTCTGCAACATGGATGTTGCCTATACGCGAACCGACCATCACTAGCCTTTTCCTGTTTTGGGGCACTCCATAGTCTTTTACATTCAAAACCTTATAGTCTATATTATAGCCGATCTCACTTAAATAGTCTACAGCTCTGTTGAAGTCGTCGGACATTTGTAAGCCAGGAACATTCTCGAGCATAATTGTATAAGGGCGCAAATCATCCACAAATCTTACATATTCGTTAATTAGGAAATTCCTTTCGTCTTCTGCGGGTTTATCCCGGTTAAGTCTTCGGATGGAGCTAAATCCTTGACAGGGAGGACATCCTGCCAAGAGATGGATGGTTTTACCACAGAGGCCTTTTCTGACATCTTTAGTGTCAACAGTTCGGATGTCTTGAGTAAAGACTTTTGTTTTACTGTGATTTAACTGGTATGTCATGGCCGCAATTGGGTCTATCTCAAAAGCATACTTTGTCTTGAAGTGAGCCATCTTAAGCCCTTCTGACATTCCGCCTGCGCCGGAGAATAGGTCTATCGAAATATAGCTCATGACTGCATGTGTTTTACTTTTGTGTTAAGATTGGACTTCAATGCTTCCGGGAAATCAGGACATCCATAGCCTGTTATATTATCAAAGATATAATGTATCATTGGCGTTTTGAATGGGTCAGACAATGATGTAACTTTCTTGAAGCCGATAAGATTTTCATACAGCAAATCTGTTGTATTTTGACCAGTCTCAATCTCGACAGAAACAATTCCTTTGGGCATGAGTACATAATCAACAAAAGTGTCGCCGATCGGTACACATGGAAGAATTGTCATTGCTGATTGTTTATTGCTTGTCAATGATGAAAGAGAGACATTCGCTTTGTTCCGTTTCATCACCTTTAGCGTCTTGTCTGTCCCACAAAGATACATGGGAATTAATGTTAGGAACGCGAAGTTTGTTTTTTGAAATTTGTGCAAATGACAGTCGGAAGACACCACTAAGAAACACTCGTTCTTATTATTTCTAATAATATCCCCCAGTCCTACCTTGTTTGTTATTACATTATCATAGAGTCTAAACGACCAGGTTCTACGTAAATTATACAAATCGACTGCATCTGTTCTTTTTACAGATATTTCTGTCAATGTATTAATGGTGCGTAAAATACTTTTGAATCTGGGAACAATGGCATCTATAAAGTCTTCGTTAGTAGAGACATAGTTATTACCATCCTTAATTTCTCCGATAGAGGCAACAAAATCTTCAATTGACAACATTGAGATGTCCGATAGGACCTGGTTAATGGCCTTATTAGAATTTCTGATAACCTCAAATCCATATGCAAAAGAGAAGTTATTTTGTTCCTTTTGCTTTATTTGAGAGAAAACATGTTCAATACTGTCGTTTTCTGTTTTATCAATAACACTTAACCGATCCCCATATTTTCTATATTCATCTTTCGTGACAATCTGATTAATATCATCTTTATGATCGGATCCCGAAAAAATAAATATCATCGTGTATGAAGTTTCCAATATTCTCAACAAATACTCTTCTGATTCATTTGATCCTGCCCCATAGTTGTAATCCCAATCATATATGATTATTTCCGGAGCATAAACAGTTTCTTTTATGTAATTATCATAAAAATTGGGAGAGGTGAATGCGCTTACTGACCATTTTTCAGGTTCATCTGTTAGTTTTTTGCACATGTTTTTTACCACGTCATCTCTCCAATCAGTGTTATCGTTTTTTAAAAGGTACTTAATAACGGAACTACTGATAATATCAGTATCATTAAAATATTCATCATATTGAGAAACTGGTATTGAGTCATCTATAAAACATACCGTGTGTTTCATCTTGCCTCCTCCTTTCTTGACGGAACATGGTTAAAATCAATAGTAAACTGAGCGCCATTTGAATTCCCTAAGCGATTAGGGGCCGGGGTTTCATATATTGTTCCTCCCATGGCATTCATATAGGACTTGCAAATATATAGGCCTAAGCCGCTTGGTGGAATCTTCATACTATAGCCAGCTTCAAACAAATAAGGTCGTATTGCGTCATCAATACCTTTTCCTGTATCACCAAAATTAATAATGCGTTCATTGCTGAATATATTGATGGAAATTTTGCGTTTGTCATTGGGCTCAAACAGCAACCAGTATACACTGTTGTCAAAAAGATTCACTAGAATTTGGCATAAAGTTGAGTATCGAGCATATACAGTTATATCATTGTCAACAGAAAGGTCCAACTCAATATTATTATCTTTTCTTTTACTCTTGAATGTTTCTGCAGCATAATTAATGGCCTGAGATACTTTGAACTCACGAGGCTTTTCATTCCGTATTGTACGTAAAGGCCCTAATCTCTTTAATTCAGAACGAAGGCTGTCTGATGCCGAACGTAAATCTTCGAGTTGGAAAAGATTATTATTAACACCGTTTTTGATAAGATCGGTAATGCCTGTATAGAAATTTGTTGCGATTTTGTTTAGTTCATGGATTGACACAGCAGCAGCCAGTCCAAAGCCTGCTTGCTCTGTTAATTTATCCTGGACTCCCTCGATAATCTCAACGCTCTTTTTTAAATTCTTTATGGATTCGGATAAGTTTACGAGTCCAGCCCTACGTTCTTGAACCGAATTGCCTAGTTTTCGTAATATTTGCCACGGGTCTTCTTCAATGGAATAGTGCTCGTATATTCCATCAATGATTTCAGAACTGGCTTTTGTGGCTTCTCCGAGTTTCTTCGGGTCTCTGGTGATTCCTTTTGTCAGGCTTGTATATTCGTCGCGTTTGCTTATATACTTGACCTCCAATATATTTTGTACAACTGCCTCAACTAATTTTGATAAATCATTATATGCTTGGTTTTCAATTAAGCCTTCGCGATCTGTTTTGTCTATCAAGTCTAAGTTCTCGGATTGGTCCAACTCAATATTGCCAATCATATTGTAATATGAGATTCTGAAACCTTGTTTGATATTACGTTGCGACAATCCCAACCAATCATTTTTTGTTCCAGATTCAGCAGGGAAGATGATTACATTGTCACGATATATTGAAATACCTCCATAATCTGAAAGATAGTCTTTCATCTCTTGCTGGTCGGGACCATCAATCCACGGTTTAACTCTATACCATGCGTCAAGATGGATGTAAAAAGAGCCACATGAAGGTTTTCTTAGAAGCCCATTTTGCTCATCTTTCCAATATGTATAATTAGAAGTTCGTAAATCATAATCTTTTTCCACCCATTCTTCATCTGGTAGAGGAACTGAAGGTGGTGATACAAATTTTAACGAATAGTCGCTAACTACCCCATCTCCGTCGACCAAAGCTTCCAAACTGAAATTGGGGACGAATTCTTCATATATTTCTTTCTTCTCCAAGTCTTCAATCTGAGGACATTCTATGAAGGCATGGAAACCGGGATTGGAGATTTTAGGACTTGGATTTGGTGAATTCAATCTCATAATTGACTTGTTAATGTCTTTGATTTTTTCTTCATCAAATTCAAAGTCTTTTCTTCCTCCAAAAATTATAATTCGCGTTCCCGAATCCTTTTCTCCGTAATCGCGCGAAAGAGGCTCTTTGGTCAATTCAACACCTATTGAATTCAAATTTTTGCTTTTGCCATCTGTAAACTCAAAATCGTCCCAGTTTATTTTTAATACAAGTTCTTCTTGCGAGCCAACGGTTTTTGTTCTGATAATTAAATTTGTACCCAATCTATTTGTGGCAAAACGTCCAACTCCCTTTTCTCCCAGAGGGATTCTGCCGCCATGTTCTTTTTTTAATTGGTCAACAATTGCTTGATATGCGCCAATATTACCAGACTTCTCCGCATTTTCTCTCTCTTCCCGAAGTCTATTTTTAATATCCGTTTTTAATGTTGACGCTGGTCTGAGCCATCCCTTTTCAATGGTTTCTCTATTCATGCCTACACCATCGTCCTCAATAACAATGATTGGGCCCTCAAGTTCGCCAAAACAATAATGCCTAGAATCTATTGAAGGAAGTTTCGGGACTTTCTCAAACCGGACTTTACAATAACTAGCCGATGCATCAATGGCGTTCTTTACTAATTCAAGTATTCCGACTTTTTCTGAGCCTATCAACTGCTCACCAAGAATATTTACTAAATGAGCATCAGATTCAAAGTTTAGAAGAATATGACCATCTAAACATACATCATCAATAAATGATTTAGAAACACGTCTAACCGCATTGTTGGAATTATAGGTGTTTGGGTTATATGCCTTTTCAATAACCTCTCCCTGGGCGTTTTTATAGGATACAGGCTCCTTGAATGGTTTGTAGTCGGTTATCTCAACAAAATAATACCCATCAGCATTTTTATCTTTAAATGGTTTTTTGGTGATTCGACCATACCCGTAGAACTCACCTTTACCTGATTTTATTGGTTCGTAATATATGAATTCTATTGGCAATGTATCAAACATTGAAAGATATGACTTGGCCTGATTTACTGGGAAGTGGTAGTATTTCCCAATGAAATCATTATATTCATCTCCTTCTCTGTATTGAGTTAATACTAAAGTGTTTGTGTCCATAACATTGTTTTTTATACTTAAAATGTTACCAGGTTCCTCCCTAAAAACAGTTTCAAAGGCTCCAAATATTCAGCATCCAGATTCCAGTGCTGGGGATTCTCGTAGTTGCGGTTTGCTTCTTTTATTAACTCTTTTTGACTCTTCGTTTCTCCCAACAAGGCTTCAAGGTAACCATATATCTTGGTTTTCTTGGCGGGTGTGGTAAGGGGCGGTGGTGTACGGCCGGGAATATCTGTCTGCACCAACTCTTGTTCGTAATGCTCCCAGCAGTCGAAGATGGGGCGGTTGTTCGGATTGATGATGTTTTCCAATAGGTCTTCTAGCGTGCCGGCATCATGATTGTTTGGCAGGAGGAATAATTCAAATTGAACCTTGTTTGCCTGTTGCCATTTCGCTATTTCATCTTTTCGAATCTGAAAATCTTTGTCGGTATCAACAATGACAAGGTTCACACCACCGTTTGCTGACATGGAATGCATGCGAATAGCCGTGGCCTCAGTTTTCAAGTTATCCCACCCCTTGAGAGTTACCAAGCGCTCATCATCCACCACATCACCATACAAATGTCCAATATACTGCTTGATAAAACGGGCATCGGCCACTCCTTCCACAAAGATATTGAATTCTTTTTTCATAGCACAATGCTTCTTAATTCTATATCGTTTGCAGTAGCCTCTTGTAGACCATTATAGGTCAACCGATATGCTTGATACCCTTTCAAACGAGTTCTCTCTAATGTAAATATGCGAAGTTCTTGCTGATATTCAACATGTTCCTCAAGCATCTTATTCAGATGGCCAAGCGTTTCCTTACTATGAGTAGTGACAAATATCTGCTTGTTGCTTGCTTCTGCCAACGCAAACAAAGCTTGCCATAGTTTTTTATAGACGGAATAATGAAGTCCGTTGTCAATTTCGTCAATAAGCAAAATGTCAATGAGCGGATTGGCAGCACTCGCCACAATATTCAGATAACGGCGAAGACCATCTCCCATCATACTGACCGACAGCATCTGAGACATACCTTCAAATCCAATATAAATATCATCCGTCAGTATTTCGATGCTGTTAATACGTGTGTCAAACAACTTCAGCAAGGCCAAAATTGTGTCTTTCCGATTCCGTTTAAACAGCTCTGCCAAATCGTTGGCCAGATTGCTCGTCATCAAATCAGATGGAGTCAGCCATGCCCTCTTATTCTCCAAGTATCCGTCTGCTACTTTTCGATTTACAACCAATCCCTGAGGATTTACTCGCAACCAACTCTTATGGCTTTGTCTTGTCGTACCTTTGGCAATCTCAAAATTCATCTCCAACGTGTTGACATATTTTACGGCACCCATTTGTTGCTGTGGTTCATTCTTCGGGTCGGCCAACTCGTCAAACACGTATGACAAGGCTAACGTTAGATGTCGGAAACTACCGTCCGACAGTTCTGCCTTTACCTCCGGTGGAGTCGTGACATCCAAGTTGTTGAAAAAATACTGAACATCAATAAAGTTACTGAATGGTTTGCGGGCTCGCACGGCGTTGATGGCCTGAGGCACGTCTGGATTCGACATACTCATCAACATCGCTATTGCCTCAAGCATTGTTGTTTTGCCTGAATTATTTTGACCGAGAAACACATTCACCCTGGAGAAATCCTCTATGGTCAGATGGTCTATTCCCCTGAAGTTCTTTATTGTTATATTTTTTATACCGTCCATTGTTGGGCTGAATTTATATTATATGCAAATGCAAAAATACAAAAATATTTTCAATCGGGAGAGAATTAATTTAATTGTAGCCGTACTTAACTCATTGATAGCGAGATATGGAATAGGACAGCTAACGTGTCTCTTTGGGCAACGGGATGTAGATGGTGTCGGAGGTGCGGCCGCGGGTGGAGCGTAGAAAGGCGTAGAGGTGAAGTGGGAATGCGTTCTTGCTTGAATGTGTTAATGTGTTAGTACCTGTTTGGGTGGGTTCTGCGGGGTATAGCCATTCTTCGGGGAGGATGGCGGTGACGAGGCCGGAGGAGCGGGGAACAGGGGTGGCGAGTCGGCCGGTGCAGAGGGCGGGATAGTAGACGAAAAGGAAAAACTCGTCGGTGGCTTTGCCGCCATAGACGCGACTGTCGAACGTGACGGTGAATGGTATGCCTGCCGACCCTGTGGAGGCAACGCCGTTGTCGATGGTGGCCGAGGTGATTTCCACCTGCTCCACCGAACCGCGACTGACGATGACGCGCGGGAGGTTGATCTCGCCGTCGGGGGTGAAGCAGTCTTTGTTAAGCTGGCGGAAGATGGCATAAGTGCTGTTGCGCTCTCTGATGGCGTGCCAATGAAGTCCAATGAGGTGGGCCTCTTTCATGTAGGACGAGAGTTTGGAGACCATCGCGAAGTTGCTGCGGTGGGCCTGCTGTGCCTCGGTTTGCGGATTGGCCACAGAGGTGGGCATAGAGCGCTCGCATTGCCGCCCATGCCAGGTGTAGTATATTTTGTTGCCGAGTTTGCCGCTCTCGGAATCGCCCTGTTTTCTTGCCATAACTGCTGTGTTTTAGGATAATAACGAAGGAAGGTCGGTTTTATTGTGCCACAGCCATACTGCAGGAAGGCAGTAGCCAAGGAGCAGGCATACCCTTGGCATACCCAGCGAGTAAGGGTAGAGTGAGGGAAGGATATGCCTACAATATAGGATGGACGAAGGAACACTGAAGGTACACTGGCGGTACACCGGAGGTACTCCCTTGTTACCATAGACTTGGTATAGAGATGGTATAGGCTTAGTATAGGGATGGTATGGTTTTGATAATATCCGCAACTTGTTGATTTATATATTCTTCTAAAGAAGAATATATATTATAAAGGACAGCCAATGAAAAAGTATGTGGTGTGTCGCCCCGAAGGGGCTACAACGAGCGAGGCCCGCGACATTCCGTCGCGGGCCTCGCTGTGTGGATGGGTGATGCAGACGAGACGTCTGCGTTCCCAGTGGGATTACTCTTCCTCGGCGGCGGCTTCCTCGTAGGCCTTGAGGAGGGCCTGCTGCGGTATGCATTTGTTTATAGTAACGGTGTCATATACAAAGGAATAAATGTGATTCCGTCTTTTTCCATATAGTCGGACGAATGTACCACATACGGTGTTGAAAGGTATTCTCCATATTTATTTATACATTTATTCAAAGAGGTCAGCGTGTAACGTGTCGATGACTTGACCTCGATAGGAGAGATGTTATGACGTGAAGTTACAGAGGGTTTCCTGACGAGGAAATCTATTTCCATCCTGTCGTCTTTCTCATGCGACGAGTCGGAATAGAAATACAATTTGTTTCCAGAAGTCTTTAGCATCTGGGCAACAACATTTTCCACCAACATACCCTTGTTTATCTCCAACTTATCAAACATTAGTTTTTTATACAACTGACCTTGTTGGATATCCTTCTCGCTAAAAGCCATTGCAATCAGCAAACCGGTATCTGCCATATAGAGTTTTCTTTTGGCATCGTCACGATTAAGGTTTAATCCGACATTAGGCTCCGTAGCCACATAGCAAACGTTGATTACCCGTGATTCTTCGAGCCAGAAGAAAGCATTGGAATAGTTCCTCGAACGAGCTCCTTTTTCAAGTTCTCCAATTCGGAACTTCTTTTCGTGACGCTGTAGCTGCGACGGTATGGTATCAAACACCTGTGTTACTTTCTGCTCATGGCTAGCTGCGTACTTACTAATATCGGCACGATAGATACTCAGTATATTCCGTTTTATCCTGTCCACCTTTTCAAAGTTGCCTTCTTTCACATAAGACTCCACCGCTTGAGGCATTCCGCCCACAATCATATACTGGCGAAACAGTTCCATGGTCTTGCGGTGCAGCATATTCCCCAATGGAGTACGGGCTGAGAAACATTCGCGAACATAATCCATCAAGTCCTCCTGCCCCATAGCCCAAAGGAATTCTTCAAAATCCATCGGGTACATATCAAGGCGTTCTTCCTCGGACGGAATTACGATATTCTTCACATTACGGTTGATGCTGACAAGGGAACCCGTCTCTATATAGTCGTACCGTCCATCATTGACCAAGTGCTTTATGGCAGCGCGTGCTGGTGGATATTGTTGTACCTCGTCGAATACGATGACCGACTCGCGTGGATAAAGTTTTGTGTTCTTTACGAGAGAGAGCATTCTGAAGAATGTATCCAAATCGGAGAGCTGTTCTTCGAATAACATTTTTAGTTGTTTGTCCTCCTTGCCGAAGTCAATTAAGATGTAGGATTTGTACTCATTGCGTGCAAAATCCTCCACGATATAGCTCTTGCCGACACGACGTGCTCCATCAATCAACACGGCCGTTCGCCCTTTGGCTGCATTCTTCCATTTCAGCAACTCATTGTAAATCTTTCTTTTCATAAAATAATTACACCAAATTCAACTTTGCAAATATATAAATTTTACACCAAATACAAAATAATTCTATAATATATTTTGCACCAAATATAGATTTGTCCATTATGAAATTCTGCACTAAATTAAGATTTTCTTGCTGTCGAGTCGTAAGAAAACAAACTTTTTTTAATAGCTATTCGCATTTATTCTTAAATCATGCCTACGTCCATTTTTTAATTTTGAGAATGAACTCATTGTTGTTCCCTAAAATATGCGTATCTTTGCACTGTCAAATAAAGCAAAATGTACACATTCGGTATTGGGAGAGGATGACAGATCGGCTATTTACCGACTATGAGTACACAAAACTCAACAAATTAAAGAAGTCCAATCCCGAGGCGTTCTTCTATCTGTATTTGGCATTTCAATTATCTCACGGACACCAGACTTGAGTCTGTGGGTGACAAATATGTCTGACAGAGGACGACAAGAGCAGCCCGGCGAGAATCTCCGTCCTGACACTATGTTTTTCAGGGTCAAACCCCAACCATTTCAAGAATTTCATAGTAGCTTATATCGTCGCTTACAACAACGACATAATCCCCCCTTTATTGCACAACCATACAATGAAACTGCCCATTAGCAAATCCCCTTACTAACGAATTCACGAATTAACACATTCACAAATACACTAACGCATTAACGCATTAACACATTCTCACATTCACGAATTCATTCACACATTTTTAAAGCGCATTCCCACATTCTGACCCTCATCCCATTTTTTACCGTCGGCTTTCCATCCATCGTTTCAACAAGAAAGAGCAACAGTATGGAAACGTGTAGAACTTGCCGTTGAAGCCAATGTTTTGGCGACTCAGTTTGATTCCCCATTTTACATCAGGATAGCTGTCTCTGTCAATTAGTTTATTCAATGACGGAGTGGCACCCGTAGTGGCTTTCACTTCCACAGGGATAAGCGTCGTGCTGTCGCGGACAAAGAAATCCATCTCCAGCTGGGCATTCTCCGTCTTGTAGTAATAAAGCTGGTAGCCCTGCTTGGCCAACGCCTCCGATACGATATTCTCATACACGGCCCCTTTGTACACACCGAAATTGCGGTTCTGCCGAAGGTCCATGCTCGATTCCTCGTCCAATGCCGCCATCAGCAACCCGTTGTCGTGGTAATAGAGTTTATATTTGCTTTCGTCATAGTTGCCCTTCAACGGCAGTTCCGGAAAATTCAGGCAGTGGCACACGTTGACAATGCCGGCATCCCTCAACCATTCCACACATCCTGCATACTCGCGGCTGCGGGCATTCTTGGCTACTTTTGTGATTTGGAATTTCTTGTTTTCTTTGGCCAAAAACACCGGAATGTTCCTGTAAACACTTCTTATTTTGGCCTTGTCGAGACCTTGGGCGTATTTGATAATATCTTCCTCGTAGTCGGCCAACAACTGACGTTGCAGCGGCAGCACGTTCGAGAAATTCCCCTCATTGATGAAAGTGGCAACCACATCCGGCATTCCGCCCGTGACAACGTAGTCAAGAAACAGAGAATCCAGCCGTCGCATCTCAAGGTCATTGAAAGGTCTAAGGTCAATCAGGTGCGACAGCAGCATTTCAACAAATTCTTCGTCATATCCTTTCGCCCACAGAAACTCTTCGAAGTCCATAGAATACATCATAACATCAGTCTTGTACCCTACGCTGTTCGAGGTGATGTCCTTGTAGTTCAGCCCCATCATCGAACCGGAGCAGATAACATCATATCGGCCATCCTCCTTGAAGAATTTGAGCGATGTAGCACAGTCGGGATATTCCTGTAGTTCATCAAAGAAAATCAACGTATCCCCTTCAATAAACTTGGCATTGGGGTTGAGAAACGATATTTGCTTGACGACAGCATCCACATTGTACCCTTCTGAGAAGATTTGCTTGTAGAAAGGCTGCGTAATGAAATTAATCTCTATAAACGAGCTATACGATTGTCCAAACTCACGTACAGAATAAGTCTTCCCCACCTGTCTTGCACCACCAATAATCAGAGGCTTTTTCTCCTTGTTACTCCTCCAATTCAGCAATTGCTTGTATATCTTCCTTTTCATATTCTATTTACACATTTTTATATTATTTACAGGTGCAAATATACACATTTTTCTAATATCGAACACTATAAAATTACACATTTTTACACGAATGATAAACAAACCCCTAATAATCAAGCTGTTCCTATTGCTGATTATCCTTCTGAAGATATACAAAATGTAAGTAAAAAGTCATACTCAATCCGAAAAATCACATATTTACGTATTCTCAAAGCGCATTCACGCATTAACACGTTCACACATTTATAAAGCACACTAACGCATTCACACATTCTCACATTCTCAAAGCGCATTCCCACTAACGCATTTACACGTTAACGCATTTACGCATTTTTTAAAGCATTCGCACATTCAAGCTTATTGTTTCTTCGGTGATCCTTCGGCGATGGTTGTCAGCCGAGCCGACGGCACACCTCGGTGAAACCTCGTGTATTTCCACTAACGCATTCACAAATTCTATATCGCATTCACAAATTCACTCACGCATTTACGCATTAACACATTAACACATTCTGCCTCGACAGAGGCCTTGAGGTATGCCTGCGACCACTGAAAGTGTGATGGGCAACGCTTTAATACGAATTAATACAGCGAATAGCACCGCTAAAAAGAACATATGTAGCGAGTCAACACCGCTGAAATTAATCAAATCAAGCGAAAAATGCATTAACGCCTTGTTTGTAATGCACTTTTTTTAGTGCGAATTTTAATGCGGACGCACTTTTTTTAGTGCATATTAAAAACATTTTGTATCTTTGCAGCCGGAAACAAAAACGACAACTCACCATGATTGACGATGTATTATACGAGTTTATGCGCGAGCAGCTGGCAACAACAAGCCATGATTTTGTGCGCTATTTATATCCACAAATTGATTGGACATTGCGGATGTTCGGTCTTGTGGGCCCGCGAGGCGTGGGTAAGTCAACCCTCATAAAACAGCATATAATCTTCGAAAAAGACAACCAAAAGGCGCTCTATATCTCGGCCGACCACAGTTATTTTGCCAACCACACGCTCTTGGAGGTGGCCTCGGAATGGAACAAAGAAGGAGGCACTCATCTGTATATCGACGAGATACATAAATATGAGAATTGGTCGACAGAACTAAAAAATATCTACGACGGTTATGGGGCGTTGAAAGTAGTCTTCACAGGATCGTCGGTGCTCGACTTGCTCAAGGGGCAGGCCGACTTGAGCCGTCGCGCTGTCATGTACACCATGCAGGGGCTCTCGTTCCGCGAATATCTTGAGATGTTCCACAGCATCAAGATACCACAATACTCGTTGGAGGATGTTATCGCCAACAAAGTAGACGACACCGTGCTTCCCCATCCGCTTCCGCTATTTAGGCAGTATCTCCAGGATGGTTACTATCCTTTCAGCAAAGAAGGTGCATTCCGGTCGCGACTCGACCAAATCATCACCCAAACCCTCGAATCCGACATCCCGCAATATGCCTCCCTCTCCGTCTCCACGGGACGCAAACTGCGTAGGCTGATGGCCATTGTGGCGCAGAGTGCTCCTTTCAAACCCGACTATTCCAGCATTGCCAACGCCCTTGGTGTCAGCCGCAATGTGGTGCCCGACTATCTTATATATATGGAACGAGCGGGGATGATTGGCCAGCTACGTGATGAGACTGGTGGGGTGAGAAGCTTGGGAAAGGTGGAGAAAACCTATCTCGACAACACCAACATAATGTATGCCCTTGGGGCGGACAGTACCAACAAAGGCAACCTGCGTGAGACCTTCTTTTTCAATCAGACGCGAGTAGTAAGCGATGTTATCTCATCAGGAGTTTCCGATTTCATCATTGGTGACCACACCTTCGAGGTTGGCGGTAAAAAGAAAGGAAAGAAACAAATTGAGGATGTTGCCAACGGCCATATCGTGAAAGACGACATAGAGTACGGCCACGGAATAAGCATACCGCTGTGGACGTTTGGGCTGCTCTATTAAACAACAACTCCCGCATTAACGCATTCACACGTTCACACATTCTTAAAGCGCATTCACACGTTCACGCATTCTTAAAGCGCATTCACACATTCAAGCTTATTATTCCTTCGGTGATCCTTCGGCGATCCCTCGGCGATGTTGGCTCGCAGTCCCTTCTTTATGGGTTATACAATCCTTCTTTGTGGGTTCTTTAGAATTAACAAATGTGTTGATAAATATGGTGTATTTGTTTCACTACTTTTTTGTATCTTTGCAAAAAATAAACTTAAACAAGTATCAAAATGAAAACAAATCAAATAACAAAAATATTTGTATACATTTTTTTATTGCTGTTACTATGTTTTACATCCGATATGCAAAACGAATGGGTGTTTGTGCATTGGGGGAAAACTATATCTAATATTAGCAACTATCTAAATGAAAATGGTGATGTGAACACATTACTATCATTAGCAACCATATTTATAATGTTTTATTTCTCCTACATAAACCTTACTGATTATTCTAAAAAGTATTTTGGCCTATATATTGTAGTAGTTTTAGATTGCATATTATTGTTTTCAACTAAATATTGGGTATGGAACAGGTCCTTATTTGGAATAAAATGGTGGCTTTTATTGTTGTTGTCAATTACAGTTCCTGTCGTTGTCTCGTTGATTTTCTCGAAGAAAAGCAAAGGACGTTTTATAAAATGGTCTGAGCAAGGCATTCGGAATATTCAATCAAAAGCAAAAGGCATAATAAATAAAAACTTTGAGAAATCTAATATAGACTCTATTGAGGAAGATGATATTTCGGGATTCTGCATAGATAATGTCGAAGAAAATACAACAGACCCGCATATTCGACAACCGTATGCAGATTTAATTATTAAGAAAGTCCTTGCGACCAAACAAAAAGACTCCTTGGCAATTGGCATTTCCGGAGATTGGGGGTCTGGAAAAACGCTTTTCCTTAAGCATATAGAAAACTCCATAGTACAACAACAGAAGAACAATAGCAATATTTTGATAGTCAATTTCTGTCCATGGGAAAGTTCTGATAGCAGGCAAATAATTGTGGATTTTTTTAACACATTATGCGAAAAGGTTGCTCCGCATTATTCGGCAGTGAAAAAGCCAATATTGAAATATGCCGAATTACTCACAATGGTGGATGCACCTAATTGGCTGGTTTCAGTATCAGAAATACTGGAGAAGAAAAAACATCCAACCATTAGCAAGCTGAAAGAAAGAATTTCTGTTCTTCTTTCCGAATTGGGTGGAAGAATTTTTGTCCTCATTGATGATATCGACCGATTAAATGAACAAGAAATATATGAAACATTTAAGCTAATCCGAAATACAGCAGACTTTGCTAATGTTGTTTATATTGTTTCATATGATAAAGGGTATGTCTGTGAGCAATTGACAGCTTTGGGTATCGAATCATCAAATTTGTATATTGAGAAAATATTTCCTCTTGAAATCAAATTGCAGCGCCCCGAACCTCATTATCAGGCCAGATGTTTGGACGAAATAATACCAGAGATGACCAACAACTCCAATTTAAAAAGAGCAATCACATATATTATAAATTCAAATGAAAATATCATCAACCAAGTACTGGTATCATATAGGCAAGTAAAACGATTTGCGAGGCAGTTTGTTCTTGATTTTGAAACTGTTCAAAGTATTCTTCAAAATGACATCGAAAATAAATCAACAGAAATCAACACAGAGGATTTTTTCTTGTTAGAGCTTTTATATTACCATGATTCAGAATTATATAATACACTTAGAGATAACCCTACAAGTATCTTAATGGCAGTTGTAGATGAGAAATTACATATCAACAGATTTACTCTTCGCCCAGGAATAGATGGGACTCGAAAAACAAGTATTGATGATGTTGATGATGAGGGTAACTATACCGGCAAACAACTAGGAAACGAGAGCCTTATTATACTCAAGAAATTGTTTAATCCTAAACGTAATTACAAAAATATAACACAGCTAGCATTTACGGAGTCCTATCACAAATATTTTTCATTTGGACTCAGTTTTGATCAATTGGCAATATCCGAAGTTCATAGTCTCATTGCAGGCCAAAATAATATTGACAGGCAGGTTGAGAAATGGTGTTCAGACAGAAAACATAATTCATTATTACGTATCGTAATGTCTTATACACCAACCACAGATTCATATAATTGCAGACGGTATATCTCAACGGTTTTATCGATGGTCGCACACTTTCCAAGTATGGATTCTAAAATAATTGACAAATTGTTTCCCTGGACATTACGCTCAAATCATTTTCAGGATACTTTATTTGAGGAGTTACAAACATTCACAATATCGGAATTCCAAAGATACATACAAAACGCCAACCACGGACAGGAGTATGAACTTTTTGCAATGTCATTGGCAAGGTTATGTGAATTTGAGGCAAACTCATTTGAAAGAACAGGTGATGAAGGCCATACTTTGATTGGAAGTTATAAAAATGCACAATCTCTACTGATTGAAAATGTAAGTCGATTCTTATCAATAAACAAATGTACTACAGATAATATATTTGATAGAAAAGACGTTCTTTGTAACATTATTACTGCATCAGCATTAAATAGAGAAACTGGTGTTGGGAATATTTACCAATCTCCGTTTTTTGATTTTTTGTTGAACTATTTTTCAAAACATAAGGGTAAAAACAAACATAAAGCGGAGATGTTTTTCGAAGTTGATGTGGCCGATTCTCCTACATATGATGAATTAAATGATAGACAGGCAGCAAAAGACAGAACTTTAAAAATGATGTTCTCGAATCGCGAAAACTATACAAAATTCATAGTCAAATGTTTTGATTGACAATAGTATAATTAAAACGATAGATATGACGAAAGTTCCAGAACTTGATATGTTTAACGGATCATACTTTGATGCCTATAAAGGACTATATAGTTTGGTGGCTCATGAAGTCACAGAACTCAGGTCGATGTTCTCAGAAGGAGCAGTTAATAATATCAATGGATACAAAGTAGGTATTTTGACAAAACTTATGTTTGCTTCGAGTTCCTTCATGACAGTTATTGAAACCAATCATGATTATTCGTCCGCAGCAACTATTTTACGGTCAATTGCGGACAACCTATCTTCTTACATACTGATATATCATAATCCACAAAAAAACGAAATACAACTAAGGCATAATCTGTTTTTATATGATGGATTTCAGACTCGGAAAAAATCAATTCAATCCATTATACCTAAAGATGACAGCGTCATATCTATGATTGAAAAACAACAAATTCAACAAGGTGTGGAATTTGCCACAAATAATACTGAGAATGCAATAAAGTATTGTTTGAAAGAAATTAGAAGTGATGACCTCTATAAACAATACAAGGAAGAAATTGAGTATTTGATTAGATTGAAAAGAGACAATTGGAAATATGTTTCTTTGGAGAAGTATAAGGAAAAACCTTTATCTTGGGGAGATATGTACCCATTAATAAATGGCAAAGAAGCTAGCCGTTTTTTCATTTCATACCTATCTCAATTTGTCCATGGTCTGAGTTCGAGCAATCTTTCCTTTGAAAATACTAAGCCAGAAACATTTTTCCCAATGATACATATCGGCATAACCTTTTTAGGAAAGATTCACGAATTTGCCCAAGAAGATTTCGGTATATCAAAAGAAATCTTACAAAAAAACTTCTTCAAAACAGATTATGGCATGGAGCATTTATCGTATGTTAGCCCAACATATATAAAAAACATTTTAAAAATGCTTAACAAAAAGCATTAGGAATTCTCGATAATACTGATTTCTTCGGGGGTGAGGTTGTAGAGTTGGTAGACTAAATTGTCGATTTCCTTTTCTAATTTTGATGTGTCGTCGTTATTATTATTTTTCTTCGTTTGCAATATCTCAACAACAATGTTTGCAATCTGTTCCTGTTGTAGTTTGGTCGCTCTTGGTATGGGAATACTTTTTATTTGTGTTCCATTTAAATCAAAGTAACCACCAGATACTTTTGTTGTAGAATAGTAGTGTTCAAACCAATAATTTGTGACTTTTGCATTGATTACTCCTAATATGTAATGTGTGTTTGCTGATGATTTCTGCTTCAAATAATATATTCTGTCCAAAAGAACAATTTCTTTCTCTTTAAGTGTGGCTTGTAGATAGAGAACAGTTCTTGGGAGAATTATCATTTCATTCATAAATGTTGCAGAGTAATCAGTGTCTATTGTTTTATAAAAATCAGTGATTCTATACTTTTTAACCATTGTGGATTTCAATGCCTTATACTTATTCCCTTCATAATTCACTTTGTTATTGGGTAAACCACGAGCTGCATTAAACCATGTTTCTATTGGGTTACTACATTTGTCTATCTTTTGAATAATACTATGTCCTTCTGAAACGATAATACGACAACTTGGATCATTAACAATATTTCGTTTGAATAAGTGTTTGCAGTCTAATTTCAGCACATCATTTACAACCTGTAGACTTTTGGGGGTATAGAATTCAATATCATAATCTTTGCATTCTTTTTTTTGAATATGTAAAACGCATGGGTATGTCAGTGCATTCTTAAAAACCTCAATCTGAGAAACATCAATTACCCGCCACAAGTAATTATCCTTTATGATAATAGGTCGGCATCCTTTACCATAATCTGAACTAAAGAATCTGATTGGGTTAATAAAGCATAACTGAGAGTGGTTTTTACAGATAGATAATCCAAATTCAATAAACAACAGGTATATGTCATATTGCAATACAGCGCTTTTGTAATCTTTTTCATACTGTTCTTTTGCATCTTCGGGTAATTCTGTACGCCTAATATACGGCGGATTGCCGATGACGATATCAAATCCACCGTTGTCGAAAATGTCTTTGAACCAGGTGTGCCAGAGGAAGAAGTCTTGGTTGGCGGAGCAGTCCATCTTCGCTAACTTGGCGAGGGAAGTGGGTGTGCCGCCGATGCTCTCGCGAATGAGGGTCTTCACCTCTTCGTTGATGGCTTGACGCATACTGGATTTCTGCTTGTGGTCGGTGACGGAAAAGTACTCACGTAACAGGCGTTGCAGGTTCTGTCGGCTGGTATGGCTGTCAATACCCAACACCAACTGCATCGATTTGGATTGACCACCACGCAGACGGCTCGAGATGCGACTGAGGTCAAAACCCTCGAAACTCTCAATAAGGCTGTTACCCTGCATAAATTTGTAGTCGAAGTTGGGCAAGGGCTCAGGCTTGTCGGCATCAACAACAATGGAGAGCCAGAAACGGAGGCGGGCGATGTCGATGGCGCCTTTCTCTATATCTACGCCATAGATGTTGTTCTCAATGATTTCTTTCTTTAACTCTACACGGGAAGAGGTCTCTTCTATTGCCTCGCGGCAACGCCACAACTCGTTCAAAAGGCCCATAGGGAAGGCTCCACTTCCGATGGCGGGGTCGCAGATTTTCACCTCGCGCAGGGCGGTGTCTAATGCTTCACGATAGGACTCCAACTCGGGTTGCATCTCGTGAGTCTCGACAAATGTGCGGATAAGTGCATCTAAAACATTAGCGGACGAGGACATCCGCGTACTCAAGTAGGCAATCAACGACTCTTTGCACATGTAACGGACAATCTCCTTGGGGGTGTAGAATGCTCCCTTGGTTTTGTTGTCCTCAAGCAGGCTCTCGAAAATCTTGCCCAGCATCTCGGGGTCGACGCCCACTTCAGCATCGTCGGGGTCGTTCTCATCAACGGTGAAGTTATAGGAGGCCATAAAGGTGAACAAGTCCTCAAAGAGCGAAGCCGGCAAAGTGATATTCTGTTCATCGACAGCATCACGTTCAAAAAGTCCTCCATTCAGATAAGGCAACTCCTTCCAGTCTTCCAACAATCCCATATCCCAACCTTTTGCCTTGAACAGATGCTCTCGGTTGGCTTTCTCTGTATTGAAGATTCCAAAGAAAAGTGGCTCCAGCACCTGCTCAAGGAAGTCATCTTGATGAGGACTGAAGAAGAATAGGTCGCGCAGGAAAGCAAGATTGCCATTCAGCCAGCCCTTCTTCTGCAAGAAGTGTAAGAACACTATGCGTCCCATCATCTTCTTCACGTAGTCGTGAATGGTAGCACCCTCAAAGCCCTGCCGCTTCAACTCATTGATGATAATGTCGTAGTGGCGATGGTATTCATCGAAGAACTCCTTGCTGAGGGCATCAACGGAGAAGGCCTCCCTGAGGTCGGACAGCTTGAAACGGCCATTCTTCTCCGCCACCTTTCCCAATCGCTCTAACGGGGTTTTGTATTGACCCTGCTCGTCACCCAGGATATACGAGAAGCGCTTGGCTGCGGTATTGCCCTCCTTGAGGTCGCAGATGTAGGAGAGTCGCCAATGATTTCCATCGTCGAAGACGGCTATCGCTCCATCGACATCATATTTCAGGTAAGGCTGTATCAGCTTACGCAACCCCACCCGTTTGCGACGCACATCGCTGCCATCGGCTACACGGGTGTAGAAGAAACCCAACAGACGACCGTCGGCATCTTCCATCTGGCCGATATAATGGCTTTTGTCGCCAGTAGCATTAGTATCGAGCAATTCTGGCATTGTTGCCACATCGTTGCAGCCGAAAAGGCGGTGGACAATCTCGTTGCTATAGGTCTTATAGTCGAACGGCGATTTGAATATCTTGCGGAGGGTTTCGGGGTTCATAATATTGCTTATTTGAATGTTTCAGAAAGGATGATGTCTGCGGTGGTGAGCGCAACCTGTTTGGTAGAGGTCTCAGTTTGCGGCTGTCCATAACGGCCGTCCAACTCTTCGAGTTGCTCCAAAATCTTAATCATGGGAACAGGTTCTTTCTTCTGCTTCTTCGACATGCGGATAAGGGCGTCGGCCAACTGGTTGTAGGTGCCGCGTTCCACCAGCTGTTTCAGTCGGTCAACGGTGTGGCGTCCTTCATCATCGAGCATAGGACGAATCTCACGCAGGAAGGCGGCGGCTTTCTTGGCGTCGTTGTCTTTGCTGCCAATCTTGGGTTTGTCGTCTTGATGTTCACGCTGCTGGTCGAGGGTGTATTGCTTCAAAGCTACCCGCACCTGCTCATAGTGGAGAGTCTCGCTGTCGTCAAACGACACAGCCTTCTCTTCAGGCTCAGCATAGAAGATGTCCGCCGCCTCGAGGAAGGAAAGCTCTCGGATGGATTCTCCGACAAGATAGAAAGCCTTCTTAAAATCTGACGACAGATAAGATATTGTGTTAATGTGTGAATGCGTTAATGTGTTAGTGTTTGTATTTCTTGCACAGCGGCTTTTGGGCGGCAGCTGTTTGATTTTGCGGTAAAGCGTGGGATTGGTGTCGTGGAGGTGACGCACTTCACGCAAAAGTTCAAGGCTGCGGTCGGTCTCGTCGCGCACGTCGGCGTTGAAGAGTTTGAACTCATGCACCATTTCCTCGTGCGAGTAGATGCGGGTGTCCTCGCCGAGGGCGGAATGGAAACTCTGCAGTTTGATGAGCGAGTTCTTCTTCAAGCTGATAATGGCATCGCCTGGGTCGGAGGGGTAGAACATATAGTTATAGATGGCATCCGCCGTGGAGCCGATACGGTTCACACGACCGATGCGCTGCATCAGACGGGTGGCGTTCCAAGGACTGTCGTAGTTGACGATGACATTGGCACGATGCAGGTTGACGCCTTCGGCCAGCACGTCGGAGGTGATGATGATGTTATAATCGTTACGCCATTCTTTCTTGTATTTGGCATCGAAGTTGGCTTGGATGGTTTCGCGCAGGCGGTTGCGATTCTTGGCGCAGACGGCAAGGATATCGCTGCGGTGCAGACGTTCTTTCAGCTCCTTCTCCAGATAGTTGACGGTATCGACACTCTCACTGAACACCACCAGCTTGCCTTCGAGGTTCTTGCTCTTGTCGAAGAGTTCATCCTCCAGCATGTTGACGAAAAGATCCAACTTGGGGTCGGTCTTCACCTTGTCCCACCGTTTGCAGAGTTTGTCCAACACTTCGGCGTCGTATTCCAGCATCGGCAAGAAGTCGGGCTTGAAGTCGGCAGCACGGAATACAATCTCATTCTGTTCGAAGCCCTTGCCGATGGCCAGTTCGATTATCTCGTCCAACTCCATCCCGTCAGCCTGCAGTTTTTTTACATTCAGCTCGGGGGCAATGATTACCTTGTCCTCTTTGAACATCTTAATCATACCGTTGGTGGCATCGAGGAGCGTATGGAGCGATTTTCTAAAGGCGTCGAAGCTGCTCTCCAGACGTTTGACCATGTGGGTCTGATAAATGCCTGCCAGCGAGTCGGCCATATGTTTTGCAGTTTTGCCAGACGGAATCTTGTAAGACGGGCAATATTCTATGGCTCTATATCGGGCATAGCGCAAGCCGCTACCGTCAAACATATCGGGGTTGTCATCCTTCAGATTGGCAGTGGGCGTGTCCACCAACTTCTTGTATGTATCGACAAAAAGCATCAACACCTCGGGCGACATCTGATAGGTGCGGTCGGTGGGGTCGAGCAACTGAGGAAAATGAATCTCGCCGGCATAACGGGGTTCGTGCTGGATGTTGCTGCGGGTGCGTCGCACCATCACCTTCTCCAACACAGTGTGGCGCATCTGCTGGTTGATGTCGTCTATATGACTGGTAAGGTAATCGGCACTCAGGACACGTCGCTGCGACATAAGGCTTTTGAATTCCTTAATCCACGGGGCAAAGGTGTCGGCGATGTTGCCCACCCCGTCAAGCGTGCAGCGGGCGGTATCCTGGAACAGCAGCAACTGGTTCTTGATATCCTCGGGCGTATTGTTGAGCGGTGTGGCCGAGAGCAGGAGGACGCGCTTTCCGCCTTTGACATTACCCTTGTTGAGGCGGGCCGATTTGCAGATACGTTGCAGCAGGTCGTAGTTGTCGTTGCTGTCGTGTCGGAAGTTGTGAGCCTCATCGACAATGATAAGGTCGTAATATTCCTTCTCATCGTAGCCGTCGCCCTCAATGACCTTATCAAGGCTGCCATTGGTGATGAAACGGCTGTATTTGTTCTTGATGCCGAAATCCGCAAAAGTGTCTTCCCAGTTGCTTTTAACCGCTGGCGGGAAGATTACAAGGATGCGGGTGTTGTCGCCATTTGCGGCGATGAAGCGCTGGGCAATCATAGCAGCCACCACAGTCTTGCCCAAACCCACCACGTCGGCGATGAAGCAACCGCCGTGTTTCATCATGATGTCGTAACCTTGCACCACAGCGTCACGCTGATAGGTTAGGTTGTCATAGTTGTCGGGCAATTGTGGAATGAAATCATCCTCGACCTGGTTGCCGAAGTGGTCGATGAGCATACGCATGTATAGCTCGTATGGAGTGGGCTGATGTTCTTCTGGCGCAAGATGGGTCTTCCCGACGATATGGTTCACATCGTCCAAGGTCACCGGAATGGCGTCATCCCAAAGTTGCTGGAACTGTTCTTCGCAATATTGCACATCGTCATAGTCTTTCATGGCTACATTGAGCTCGTAGCGAGGCGGCTCGGTGGTGCCGAGTCCTTGGGCGCTGAGGTTGCTGCTACCCATAATGACCCATCCGTCGCTGTGTTCGCTGTGGTTCTTGGGCAGGCAGAGGTAGAACTTGGCGTGAAGGTCTTTGGTGGGGTGGATGCGCATTTGCAGACGGCCTTCGGTAAGGTCGGTGCAAAACTGACGTATACCCTCGTCCACTTCGGAAGAGTATTCCGACTGATATACGTCGCGAAGGAAATCCTCGCAGTATTGTTCCAGGCTTACCTCCTTGTCTCCAAAGAAGAGCTTGCCGGCTGCCTGCGATTGACGGAAGAGATTGTCGATATTGATGCCTACAAGAATCTTGATTTCTTGTGTGGCATCCAATTCCTGTCGCAGTTTGAAATACCCGGAAGAACGAAAATAGCCAACAACAGCATGGAATATGTCGAAGTTGGCCATTGCTGAGGCGATGCCATGGAACTTGTCCATCAGCGTCGACTCGATATTATTGAAAAACTTGGTACTCATGAGGCTTGGCGTTTGACGCGCTTCGCCTTTCAATGAACTACTAATAAAAATCCGCGGACTTCTGTCTGGACCGAGGTTCTCGACTACCTTCACTACAAACAAGAAAGCCCACGGATAGCACCGTGAGCATTTCTGCTTTCTTGAGTAGTGAAGTTGAAATTGTCGAGATTTCGGTCCACTTGAAAAGCAAAAACGCTTCTAATTTATGTATTTATTACTATTCTATTTCTCTGTTTCTATTCTGTTTTAGTTGTTTCTATCGTTACTAACACATTAACGCATTCTCACATTAACGCATTCTTTTATGTTATTTCACGCTGCAAAGATACGAATTTTTCACAATATCATTCAATCTCTTTCACTTCAACTTCTTCCGTAGGCAGTAGGTAATCGGAGGCACGTTTACGGGAGATGACGCTGTGGCCCACCTGCTTCTCCACTTCCTCGCGGGCCACTTTGGCAGCTTTTCCGCCACTCTGCGCCACCTGCTTGTTCTCCTGCATGGTCTTCGGATTACGGTTACGCGATATCTCGGTGGTGGCAGCTTCAGCCAATGTATTCAACGCCAGCTCAAGGGTGGTCATATTGTCTCTCAGATTCTCCTTCGTAAGCCCCTTGTACCGTTTGTATTCGCCTGTATTCATACCACTCCACGCCTTGGTGAGGATGTTGGTAAGGATGGCGAAGTCTTTCTGCTCTTTCACCCCCGAACGCTCCCACTCGTCAGTCAGTTCTTTTCGCGTACGTATGGACTTGAGACGGTTTTCTATCCAGCGTTCGCTATACCCTTGACGGCGGTAATCCTCTACAGCCATCTGGAACGTCAACTCGGGGTCAATCATCTGGTCGATACGTTGTGCGCCCACCTCGGAGAGCCATTGCTTGATGGGTTCCGCCTTCTTGGAAGGAATGGATTGGATGATACGCAACATCTGCTCTAAATCAGCAACATCGGTCTTGTAGTTCTTGCCGTCGGCAGCTGGCATTTTCAGTTGCTTACAATTTGTAAGCAACTCATCGGCACCCTCCTCTTTCAGGCGTTTTTTGAGCACAGCCCAATAGGTGCTCGCTTTGCGAGGGGTGGGTTGTTCGGTCAATATCTGCACCACATCAACGATGGAGAAATAATACTTCTCTTCCTCCTCGTTCCATGCAACACGAACCTGGTTGCCTTCGAATATCTGTATGGCGTTCTGCTGGGTCATATTTTCAGTACATATTCTGTTTTAGTTGTTCATTTATTAAAACTAACACATTAACGCATTTGCACATTAACGCATTCTTTTATGTTATTTCGACTGCAAAGATACGAATCTTTTCTTGTTTGGCAAAATATTATTTCATTCATAGCCGAAAACGATAGGAAAGAGAGGCACCTGACAGGTAGAGCAATAGAAAAAGGGTACCCATGAAGTGGATACCCTTTGCTGTTTCCGCTTTGCGAAGCAGCAGGCTACTCTTCCTCGGCGGCGGCTTCCTCGTAGGCCTTGAGGAGGGCCTGCTGGACGTCGGCGGAGACGAGCTCGTAGCTGCTGAAGGTCATGGTGAAGGTACCGCGGCCGCTGGTGAGGGAGCTCAGGGCGGTGCAGTAGCGGTTCATCTCGGCCAAGGGAGCCTTTGCCTTGAGGGTGGTGTATTTGCCCTCGGCATCCATACCCATGACGATGGCGCGGCGACCCTGCAGGTCGGTCATCACGCCTCCCTGGCTCTCGGTCGGGACGGTGACGGCGACGTCGTAG
>ONLW01000019.1 GCA_900318835.1 uncultured Bacteroidales bacterium
AGCGAGGAGGTCTATAAAACACTCCTTCCGGGAGGAAGCATTGACTTTGCCGACACTGTCATCACCGATACCGGCACCTATGTCTTCCATCTAACTGCCGCCAACGGCTGCGATTCCACACTGACGCTCCATGTGCAAGACTGCGATGTTACAATCTGCGTTGAATTCATTGGACGTCCCTTCATCGATTTTGATTTCCCCGTCGTCACACTCCACAACTGTTCCCCCGACCGACGCAGCACGCGATGGATATTCGACGACGGATACCACATCAATGGCGAGCGCGCACGGCGTCTGTTCCAACAACCGCTGCCCGACACCGTCATTGTCACCATGACCACCTGCAACAAGGACGGTTGTTGCGCTGACACCACCTTCGGTTTTGCGCCGAAGATTCGCTCCGTTTGGTTCCCCAATATCTTCTTCCCCGGCCAGGAAAGCAACAACCGATTCGGCTGCTATACCAGTTATGAAGTGGTCGAGTTTGAGTTGGAGATATACAACCGCTGGGGGCTCTTCGTATGGAGCACCACCGACATCACTACCACATGGGACGGTACCCACGAGGGGGAACCTGTGCCACAAGGTGCGTACGTCTATAAATGGTTCCTTGAGGACATCTACGGCGACCGCGAGACCGGCGTCGGCACTGTCACTCTTATCCGATAGACATACTCTCCCTCTTCTTCCTTTATTCCCACAACAGGAAAATTATTTTGCCAGTTTGGGAATTTTTCGTATTTTTGCAGTTTCGATACAATTAAATTAATAATTAATAAAAACATTTAAGACAATGAAAATTCGCACATTAGTAATTGCCCTCGCGATGACGCTGGTGCTGCCTAACGCAGTGCGCGCCGACGAAGGCATGTGGCTCCTCTCCCTGATTGGCAAGAACTATCAGGACATGCAAAAAGCCGGTTTCAAACTCACCCCCGAAGACATCTACAACATCAACCGCAGCTGCCTGAAGGACGCTATCGTAGGTCTCGGCAATGCCGGCAGCCCCTTCTGGCACTTCTGCACCGGTGAGATTATTTCGAGCAAGGGTCTCATCAGCACCAACCACCACTGCGGCTATGGCAAGTTGCAGGAGCATTCCTCCGTGGAGCATGACTATCTGCGCGACGGTTTCTGGGCCTACAGCATGGACCAGGAGCTTCCCAACCCCGGTCTCACCGCATCCATCCTCGTCCGCATGGAAGATGTCACCGACCAGGTGAAGAAAGCCCTCACCGACGAGATGAGCGAGAGCGACCGCGAGACCGCCATCGAAAAAGTCTGCAAAAAGATTGAAGAAGAGGCCGTCAAGGGCACCCAGTACAGCGCCAAAGTGAAACCCATGTTCAACGGCAACCAGTTCTTCCTCTTCGTCCACATCATCTACAAGGATGTCCGCCTTGTTGGCGCCCCTCCCTCGTCGATGGGCAAGTTCGGTGGCGACACCGACAACTGGAGCTGGCCACGTCACACCTGCGACTTCTCCATGTTCCGCATCTACACCGCCCCCGACGGCAGCCCCGCCGAATACAGCAAGGACAATGTTCCCCTGAGCCCCAAGCACCACCTGCCCGTCAACGCCGGTGAGATCAACGATGGCGACTTCGCCATGGTGATGGGCTTCCCCGGCACCACCGACCACTTCCTCACCTCTTTCGGCCTCGAGGAGACCATGAACATCACAAACAAACTGGTCTACGAGATTCGTACCGTGAAGATTAACATCCTCCGTGAGGAGATGGCTGCCAGCCAGGCCACCCGTATCAAATACGCTTCCAAATATGCCTCCTGCTCCAACTACTGGAAATATAGCAATGAGCAGAACAAAGCCCTCAAAGCCTTGAACACCATGGGGGTCAAGAAAGAAGTGGAGAAAGAATACATGCAGTGGGCCAGCCGCCAGACCAACCCCAAATACAGCCGCGCCCTCGACCTCATACAGAAGGGCTATGCCGCCCGCGCCACCGTCGAAGAGGCCCAACTCTATCTCCGCGAAGGCCTCCTCTCCGGCCCCGAGAGTCCGCTCTTTGCCATCCGCGTGTCCAATACCTTCAAGAAAGTCCTTGAGAACGACCCCAAGTCCGATCTTAGCTTCCTCCAAGACTACATTGACAACTTCTACAAAGACTACGACATGGATGTTGAGAAACGTCTCGTCGCAGCCCTTTTCAAATATGTCGTCGACCACATGAACCCCGACTATTGCCCCCAGTTCCTCCTCGATGCCAACAAGAAATACAAAGGCGACTTCAACGAGTATGCCGAATATCTCTTCAAGAAATCCATCTTCGCGGATGCCGAAAGTTTGGCCAAATTCATGAACAAACCCAGCATCAAAGCCCTCGACAAAGACCCGCTGGTGCAGGTTGGCAACAATATCTATGACGCCTACATTGCCCTCGGCGACCAGGTGCCCCAGGATGTCCAGGACAACCTTGAGCGCGGTATCCGCGACTTCACCGACGGTATTCTCCAAATCAACGATGGCAAGAAACTCATGTCGCCCGACGCCAACTCCACCATCCGCCTCACCTACGGCAACGTGAAGAGCTACGATCCCCGCGACGGTGTCTCCTACCACTACTTCACCACCCTCAAGGGTGTCATCGAGAAAGAGGATCCCGAGAGCAGCGAATTCAACGTCCCCGCCCGGCTCAAAGAACTCTACAACAAGAAGGAGTTCGGCCGCTATGCCAACAAGAATGGTGAGCTGCCCACCTGCTTCATCACAAACAACGACATCACCGGTGGCAACTCCGGATCGCCCGTCATCAACGGCAAAGGTCAACTCATCGGTCTGGCCTTCGACGGCAACAGCGAGGCCATGAGCGGCGACATCGACTTCGAGGAGAACCTGCAGCGCTGCATCTGCCTCGACAGCCGCTACATGCTCTGGGTCATCGACGTCTTCGCCGGTGCCAAAAACCTCATTGAGGAAATGGACATCGTCAGATAATGAATGAATGTTGATTGCTTGAGTGTTTGAGTGGCTGACGCAGCAAATACCCAAGCAATCAAGCAACCAAGTAATCACAGATGAAACAAGTTCAGCGACAGCAACTGCAGCAGAAATTCTCACCGCAACAGATACAACTGATGCGGCTGCTGCAGTTGCCCGTCACTGACCTTGAACAGGCCATCAAGGAGGAAATAGAGAAAAACCCTCTCCTCGAGGCCGAAGCCCCTGACAATGCCGAAGACATCGACAGTCTGTCGGCAGACAACAACCAGTCGGACTGGGACACCGACGAAGAGGAGCTCGACTACGACTACCGCGAGCATCTCGAAAGCGACCCCAACGTCCAACGCCGCGAATTCGTCCTTTCAGACACCCCTTCGTTCACCGAACGACTCACCTCTCAACTCATCACTCGCCACCTCACCGAGCGACAACAACTCATCGCCACCGAACTCATTGGCACCCTCGATGACGCAGGCTACCTCAGCCGCGACCTTGACTTGGTGACCAACGACATGGCTTTCCGCCAAGGAATCGATGCCTCGCGGGAGGAAGTCTTCGAGGTGTTACGCATCATCCAAAGCCTCGAACCCGCTGGTACTGGTGCCCGCAGCCTGCAGGAATGTCTGCTGCTGCAACTGGAGCGGATGAAAGATGGAGGCATCGCCACCACCATCATCCGCGACCATTTTGACGACTTCGCCAACCACCGATACGAGCGAATATGCAACACCCTTGGCATCAGCAGTGAAGAATTGGAAGAAGCCGCATCCCTCATCCGACGACTCAACCCCAAGCCTGGTTCCTCCGATGCCGACAGCAACTCGGCAGCCAGCATCATCACCCCCGACATCATCCTCCAGCAACACGACGGCGAACTACGCTTCTACCTCAACGACGGCAATCTGCCACGCCTCTCCCTCAACACCTACTACACTGACCTCTTGGCCGAATATGAGAAATCCAAGGGCGACCGCGAGACCATCAACTTCCTGCGCACCAAGCAGGCCGATGCCCAAGGATTCATCGACCTACTCCAGCAGCGTCACGACACCATTGTGCATGTCATGCGCTACATCGTCAAGCACCAGCGCCGCTTTCTCCTCACCGGTGACCCCGACCAGAAACAGCCCCTGCGCCAACGAGAAGTGGCCGACGCCACAGACCTCGACATCTCCACCATCTCACGCATGGCCAATAGCAAATACCTCCAAACCGATTTCGGCACCATCCCCCTCAAAGAATGTTTTTCGCAAGGAATGGCCAATGCCGAAGGCGAGGAAGTCTCCGTCGAGGCCATCAAGCAGCGCCTCTCCGACGCCATTGAGCACGAGGACAAGCAGTCCCCCCTCTCCGACGATGCACTGGCGAAACTTCTCAATGAGCAAGGCTACCCTCTGGCACGCCGCACCGTGGCCAAATACCGCGAACAGATGGGATTTCCCGTGGCCCGATTGCGTCGCGTACTGCTGCTAATATTGCTGCTGCTTGCAGGCATAGGGAATTCGCGAGCCCAAACATCCTATTATGATTCCCTCATCAACGCACGTCTCGAAGCCTCGAGGCGCTCCAACCGCTCAGTCACCCCACCACCCAGCCACTCGGCCACATCAAAAGCCGAAAGCAAGCAAGCCGTCAAAGCCATCCGCGAAGCTGCCCGCGCCATCGACGACAGCACAGCTCCCGCGGCAGCGCTCGTTCCTCTTTGGTACGACGCTTTCCCTCATAACCGCGTCAATCCACTAGGCCGCACCAAACTCGACAACCTGCCCGACGAGATAAACCTGAAGCTCGTCAAGGACTCCTCCGATTTCTGCTTCCCTGTACGCAACAGCAAGACATCCAACTATGGATGGCGATGGAATCGCGGCCACCACGGTGTCGATATACGTCTCAACACTGGCGAGCCTGTCCACAGTGCTTTCCGTGGCGTGGTGCGCGTGGCCACGCGCATGGGCGGCTACGGGAACTGCGTCGTTATCCGCCATCCCAACGGCCTCGAAACCCTCTATGGACACCTTTCCAAAATCAACGTCCAGATTAACCAGCCCGTCGAAGCCGGCGACGTCATAGGCCTCGGCGGCAGCACCGGAAATTCCACCGGTCCCCACCTCCATTTCGAATGCCGATTTCTATACCAAACTTTCGATCCCGAATGGATTATCGACTTCAACAACTTCTCCCTCCGCACTCGCCAACTCCATCTCGACAAGACCTACTTCGGCATCCATCAGCCCCGCAAAGGCCAACGTCTCGACTACAAAGCCGACAACAGCATCATCAAGGAGCCCAAGAAGAAAAAGAAAGGCAACTCATCTACTGCTGTCCCCACATATAGTGCACAAGATTTCTAATTCATATATAATATAATGAAAAAGACCAACCTCTCCGATTACGATCCAACGGCAGTGCCCGACGGTAGCAACTATCATATTGGCGTCATCGCCGCCGAATGGAACCCCGAAGTCACCAACGCGCTCCTCGAAGGCGCCGTCGATACCCTTCTTCAGCATGGCGTCAAAGAGGAGAACCTCATCGTGAGACGTGTTCCCGGCACCTTCGAACTCTCCTCGGCCGCCGACATCATGCTCGACTCCCAGTATCCCGACGCCGTCATCTGCATCGGTTGTGTCATCCAGGGCGAAACACGCCACTTCGAATTCATCTGTCAGGCTGTATCACAAGGACTTACCAACGTGGCAATCAAGCACGAAAGCCCTGTCATCTTCAGCGTCCTCACCACCGACACCATGCAACAGGCCCTTGATCGCGCCGGTGGAAAACATGGCAACAAAGGCGTCGAAGGCGCCGTCACTGCCCTCAAGATGCTCGCTTATAAAGAATCTGTCGCCTAAACCATGAGAATAATCTACTTCGGCACCCCCGATTTTGCCGTCGAGAGCCTTGACGCTATCATGCAGTCGCGCCACGAAGTGGTGGCTGTTGTCTCTGTTCCCGACCGCCAGGCCGGACGCGGTCAGAAAGTGGTCTTCAGCCCCGTCAAGCAGTATGCCCTCGACCACAACCTGCCCTTGATGCAGCCTGAGAAGCTTCGCGACCCGCAATTCCTTGAGCAACTGGCATCCTACAAGGCCGACATGTTCGTCGTCGTAGCCTTCCGCATGCTCCCCGAGGCAGTGTGGAACATGCCAACCCACGGCACCTTCAACCTCCACGCTTCGCTCCTGCCCCGCTACCGTGGCGCAGCACCCATCAATCACGCCATCATCAACGGAGACTCTCTCACCGGTGTCACCACCTTCCTCCTCAACCACCAGATTGACGAAGGCCAGATACTCCTCCAGGCCGAAACTCCCATCCGCCCCGATGACAACGTCGGCACCCTACATGACCGTCTCGCCGCCATGGGCCGCGAACTGGTGGTAAAGACCCTCGACGGCATCGAGGACGGCACCCTCACCCCGCGTCCCCAGGAAGGCATCCCCACAGCGGCGCCCAAAATCTTCAAGGACGACTGCTTCATCAACTTCAACCAGCCTGCCCGGAAGGTCGTCGACTTCATCCGCGGTCTCTCTCCCTACCCCGCGGCGCTCCTCACCCTCGTCAATCTGCAGGGAGAGAAAGTGCTCTTCAAAATCTTTGAAGCAGTGCCCGTTTCTGACCCTTCAGGCACCCCCAAAGCACTCATCTGCGATGAAAAAAAGGTGCTAAAAATTGGTGTAAACGACGGATTTATACAGATTTTGAGCCTGCAAATGAGTGGAAAACGGAAAAATTCCATCGAAGATTTCCTTCGCGGAAATAAACTAACTAACTGGAAATTATATACTTGAATAAATGCAAGAAAAAAATCTTAAAAAAAATTAAAAAAAATTTGTTTTGTATAAAAAAAAATTCTTACATTTGCATCGAAAAGTAAAACAAAGATTTATAAACCCTTAAACACAAATCATTATGAACAAATCAGAACTTGTTAATGCAATGGCCGAGAAAACCGGCATGACCAAAGTAGCCGCCAAACAGGCTTTGACCGCTTGCTTTGAATCCATTCAGGCTGAGCTGAGAAAAGGCGAGAAAGTGACCCTCATCGGCTTCGGTTCGTTTAGCGTTGTGAAGCGCAAAGCCCGCACCGCCAAGAACCCCCGCACCGGCAAGCCCGTGAAAGTCGCCGCCAAGAAAGTGGCCAAATTCAAAGCCGGCAGCAATCTCCTCAAATAGTCTGAGAGCAGCCGCTTGAAAATCGTTAAATGGACCGGAACTCTTCCGGTCCGTTTCTTTTTTTGTCTCCTTCTGCCACCTACCTCCACCCCACCATCCCCTACCCTCGTAGGAGATGGGTAAGGGATGGGTAGGAGATGGTAAAGACTTGGGTAAGACTTGATACCTTCTAGGCACTGATTTCCAGCACAATATTTCGTACATTTTTTGTTCCAAATTTCAATCTGTTTTCAAAAAAAATAAAATCCTTTTATTGGATGGGGGGCAACTCATGTTAAGGGATTTTAACATAATTATGTTATAAAATGTGAAAACATTTCGTATCTTTGCACTTTAAACCTAAAGCACCCAATAGCTCTATGCTATTGTATAACAATTATATATATTATATATAGAAATGATAGGAGTGATTGGAAGTGGCACTTGGGCCACTGCAATTGTCAAAATACTGCTTGAACAAGAGGGTCGAAAAATCAATTGGTGGGTAAGAAGTGATGAAGTGCGTAACGGATTGGAGCATGATGGCCACAATCCCAAATACCTGCCCTCAGTCCAGCTCGATAATTCGCGGCTGAACCTCAGCGGGAACCTCGCCGAAGTAGTGGGAGACAGCGACTATCTTTTTCTGGTCACCCCGTCGGCCTATATCGCCGATGTGTTGGAGACCCTCCCCAAGTCGGCCTACAAGGGCAAGAAATTCATCTCCGCCATCAAAGGCATCATACCCGACAAACGCACCAGCGTGTCGGTATATTTGGAAACAACATTCAAAATCAAGAAGAACGACATCTGTGTCATCAGCGGCCCGACACATGCCGAGGAGGCTTCGCGGTGTATGCCGACCTTCTTGACCATGGCCTCTGCCAGTCCCACGCTGGCCATTGAGGTGGAGCAGATGATGCGTTGTCCCTATCTCCACACCACCCACACCTCCGACATCTGGGTGGTGGAACGCATCGGCCTCACTAAAAACATCTAT
Organism: uncultured Bacteroidales bacterium; assembly: GCA_900318835.1. GTDB lineage: Bacteria > Bacteroidota > Bacteroidia > Bacteroidales > P3 > Colimorpha. Next base: position 8,118 of record ONLW01000019.1, read on the forward strand.
GCCATTTGCGCCGGCATGTGTCAGGGGCTAGGCTATGGCGACAACCTCAATGCTGTGATGGTCAGTGCCGCCATGCGCGAAACGAGCCGTCTTACAAGACTTTACAGTTCGCAAAACGTCCCCACCACAGACAACTGGTATCTCGGAGACATGATGGTTACCTGCTGGTCGAAGCACAGCCGCAACCGCCGTCTGGGAGAAGAGATTGCCAAAGGCAAAGCACTGAACGACATCTTCACCGAAATGGGCATGATTGCAGAGGGGTATTTCTCGGCAAAGAACTATCACGAGTTGGGCATGATGACAGGCAAAGTTGACGAGATGCCCATCGTGGAGGCTGTCTACCATGTACTCTACGAGAGTGCCGACCCCAAAGCAGAGATTGACTACCTGATTGAACATGTATTCTAAATGAGCGACAATATTTTTGACGACATAAGGCCCTATAACGACAGCGAGTTACGCGAAGCCATCGGACGCATATCCCAATGGGAACTCATTCCTCAGATTCTGCGATTCATCTACCCCCAGGTTCCAGTGGAGGAATCGATGAAAAAACTCCAGAACATACAGACAGTCAAGGAACTGCAGGTATCTTTCATGTATGATGCCGTCTGCCGCATCGTCAAGACCACTTCGCAAGGTTTCACCTATTCGGGATTCGACTACATCCGCCGCGACAAACCTTGCCTTTATATCTCCAACCACCGCGACATTACCCTCGACGCATTCCTGCTCCAGATGATTCTCATCGAGCGCAAGCGCGAAACATCCTACATTGTCTTTGGCAACAACCTGATGGAAAGCCCCTTGCTACGCGACCTCTTCCTCAGCAACCACCTCGTCCAGATGGAGCGAGGCGGAGGCAACCCCAGGGCCTTCTACCGCAGCCTGCAGCATCTCTCGCAATACCTCCACCAACTGATTGTCAACGAGCACCAGTCGGTATGGATAGCGCAAAAGAACGGCCGTAGCAAGGATGGTATCGACTCCACCGCTCCGGCCATCATCAAGATGCTTACCCTCGGCAGCGACAAACCCGCCGAACAAGCCTTGGCCGACCTCAACATCATCCCCGTGGCAGTGTCCTATGAGTGGGATCCATGCGACCTACTGAAGGCCACCGAATTGCACAAACGATCGCTGGGCGAATACCACAAAGTGGAAGGTGAAGACACCAACAGTGTGACCACTGGTATCATCGGCCCCAAAGGTCACATACACCTCTCGATAGGAAAACCCCTCACCACAGCCGAACTAAGCAGCGAGAAGGCTCCTGGGGAAAAAGACCTGGCCGAACATGTCGCCAATGTCCTCGACCATCGCATCAAGAAACTCTATAAGCTGATGCCCACCAACTACTTGGCCTACGACATGCTAACCGGCACAAACCAGCACCGCCAGCACTACTCGTCCGAGGTAAAAAACATGTTCCTCCAACGAATGAACCAGCTTCCCGAAGGCAACTGCCAGCGAATCTTCCTTGAAATGTACGCCAACCCCGTCATCTCCGCACAACAGCTTTAGGAAAAGAAACGGGGTTCAAAATTAAGTAGATAGACCCGATCGGTAGCTCGAGTGAAAGCAGTATAGAGCCACCGCAGGTATTCACGGTCCAGTTTCATATCAGGGGGCAAGAACCCCTGGTCGATGATAACAGTGCGCCACTGGCCACCCTGGGTCTTGTGGCAAGTCAATGCATAGGCGAACTTCACCTGAAGAGCATTGTAATAGGGGTTGCTGCGCAACTCGCGCAGACGGTCGGCTTTGTGCGGCAGGTCCGCATAGTCCTCCATTACATTATTAAATAAAGTATTGGCTTCCTCTCCGGTGAGCGATGGCGATTCTGAATAGAGCGTGGAGAGCATCAGTTTGCAGTCGCGAGGTTCCTCGTCCGGATAGTCGACAAAGCGCACGGTAGCGTCAGCAAATCGAAATCCATAAAGTTCCTGTACATTGCGCACACTGAGCACCTCAACGATGTCTCCATTGGCGATGAAACCGATAGTACTCTCCGCATCTAGCCAGAAATAGTTGTTCTTCACCACCATAAGGTAATCACCCGCATTCACTTCTTCCTCACGGAGAAGGACGCTGTTACGGATGCCTTGGTTGAAGAGATTGGCACGCTTGTTGGAGCGGCAGATAACCACCACCTGATCGAGGGCGAAGTCGCCGTATTCGCGGTAGAGGGTTTCCATCAAATCCTCACCAGCAAGACGTATGACGTCAGTGCCATTGGGGCTGAAGAGGGGCAAGGAAGCCTCGACAGTCTCCAGAAAAGAAGATATCTGTCCGCGGAGTGAAGTGGCACCGGCAAGGATGCCGGAGAGTTGTTTCTGACGAACCACCTCAGTTAGTTCAGCCGAGAGAACATTGAGAGAGAAGGCCGTAGCAAGATAGCGCTCGTCGAGGGCAGGGCTTTCGCTCTGACCCACAGGAGGTAACTGGGCGCTGTCACCGATAAGCATCAGTCGGCAATGGTTTCCATCGTAGACATAGTCTATAAGATCCTCCAATAAGCTCTGCCGCGAAGAGGTAGGCTCTAAACCTATCATCGATGCTTCGTCGACAATAAAGAGGGTATAGGAATGTTTGTTGACGGCACGGACTGTCCGGACAACTCCTGTGGAGTCGGTGACAGTCATATAGATTTTCTTATGGATGGTATAAGCTGGACGCTCTGCATAGGAAGAGATTACCTTGGCAGCACGTCCCGTGGGCGCCAGCAGCAAAGAGTTGACCCGCAGAGCGGGCAGGGTTTGAATAAGCGCAGAAACTAGAGAAGTCTTACCCGTGCCAGCATATCCCTTCAGCAAAAAAGTCGACCGAGGGTCACTGTCATAAAGGAAATGTGCCATAGCAGCACAAACATCCCACTGACCACACGTGGGATCGTGTGGAAAGTGGGATAGTATAAGTTTCTGGACAACTGGCTCGAAGCCGGTGGTAGCCACGGGTTACTGCTGGTCAGCCTCAGCCTCGGAAGGGGTAACAGGCATGGCGGCAGGAGCAGCAGGAGCCTGTTGCACGGGAGCGTAGTCGGCAACCTTTACCTCAGACTTGAGGGGATCGGTAGTCTGTCCACGGTGAATGCTAATTGTAGCTATCAAACTGAGACCCACAAGGAGACCAGCGAGCCACCAAGTAGCCTTCTCAATGAAATCAGCCGACTGGCGGGCACCTAATACCTGAGTAGGGGCTGAGAAATTGGCGGCAAGACCACCACCTTTGGAATTCTGGACAAGCACAACCAATGCGAGCAAAACGCAGACAATGATAATCAGGATTACAATGATGTTATACAGCATTTTTTTTATAATTTATTTACTTTATTAATAATTTCAAATTTTCAATTCGAGGTGCAAAAATACTACTTTTTTCGGGATTATGAGCCAATAAATTCTCATAAATTGCCAAAGCTTTATCATATCGACCTTGTTTTTCAAGTATAACAGCAAGAGTCTCAGTGCCTAAAGAAACATCTGCCCTCAAACTTTTTTTATCATCGAAACCAGTTTTTTGAGCCGTCGAAGTCTCTATATTTTCACCCTCCGAAGGGGCGACCTGCAGAAAATTGGACAAAATAACGCTCTTGGGAGCGGTCTTGAAAGAGACCTCCTGGAATGTATTGATTTCCGTCAATATATCAAAATTGGGGTCAACGCTTTGCGGTACAGTAGCAGCTGCAGTGGTGGCACCTGCAAGTAGACCGTCAAGAACACCTGGATGGCAGACGGAAAGGGCGACTGCTCGACGCTCATTAGGAGTGTCATAGCCGAAGGCATGGTCGGCCAACAACGTCAAAGTGCTCACCACAGAAGAAAAGGGATATTTGGCCAGCATGGCCTTGAGCCATCCGCGGTCCTGTGAGGTGAACCTGCCCGGATCTGCTATCCTGTCGACAAACTGTTTTTTATCCATATGAAGTGACTGAAATTTTGACTTTTTAACATTAAAATTTCGAATTGCAAATGTACAAATAATTTTTTAAACAGAAAAAAAAGAATTTATTTTTATTATATTTCACACTAAAACACAGTACTTTATAATCAAAAAAGATTTTTCAAAGAGATTTTTTTATCAACAATTCAAAAAAAATGTGTACTTTTGCAAACTCAATTTTGACGAAAAAAGAATAAAAAATATAGTAAAAATGAAAAGAACATTCCAACCTTCGCTGAGAAAAAGAGCAAACAAGCACGGTTTCCGCAAGAGAATGTCTACCGCTAATGGTAGAAAAGTGCTGGCCGCACGCCGCAGAAAAGGCAGAAAAAGACTGACCGTTTCTGACGAGCGCTAACACCTTGTTCTCCAACAAATATGGAGACCGAGAAGGCTTTGCTAAGGAAAAAGAAGTATTGAGGATACTTCTTTTTTTGTTTTATCCACCCAAAACCGAATTCATCATGGGAAGAAAAAACAGAGAATTGCCACTGCTGGAACACATTACCATCAGCGACACTGGTGCCGAAGGCATGGCAGTAGCAAAAGTTGACGGACTGGTAGTTTTCGTACCGTTCGTTGTGCCTGGCGATGTGGTTGACATACAACTTTACAAGAAAAAAAAGAGCTATGCCGAAGGGCGTGCAGTAAAGTTCCACAGACATTCTTCCCTCCGCGTAGAGCCCAATTGTCCTCACTTTGGCATCTGTGGAGGGTGCAAATGGCAGACCCTCAACTACTCGTCCCAGCTGGAAGCCAAACAGCGTCAAGTGCGTGATAACCTCGAACGTTTAGGGAATATCGATTGTTCTGGCATGCGACCCATCTGCGGATCGGAGAACATTTTTTACTACCGCAACAAATTGGAATTCACCTTCTCCACCAAGACATGGCGCACTCCCGAAGAGATTGCATCCGGCGAGCCCCTACCCACCCGTGGCGCATTGGGATTCCACATACCACAGATGTTTGACAAAGTACTAAACATCGAACACTGTGCTCTTCAGGCCGCACCCAGCAATGAGATACGTCTCGCCGTGCGTGAATATGCAGAAACCCATAGTCTCGACTACTACGACATCCGGAGTCACACGGGATTCCTGCGCAACCTCGTCATCAGAAACACCTCGACGGGTCATTGGATGGTCATTGTCATCGTGGCCCAGAACGACCCAGAGAGACTCTTCCCCCTGCTCGACATGCTCGCCAGGCGATTCCCGCAAATCACCTCACTGCAATACATTGTCAACACCAAACTAAACGACTCCTACAACGACCAGACTGTGGTAACCTACCGCGGCAGCGACCACATTGAGGAGCACATGGTAGGTTATAACGGCAGCCGCGAACTGAAGTTCATTATCAACCCAAAGTCGTTTTACCAGACCAACTCGGCACAAGCGCAACGCCTTTACAGTTTCGTTGCAGAACTTGCTGATCTGCAATCTACCGACACTCTCTACGACCTCTACACTGGCGCTGGCACCATTGCCCTCTTTCTGGCCGACAAATGCAGCAATGTGGTAGGCATTGAATATGTCGAAGAGGCCATCGCCGACGCCAAAGTCAATGCCCGCCTCAATGGCTTTGGCAACACCCGTTTTTATGCCGGCGATATGGCGCAGGTGCTCACCGATGAATTCATCGCTGCCAATGGTCGCCCCGACGTGGTGGTCACCGACCCCCCACGTGCTGGCATGCATGAAAAAGTCATAGCACAACTTCTTACCACTGCTCCGCGCAAGATTGTTTACGTCAGTTGCAACCCCGCCACCCAAGCGCGCGATCTCCAATTGCTCAATACCCACTATGAAGTGCGTCGCATACAGCCTGTCGACATGTTTCCCCACACTCAACATGTAGAGAACATTGTCGAACTGGTGTTAAAATCTTAAAAAAAGCAGTTTTTTTTCAACAAAAATCCGTTCATTCCGAAAAAAAGTGTTATCTTTGCATGTTGTTCTTAACGGCAGAGTTCACATTCCCGTTGGCACAATAAACTATATAACAAAAGATTATATATTTTAACAAAGAATAAAAATAATAATAAATACAAACTAACAAGATGAAAAAAGCATTATTCAGTCTGTTATTGGCTATTGCATGCATGCCTATGGCTTTCGGTCAAAACAAAGCCGGCAGTTTAGTAATCACTGACACTACGGTCTGCAGCGAATTCTTGTGGACCATTGACAGTATCGTGTACTATCGCGACACCACTGTCATGTACCAGAAACCCAGCGACAGCATTCACACCTATGTGCTTAATCTCACCGTGCGCTCCAACAACTATGACACCCTCGACGCACGCCAAATTACCGGAAACTGTTTCGCCTCCTGGAATGGAAAAACATGGGAAACCCCCGGTGAATATTTTGACACCATCAAAATCACAGGTCAGTGCGACAGTATTGTAAAGATTCAGGTTGTCCTGAATGGTCCCGACACGACATGGACCACCGGTGTTGCCTGCGACAGTCTTATCTTCCACAGCAACGCGCTGAAGACTTCCGGAGACTTCTTCCATCTCGACGCCGCCACGGCCACTACCGATTGTCACGTACAAGGAATCCACCTCACCATTGTTAACAGCATGCGCGACACCGCTTCCGTCGTTGTCCAAGATACCATGGGAGGTTGCCGCATTACATGGCTAGGCAACACATACTCCTTTGAGGATGTTGACTCCGTCATTTACGGCATGGGCAAGACAAACGTCGCCAACTGCGACAGTCTCATGGCTATCCGCATCACCAGTTTCGACAGCATCCAGCACGATACCACTTATGTCGAGAACTGTGGTAAATATCGGTGGACCATCGATGGGCAGACCATCAATTGTGATAGCACCGGTATTTACACCCACACTACCACCTCTAGCAACTGCACAGAGAACCAATATCTCAACCTGGCAATCACCGCCAAATACGACACTATCATCGGTCAAGGCTGCGAAAGCTACACCTATACCTTCATCGCCCGCGCCGGTATTGCCGGTGCCACAGAACACGCCACATTCACTGAAAGTGGTATTTACGATGCCGACACCGCAGGTATCCCCCTCTACTCCACCCAGTATTCCACGCGCTGCATCACCTACCACACTCTCAAACTCACCATCGACACTGTCGAAATCCGTAATCGTGATTATATTGACACCGCCGTTGCTTGCGACGCCTATAAGTTTTCCTTCAGCAACATCGAGCGCACCCTTACCGAGAGCGTCGACACAACCCTCGTCCGCCACGTCCGCTATGGAGACTTCTGCTACGATTCCATCGGCCGCGTCATTGTTACCATTAAACACAAATCCTACCAAAACTATAATGTCACCTATTGCGATAGCTACTTCTGGCCTTTCACTGGCGAAACCTACACAGCATCCACCACTAAGGAAGTTATTCTCGATAGCGTCAAAAACGCCGAAGGATGTGACTCCATCGGCCGCTTAAACCTCACCATCAACTACACCCCCGAAGTCTCTATCGTCGGCAACTGGCATCTCAACCCCGATTCCACCAACACTGCCATTCTGAAGGTTTCTGACAACCCTGACGATCACAACACCTACAAATGGTTCAAGAACAACGAGGCAACTCCCTTCAGCACCAGCGATTCCGTGAGTGTCACCGTCAACACCAACACAGACATCCGCCTTGAGAGCACCAGCAGAAAGGGCTGTATTGCCAACAACTGGATTACCATCACCTACACCTTAGGTATAGATGATGTCGACGGCCTCAACGTCAATCTCTACCCCAACCCCGCCAGTCGCATCCTCAATGTCGAGAATGCCGAAGGTATCAACCAAGTGACCGTCTACAACGTCATTGGACAGCAGGTCATCGTCCTCCGCGACGTCAACGCCAACGCCACCCAACTTAACCTTGGCGCTTTGGCCAACGGCACCTATACCCTGCAGGTCCGCACCCTCAACGGCAAACAAGCTACCCGCAAATTCATTGTCAATAAATAATGAATATATTTTATAAAAACAGAAGCGTTCGGCACCATGGTGCCGAACGCTTTTTGGTAACGATGACAACCGTTGCTATCCTTACGGTCTCCTGTCACCAAAAGGAGCCCGTACGCCTTATGGGAGAAGCGCAGGGCACCTACTACAGTGTCCAGTACTACGATTCACTGCAGCGCAATTTTCAGCCACAGATTGACTCCATCCTCACAGCCTTCGACAAGTCGGCCTCCCTCTGGGTCGAGAGTTCTCTGCTGCGGCACATCAACGCCAATCTCACCGACAGTCTCGACAACATCCTACACTTCCTACTCACCAACTCTCTCTTTATTGAGGACTACACTGGCGGAGCCTTTAACTGTCGTGTGGGTCGCATAGTGCAGTCATGGGGATTCAGCTTCAAAGATCGCACCGAACCCGATAGCACTGAGTTAGCCGCCATGTTACAGGCCTCTCACGCCCCTCTCACCCTTAACAATCATCATCTGTCGAAAGACCCTGCCACCGAACTCGACTTCAATGCCATTGCTCAAGGCTACGCTTCCGATCTTCTAGCCAAGTTTCTTGCCAGCCAAGGTATTGAAAACTACCTTGTCGACATAGGAGGCGAAGTAATTGCCCATGGCCACAAGGCCAACGGAAAACCTTGGACGGTGGGCATTGAGCGTCCTGCCGAGAATCGCTACAGCGAGCCTGTGGTCGAAACAGCCATCCCCCTCGTAGACCGTTCCGTAGTCACCTCGGGCAGCTATCGGAAATACTACGAGAAAGACGGTGTAAAATACTCCCACACCATCGACCCCACCACAGGCCGTCCCGTCACCCATTCACTCCTCAGCGTATCCGTCGTCGAGAACGAATGCTGGCTAGCCGATGCCATGGCCACAGCCTACATGGTTATGGGGCTCAAGCGTGCGAAAGAGTTCATTTCCCAAAATCCTAAAGGTCCCGGCACCCAAGCGGTATTTTTCATTTACGACTCTTGCGGAACCATGAAGACCTATGCCACCCCTGAATTCGAAAAATTAAAATAATCATCATATGAAATCAATGACAGGCTATGCCAAGGTACAATGTGCCATTGGTGACAAAAAACTGAACATCGAAATCAAAACCCTCAACAGCAAACAACTCGACCTCATCGTCAAGACACCCGCTGCCTATCGCTCGCGTGAGCTTGACATCCGCGCCATGCTGGGCCAATTGGAACGTGGCAAGGTGGAATGTCTTTTCAATGAAGAGAGTGGCAACAATGCTGCTGCGACCTTCAATAGCGAGCTTCTCACCACCCGCTATCAGTCGCTTGTCGACCTAGCCGCCAACCTCGGTGCCGACTGTGCGGATAACCGCCCGACCCTTTTCAACACCGTTGCCGCCATGAGCGACATCTGGAACAGTGCCGCCGACAGTGAAATCAATGATGAGCAATGGGTCGTGGTCAGTGCCGCCCTCCAGCAAGCCATCAACCTTTGCGACCAGTTCCGCAGCCATGAGGGAAGTGTCCTCGAGGTGGACTTCCGTAAGCACGTGGACCTCATCGAGGAGAAACTGAACCAGATTCCCGCTCTCGAGAGCGAACGTATAGACACCGCCAAAGAGCGTATCAAACGCTACATGGCCGATGCCGCCATCAAGGATATCGACGAGAACCGTTTCGAGCAGGAACTCATCTACTATCTAGAAAAACTCGACATCACCGAGGAAAAGGTACGTCTGCAGAAACACATCGACTACTTTCGCCAAACCATGGCCGACGAGGCCACCTGTGGCAAAAAGCTGGGCTTCGTGGCTCAAGAAATGGGGCGCGAAATCAATACTACCGGCTCCAAAGCCAACCATGCCGGAATACAGAAGATTGTCGTTGAGATGAAAGACGAGTTGGAGAAGATAAAAGAACAACTCGGAAACGTATTATAAATTACCAGGACATCCTAGGGTTCCTAAGATATTCTGGAAAGAAAAAAGGCTCCCAAATGGGAGCCTTTTTTTTTGCACTATCACGGAGGAACTTACTTGACAATAAGTTTCTCGATCTTGCTGAAGGTGTTGTTGGTGATGCGAACGAAGTAGGCACCAGCGGGGAAGTTGCTAACGTTGATGGTGTTCTCAACCTCGGCATTGATTTCGCGGTTGTAAATCACACGGCCGCTCATATCGAGGATGCTGCAGTTCACCATACCGCTGACACCAGCGACATTCAGCTTCACAACAGAAGTGGCGGGATTGGGCGACACAGAGAAGCGCACATCGGGAGAGACAGGGTCAATACCGGAGACATCCCAGCTCTGCCACTCGTAGTCGGCAGTGATGACATAGCCACCATTGCGCTCAGGAATGTTGAAAAAGACCACACGATAGTAGTTACGATAAAGAATCACATTTTCACCGCTTGCATCGAAGGTGTCAATAACATTGTAGGGACCTTCATAGAGGAGGACGGTATCCTGCTCGGTAGGAGTATATTCTTCATCAACGGGAGTAAGCTCAACGCCATTGACATAGACATTGGTAATAACAGAGTGAGAGAGTTTGCCGAAAGGAACGACGTCGAAAATCTGACGGGTGCCAGCAGCGCAGTCCTCATCTTCGCCACAAATGGCAGTATTGTTATGCTCAACAACATAACCAATGGAATCGCCACTATGTTCGGCATCGGCCCTCACATCGCAGGGAGAGGTAACAATGACCGGGACACGAGCCTTGGCCGGTCCAATGATGGGGCGAATCATGGGGAAAGCATCGCAACTCCAACCATAAATCCAGTGACGGACATCCGAAGCATCGTTAGGATTGGTGTAGCCAGTACGGTCATACACAAGGAGGTCGAGAGGCGAGATGGGATAGTTCTGACGATAGTAGGGTCTGGTCTGAGCATTGCCACTATAATAATAGGTGGAGTCGCCATATTTGTATCTATTGCTCTGGGCAGCAAGTTCGAAAGTATAGTTGCCGGCGAGCACATAACCGAAGTAGTAGGCAGTATTCTTCTTGATGACAGGCTCATCGCCAAACTCAATATTAAGAGCGCTGTAGTTGGACTCATTGGGGCTGGGCAGAGCAAAGCTGGAGGGCAGGTTGCTAACATCCTTATCAGTCACCTCAAAGGCCATGTTGTCGATACCGACAGAAAGCTCGGTCCAGTCTGTACCACCATTACTCTCAAAAATAAGAGGATAGATGGCAGATTCCTTCATAAGGTCGGGATCAATGCTGGTGGAGGGGATATACTCAATACCCTTGAAGACATAACCTTCGGGAATCTGATCACCGGTGATAAAGCGGGTCATAACCTGATAACCACGCTGGTTGGCGTGACCATCCTGATCGGCATCAGTCAAATAGCCATCATCAGTAAAAGCATTGTGGAAACTGGTACCATTACCAATGATACCATTTTCGCGGGCCCAACGGTAACCGTTGACACGACCTGCCGTAGTGGGATCTTCGGGGTCAAACTGCATGTTGCCGGTGACAGTGTAGAGGACGGAGTCGCGGAGAGTACGACGAATCTGAGAGTCGGCACTGTCGCCTTCAAACTTGATGGAGAAGAAGTTCATACCAAGGGTCTCGGTATTGAATCCACGTCCCTGATAACCACCCGTATAGCCTTCCTGCTGACGTCCATAGTTGGGCTGATTCTCCAAATAAGCATATTTTCCCCAGCTGTAGGTGGTGTCGTCGTCATGAGAAGTGTTGGCCAAGAAACCACGCTCATTGATGTAGAGTCTATAGTCTTTCTCCACATTGCCGGCAGGGATATTGTAGGGAGTGCTGGTGGCAACATTCGTCCAGTCACCACTGGTGTTGACAGGGGCGTTGGCGATAGAAATAGTAGCATTGTTGATGGCATTAACGTTGGTGTTACGCACATGAACACCATAGGTCAGAGGAATGTTCATGCCCTGAGGAATCATGCCATAGAAACCGTCGAAAGTCGAAGAGGTATTAGCTTCGTAACTGTGAGTGCGGTTGTCGGAAAGGATGGAGAGGTTACCAACAAACCACATGTTACCGTAAGAGTTGCCCGAATGAGCGGAATAGACACGGAGACGAACCGTGACATCGGTCTGGTTGGCCAGATTGTTGGGCATGACATAACGGACATGGAGGCTGCCCCAGCTATTGATATCGCAATCGACACCCATGACGTTGACCTCACGGGCATACCAGTCATTGCCAATCTTGTAATCAATAAAGCACTGATCGTAGTACTTATAGTAAATTTGGGTAAAGGAAACCGCAATCATCTTGCTGGCACCGGCAGCAAGTGTGCGGGGTTTGGTAGGAAATTCGCAGTAGGCATTGACAAAACCCACGCTACGGGCACCCTGAGCCTCGTCGTAAACAAATCCGACGAAAGCGCCGTCAAAAAATTCGGCGAAGTAGCCGTTGTTTGAGAACCACTGATCGTTGTTGGGATACTCAGAGGCGGAACGGTTAGCCAAATCGGTAGAACTTGAGAAGCTCTTCCAAGCACACCATGTGTAATTTCTGGTGGGCACGGTATTATAATTGGTGTGGAAGACGCTGTCACGGCCGTCGAACTTGATGACGTCATCCTGACGGATAAGGCCGGGGGTGATGCCAGTGAGGTCGGCGAAAGTAAAGACGGTGTCGAACATTTCTCCATCCTTGGTAAAGACGGAAGCCTTGTAGTCGACAGAAGCCTTCTTCAACTCGCTCAGATTAGGCTTCTGAGCCTTGAAGGATCCACGGTCGGTGGAAACCACATTGGTTTGTGCAAAGGCAAAAGTGGCGCACAATGCAAAACCCAAAACCATTAATGCTTTTTTCATTGTTGTTTGATTTTTGATGAATAAATTTAATTTGTTTTCTATTTCAATTCCAATATTTCCACTATCTTCTCTATCTACAACATACTCTAACACACCGCAATAAATCAATATACTACACTATTCTACACTATATTTCACGGTGCAAATATAGCACTTTTTTCTGACTCAACAACATTTTTTGTATTTTTTAACCATCGTGAAGACTTGAATAATGGCAGATTGACACCCTCCCCCTATCATCTACCTACCAACACCCTACCAACTCCTACCATGGTAGGAGTTGGTTAGGAGTTGATAGGGTGTTGGTTGGTGGTTATCAGCCAGTTGCCCCCCAGGGCGTTTTTTGCGTTTTTCTGACACAATAAAAGACGTTTTTTTGAGTTTTTATTGATACTAATGACCCTATAAACCAAAGAAGATATAGCCACTGTTAATAATAACATAATGTATATATATAAAAAGGGAACTATCATTCTGTGCATGCTGGTGGCAGCGGTGTTGTGGAGCTGCAGCGGCGGAAAAAGAGCTGCCACGGCGGAGCGCGGACGCTATGAGCGCCCCCCTATCAAGGAGGTGACCGAGGAGGAACTGGCTGCCGACGGCATGCTCATCGACGCCCTGTCGCTCCAAGAGAGCGGCCGTACCGGCGAGGCACTTGCCGCCTACGCCCGCACCACAGAAAAATATCCCGGGTGTGCTGCTGCATGGTATGGCATGAGCCAGTTGCTGGCCGCCCGCGGATGGGCCGACAGCGCCGAAGCCTGCGCCCAACGCGCCGTGCGTCTCAACGGCGACAACGTGTGGTACCGCCTCTCGCTGGCGCAATGCCAGCAGATGAAGGGGAACACCAAAGGACTGACTTCCAACTGGGAGGCCATCGTCAAGGGGCATCCCGAAGTGCTGGAATACTACTACGAACTCTCCAACGCCTATATCGCCGCCGGCGACTTGCCGAAAGCCGTGGAAGTGCTGAACCGTGTGGAGAAGAAGATAGGCATCACCGAGCCCATTTCGCTACAGAAGCAGAAATTGTGGAATGCCGCCGGCAAACAGGACAAGGCCATGAAGGAGGTCGAAGCCCTGGCCGAGGCCATGCCACACGAAAAACGCTACCAGGCCATCCTCGCGGAAAGCCACATGCAACAGAAACACTACGCAAAGGCCAAAACCTATTATGACCGAATTCTCAAGGCCGACCCCAGCGACCCCTACATCCACATCCAGCTGGCCGAATACTACAAAACCACGAGCCATCCTGCGGAGGCCGACAGCGAGATGCTACGCGCCTTCGACAATCCTGAGCTTGACGCCAAAAGCAAACTGCAGATCCTAGGCTCGTTCTATACCGACGAAGAGTTTTTCGGTTCGCGCAAAGCCACCACATTCCGCTTGATGGACAAGGCCATGGCTGGTTGCAAAGACAGCGCCGAGTTTGCAGCCTTCTACGGCAACGTGCTCTTCAACCAGGGACGTTACGTCGAGGCCACACGGCAGCTCGAAATAGCCCTGCAGCGCGACAGCAGCATGTACGAAGTGTGGGAACTGCTGCTGATAAGCCTTGCCAGCAGCAATGCCGACAACGAACGCATTGAAAGCCATGCCCGTCGCGCAGCACAGCTCTTCCCAGTCCACACACTGCCACATTTCCTGCTGGCACAAAGCGCTTTGAAACAAGAACACTATGACGAAGCCCTCAAGGAACTCCAGGCCGCCGAGCGGTGGGGTTTCACCAAAGGCTACCTCGAAGCCGAGACCTACAGCCTGATGGGCGAGGCCTACTACCGGATAGGCGAGTATGACAAAGCCTGGAAAAGCTTCGACCGCAGCCTTGCATTGCAACCCGACGACATGGCGACCCTCAATAATTACGCCTACTATCTCTCGGAGCAAAACACCGAGCTTGAAAAAGCCGAACGCATGAGCCGTCGCACCATCGAGGCGCAACCCGACAATGCCAACAACCTTGACACCTACGCATGGATTCTCCACCTGATGGGGCGCGACAAAGAGGCGTTGCCCTACATGGAGAAAGCCGTGAAGCTCGACCCCAAGAGCGAGACTCTGCAGAACCACTTCAAAGCCATCAAGAAATGAAGACATTCAGGATACTCCTATGTGTCGCCATGCTGGCATTGACCACGGTGGGCTGCCGCAGCACACAGGGTGTCTCCCCTACCCCCTCGCAGACAGAGCGTCACGACTACACGGTGATGACCTTCACCGGCATGGTGGATGGCATGAGCGTGAGCGGACAGGTGAGAACGGACAAGGACCGGGTGATCTGGTGCAGTGTAAACAAATTCATCGAGTTGGGACGCGCCATGGCCACAACAGACTCGATATGGGTGCGTGTGCCGATGCTCAATCGCTACCAACAGGGCAACTACGACGACTTGAGCCGACTGGCACAGAGAAGAATAACCTTCACCGACCTGCAGGCCATTCTGGAAAGCGACGACGTCGAGCGACGCGTCACAGAACTGGCACGGCAGTTAGGGATGACCGTGACAATAAAAATCACAAAAAAGGAGAAGGCGGAAACCTTGACGTTCCCGTTCAACAAATAGAATCTTTAGATATGAAAAAACTGGCTTTGCTTTTCTTGCTACTGCCGCTGACAGTGCAGGCGCAGAATCATCAGGATGTACTGAGCGACTCGGCCAAAGTGGTGGTGGAGCGATACTTGCAGATGCTCAACATTGATGGCCTGCCTCAGGACAGCCTGCTGGTGATGGAGACTGCCATCACCTTCTACGGCGAAAAAGACACCATTTGGATGCGCCGCTGGTATGCCACACCAAACATGTTCCGCGTCGAGGTTTGGAACCACGGCGAACTGGAGACGGGGTTGGTCAGCAACGGGAAGGACCGCTTCCGAAAGTATGTACCTGCCGACAAGGGCTGGGAGAGCATCAAACTTGAGGAGTTCCATGATCGTTTGCAGGGTTACGACTTCCGCGGACCATTGTACGACTGGCGCAACAAGGGTGCCATGCTGTCGTGGAACGGCACCACCACCCTCAAGGGCGAGCCTCTGCTGGTGGTGAAAGTCAGCTGCCCAGCGATGTACGAACGCTATTATATGTTCGAGCCCGAGAGTGGTCTGCTGACCCTTATCTTCGAGACCGACAACCGCGAAGACGGCTACGCTCCACGGCGAGAAGGTCATATCGACTGGAAGAGCATCCACGAATATCAGCCCCTCAGTACAGGCATCCTACCATCATTAGAGAGCTTTATGCGCGGTGGCGTGCTGACCATCATGAGCAGCACCACCCATTTCGAGAAGTTGGACACCGAAATATTTGAACACGACTAATGGGAATTCTAGCACCTGACGACGACTACTTTATGGGCGAAGCGCTGCGCGAAGCACGCAAGGCCGAAGCCAACGGCGAAATACCGGTAGGCGCAGTAGTGGTATGCAACGACACCATCATTGCCCGTGCCCATAACCAGACAGAGATGCTGCACGACGTTACGGCACACGCCGAGATGCTAGCCATCACGGCTGCGGCCGAGCATCTGGGGGCTAAATATCTCACAGGCTGCACCCTCTTCGTCACCTTAGAGCCCTGCGTGATGTGCGCCGGAGCTCTGGGATGGAGCCAGCTGGCACGCATCGTCTACGGTGCCAGCGACGAGAAGCGGGGATTCGAGCGTCTGGGACGCAACATGCTGCACCCCAAGACCGAGGTGGCCAATGGCGTGCGCGCCGAAGAATGCTCGGCATTGGTAAAAGATTTTTTTAAAAACAAGCGATAATATGAAACCTACACTATTAGTTCTGGCTGCCGGCATGGGCAGCCGCTACGGCGGACTGAAACAGATGGACGGCGTAGGCCCCCACGGCGAAATCATCATGGACTACAGCATCGAGGATGCCATCCGGGCCGGCTTCGGCAAGGTGGTTTTCGTCATCCGCCACTCGTTTGAAGAGGAATTCAAGAAGCACATCAACGCCGACCACTTCGGCAACCGCATCGCGGTGGAGTATGTCTTCCAAGAGCTCGACAAGCTTCCCGCAGGCTTCAGTGTCCCCGAAGGGAGAGAGAAACCCTGGGGCACCAACCACGCCATCCTCATGGCAAAGGAGGCCATCCACGAACCTTTCGCCATCATCAACGCCGACGACTTCTACGGCCGCGATGCCTTTGAGGTAATGGCAAAACACCTGATGACCCTCGACGGTACCAAAGGCAAATACTGCATGGTGGGCTACCGTCTGGAGAACACCCTGAGCGAAAACGGCACCGTGAGCCGCGGCGTCTGCGAGACCTCGGCCAACGGCCTCCTCATCGGCATGACAGAGCGCACTTCAATAGGCCGTACTGCCAACGGTATCGAGTTCAAAGATACCGACGGCAGTATGCATCCCCTGGCCGCCGATGCTACCGTGAGCATGAACCTCTTCGGCTTCACACCCGACTATTTCGAAAAGAGCGAGGAGCTCTTCGTGGACTTCTTGAAAGAGCATGGCAACGAACTGAAGAGCGAATACTACATTCCCTTCGCGGTGAACACCTTCATCCATAGCGGCTACGCCACAATGACCGTCCTCAAGACCACGGCCCAGTGGTTTGGCGTCACCTACAAGGAAGACCGACCGATGGTCGTCGCACGCCTGCAGAAACTGCATGACCAGGGAGTTTATTAATTTCGTAAACGCCCATAAGGACGAGGATACCGCGAGGCTGCTGCTGAGTGCCACGCGGTATCCTTCTATTGATATGTCCGCAGCGGTGCAGCAAATCGAGGGGCTTCGGACGGCTCGCGAGAAGTGGCCTTCTCTGTCGGAATGCGAAGAGTTTGTCTACCCGCCAAGACTCAACCGCGAGCAAGCATCGTCAGAGGAGACAGCCCACTACAAGGCCTCGCTTGTTTCACCTTTCTCCATTGCCGACCTGACAGGCGGCATGGGTATCGACACCCTGGCTTTCGCCGAAATCGAACACCGACATCCTGCCAGCCCCGTCCTGATAGACTATGTGGAACGCGACCCACAGCTCTGCGCCTTGATGGAACAAAATCTCAAGGTCCTCGGCATAACCAACGTCTGCGTCCACTGCGCCGACAGCATGGAGTGGCTGTCAACTGCAGGCCATTTCAACCTGATTTTCATCGACCCCGCACGCCGAAGCGCCGCGGGACGCAAGGTAGCCGCCTTCGAGGACTGCACGCCCAATATCCTCGAGCACAGAAAACTACTACAATCCCACTGTCAACAGCTCATGGTCAAGGCCAGCCCCATGATTGACATCGACCTTGCCGTACAACAACTCGGAAACGTGATCAGTGTGCATATCGTTGGGGTGAAAGGCGAGTGCAAAGAGGTGCTGTTCATCTGCGGCGAACCGGCAGGCGAGCCGCGAATCACTTGCGGAAACTTTTCTTTCTCGCGCAGCGAGGAGACTGCTGCCGAAGGACACTATGGTCAATCCGTAGGTCGTTATCTCTATGAACCCGATGCCACACTAATGAAAGCCGGCCCCTTCAAGCTCATCA
The DNA here is from genome assembly GCA_900318835.1 of uncultured Bacteroidales bacterium. GTDB lineage: Bacteria > Bacteroidota > Bacteroidia > Bacteroidales > P3 > Colimorpha. The sequence continues at coordinate 26,337 of ONLW01000019.1, forward strand.
GCCAACGTTACCACTTGGCGCAACTGGGGCGCAACACCCACCTCTACACCTCCAACGAGCGGGTCATCAACTTTCCAGGCCGAGTGTTTGAAGTATTGAAAGAGATGAAAATCAGTCGCAAAGAAGTATCATCTGCCATTCCCGGCGGCAAAGCGCATGTGGTAACCCGCAACTATCCCGTAGAGGCATCAGCGCTGCAACACCAGCTGGGCCTCAAAGAAGGAGGTGACCTCTTTATCATCGCCACCACGGTTGGCAACAGGAAAGCTAGTTATCTGTGCGCCAGGAACTTAGCATAAGAAATCAATCCCTTCTGCAAGAAACGCAAAAAATCTTTCGGAACCCCGAATAGATCACCAGCCTATTTACCTGACATTCAACACCATCCACCCATCAAGTCTTACCCAACTCTTTACCAACTCCTACCCACCCCCTACCCATCCCTTACTTTGGTAGGAGATGACAGGGTGCAGGAAGGTCGCTGACGCAGTCCATGAAGGTGCAACATACCTAGCCTTCATGGAACAAATTGTCGTCAAAAGTAAAAAAATCAAAAAATATTTTGCCGGTTGAAAAAATGTTCGTAACTTTGCACTCTCCAAAAATGGGGAAGTTGCACCTTGTCTACCCGTTCAAGTTGCACTTTTTCAGATTGCTACGTATGTAGACCAATTATCCGTCAGCGGTCAAAATACGTAATAATTGGCGGAGAAATTAACAGCGAAAACTAAAAAAACATCATCGTTAGTAAAATAAAAAAATGAGTACGTTAAGTTACAAAACCGTATCAGCCAACAAGCAGACCGTCCAGAAGGAATGGGTGCTGGTTGATGCCGAAGGACAGACCGTAGGTCGCCTGGCCACCCGCGTTGCCAACATTCTGCGTGGCAAGACCAAGCCCTGCTTCACCCCGCACGTCGACTGCGGCGACAATGTCATCATCATCAATGCCGAGAAGGTTGTCTTCAGCGGCAAGAAGGAGACTGACAAAATCTATCAGCGCTACACCGGTTATCCCGGCGGCCAGCGTGAGACCACCCCTGCCAAGGTGCGCGCCATCCACCCTGAGCGTATCCTCGAGCACGCCATCAAGGGCATGCTTCCGAAGAACCGTCTCGGTGCTGCTCTCTACCGCAACCTCTACATCTATGCCGGCAGCGAGCATCCCCATCAGGGTCAGAACCCCAAAGCCATCAATATTAACGAAGTAAGATAAGAATAAGATATGGCAGAAGTTATCAACACCATTGGTAGAAGAAAGACCGCCGTGGCCCGCGTCTATATGACCCTCGGCAATGGCGAAATCAAGGTCAACGGCCGCGACTACAAGGAATATTTCCCCACCGGTCCGCTACAGTACATTGTGAACCAGGCTTTCGCCGTGGCTAACGCCGAAGGCAAATGGGATGTCAAAGCCAACCTCGACGGTGGCGGCATCACCGGTCAGGCTCAGGCACTGCGTATGGCTATCGCCCGCGCCCTCTGCGAGAACAACATCGAGGATCGTCCCGCCCTGAAGAAGGAAGGCTTCCTGATGCGTGACCCGCGTATGGTCGAGCGTAAGAAAGCTGGTCAACCCAAGGCCCGTAAGCGCTTCCAGTTCAGCAAGCGTTAAGATTGTCCAGTATGTAGCCGTGCCACGGCAACATACAGAAAGTTTAGTATCCAAACTGCCCGAATGCTCCGCTGCATTGACACAGCGAGCCGCATAGAAAGGCCACTAAATGCAGCCTGAAGGACTCACGGACAGTTGGCAAAAGTTTAACAACAAAAAAGGAAAGTAAACAAACATGAACGAACTCAAATTCGAAGAACTGCTCGAGGCTGGTTGCCACTTTGGCCACCTCAAGCGTAAATGGAATCCCAAAATGGCTCCTTATATCTTCAAGGAGCACAACGGCATTCACGTCATCGACCTCCAGAAGACCATCGCCAAAGCCGACGAGGCCGCCGCTGCACTGAAGCAGATGGCCAAGAGCGGCAAGAAGGTCCTCTTCGTGGCCACCAAAAAGCAGGCCAAGGAAGTGGTCGCCGAGATGGCCAAGAGCGTGGATATGCCCTTCGTCACCGAGCGTTGGCCGGGCGGTATGCTCACCAACTTCCAAACCATCCGCAAGGCTGTCAAGAAGATGAACAGCCTCGATGCTCTGATGCACGACAAGGATTTCAACAATATCAGCAAGCGTGAGCGCCTCCAGGTGCAGCGCGAGCGTGCCAAACTCGACAAGAACCTCGGTTCCATCGCCGACCTCACCCGTCTGCCCAGCGCCCTGTTTGTCATCGACATCAACAAGGAGCACATTGCCGTCGCCGAGGCACGTCGCCTGAACATCCCCACCTTCGCCCTCGTGGACACCAACACCAACCCCGAACTTATCGACTTCCCGATTCCCGCTAACGATGATGCGTCGAAGTCGATTGCCGCTATCCTCAAGCACATGTGCGAGGCCATTCAGGAAGGTCTGAACGAGCGTATGCTCGACAAAGACGCTCAAGCCGAGGAAGAGGCTCCCGTCGAGGCTACTGAGGCTCCTGTGGAGAAGAAGACCCGCGCCCGCCGTCCTCGCAAGAACGAGGAGGCTCCCAAGGCCGAGGCCGAAGAAGCTCCCAAAGCTGAATAAGAAATAAAACATAGGAAGCTCTAGGACAACCCTAGGACCTCCTAGGCAATCCTAGGGCTTCCTGCAATAATTAATCATTAAAAGAAAAGAAAGGAACACAATATGGCAATTACCGCTTCACAGGTTAACGAACTCCGCCAACTCACCGGCGTCGGCATGATGGACTGCAAGAAAGCCCTTGTCGAGACCGACGGCGACATGCAGAAAGCTATCGAGCTGCTCCGTCAGAAAGGCCAGAAGATGGCCGCCAAGCGCGCCGACCGCGACGCTAACGAAGGCTGCGTCCTCGCCAAGACCACCGGCAACTTCGGCGCCATCATCATGGTGAGCTGCGAGACCGACTTCGTGGCCACCAACGCTGGCTTCGTCGAGTTCACCACCTCCATCCTCGATGCCGCTATGGCCAAGCACCTCACCACCAAAGAGCAGGTCATGGACATGGATCTCAACGGCAGCAAGGTTGCTGACGCCATCACCGACCAGATTGCCAAGATTGGCGAGAAGATCGAGCTTGCTCACTTCGAGACCATCGAGGCCGAGAAGGTCTACTCCTACATCCATCCGGGCAACCGTATGGCTTCCATCGTCGGACTGAACAAGGCCGGTTACGACCAGGTCGGTCACGACATCGCCATGCAGGTCGTCGCCATGCGTCCCGTGGCCCTCGACGCCGAGAGCGTGCCCCAGGAGATTAAGGACCAGGAGTTCCGCGTGGCCGTCGAGAAGACCAAAGAGGAGCTCATCGGTAAGGCCGTCGACGCCGCCCTCAAGAAGGCCGGTATCAACCCCGCCCACGTCGACAGCGAGGAGCACATGGCCTCCAACATGGGCAAAGGCTGGATCACCGAGGAACAGGTCAACCAGGCCCGCCAGATCAAAGAGCAGGTCGCTGCCGAGAAGGCCGCCCAGCTCAGCGAGCAGCAGATCAACCAGATTGCCAACGGCCGTCTGAACAAGTACTTCCAGGAGAACACCCTCATGGAGCAGGAGTACATCATGGAAGCCAAGGTGAAAGTCAAAGACTTCATCGCCAAGGCCGACAAGGATCTGAAGTGCACCGGCTTCAAGCGCCTCGAACTTGGTGCCTAAGCCGACAGGTACATACACAAATAGAGGGCAATCCACAAGGATTGCCCTTTCTTTTTAGTCCCCAGAGGACGCTAACGTACGATGACTTTCACGCCCTCGACCTCCATTTCTTGTGTAGAACCGTTCGGACCAATCAAATCCGGACCTTCCACGTTCTGGATGGGCATTCCCTGCACTGGGGCCTGCCCTTCGATAAGTGGGATGCAATATTTCTTGTCAAAAACAACAGGCAAGTTGTACTGCACTCGTACTGGCTTGCCCTTCAGTTTTCCGGGCTTCCATTTGGGCATCAGATTCACGACACGTATTGCCTCGGCACCACAGCCACAGCCGATGTCACGGAGGAGGCGAGGTTTCAGTACTGTACCATCGGTGTCTATGCCGAAGGTGACATACACCTTGCCACTGATACCGTTCTCTGCCGCCAGCCGCGGGTACTGCATGTTGTCCTCAATAAACTTATACATGGCTTTCTCCCCACCAGGGAACTCGGGGTCTTCATCAACTTGTACGAAAAGAAAGTCATTATCTATTTCACCCTCTACCAGCTCGCCATCATTCGGAATTACAGCCTCGATAGGCAACGTATCATTGACATCATGCACTGTAAAACCACCAAGGTAGATGTCGTCAGGGAGCTCCGGTTCGCGCCACACGGGCTGGGCGCTGTCGGCCGTATGGGTGGTGTCAACGTTGGCAGGAGTGGTGTCGATGGTGAGCTGTGTCTTGCTGCCTTGGGGCGACGAAGGTCCGTTGCCGCATGAGGCGAGACCCAGGGCGAGGCCAGCGACGGTGGCCACTTTGCCGATGCGCAGACGGTCGGCCAGCGCGTTCTCCAGATACCGCACCTCAGCTTCACACCGCGGACAAGTACCACGACACTCTCCCTTGTAGGTGCACTCTTTTATCTCCAAAGGAATATCATTTTCCTCGGCGATACGTTTCCGCACTTGTTTTAACTGCTTACAGATATTCTTCCCATGTGTCATAAGTACATTTGTATCTATTACCTTACGATGACCTTCACTCCCTCACGCTCCAAGTATTGCGATGAGCCATAGGGGTCGATTTCAAGGACCGGATGAAGATTAGGGTCGAAAACTGGTATCTCGCCCAGCAACATCGCTGTGCCCACAAGTTTAATCGGCGGCAGCGTACAGTTCTTTTGGTATTTATCCTCCAGCATCACGTATTTTGCGTAGCCCAGAGCAGAGAACGTGATGGTGTAACTACCCTTGACCACCTTCACGGCAAAGTTTCCGTCGAAGTCGGTCGCAGTGCCGGTTACCGTGCCGTTGCTGTCGGTGATGATGACATTGACAAACGGAAGCGGATCGTCCGTCTTGGAATCCACCACCGTACCCTTTATCGTGACGCTATCGGCCACATGCACAGCCTCCTTGACGATGGGCGGTACCTCGGACAGCACGGCAGGATACGTCTCAGCGGCCTGTGCTGTGCTGGCTGCCAGCCCCAATGCAAGAGCGGCGATGGAGAGCACTTTCACCCGCGCTCCCTGTTGCTCTTTATCCTCGTAGAAAATCGGCTGCTTCTTGGGAGTGGGCTGGTTGGCCGGCGTACCGGGGAGCTTCACCTGTATCTCGCCCGGGACATCTCTGGGCACATTCACCTTTCCTCCTGGCGCCATTTGCTCGATTATCTCCTCCACAGAAGAGGGCATCCCTATATCAATCACAGGCCTTTTCCCACCATCGATGATGACGGCGCTGTCCAAATCCATGCCGACATCCATCACGGTGAAGCCCGTCTTGTTGACGGTAATCCCTTGCTCGAACGGTTGTTTCCTCTCGGGCGTTTTGATACACAACGTGTAGTCGCCGAAGGGTATCGGCTTGAGGGTATATCGTCCGTCGAAGTCGGTCGTTCCTACAAGTATCTGCTTTCCGTCTTGTATCAGGACAACATTGCAGAACGGCAACGGCTCGTTGGTCTTGATGTCGAACACCATACCTTTCAGGGTACCGAGACATTCAGCCTTGTGGACTTTGGTGGTGTCCTGCAACGGCACCACGTCGGTCTGCGGAGCCTGAGCCTGTGCGGTGGTGGCCAGACCTAGCGCGATGCCTGCGACGGTGGCCACCTTGCCGATGCGCAGCCTCTCGGCCAATGCGTTCTCCAGATACCGAACCTCTGCCTCGCACCGTGGGCAGGTGCCCCGGCACTCACCCTTGAAGGTACATTCCTCTATTTTTAAAGGGATATCATTCTCCTCGGCGATGCGTTTCCGCACCTCCTTCAACTGCTTGCAGATGTTCCTTCCGTGTGTCATGATAATATAACGCTATTTATCGTTGTTTATTGTCCGGTAGATGAATCGGTCGATGCGGGTAATGCCCATGTCGGCGAGGCGCTTGCGCACCTCCTTCTGCTACTCGCAGATGTTCTTTTCGTGTATCAAATTCCAGCATTTATGGCAATAACGATACCGGAACACATTTATTCTCCTTTTTAACTTTTTCCATAGACACCAAACTAATACTTTGACCTTATGAAAACCCTACCAACTCCTACCATAGTAGGTGATGATAGGGTGATAAAAGGGAGGCGAAGTGTCAAAATTAACAGTTGTTAGGAAAGTTTGTCCCCATTTTCAAAAACAATCGATGGCGGGCAATAAATATATTTTTTTTACGTTTTTGAGAGCGATGGCGAAGAAGCAGAAATACTACGTGGTGTGGCAGGGCAAGAAGCCCGGCATCTACACTGACTGGGACGAGTGCAAGGAACAGGTCGCAGGGGTGAAAGGGGCACAGTACAAGGGCTTCGACTCTCTAGCGGAGGCCGAGGCGGCGAGCAAGCTGCCGTACAGCAGCGTAGTGATTCGAAATACTCCGAGTAATCAGAGTAATCAGAATACTCCGATTCTCACCATCGACGAGAATGGTATGACTGTCTTGCAGACGGGGACGTCGGCGCTCCCAGGAGGTGTTCCGGTACTCGACGCGTTGGCCGTCGATGCGGCCTGCAGCGGTAATCCCGGAGTGATGGAATATCAGGGCATCTACATTCCCACCCGAACGCGCGTCTTCCACTACCGAGCTGAGAAAGGCACCAACAACATCGGCGAGTTCCTCGCTATTGTTCATGGTTTGAGCTACCTGAAGAAGCATCATCTAAACCAGATTATTTACAGCGACAGCGTCAACGCCATCTCGTGGGTGCGACAGAAGGTGTGCAAAAGCAAGTTGCCTGAGAACGCCTCGACTGCCGAGCTGTGGGACTATATCCACCGCGCCGAGAACTGGCTGCGCACCAATAGCTATACTACTGAGATTCGCAAATGGGATACCGACCACTGGGGCGAGATTCCAGCAGATTTTGGAAGAAAATAGGGTTAATGGCTTTAATAAACAGAATGGGCATGAATACTCGTAACCTTCGCTTCCGTTCAAATTGCGTGCGCGACATCCTCCTCCTCTATCATGAGGAGCTGGACGGCGTGTATGGCAGCGGCGAGGTGGGGGCGTTCCTAACCATGCTCTTCGAGGCCTTCCTCGGTTGGGGCAAAGTGCGGCTACTGACCTCCAAGGAGCAGACCATTGACCAGAGCGACCTGCTACGGTTCCATTGGGCGCTGGAAGACTTGAAACAATACCGTCCCATCCAGCATATCATAGGTTATACCGACTTCTGCGGCTGCCGCATTGTGGTGAGTCCCGACGTGCTGATACCACGGTCCGAGACAGAGGAAATAGTAGACTGGATTACTTCATATATGTCTTATGGAGAATCGGAAGTCAACCGAAACTCAATCGAAACTCAACCGAAACTCAATCGGAGGAACATCGGAGGAACATCGGAGCTAGGACGGAGGAACACCGAAGGACGGCCGAAGCTGATAGACCTCTGTACCGGTAGTGGCTGCATCGCCATCGCCCTAAAGAAAGCCTTCCCGCAGGCCGATGTGACAGCAGTGGATATCTCGTCCGCAGCGTTGAAGATAGCGCAAAAGAACGCCCAAAGCAATGACGTAGAGGTGCGTTTCCTGCAGGGGAATGTGCTGAATGATATTAATGGGTTGAATGGGGTTGATGGGTTTTATGGGCTTATTGTGAGTAATCCGCCCTATGTGATGGAGAGCGAGCGGGCGCAGATGCAGCGCAACGTCCTCGACTACGACCCTGAGTTGGCTCTCTTCGTGCCCGACGACGACCCGCTGCGCTTCTACCGGGCCATAGCTGCCATTGCCAAACATCATTTGGACAAAGATGGCCTCCTGGTGGTGGAAATCAACGAAGCCCTTGCCGACGAGACCTGCGAGGTGATAAAAGCCGCTGGGCTAGCACCCACCGTCCATGACGACTTCCGAGGTAAACACCGCTGGATCAGCGCTGTTTGGAATCCATAAGGATGGTGACGGGGCCGTCGTTGACGAGTGCCACCTGCATGTCGGCCCCAAACTCCCCCGTCTGTATCTCTTTGCCGAAGAGTTCGCCTATGCGGGCGATAAACTTCTCGTACATCGGCACGGCAAATTCGGGCCGCGAAGCATGGATATAACTCGGCCGGTTGCCCTTCTTGGTGGAAGCCATGAGGGTGAACTGGCTCACCACGAGGATGCCGCTGCCCTTGATGTCGGTGATGGGCAGGTTCATCACGCCTTCGCTGTCGTCGAAGATGCGCAACTTCACCACCTTCTGGCAAAGATACTCGATATCCTCGTCAGTGTCCTCGTCGCAGACACCCACCAGAATCAGCATACCTTCGCCTATCTCACTCTTGCGTTGGCCTGCGATGTCAACTGATGCCGTCAGAACCCTTTGAATCACTATCTTCATATTACTTAGTCTTTGATTTCCATCTTCTTTATTTCCCCACTGTCCATGCGCAAGAAGTAGATGCCCTGGGGCAAGACCTGTAGCATCTCTTCGCGGCTCTCCGAGGACAACACTTGGCGCCCATAGAGGTCATACACGACGAAATTGTCGCTCTGTGGCACCGAAAGGTTGAAATATTGTGCGTACTCGTTCACCATGGCCTCGGGTTCGGTACGCAGAAAGTCGTCTATCGTCTCGACGGCTATCCGCCACCGCACCATTGATGACGGCTTGTCAAAACGCCTAATCTGATACGGGACCTCGTTTTCCACCTGCTTTACGATGTCGTTCAACAAGGCTGAGGAACGGCGATAGGTGAACTGGGTATTGGCAATCTCGCGCAGCCGGGCCATCGAGCGCTCGAGGAATTGCTTGTTCGCCAAGAGGCGACGAAACAGCAACGTGGACTGTAGTGAGGTGTGACGGTTGGGGACAACGAGGTTGTACGTCATATAATCAAGGATGAGGGAGCGGTCGGTAAACATCGACAGGGCCCCATCACCGTCGAAGAATATCCAGCGCCACTTGCCGTTGAGGGGAGCCCACTGGCGCGCATTGCTCACAGGCCAGTCGTCGTTGAGAATGAGGATTTGCAGCATCATGTAGTCCATCAAGGCGTCGACATCCACTTGCGAGGCAAGGTAGGCGTAGTCTCGCTCCTTCTGTAGGTTGGCTTTTTCCAGCCATTGGAAGAGCGTGTCCCAACGTGCCGCGTTGCCGTTCTCCACCTCGCCACCCCAATAGGCCAGCAAGTCCACCTCCTTGTCGGGAATGCCATGCCGTTCCTCCACGTAATGCTCGTCGGCCTTCTCTTCGAGGAAATAGATGCCCCAGTATTCGCCGTTGATGAAAAGCACCACAGGCCGTGTGGCCAGATTGTCGACACGCAGCGAATCGGCCAGATGCTGGCAGAGCCAGTCCTCGATGCCCGCGCTGCTCCACGAGGTGGACCAAGGCCGCAGTACCAGACGGCGGTAGCTGCCGCGCGAGCGCTGGTCGAAGAAAGGATAGCGAAAATCCCTAGCTCCATATTCGCGGCGTGCATAAAGAGACAACCCCTTCTGCACCAGCACCCGCTGGCTGTTGCCATGCACCCGCAGACCACAGTCCTGCAACAACTTTCCCCCGTCAGGATCCAGATAGGCAAAGGCTGCATCGCGCTCCCAGTGACGTCCGCGCTGGAAATAGTTGCCCGTACTGTAGGCAAAGTGCGGATTGTGATACCATCCCGGAATAAACAGACCTGTGTCGTGGTCGAAAAGGCTCAGTGAGTCGGTGCAGAGCGACACCACTGGGAGGCTGATACGGCGTCCCAACAGGCTATCTATCAGGTACGAGTGTGTCGTCACCGGCGAGCGGCGATAGCCATTGGTGTCATACAATGCCGCCCGCACCACGATGATGCGTTCCACCCTCTCGGGCTGGAACCATCGGTCTTCCGGCACCGTCGGCACCCGGTAGATGCCTGAGCGCGAATAGCACTCGGGGGAGAGCCTTATCGGCCCACTGTATTGTGCGTCGCACTCCGTAGGGGCGTTGCCGTTGAAGGTATAGTGTATGGTGAGCGTGGAATCGGCCGGGACCTGCTGCATCGTCAGACTGAAGGTGTCGGCATAGAAGCCGCTCTCGTGCGAGAAAACCACCGTCTGTCCCCATGCCAGCAGGGACGACATCAATAGTATCAGTAACAACCAACATTTTCTCATCTAGACCCCTCGTTATTGTTGCACAATCCAGCGTGCTCCATCCTTAAAGCCGTGCAGTGCCACCAGATAAACTCCAGAAGCCATGTGTGGCAGTCGAAAAAGGTTTGGTCCAGCAATAATCCGAAGAGTCTCATAATAGATGCCACCACCTCGAAGGTCATAAATTCCCAGTTCACTGTCTCTTTCAGAATCGCTATACACCCAAAGTAATGCTTCTCCAATACTGGGATTGGGGAATATCGTCATCTTGGAGAAGTCGGTATGATTCTCCGATGAATCTATGGCAAGGAAGTTCTGGTATTCATTTACAATGTATCGGTTGTTGCGCAATAGATAATTGTCGACAAAGGACAAGTCGTCCAACCACACTTGTCTTGTGGCTGGATAGTTGAAGCGATCCATTTGATACTTCAACTCTGGATCGAGTGCCGCACGTATCTCATCAACGAGAGTTCTACAACGGCGATCCGAGAAATGACTGTTTACAAGTTGTTGCAGTCGTTCTGCTGACCTCTGTTTCCAAGTTTCGTTAGCTAGTAATAGGCGAATCAGCAGCGTGGCGCGTGGCGATGTGGGGTAGCTAACTTCCGGGTCCTCGCACACTAGATTAGCATAGCGGTCGAATGTACGGTCATCCATAGAATAGTCGCCGTCGAAAAATATCCAGCGCCACGGTTGCCCCGACGCACTCCAACATCGGGCGTTGTTGGCTGGCCAGTCACGATTGGTGATAAATAACTCAAGTAGCATGTAGTCAATAAATGCGTCGATATCCACAGAGGCTGCAAGCCAGGCCGAGTCAACCGGATTTGTAATGTCGAGTTCCGTTAACCTGTCGTAGAAATTGTTCCACCTATCTGGATCACCACTTTCGGTAGCAGACCAGAAGTTTACCACTGAAACGCTATCATCGTCGATATCATGGAGGTTCTCAATATAATGTTGGTCTGGCTTCTCCTCCAGAAAATAGATGCCCCAGTATTCGCCGTTGAGAAACATCACAACGGGCCGTGAGGCTAGATTGTCGCACCGTAGCGGCTCAGCCAGTTGTTGGCACAGCCAGTCTCGTACACCATCGGAACTGTATGGCTGTGTAGCCTGCAAAGTGCGTAATACCAGACGCTTGTATTTCTTGGCAGTGCGGTTTTTGAAAAATGGGTAGGAGAACTTCTTCTCTCCATAGTCCTCTCGGGCATATAGGGTCAGCGCCTTTTGTGACTTGTTGCGTTGACTGATGCCATGGATACGCACACCGCAGTCTTGGCTGAGACGACGCTTGCCTCCTTCGCAAAAGGTGAAGTGTGCCCGCCTTTCCCATTCTCTGCCACGCATATAATAGTTGCCTGTGCGGTAGCTGTTGGGGTCATTGGGGTCATAGTGGCGTCCGGGGACAAAGATGCCCGAGTCGTAATCGAATAGGTCGGTTGAGTCGACACAAAGCGACACAACAGGTAAACTCATATCACGTCCCAACAGACTGCTCACAAGGTAGTCCTGTGTGGCTACCGGCGAACGACGAACGCCCTGACTGTCAAAAAGGGCAGCACGTACCACGATGATGTGCTCCACTTCCTCTGGGAGATACCATCGGTCATCGGGAGCATTCTGCAAACGGTAGATATTCGACGGGGAATAGGCCTGCTCTGTCAAGGATATAGGTGCTGTATATGCCTTTGAAGCTGCTGTCGGTATACTGCCATTGAGAGTGTATCGGATGGTATAGTCTCCCGGACCATAAAGACTTAGATCAAAGGCGTCGGCATAGAAACCGCCATTGTGCGAGAAAATAACGTTCTGTCCTGTAGCAGAGGCTACCGTAATCAACAACAAAACGAAATATGTACAAACCGCTCGCATGCAAAAACTATTCCACTATGGTAAGTTTGGCGAATTTGAGCATCAGCTGTTTCTGCCCGACACCATCGAAAAAGACTGTTGCTTTGCGTGAATCGCCGACACCCTCGACTCCCAGCACCTTGCCGATGCCAAACTTCTCGTGGCTCACTCGCATACCGGGCTGGATGCTGTTGATGGCGGCAGGGTTGTTGGGGATAGCTGCCGTCCGGGGCTTCTGAATAGTCTGAGTACTCCGAGTATTCTGAGTATTCTGATTGGGTTTCCCTGCATTGAAGAAAGCTCGCGGCAGGGTGCCCGGCTCGGGCATGCTGCGTCGCGTGGTCGGCATCTCTATGTATTGGGGGTCTATCTCCTCCACAAAACGGCTCACCTCGCCGCCCATGCGCTGGCCGTTGTTGAAGCGCGTCTGGGCGTAGGAGAGCGTTACCTGTTTCTCTGCACGTGTCACCGCTACATAAAACAGCCTCCGTTCCTCTTCGAGCTCCGGCCGACTCATGGCGAGGAACGACGGGAATATCTGCTCCTCCATGCCCACCACAAAGACGTAGGGGAATTCCAGGCCTTTGGCGGCGTGGATGGTCATCAGGCTCACTTTGTTGGCATCCTTGTCCTTGTCTTTATCCTCGGAGGTGTAGAGGAGCACTTGCTGGAGAAACTCGTCGAGAGTACGGAGGGGTTTCTCAGAGTTCTCTGATTTTTCGGAGCTTTCTGAATGTTCAGATTCTTCCGATTCGCAGAATTCCTGCACGCCATTGAGGAGCTCGTCAATATTGTCGATGCGCTCGGCACTCTCGGGATCGTCCTCCTCGCGCAGGGCTTTGACGATGCCGCTGGCATAGACAATCTGCTTGGCCAGCGTGAAAGCGTCGGTGGTCGGCACCTCGGCCTCGAAGCGCTTTATCATGTAGACGAACTCGGTGATCTTCTGCACCGCACCACTCTGGATGGGTAGGCCGAAATCGACGATATTCTCCAGCACCGTCCAAATGCTCACGTCGTTGTCGGCAGCCGCCACGCGTATCTTGTCCATGGTAGTCTGTCCGATGCCACGGGTGGGGTAGTTGATGACGCGCACGAGGGACTCATCGTCGTGGGGGTTGATAGCCAAGCGCAGGTAGGCCAGCACGTCTTTTACCTCGCGACGCCCGTAGAACGAAAGTCCCTGGTAAATCTTGTAGGGGATGTTCATCTTGCGCAGCGCATCCTCGATGGAGCGCGAGAGGGAGTTCTGACGGTAGAGGATGGCGAAGTCGCGGTAGTTGGCATCCTCACCAAGGCGCAGATTCTGAATAGAATCCGCTACGCGCATACCCTCGTCCTTTTCGTCGACGGCACGGATGAGCTTGATGCGGTTACCCACGCTGTTGTCACTCCAAAGTTCCTTCTGTATCTGGTCGCGATTGCGGCTGATGATGCTGTTGGCGGCATTAACGATGTTCTTGGTCGAACGGTAGTTCTGCTCCAGTTTGAAGAGTTGCATCGTCGGATAGTCGCGCTTGAAGTTGAAGATATTCTGAATGTTAGCCCCACGGAAGGCATAGATGCTCTGTGCGTCGTCGCCCACCACGCAGATGTTCTGGTTGCGTGCGGCCAACTTTTTGACAATCAAATACTGTGCATAGTTGGTGTCCTGATACTCATCCACCATGATGTAGTGGAAGCGCTGCTGGTATTTCAGCAACACGTCGGGGAAGTCGCGGAGCAGGATGTTCATGTTGAACAGCAGGTCGTCGAAGTCCATGGCGTTGCTGTTGTGCAGACGCTGGTCGTACATCTGGTAGATTTGGCCGATGGCGGGGCGCTTGCTGTCGATATCGGTCTGGTAGATTTCGGGGTTCTCCTGATAGTCTTTAGGACTGAGGAGGTTGCTCTTGGCCATCGAGATGCGGCTCATCACGAAGGAGGGCTTGTAGGTCTTGGGGTCGAGGTTGAGTTGCTTGACAATCTGCTTGATGGAGGCTTTTGAGTCGTCGGTGTCGTAGATGGTGAAGCTGGAGGTGTAGCCCAGCTTGGTGGCTTCGGCGCGCAACACGCGTGCGAAGATGCTGTGGAAGGTACCCATCCAGAGGTTACGGCCCTCGCCGCCCACCAATTTGATGATACGCTCTTTCATCTCGTTGGCGGCTTTGTTGGTGAAAGTCAGCGCCAAAATATGGAACGGGTCCACGCCCAGCTCCATCAGGTGGGCTATGCGGTAGGTCAGCGTGCGCGTCTTGCCGCTGCCCGCACCGGCGATAATCATCACCGGCCCGTCGACACATGCTGCCGCCTCACGTTGGGGTTCATTCAGTTGATCAAGCAGTTCACTCATTTTTCAGTTGAAATTTAAATTGCAAAGATACGAAAAATATTCCATCTGCCACGGCTATTTTTTTCAATGGGGAATTACTCGGATTTTACGAACCATCGACGACAACCTTGCGGAATCATGTCACGCAGACCTATTACAGGTGAATTACCTGAGTGTTACATCGGCCAATAGACCTGTCACCGACCCACCATCAACCCACCATCACCTACCATGGTAAGGGATGGGTAGGAGTTGGGTAGGAGATGGTAAAGAGTTGGGTAAGACTTGATAGGTGGACAATGTTAATTATCAGGTAGTTGCAATGACGTCAATTTTAACGGTTCGCAAGTTTGCGACGGAATCGTAGAGACGGACGCTTAGTGACTGACGGACAGATACTTCAAGTGAGCAGTCGAGGTTAAAGTCCTGATTTTCGGGTTTGAGGTCGAACTCCTTGAGAATGCGCATCACATCGTTCATGGTCTCATAGGCGAATGAGAGTCGGTAGCGGGTGTCGATGGTTTTCTCGATAATCTGTGCACGGTGGATGGCATCGCGGGCGGCGACCTTGTATGCGTTGGCCAAGCCGCTGGCACCGAGGAGGATGCCGCCGAAATAGCGCACTACCACGATGAGGGTGTCGGTGAGGTCGGCCGAGAGGAGCTGGCCGTGGATGGGGCGGCCGCCGGTGCCACTGGGCTCACCGTCGTCGTTGGCGCGGAAAGCGTCCTTGCGGGGCCCGAGGATGTAGGCGTAGCAGTGGTGGCGGGCATCGAAGTAGTCTTTCCGTAGCTGCTCCAGATGCGCCTTGATTTCCTCCAGAGAATGAACGGGATAGGCGAAAGCCAGGAACTTGGAGCCTTTCTCCTTGTAGAGTCCCTCTGCGGGACCCGCCAGTGTCTTATAGGTGTCGTCGAACATGGTTTATCAAATCTATTCCCACCACGGGGTGAATATCTGTTTGTCTTCTAGGTGCCACGAGCTGCATGAGGTGCCGAGGAAGTAGCCCTGTCCGGTGGGAGGCACGATATCGGTCAGACGGTCGGTCGTGGGCAACAGCATGTAGCAATGCCACTCGTTGACGAAGCACTGCCGTTGTGTGACGGTGTCGCTGAGTATAATCTCCACTGGATATGGGTGGTAGTCGTTCACACAGAGAGTGCGCGACAGGGTGACGAATTCCTCGCGGCGGCCGAGGGCAAACGAGACAATCATGGCGGAGTCGACCTCACGGTCGCAATACTGATAGACCTTTAAGTAGCGTCCTTTAAGACCCATTAAAGGAGACTCTCCTGTATAAGAACTACCGCGAAACAAGTCGTGTTGTTTCAAGAGTGGCTTCAGCCACGCATCGCGCTTGTCTATCTCACTCCGGTCGCCGTTGATGCCAGGGAACCAATGGCTTCCCTTGTCGTCGCTCACCATATAGCTGAGCACGATGGTGGGGCGATACCACGACAGAGGGTAGTCGTGGCGGAAACTGCGGCCTAAATTACTTGCGGCTATGATATGCCAGTACATTGATGCACTGTCGTTCTGCATTACGGAAGTAGTGATTTTATTCATCAGGCTGTCCAACTGCAATGCACGGCCATAGGTGGGCGAGTTGTTTGTTGCCGCACGTCTGGGAACACGGAGTTGAGTCAAAGAAATCCCCATCCATTCGCCGACAAAATGATTGGCAGTCATGGTGGCGGCATCGGCCAATTGCTCCAAAGTCTTCACCCAAAAACGTGGTGCCTTCATAACATACAGCCGGTAGTACTCATAGTGACGGTATTCGGCGAAAGCTATCGTGTCGTTCTGCCACGCCAAGATACCCGTGGGAGTTTGGTGTTCATCGCAACTGTACTGATAGCGGTAATCATTGAGAGGCATGATGGTGTCGTCGAACCACCATGTGTCTGGCGTCAAGAAATCCTGTGCCTGCAAGGCGAAAGGAACCATCAGGGCAATAAGAAGCAGCACTCGTTTCATGGATCGACGATAATTAAACGGTTAGAATCGATGGGTGGTATCTCGGAAGCGGGGAGGCCGCTGCCGAGGGTCTGGGGGCTGCGGAGGATGCGCACTTCGTCGTAGAGGCCGCTGGCGATGAATGCGTCTAATATTTTTCGGCCGCCTTCAACGATGACGCTCTGCAGTTTGGCTTTGTAGAGGGCTTGCAGGGTCTCTTCCACGGTTTGGGTGTGAAAGTGGAACCAGTGGGAAGGGACGCTAGTGAGACGGTTGCGGCGGTCGAGGACCACAGGCTGCGGTGCAGGGCCGATATAGTGTCTTGGGGTCAGACTTGGCTTATCCAATAGATATGTCTCGCTTCCCACAAGGATAGCAGCCTCCTCGGTGCGCCAGCGGTGGTTCAACCGGTTCTGCCGCTGAGTGCTCAGCCAGTATCCTCTAACCGAATTATCCGAATCATTTTGAATTCGGTTTCCTTTGTTTTTTTCGGTTAGAGATTCCGGCGCCATGAAACCATCTTTGCTCTCGGCCCACTTAAGGATGACATAGGGGCGCTGCTTCTCCATGAAGGTGAAGAAGCGACGGTTGAGTTCCCTGCCTTTATCTTCCAGCACATGGCGCACCACTTCGATACCGGCGGCTTCGAGTTTGCGGAAGCCGTTGCCCGCCACGAGCGGGTTGGGGTCGTCGTTGCAGCAGACCACACGGTGGATGCCCTTCTCGATGATGAGGTCGGCGCAGGGAGGTGTCTTGCCGTAGTGCGAGCAGGGTTCGAGGTTGACGTAGAGCGTGGCGCCGACTGCGTCGACGTCACGCAACAAGGCGTTGCGTTCAGCATGGTTATGGCCATATTCCTGATGGTAGCCCTCGGAGATAATCATGCCATCTTTCACCACGACGCAGCCCACTAACGGATTGGGTCTCACACGTCCCAAACCGTTGGCAGCCAGCTGCAGGCAGCGCCGCATATATCGTTCGTCATTATCCATAGCCATAAATTCGGAGTGCAAAAATACGAAAAATCCTTCAGCTGACAAAAATAATCTCTCTTTCGGCAATAAAACGAAGCACTTGACGTTTAACAACGCAATGAAACATATCTTTATCATCAATCCCTGTGCCGGCGGAGAAGACCATAGCCAGACCATCGCCGATGAGGTGAAGACGATGGATGTAACGGCTGAGATTTACATTACCCTAGGGGAAAAAGATGCCACGCGTTATGTAGAGGACTACTGTCGCCAGCATCCTTGCGAGAACGTGCGTTTCTATGCCTGCGGCGGCGACGGCACCTTGAATGAGGTGGTCAGTGGAGCCATCGGACATGAAGGCGCAGAGGTAACCTGCTATCCCTGCGGCAGCGGTAACGACTATGTGAGATATTGGGATGGAGTCGACTTCCATCATATCAAAGGATTAATAGAAGCACCGGCGGTTGAAGTCGATGTAATGAAGGTGTGTTATTATGACGGTCCTAATCTTAAGGTGTGTTATGCCCTCAACACCATGAACTATGGATTTGAGGCAGAGGTGTGCCGTGCCATGGACGACGTGCGCCGGAAACCTTTCATCGGCGGCCGTATGGCCTACACTACGGGCATTGTGAAGAGCCTCTTTGCCGGACGGCACAATCCTTGCCGTTTCACTGTCGACGGCAGACTCTGGAAGGAGGGCGACCTACTATTGGCATCGATGGCCAACGGACGCTACGAGGGTGGCGGGTTCCTCAGCGCCCCCCGGTCGAAGAATGACGATGGATTGCTCGAGATAACGGCCATACGTCCCATCTCGATAGTACGGTTTGCCAGTATTATTGGCGATTACAAAAGTGGAAAATACCTCGACCGTACCGACCTTCAGGACATCGTTTCCCATTGTCGTGGTCGGCAAGTGACCATCGAACACGACAGTCCGTTTTATATCGGCATTGACGGGGAACTTTTGCGCGGCAATTACTTCGAGGTGGAAAACCTGCCTCGCGTATTACGCTTCGCAGTGCCGAAGAAATAAAAAAAGCCCCTGCTTCGGCATCGAAGCAGGGGCCTGGCTTGATATGCTTGCTTACTTGTTTCTTTAACTGCACTTGCTCCAGCCGCACTGGGGACAACTCTTGCAGCCACCGGTGTAGACGAGCTTGCTGCCACAGTCGGGACAAGTCTCGCCAGTCTCGGTGCCATCCTTGATGTAACGTTTCAAGGCTCGTGCCACGCCGTTACTCCAGGTAGTGATGCTGTCGGTGTCGAAGTTGAGTTTGCCGATAAGCTCAACCACGTTGGGGATGGGCATACCGTGGCGCAGGACGCCGGAGATGAGCTTGGCGTAGTTCCAATATTCTTTCCGGAACATGCGCGAGAGGCCTTCCATGGTGATGTGGTAGCCGTCCTGGTCGAGGAACTGGAAGTCGTAGCGGGCATGCTCCTGGTCTTTCTCCTTCACGCGGATGACCCAACCCTTCTCCACCCACTTGGGCAGCAGGAAGTTCTCGGCACGGCCGGTGAAAATCTCGTAGGGGTGCCCTTCGTACATACCGACGACAGCAATCCAATCCTCCTTCTCGTTCTTGAAGCGCACCACCTCGGCCTCGAGTTTCTTGGGGCGCTTGGGGGCCTTGCTTTCGCCGAAGCAGGTGGTATCTTTCTTGCCCTCGCTGGTGCTGACGAGGACGCCGGTACGCGAGCCGTCGCGGTAGATGGTGCACCCCTTGCAGCCACTCTCCCAGGCGGTCTCATAAATTTTGCTGACTACCTCCTTGGTGGTCTCCTTTGGGATGTTGACGGTAACAGAGATGCTATGGTCGACCCATTTCTGGATGGCACCCTGCATTTTCACCTTGGCCACCCAGTCGATATCTGCGCTGGTGGCATGGAAGTAGGGACTCTTTTCTATCATTTTCTGCAGGTCGGCGTCGTTCATGTGCATTACCTCGTCGACATCGTAGCCGTTGATGCTTGCCCAATCGAGGAATTTGGGATGGAATACGTTGTATTCCTCGAAGTAGTCTCCGTTCTCGTCCTTGATGATGGTCTGCTTGCTGGTGTCCTTGTCGTTGGGGTTAATCTTCTTGCGACGCTTGTAGCTCACCAGAAAGACGGGCTCGATGCCGCTAGTGGTCTGTGTACAGATGGAGACGGTGCCTGTGGGGGCGATGGTCAGCAGGGCGATATTGCGGCGGCCGTATTTCACCATCTCTTTGTAGAGTTCGGGCTCGGCTTCGCGGATGCGGCTGATGAGTGGATTATTTTCTTCGCGACGGGCATCATAGATGGGGAAGCATCCGCGCTCCTTGGCGAGTTGCACGCTCGAAGTGTAGGCGGCACAGCAAAGTGTCTGTTGCACCTTGACGGCGAAGGCAGTAGCCTCTTCGGTACCATATTGCAGACCCATGGCGGCTAGCATGTCGCCCTCGGCAGTGATGCCGAAACCGCTGCGTCGACCCTCGAGACACTTCATTTTGATGTTGAGCCACAGGTTGTGCTCCACCATCTTGATTTCGTCACTCTCAGGGTCGGCCTCAATCTTCTTGAGAATCTGCTCCACCTTTTCGAGCTCCAAGTCGATGAGGTCGTCCATCAGGCGTTGACCCTTGCGGACATGCTCCTTGAAGAGATCGAAGTTGAATGAGGCTTCTTTGGTGAAGGGTTTTTCGACGTAGGAGTAGAGGTTGATGGCCTGCAGACGGCAGCTGTCGTAGGGACACAGCGGTATCTCACCGCAGGGGTTGGTGCTCACGGTGCGGTAGCCGAAGTCGGCATAGCAGTCGGGCACACTCTCACGGAGGATGGTGTCCCAGAAGAGCACGCCGGGCTCGGCGCTCGACCATGCGTTGGCAATAATCTTGTTCCACAGCGCACGGGCGTCAATCTGTTTGGTATAGACAGGATTGGGTGAGTCGATGGGATACTGCTGCGTGAAGGTCTTTCCCTCCATGGCGCAGCGCATGAACTCATCGGTAATCTTCACACTGACATTGGCCCCAGTAATCTTGCCCTGCTCCAACTTGGCATCGATAAACTGCTCAGCGTCGGGGTGTTTAATACTGATACTTAGCATTAAGGCACCGCGGCGCCCCCCTTGCGCTACCTCGCGAGTGGTGTTGGAATAGCGCTCCATGAAAGGAACGATGCCGGTGGAGGTGAGTGCGGCATTCATCACGGGAGTGCCACTGGGGCGGATGTGGCTGAGGTCGTGTCCCACACCACCGCGACGCTTCATCAACTGCACCTGTTCCTGATCAATTTTCATGATACCGCCGTAAGAGTCGCTGTTGCCTTGGTTGCCGATGACGAAGCAGTTGGAAAGAGAAACCACTTGGAAGTTGTTGCCAATGCCGCTCATTGGACTGCCCTGTGGGACGATATACTTGAAGCCCTTGAGCAACTGGTATATCTCTTCTTCGCACATAGGATTCTGGTAGTTGGCCTCGATACGGGCATACTCGGCAGCCAGGCGGCGGTGCATCATGTCGGGATTGAGTTCGTAGATGCGGTTGTCCTCACGCAAAGCATATTTGTTCATCCACACGTTGGCGGCAAGTTCATCGCCGTGGAAATAGTCGACAGAGGAGCGCATAATCTCCTCGAGGGTGTACTGCTTATATTCTTTGGGGGCCTTGACAGGCTCAATCGCTGAAAACAAGTCGCCTTGCATGATATTATACCTTTATATTTGCTTTGCAAAAGTAGTCAGAAAAACGCAACCGTAGCAAACAAGTTTTCAACAAAACGTCTCCCAATTTTGATTCCTCTTTTACAGACAAACATTTACTCGGTGAATAAAGCAATAAAATCCGCAGGGCGGCGTTTACTTAAAAACAATTACACAAATCGATTTGACATTTCCATGAACAACCATCTTCGTGTCATTTTATTGGCGCTCTTCCTGAACATCTTTAGCGTGCTGTCGGCACAGGCTCCGTACACCGCCTATTACGAAAAAACCATTAGCGCCTATGGCAATATGGCGGAAGGCAATTACAGTCTGGCGGCGAAACTCTACGAAGAAGCCTTTGCCGATAACCTCCCTTTCCCTGACGACCTCGCCAATCTGCGCGACTGCTACCTCGCGATGGGCGACACCGCCAGTGCGGTCAACTGCGTCGAGCGCATGATAGCCTGCGGATGGCAGCTCCGCGAGACCTACCCCGTGATGGACTTTACTCCTATGGAAAACAAAATCGGGTCTTTTGACTCGGTACGGATAGCCCATATAACCGACATCTACCCGGCGTTGCGCCAAAAGTATCTGCAACAGATCGACCCTGCCCTGAACGCCTATCTCGAACGGATTGTCCTGAACGAAATCTTCTGTCAGGAAGTAAGGGACGGAGCGTTCGGTGAGGAGCGATGGACCAATGCGCCGTTTGCGCAGAATGCGGCCGACCTCTGCGATTTGCTCAAGAACAAGGAACTGGACAGAAAGCATGTCGACGTGTGGAACAGCCAGCTGCTGCAGATTGCCTTGGTTCATTGCGCGAAGGCCTTGGGGTTGAAAGAATACGCGAGGGACACGCTGTACACCGGTATGATGGAGCTGTTGAAGCAGGAGGTGCTGAAAGGCAATCTGTATCCGGATGTTTACGCCAGCGTCTACGACATCGTCTATTGGTTCAATTATGGCAAGTCCTACTATGGACGGCAACTAACCTTCGACCCGGAGACCGGCAAGCACCGCTGCGTCGAGATAGAGGACGCCGCCACTGTCGACAAACGCCGTGCCGCGATTGGCCTCCCGCCCGTCTGGGCTTTTTGTAAGAAATACAATATCACTCCGCCTGCCAATTATTAACCTTTCGCCACTCTGCGGGCTCTAAAAACCGCATCGCGGCGTTATTTATAACGTTTATTTTTAAATGGTTAAGAATATGAAGAAAACAATGTTAGTATGCGCGGCTCTCCTCGCCCTCGGGGCAATGACCGCCTGTAAGAGTGAGACATCAAGCAGCAATAATGAGTCTCAATACCCCGCTGCACCGATACTGGATAGCGTGCGGTTTAATTGTTCTGCGGCCTATGACAGCATAGATGCTGCACTAAGAGCATCGAGCATGCCTTTGCATGTGGAATGGGATGAAGACGGCGTGGCGTGGCTCGCTATCGAATGTGAGATTCCGAGGGGACTGGTTTTAAGCGACAGCAATCACTATTTATGCAATGCCGAATGTTTGGTAATTGACGGCAAAGAATGGGTTGCAATCACATTCACAGAGGATATTACAGGACAATATTGGATGTATATGTGGCCAAAGAATGAGTGTGGATTAGTACATGAGACGGGGATGTTTGACGAACAGGCGGAGCCTTACACCATATTGGATCATTTTACTGAGGACGGTCACATGATTGTTCGATACTCTGAAAGCAGGACATTCGACACAATTCAGCTCGCACAAACATTTGATTAATCCCATATCCTGTACAAAGCAGTATTCTGCGGCTCGTCGATGCCGCATAATAATAGCTAAAAAGAAAAGCGAGACCCGACGGCCTCGCTTTTCTGTTTTAAGTGTGTCGATGCATGATTGCTGCGGGCAATAAAATCCGCCTTGCGGCGTTACCTTTGGTGACGTTGCTACATCTCGGCAGAGCAAGCTAGCTTGCTCTGCGCTCGACTTCCGCAACGTTTGTTTCAGTGATTAACTTTTAATGATTTAAGATATGAAGAAAGCAATCTTAACACTCGCCGTGCTGTGCGGCATCGGGTTAATAGCCGGATGCAAGAACGGCACCTTTGACGAATCTACCACCGATACCGATGAGGAAATAATCAACCAATACAACGCTGATGGCAAAAAGGATGGTTTGTGGCGGTACAACGAAGGTGATGTGATGATTACAGAAGTACACTACGACAATGGCAACGAGTGCGTGGAACTAAAGATGTTCCTTGATGGGAAACTGTGGTGCCATATCAGCGACATCGAAAAGGCTGACACTATGATTGGAGAGAACATGTTCGAATACAGAGCGCATTACAAGGAATTCGAAGACGGCTCCTTCATCATAAAAGAAGGCAACGGATATTATAACGGATACGAGGGTTTGATACCCGACGGCTTCCTCGGCGTGGGTGATTGGCGTGTCTATGACCCCAAAGACGGCACATACAAGACAGTAAGTCTCACCGAACCCACATTCGACGAATCAATACGAATCAAATAATGTTTAACCCTACAAAATGAATCTGGAATTAAGCAATCAGATTTCTGTCATCACCGTCAGGTGATTAATCGAGTGGAATAACCACAAAATGAAAGCCGAGACCAGTTGCTAGCCTCGGCTTTCGTCGTTTATGTCTGAGGGAAATGGTTAAAGCAATGCGTCAGCTTTCTTTAAACGTTAACCTTTAACCGTTATCAATAGTTCTGCTTGTTGATTTCGAAGTAGGCTTGGGGGTGGTTGCATACGGGGCAGACCTCGGGGGCCTTGGTGCCGACCACGATGTGGCCGCAGTTGCGGCATTCCCATACCTTCACCTCGCTCTTGGCGAAGACCTCTTTGGCCTCGACGTTGTGGAGCAGGGCGCGGTAGCGCTCCTCGTGGTGCTTCTCGATGGCGGCCACGCCACGGAAACGCTCGGCCAACTCGTGGAAGCCCTCGGCTTCGGCGGTGCGGGCAAAGCCTTCGTACATATCGGTCCACTCGTAGTTCTCGCCTGCGGCGGCAGCGGCCAGGTTCTCGGCGGTGGTGCCGATGCCGTTCAGCTCCTTGAACCACAGCTTGGCGTGCTCCTTCTCGTTCTCAGCGGTCTGCAGGAAGAGGGCGGCAATCTGCTCAAAGCCCTCCTTCTTGGCCTTCGAGGCGAAGTAGGTGTACTTGTTGCGGGCCTCGCTCTCGCCGGCGAAAGCGACGTGCAGGTTCTTCTCGGTCTGCGTGCCGGCGTAGGGATTGGTGGCTTTCGGCTCTTCGACAGGTTCGAACTTCTCCTTACCCTGCTTGCAGCGCGGGCATTTCCAGTCGGCCGGCAGCTGCTCGAAAGGTGTTCCCGGTGCAATGCCCTGTGTGGGGTCGCCCTGTGCCGGGTCGTACTCATACTTGCAAATGGTGCATTTGTACTTCTTCATTGTTTTAGATTATTATGGATTAATCGTTTGTATAACGCTAATCGTTTGAATTTATTGTATTCTAAATATTTGTATTTCTTCCTAAAAACAGAAAAGCCGAGACCATTGCTGGCCTCGGCTTTCATCATTTGTTGCAGGATGCTTACAAGAAGGCTTTGTATAGCTTGGTGAGCTGTTTCTTCATATCCACGCCGTCCAGCGGATTGAACTTGTAGCTGCGGGGAGCGGTGCCGAACCACACCACTTCACCCGTCTGGGCGCCGAAAATCACCGAAAATAGACCATTGAGATAGGCCTCGGTGTCGTCCGAGATTTCTATGTGGTTATTGATGAGCGCATCCGCAATCTTCATAGCCGTTTCAATAGCTTTCTCGAGATTATACTGGCGTGCATTTTTCACATATCCTATGTCGGCAAGCACCATACCGTAGCGGCATCCGCTGCCCTTCACGGCATCGAGGATGTTGGAGGGGACGGTCATGTTCTTGGCGCCGCTCTTACCGACGTCGGCCAGGTGGCGCATCCAGCGGACTGTGGCGTCCGATTTGTCGGCACAGTTGAATTCAAAAGGAATCACCTTCTCGATGGGCAACCCCAGCGTGGGAATAGTTTCCATGAGGATGGCGTTGTTGACCTTCGCCACCGGTTCGTAATAGACGGTGGCGAAGTCACCGACGGCGTCGGTAAGATAGCTGCAGGGCTGCACAAGAGCCAACGGACGAACCGTAGCGGCGTCCTGCGAATAGAACTACGAGGTGGCACACGAGGTGAACACCAATGCTGCCAAAATAGTCAGCGGAAAGATTATACGTTTCATGTTATTGTTGTTATTTGTTTTTAATTAAATCCAAGTTTCCGAATCCGCGAGGTGAGGAAGAGTGCTTCTCGCGTTTCCACAGTTCTGTATTCCTTATGGTTTTTATTACTTTCATCAGATCAATTGGGGTTACTTTTTCACTCGTCGAATTCGTTACGATTCTTTCTAATCACGATGGAAGCCTCCTTTTGCTTGGGTATGCAGTACAAGGAATACAATGCTTCATTCTCAGCCTTGAAAGTTTTTCTATCGAACTGTAAAACTGTCTTCGCAGGAGAATAACTAATATTATACTTAGACGATGAGTATTTATCCAAATGGAGTTCTGTCATTTGTTGCATGATTCGAGAACGTAAATCGGCAATCTTTTCTTCAATACCTGCCTTCTCGAGAAGAAGTCTGTCCAGTTCCTGCTCTAGATTGTCGAACCAATCTTTATTGGGAGTCGATACATCATCATCTTTCACCAAAGGTGATTTATTATCATGCTGCACAATTACCTCTCCTTCATTTTTCCCTTCAATCAAGCAACCAGACAACTGCAGATAGCAACGTTCTTCATCATCCGAATCTTCGGGTTTCCACCAATGCGCAAGCGAAAGTCGGACAAGAGAACCTGGCTCAATTGTATCTAAAGGTTCTGCCGACCCGACATAGGAAATCGTGTATCCATATCGGTTCGACATATCGGTGTATCGGTACTGCCAACGTCCACGGTCGTTTTTATAGTTCAACACATTAGTGTCCACTAAAAATTTAACATATTAAAAGTTTAACAATAATTGTCCATTTGAATTGTTGAGTTCTTTGAAATCGTTGAGTTGATTATTGTTG
>ONLW01000020.1 GCA_900318835.1 uncultured Bacteroidales bacterium
GGGTCTCCTCTCCGCCCCTGTGTGGCGGCGGACAGGCTCCGTGCAGCTGACGCTGCCCGAACGCTGGCAGGGGAAGGAGGTCCATCTCTACGGCTTCGCAGTTGACTATGAGGGAAATGCAAGCGACACCGTGTATATCGGCATGCTGGATACAATAAATGATACGGAAGAGCGTTATTATCAGCATGACAAAAACGATATTCCTTGCTGGCGGATGCTTCTGGGGCACACAGCATTATCTGAAACAAATCAACGGTGTTCTCGAGACACAGACGGGGTTTGCCAACGGCAACTCGGCCAGTCATCAACGGTCGGGTGACAACGGCATCGTGGTGGAGCACCCCACCTACGAACAGGTGTATACCGACCGCACAGGCTACGCCGAGACGGTGCGTGTGGTATACGACCCCGCCATACTGCCACTGAAGAAGCTGGTGGAACTCTATTTCCTATGCATCGAGCCCACGTCGGTCAACCGGCAGGGGGAGGATGAAGGCACGCGCTACCGCACGGGCATCTACTATATCGAACCCGAAGATCGCCTGACCATCATGGACGTCTATCGCGACGTGCAACACGGCTACAGCAGTCCGTTGGCCGTGGAAGTGGAGCCACTGGAGAGCTTCGAACCCGCCAACGAATACCATCAGGACTACCTCGAGAAGCATCCCGACGGATACTGCCATCTACCTGAGGCTCTGTTCGAAATGGCACGGAGAGCCAACCGGAAAGGTGAAAGGTGAAAGGTGAAAGGTAAAACTTTTTTCTGCCAATTGAAAAAAAGTGTGTATCTTTGCACCCGTTTTCTCTGACCGAGAAAAACGAATGAAACCAGAATTCGGAGTAGTTCAGACGTTTCGGTTAGCGAGATAAAAATGCGGATATGGCGTAATTGGTAGCCGCGCAAGACTTAGGATCTTGTTCCGAGAGGAGTGGGGGTTCGAGCCCCCCTATCCGCACGAAAGCTGAAAAATGAAAGATTGAAAGCTGAAGAACATACAAGCACACGTTGTTGCAGGTTCGTGAAGCATGCAGCACTAGTGCTTTTTTCCATTTTTTTTATCGCGCACGCGCAGGCGAGTTATATATTGCTTCCGATGGACGAGGTGCAGAAGAATCACCTGAAAGCCTACGGCGTAGCCTACTGGAGTTTGCAGCGTGACGTGGAAGTGACGTGGCTGCTGAACTATCGCGGCGGCACCTTCATGATGAAATATGCCGATGCTATCGAACGCGAGTGCAAGTTGCGGGGCGTCTCCTGCGAGGTCATCGCCGACGGGCAGAGTTCAGCCATCCTCAGCCATATCGCTGACCCTGGGGTGAACATGGATGCCGTCAAATTGCAGAAAGCCCCCAAAATCGCTGTCTACTCGCCCAAGAACAAACTGCCGTGGGACGACGCGGTGACACTCGTGCTCACCTATGCCGAGATACCCTACGACGTGGTGTACGACGAGGAGGTGATGAGCGGCGTGCTTCCCACCTACGACTGGCTGCACCTGCACCACGAGGACTTCACCGGCCAGTACGGCAAGTTCTGGGGCGCCCACCGCTCGCAGCAGTGGTATATCGAGGACGTGCGCCTCCAGGAGGCTACGGCCAACCGGCTGGGCTACAGCAAGGTGAGCCACCTCAAGCTCGCCGTGGCCAAGAAAATCCGCGACTTTGTCATGGGCGGCGGCTTCCTCTTCGCCATGTGCTCGGCACCCGACAGCTACGACGTGGCGCTGGCCGCTGAAGGCGTGGACATCTGCGATGTGATGTTCGACGGCGACCCTATGCAACCCAACGCCCAGGAGTTGCTCGACTATAACAAATGTTTCGCCTTCAAAGACTTCCACATCAGCCGGAACCCCTCGGAATATGAGATCTCGACCATCGACATTGATGACCGCAGCCGTCAACGACTGGTGAACGAGAAGAACGACTTCTTCGTGCTCTTCGACTTCTCGGCCAAGTGGGACTGGATTCCCACCATGCTGACACAGAACCACACACGCGTGGTACACGGCTTCATGGGGCAGACCACGGCCTTCCGCCGCGAGTTTGTGAAGACCAGCTGCGTCATCCTCGGTGACAACAAGGAGTTGGGCGAGGTGCGATACTTGCATGGCGACTATGGCAAAGGCACCTGGACCTTCCTCGGTGGCCACGACCCCGAAGACTACCGCCACTTCATCGGTGACCCGCCAACCGACCTCTCTCTCTACCCCAACTCTCCCGGATACAGACTGATATTGAACAACATACTATTCCCCGCAGCGAAGAAAGAAAAACACAAAACATGACAAGGTGAAAGGTGAGTGTTTCAATTAACAAAAAAAATGAGCAGGAGTATATTACAAGATAAAAGCCTATTGTTTGCAGTACGTCGTGTGAACATGTATCGTTATTTGACAAACGAGAAAAAAGAATTTGTGTCAAGAAAACAACTGATGAGAAGCGGTAACGCTTGTAACAACATTGAAAACTAAAAAAAATCAGATATGAGAAAAATGTCTGTTATCTTAAGAGCTGTGATTGCGCTAGCTATACCTTTCACCTTTCATCTCTCACCTTTCACCTTGCAGGCGCAGGACAACAGCACGTGGACCGTCTACGACACCCGCAGTTCCGACATCTGCGGCAACAACATCTCGGCCCTCGCCGCCGACAACAAGGGCGTGTGGGCCGGCACCTATCAGGGGCTCTGCCGCATGAGTGGCGGCTCATGGATGGACTACTCGATGTTCAACGACAAGTTGAAAGACCAGTCGGTGAACTGCCTGACGATTGACTCCCGCGGAGTGCTGTGGATTGGCACCGACGACTATGGCGTCATCGAATGGGACGGCACCAACTGGACCGAGTATACCGACGTCACACGGCGCCTGAAGATGAAGTTCGTCAAGGAGATTGTCGTCGACCAAGACGGTGTGAAATGGATTGGAGTGACCCTGGGCGGCTTGGTAACCTTTGACGGCAGCAATTGGGACAAATACACGCCCGACGACTGTGGCCTGCTGAGCGACTTTGTGCTCGACCTTGCTATCGACCGTGCCAACCGCAAGTGGATTACCACCAACGCCGGCGTGAGTGTCTTCAACGGCAGCCGCTGGACCAGCTACACTACCGGAAACTCGGGACTCCCCGACGATATCGTGCCCGCCATCGTCATCGACAAAGACAATGTCAAGTGGTTCGGCACCCTCGGTGGCCTAGCCAGTTACGACGGCCAGCGCTGGAAGGTGTGGAACCCCAACAACAGCCCGCTGCCCAGCGAGCAGGTGAACGACATAGCCATCGACGCTAATGGTCTGTTGTGGATTGCCACCAGCAAAGGCGCCGCTGTATTCGACGGCGTAGATAACTGGGTAACTTTCACCTCGCGCAACAGCCAAATTCCTGCGGGCAATATCTACAAGGTTGCCGTCGCCAACAATGGCACCGTCTGGTTCGGAAACGACTCCAAAGGGTTGGCCAAACTCAGCGGATTCCGCATGCCTGAGAAAACAATGACTTCCAACGACACTCCTGCTCCCACCGACAATCGCAGTAACAGCGAGACGAGCAACCCCGGCCCCAGTGATGAGCATGTGCGTATCAATCCCCATCTGGACGAGGGTTATATCACCATTTCCATCGAAAGTCCCTCAGCAACCATCACCTTCACCAACAAAAACGGCAAAGTGGTGAAGACTGTGGAGAACTACGTCAGTGGTAAAAAGATAAAAATCACCAAAATTCCCAAGGGCATGTACATCGTCGGTGTGAAGACAGTCCGTGGCGAGAAGAAAATCAAGTTCAACCTGAAATAATCTGACAAAATGAAGAAGATATTCATTCTGGGTTTAATTGGCTTAATGGGGTTAATGGGCAACATCACCTATGCCCAACAGCTTGACCCAGCCAAACGAACCTACACTGTAAAAGAGACCTCGGCCACGGAGGCCGAGTTGGTCATCACCGTGAAGCTCGACAACGGCTGGCACATGTATTCGCAGCACACCGACGAGAACGGGCCGCTGCCCACAGTATTCGACTTTACCAAGAGTGACGACTACCAACTGGTGGGCAAAGTCGCAGAACCCAAGCCCCATGAGGAGATGGACCCAATTTTTGGCTGTGTAGTCAAGTCATTCAGCAATACCGTTATCTTCCGCCAGAAAATCAAGAGACTTTCAACAAAAGACTTCACCGTCAAGGGTGTCATCAGCTACCAGCTCTGCAATGAAGGCAGCTGCATAGCCCCCGAGGACCACGACATGGTCTTCAAGGTGAAAGGTGCCGCAGAAGAGTTAGCCGCAACTATCGTTGAGGAAGAACCGGAGGCCCCGGAAACTCCAGTGGTTGAAGAGACTCCCGCCGAACCCGCCCCTGTAGAGGAGAATGGGGAGGAGAGTCAGAGCCTGCTGATGATTTTCCTCATTGCACTGGGAGGCGGCATCCTCACCATGTTCACCCCATGTGTGTTCCCGATGATACCGATGACTGTGAACTTCTTCATGCGTGGCGCCGAGAACAAGCGCAAAGGCCGCCGTCAAGCCTGGTTTTTCGGTTTCAGCATTGTCTTCCTCTTTGCTGTGCTGGGTGTCATCCTGGCCCTCATCCTCGGTCCAGAATCACTATATGTCATGGGCACGCACTGGATTCCCAATCTCATCTTCTTCGTCATCTTCTTCATCTTCGCGCTGAGTTTCTTCGGCCTCTTCGAAATCAAGATGCCCGAGAAGTGGGTCAATGCCAGTGACGAGAAAGCCGACAAAGGCGGTCTACTGGCGCCCTTTTTCATTGCTCTGACCACCGTGCTGGTGAGTTTCAGTTGCACTGGTCCCATCCTCGGCGCTGCTCTGGTGGGCCTCACCACCAGTTCCACCGACCGCTGGGTAAGCCTGGTGACCATGCTGGGTTTCGGCATCGGCTTCGCCGCCCCCTTCACCCTGCTGGCCATGTTCCCCCAGTTCCTAAAGAATATGAAGAGCGGCGGATGGCTCAACACCGTAAAGGTCGTCTTTGCCTTCCTCGAACTGGCCTTCGGACTGAAATTCCTCCAGCAGGCCGACCTCTACTGCAACTGGGGCCTGCTCGACCGCGAGGTGTACCTAGCCCTTTGGATTGTTATCTTTGGTCTTTTGGGCATCTACCTGCTGGGCAAACTGCGATTCAAAGGAGATGACCCCATCGAGCGCCTCGGTACCGGCCGCCTGATGCTTGCTATCCTTGACCTTGCCTTCGTGGTTTATATGATTCCCGGCCTCTGGGGCGCCCCGCTGAAAGGCATCTCGGGATTCATGCCTCCCATGGAGTCGCAAGACTTCAACATCGAAAAGATTGTCTATGAGCATGCCGGTTCCAGCAACGCCACCGTGCAGGTTGGCAAACTTCCTGCCGACCGCAAATATGCCGACCAACTGCACATGCCGCTTGGCTTCGAGGCCTTCTTCGACCTTGACGAGGCAAAAGCCTACGCTCGCGAACAAAACAAGCCCGTCTTCATCGACTTCACCGGCAAGACCTGTGCCAACTGCCGCGAGATGGAGCACTACGTATGGAGTGACTCCGAAGTAAAACGAATCCTCAACGAGGACTACGTCATGGTCTCGCTCTTCTGTGATGCCAACACAATCTCCCTACCCGAAAGCGACTGGGTCACCACCGACAACGGCCGCACCATCAAGTCACTCGGACAGAAGAACCTCAACTACCAGAAGACCGCATTCAACATGAATGCCCAGCCCTACTATGTCGTCATCGACGCCGACGGCAACGTGCTCACCAAGGAGAACTACAAGTACGACCGCGATGTGAAGAAATTCATCGACTGGCTCAACGAAGGAAAAGCAAATTTTAAGAAATAACACCCGATGAAAAAAACACTCCTGCTGACCGCCGTTCTTTTCTCTTTTGCGGCAAACGCACAGACCCACCATGTGAACGTCGAACAAGCCCAGCTTGTTGCCACCAATTTCTGGCAGTGGCACAACACGACACCCTTCAGAAACGTCACAAACGCCAAAGCAATGACATTTGAAGGCATCGACCAGCTTCATGTATTCGACTTCGACGGCAAGGGCTTCGTCATCGTCCCTGCCGACGATCGTGTAATGCAGGTCCTCGCCTACTCTTTTGAGGACCCCTTCCCCTCCGAGCTTAACCCCGAAGTGGGCTACTGGCTGCGCAACTACAACACCCAGATTGCCGCCATAGCCAAGAGCAACGCCCCCCGCAACACCCAATGGAATCGTCCACTTCTTGACCCCGCCCCTGACTCCACCGTCAACCTCACCGGCATCCCTACCATGCTCACCACCAAATGGAACCAGAACGACCCTTACGACAAATTCTGTCCATACGACTCGCTCCACCACGACCGCACCGTCGTGGGATGTGTAGCCACTGCCATGGCTCAAATCATGAAATATTGGAACTACCCCGCCTATGGACAAGGGAGCCACAGCTATGAACCTCCGGTTTGGTATAGCAGCTACGACTTCGGCACCCTCTCGGCCGACTTCGGAAACACCACCTATCTTTGGGAATATATGCCCGACGAGTTGGACAACCTCGCACGCACCTACCAACGCGATGCCGTTGCAACACTTTCCTATCACTGCGGTGTGGCCGTCGAGATGATGTACGGCATCTCGTCGCAAGGTGGCAGCGGAGCCTTCTCCGCATGCGGCGATTGGCGCTCCTACTGTGCCGAGAATGCATTCAAGCAATTCTTCAAATACGACACCAGCGATTATCACGCCACACGTGACTTCGTCAATAATGACAGCCTCTGGTGTGCCCTCATCGACGAGCAACTAGCCCTGGGACATCCCGTCTACTATGATGGTCGCGACGTTACAGGCGGCCATGCCTTCGTCCTTGATGGATCAGACACTGCAGGACGCTACCATTTCAACATGGGGTGGGGCGGCTCCGGAAACGGATACTACTCAATCGACAACATCGCCCCGGATTCCGGTGGCATCGGGGGAAACGCATCTTTGACCTTCAACATGGAACAAGGTGCCATCTTCAACATCATGCCCGCCTACGAGGAGACCTTCGACACCGCCGATTACTACGACACCACTTGCAACAGCAACCGCTACATCAACTTCTATGAGCATCGCCTGCTTGTAGCCGACACAGACACTATCCTGCGCCACCTCAGCACCTACTACCGCTACCATCTCAAAGTCATCAACCCCAAAAAAGTTTTCCTAAATCCCAACATCAGCGGCGAACTTCCAATCTCCGTCGACTTCTGTCCTTCTGAGCTTTTCACCCTTCCCCAATGCTCCTTTACCAACGAGGGCCTCGTATTCTCCGGCTGGTGCCGCGTCAAGACCGGAAACGATACCATCTACCAACCTGGACAGCAAGTCAAACTCTACGCCAACACCACATTCTTCGCCATCTGGGCCGACTCCACCCTCAATGCAGGCATCGAGGACCTTGAACATGAAAGTCTCCGAATCTGGCCCAACCCCACCTCCGACGAAATCACCATCGCTGTCCCTACCCACACCGGCACCATCATTATCACCGATGTTCTGGGCCGCACAGTGCTCCGCGACGACTATCCCAACATCGTGAGCAGGAATGCCAAAATTTCACTCCAGACGCTACCCAACGGCGTATATACCGTGCAGGTAAAGACAGCCATCGGCACCTATAAACAACGAATAATCAAACGATAAAAAAATATTTTAAAGAAAAATTTGGTCAATTGGGGAAAAGTTCGTACTTTTGCACTCGATTTCCCAAGGGAAATAAGAGAGTGCGGGGTAGAGCAGTGGTAGCTCGTCGGGCTCATAACCCGGAGGTCGTCGGTTCGAATCCTTCCCCCGCTACCTAAGAAAAGCAAGTTGCCGATTGGCAACTTGCTTTTTTTTTGCACTTTTCTTTCCACCTACCTGATACCACCTACTTGCCATCCCCCTACCAACGCCTGACCAACTCCTACCATGGCAGGAGTTGGTCAGGCGTTGGTAGGTAGTTGATAGGTGATTGTCTGCTAGTTGTCAGGAAGGCAAAATGGGGGCCGCGCGGCTTCGCCGCACGGCCCCCAGAAATGGTTTTTCCTTCAATACTATTTAAACTGCACGATGTCGGCAGTACCGCGGACAGTCTTGTTAATGATAACTCCGAAGAGAACAATCTGTTCCTCGGTGACGACGCGGATGTTGGTGAGGCACTGGCCATCCTTGAGGTTGGCTTTCTTCTTAAGCTCGTCCATCACCTGCTGCTCGAGGTTGGCGCCGCCAAAGAGATAGAGGTAGACGCTGGTTTCAGCCTGAGCCTGGACGTTGCCAACATAGGTGAAGTTGGCAGAGGAAATGGCAGTACCATCGCTAATGGCGGTCAGCGCACCATTGGTGATACAGCTGGTCATGGAGAAAGCCATTGCAACAACGGCCACTAAAGCAAGGATTCTTTTCTTCATTTTTCGTTCCCTGATACGTGTCGGGCGCAACTGTTAGTTAATAAATAATTATTTTAATTTTTTGAGAATCTCAAGAGTTTGGTTCCAGAACATCTCGACGGTCTTGATTTCGATGCGCTCATCGGGGCTGTGGACACCACGC
This sequence comes from uncultured Bacteroidales bacterium, assembly GCA_900318835.1. Taxonomy (GTDB): domain Bacteria; phylum Bacteroidota; class Bacteroidia; order Bacteroidales; family P3; genus Colimorpha. The sequence goes on from ONLW01000020.1 coordinate 8,562, forward strand.
AACGTGGGACCGTAGGAGATCATGTCCATGTTGGGATATTTCTCGCCGATGAGGCCACACTCGAGTCCGGCGTGGATGGCGCGGACGATGGGCTCGCGGCCATACATCTTCTTGTAGACCTCAACGCCCACCTTCAGCACGCGGCTGTCGGGATTGGGCGTCCAGCCGGGGTAGCCGTCGCTGTGCTTCACGCGACAAGCGGCCAGACGGAAGGTGCTCTCGAGCTTGGCAGCAGCAGCCATTTTGGCGCTCTCGACGGAGGAACGCTGGCTGGTAGCGATGTGGATGACACCGTCCTTCATTTTAATTGATGCCAAGTTGGTGGAGGTCTCGACGAAGTTCTCGATCTCGCGGCTCATGGCCAGCACGCCGTGGGCGCAGGCGTAGAGGAGGTTGACGAGACGTTCCTGCGTCTCCTTGTCGATGAGTTTCTTGGGCATCTCTTTGACATCGCGCAACTCAAACTCCATGTCGGGCTCGGTGCTGCGGAACTCGAACACCATAGCCTTGCCCATCTTGGTGACCATGGTCTTGAAGTTGCGTACCTTGTCCTCGGGCACGGTGACAAGGGCCTCGGCCTCGCGGGCGATGGCGTTGCGCAGGTTGCCGCCATCGATGGTGGCGAGACGCATACCATATTTATATGTACCCTCCCAGAGGATACGGTTGAGCAGCTTGTTGGCGCAGGCGCGGCCGCGGTTGATGTCGTCACCACTGTGGCCACCCACCAGACCGCTCACCTTGACACGGAAGGCCTTGTGCCCCTTGACAGCGGGCACAAGCTTATAGTCGAGCTCTGCGGTGGTGTCGATGCCACCGGCGCAGCCGATGCAGTACTCGCCCTCGTCCTCGTCGTCGAAGTTGAGGAGAATCTCGCTCTTGAGCCAGCTCTTGCTGAGGCCGTTGGCGCCGGTGAGGCCGGTCTCCTCATCGACGGTGATGAGGGCTTCGAGTGCGGGATGGGTAATCTTCTTGTCCTCGAGGATGGCGAGAATGGCGGCGACGCCGATGCCGTCGTCGGCGCCGAGGGTGGTACCGTCGGCGGTGAGCCACTCACCGTCAAGCACAGGCTGGATGGGGTCTTTCATGAAGTCGAACTTCTTGGTGCTGTTCTTCTCACAGACCATGTCCATATGGGCCTGGAGACACACACCGACACTCTTCTCGTAGCCCTTGGTGGCGGGCTTGCGGATAAGCACGTTGCCCAGCTTATCGCTCTTGGTCTCGAGTCCATGCTCCTTGCCCCATTTAACGAGGTAGGCGCTGATGCGCTCCTCGTGTTTTGAGGGACGTGGAATCTGCATTATTTCGCCGAACCAATGCCACACGCGGGCGGGTTTGAGGTCTTTTAAAACATCTTGTTTCATATATTACTTCAAGTTTTAAGTTCTAAGTTTTAAATTCGCGGGTGCAAAATTACATATTTTTAATGATACGGCAAAATTATTTTTTCTTTAGACCCAAATGGCTGACAATCTCTGTCTTGAGGGGATAGCATTCGCTGCCGAAGGCGGGACTGCCGTATTCGAGCACCATGGTGTCGGAGACGGGGATGCGGGTGCAATCGTCGAGGAGGAGGTAGTTCCAGGTGCTGTCGCTCATCGGGTAACGGTAGAGATTATAGTAATAAGCGCTCAACATGTAACGCATGCGCCCGATGGTGACAATGTCGATGTCGCGCAAGGCGCGGCGATTGCCGCAGGCTGCCACGGTGTCGGCCATTCCGTAGGTTGTCATGGGGATGCTGATGCCATTGTCCATGCCATAGTTTGTCAGCGAGATGCTGATGCAGTCGGCGGCCTTGAGGCGCTGGCGGATGCCTTCGATTTCGTCTTGGTTGAGGCCGATGGAGGCGCCTATTTCGACGGGATTGATGGGCCCTTGGGAACTCCAACCGCCCTTGTGTTCCCCATTGGCGGTCTCAGTGTGGAATCTCTCCACTTTGCGGCCGTCAAACTCAATGTCCATATATGCACCTCTGTCCATCGCTGCGCGGGTATAGTCGACCAAATCCCACAACTCACGCTCGTGGTCGCAGTAGTGGGCGACAAGGTTATCGGCTTCCACCTGATTGGACAGGCGGTTGTCGAGCCACCAAGAGAGGCCGAGGAGCAGCAGGTTGGCGGCGCCCCAGAGGACGATGGCGCGCTGGTAGGTGTCGCGCATGCGGAGGTTGCAGAGGGTGATGAGGAGGGTCACAATGAATAGTGGAAGCCAGAGGAGGACGGTGAGGGCGAAGAAGAAGTCAAACCCTTCTTTGCCAGTGGTGACACACATAGCGATGAGCACCATGGAGACGAGTGTCTTCACCATGATGGCTAGAGAGCGACGGAAGGTGGTTCGTTTTTTTTGCTGTGGTTCCATGTTATTCGATGTAGCTTCCGGGGCCGAAGAGGCGCTTGGCGTAGGGGGTGAGTTCCACGTGCTTGGAGAGCCAGAAGACGGGGAGGACGATGCTCTGGATGCCACAGGCATAGGGGGCGATGTGGTAGAGACCGTAGTTGACGACGATGGTGCTGCGGGTGGAGTCAATGAAGAAATCCTCGGGCATGGGCATACGCTCGACATTGCGGAACTCGTCGAAAAGACACTCTTGAATGTCCTTGTTGACCTCAAGGTCCAGAATAGCATGGGCGATAGCCTCACAGAAGAGGTTGGTGTCGGTGACGAGGTCGGTGAGGTGGATGGCATTGCCAGTTTCAAGATCGATGGTCAGGAAGTCGGTCGAATGCATACCATGAGCGGCACCGAGAGGAAAGCCTTCGGTCTGGATGATGAAGGTTGCAAGTGTACTGTCTTTCAAGCAGGTGCCTGTAATGTTGAGATAGCTGTAACCATTTTCCTCGTTGAAACTCTCCACAGGTTGCAACTCGCTGACATCTTCCACAATCCAACCCTGGATAGCGGATTCCACATTGACCTTATTGCTGTCACCAAAGCAAAGAAACATCAGTTCCCGCTCGGCCGCCGGGCTTATTACGTCTTTGTCGGGCCATTGCAGGGAGTAGGTCACCTTCACACCGATAGTATCGAGGTCGAAGATGTAAGGCTCGTCAAAAATCTGCAGCCAACACTTCTCTCCACTGATGGCGTGTGTCTTGAATTCTTTGTTGTCATGTCTGCATCCTGCCAGCAACGCAAGGCAAAGGGCAAGGCAAAAGAGCTGTTTTTTCATAAGATTACTTGTTTTTTCGACTGCAAAGATACGAAAAAAATCCATTTCCCATTTTTTTAGTATCTTTGCATCCTAAATAGACAAACAATGAGAACAAACAGGCCATGCCATTTTCTGCCGACAAGATGCTGGCGCTCCTTGCTCTTTTTGCTATGCCTGCCGCTATTTTTCACGGCCTGCATCAAGGAGGAACTTCAAAACAACGAGTGCGATATCCTGAACGCATGGGTCGAGGGCGAGGAATACGAGAGTTTCTTTTACCATAATTCACAGATGCGGATTGACAACATCCCGTCGAACAGCACAGAGATTGTCTTCCGTGTGCGCACCAAGACAGGGCTGTCACCGATGCCAGTGCATTTTGCGCTCACGCCCGGCGCTACCATCGAACCCGCCAACGGCTCGCCGCAGGATTTCTCCAATGGCCCCGTGACCTATACGGTAACGTCGGAGGACGGCAAGTGGATGCGCACCTACCGCGTCGATTTCCAAGAGGTCAGTTCCTCGCTTTCCTATCTCTTCAGCTTCGAGCATGTGGCAGTGGATACCTTCACCAGCGGCAGCACCTACCATGTCTTCTATGAGGTTAACAACGGCACGCGCTACAACCATTGGGCTTCGGGCAATGCCGGCGTGGCCATCCTGCACAGCAACTGGACCCCCGAGCAGTTCCCCACCTACTCGACAGCCAATGGCTATCAGGGCAACGGCGTGTGTCTCAACACACAATCGACCGGCGCTTTCGGTGTAGCCTTCAGCAAACCCATCGCCGCAGGCAACCTGTTCCTCGGCAAGTTCAACGTCAACGCCGTGCTCACCAATGCACTGAAGGCGACAGAATTCGGCATCCCCACCAGCCAGCAGCCCGTGAAGGTCAGCGGCTGGTACAAATACCACCCCGGCGACGAGTTCACTAACGCCTCGATGGAGGTCCTGCCCGACCGCGTGGACCAAGGCCATATCTACGCCGTCTTCTTCCGCAACCAGGACGCCCTGGGCAACCCCGTGGTGCTCTACGGAGACAGTGTCCTCACCAGCAGTCTCATCGTCAGCAAGGCCCAGTGGGTACCAGCGGCCACGGACGAGTGGACGCACTTCGAAATAACCTTCGAAGGCGGCACCGCTGACCCCACCATCCTCGCCACCATGGGTTACAGCTACACTGTGGTCTTCTCCTCGAGCAAGGACGGCGACACCTTTGAGGGCGCCATCGGCAGCACACTCTATATCGACGAAATAGAAGTGGAATTCAAGAATTAGTTTAGAGATAATAGTTATGAAAAAGAAACTTATTGTAGTCGTAATATTTTCAATTTTCAATTTGCATTCTTCAATTTGCAGGGCCGACAGCCTCGATGTGAAGGTCCACGTGGGCCATAACATCGGCGGCACCGTCCCTCTGCCCATGCCGGCTTCCATCCGCAGCATCGACGCCTTTCGGCTCACACCCTCCCCGTGCATCGGCGCCAATTTCACCTTTCACCTATCACCTTTCACCTTCTCCGTAGGCCTGTACCTCGAGAACAAAGGCATGGACGCCGATGTCACCGTCAAGAGCTACAGCATGGAGATGAAGAAAGGCGCCAGCCAGATCAGCGGTCTCTTCACCGGCCACGTCTCCCAACAGGTGACGCAGTGGATGCTCACGCTGCCGTTACAAGCCACCTGGTCACCTAGCTACGCTGTCACCTTCAAGTTCGGACCTTATTTTTCTCTGTTGTTGAAGAAGGTGTTCAGCGGCATCGCCTCCAGCGGATACCTCCGCCAAGGCGACCCCACGGGTCCCCGTATCGAGATAGGCAACAAGGAGGGCGAATGGGCCACCTACGACTTCAGCAACGAGATGCGTACTCTGCAGTGGGGCCTCAGCTTCGGGCTGGATTGGCAGATTGTGCGCCACGTCGGCCTTTCGGCCAACCTCAAGTGGGGCCTCTCCGGCATCTTCAATAGTGACTTCAAGACCGTCGAGCAAACGCTCTATCCCATCTACGGCTGCATCGGCCTATTCTATCGCCTCTAGCCTACAGAAATATATTATTACATCTCAATCACAGTGTCACCCCTCCATGGAGTGGAGTCACCATCACTGAGACGTCCTTCGATAACATGACAGTCGTCGACATAGATAGTGGTACCAAAATAGCTATTGACACCGAACTCAAAATACTGGGCCGTTGGAGGGATAGTTATCGTTTCCTCAAAGGTTTGCCAGATATTCAAATCATGGGGTAGATAAGTAAGCCCTCGGCCACCCCCACGAAGGATATAATATTCTTCGTCCGTGTAAAATTCCCGCAATTCGCTCACAGAAATATTCGACGACTGAGCAGCCCGCGTCCTAAAGTAACAGTAAGTGCGGGCACCTTTTGCCTTCCACTGCTCGACGTAATAACTGAAACGGATCTTTATCTTACTGCCGGGGGTCACAGGTATCAATTGGGCAAGTCGGGCCGTTTCCCCAGTTTTTTGTGATTTCATCTTTGCAGACAAAATCCCTTCGAAAATTATTTGATTCTCCAGTTTAATGTTATTTTCATCAATTGGCGACCATTCTGCCGGTTGATAGTATACATCCCAATTCCACTGTTCCAATCCGCCGTTCTTCAACAGGTTGGGGCCATCAAACACATAATCGTGAACGACACTGTCGGAGATAGGATCACTGTCATTTGCCGGAGATTGACCTCGGAAGGCATCATCATTGTCCTCACGTGTGCACCCGAAAAGGATGACAGAGACAAAGAGCACAATAGTTGCCTGCGAGAATTTCATACTGTTTTTTTTTATTTATTGGAAGACAGGAGGTCCGCTAAGACACTCCCGCCTTGATTGTCACAGGCAAAGTGCCTGCTTACCATTTATTTAAAATACTCGACGCCGCTCTCAAAGATTTTCTGGTCATCGCGGAAGTCGATATTCTGGGCGCTCCATTCGGTGCGGCGCTCGCTGTGGCCCATCTTGCCGAAGACGCGACCGTCGGGGCTGGTGATGCCCTCGATGGCGAGGTATGAGCCGTTCATGTTGTACTCCTCGTCCATTGTCGGCACACCCTCGAGGTTGCAGTACTGGGTGGCCACCTGACCGTTCTTGAAGAGGCGGTCGAGCCACTCCTGCGGAGCCACGAAGCGACCTTCGCCATGCGAGATGGGGATGGCGTAGACACCACCCAGCTCGGCCTGACGAAGCCAGGGACTGAGGTTGCTGCTAACTCGGGTGTAGGCGATTTTGCTCTGGTGACGGCCAATGGTGTTGAAAGTCAGCGTGGGTGCATCCTCGGCCTGCGGACGAATTTCACCATAAGGCACGAGCCCAAGTTTCACCAATGCTTGGAAGCCATTGCAGATGCCAAGCATCAGACCATCGCGTTTGTTGAGCATCTCCATCACGGCCTCAGCGATACGCGGGTTGCGGAAAACACTGGTGATGAACTTGGCTGAGCCTTCGGGCTCGTCGCCGGCACTGAAGCCACCGGGAATCATCACTATCTGGCTGTTGTTGATGGCGCGGACGTAAGCATCGACGCTCTCGCGGATCTGCTGTCCATTCTGGTTGCGGAAGACGATAATCTCGCTCTCGGCACCGGCGCGGTTGAAAGCGCGGGCGGAATCATACTCACAGTTGGTGCCGGGGAAGGCGGGAATGAAGACATGCGGCTTCGAGACCTTATGGGAGCAGAGGTGGATGCTGTCGAAGTGGATGGGTTTAATGGGTTCAATGGGTTTAATGGGCGATGTGCTGCGGGTCGGGAAGACACTTTCGAGGGTCCCCTGCCATGCGGCGAGGGCCTCCTCGAGGTCGATGCGCTCGTTACCGACATAGAAAGCAGGCTCCTCGATGACGCAGCCAATCTCCTTGCAACGGAAGGGAAGACCCTTGACAGTCTCCACCTCGACAACGATGTTGCCATAGTGGCGGGCGGGAAGGTCATTCTCGGCTGCAAGACGTACACCGAGCTTGTTGCCGAAGGCCATCTTGCTGACAGCCTCGATGATTCCGCCGTAACCTACGACGAAGGAACTCTTCACCTTGCCGTCGAAGATAGCCTTGCGCAGGGCAGCATACTGGGCCTGCACGTCGTCATAGACGGGCATACCGTACTGGTCTTCCTTGACATCGAGGAGCAGCAGCTTATTGCCGGCCTTCTTGAGTTCGGTGCTGACCACATGGTGCACGTCGCCGGTACCCACGGCGAAGGAGCAGAGCGTCGGCGGCACGTCGATATCGTTGAAGGTGCCGGACATGGAGTCCTTACCACCGATAGCAGGCAGTTTGAGACCCATCTGGGCGTGGTAGGCGCCGAGGAGGGCAGCGAAAGGCTCACCCCAACGGTAGGGGTCGTTGCCGAGCTTCTTGAAATATTCCTGGAAGGTGAGGCGCACACGGCTGGCATCGCCACCAGCGGCGGCAATCTTGGCCACGCTGTTCACGATATTCCAGGCGGCACCGTGGAAGGGGCTCCACGACATCAAGTAGGGATCGAGGCCGTAGGACATGAAGGTAACGAGGTCACAGTGACCGTCGAGCAACGGCAGTGTGGCGGCCATCACCTGCGTGGGCGACAACTGGTACTTGCCGCCATAAGGCATGAAGACGCTGCGAGCACCGATGGAGCTGTCGAACATCTCCACCAAACCCTTCTGCGAGCAGACATTGAGGTCGGCGAGGGTCTTGAGCCAGAGGTCTTTTATTTCCGAGGCTGGTGCCTCAGACACAATGGGTTTGGTGGGCATGGTGACGCTCACCGTAGTTTCCTGGTGGGCACCATTGGTGTCAATGAAGCGACGGGAGAGGTTGACAATCTCTTTGCCACGCCAGTTGATGACCATGCGGGACTCCTCGGTGACGGTAGCAACCACGGTGGCTTCGAGGTTCTCCTCGTCGGCATATTTCAGCATAAGGTCAACATCCTTGGGGTCGACAACAACAGCCATACGCTCCTGACTCTCGCTGATGGCCAGCTCGGTGCCATCGAGACCAGCATATTTCTTAGGAACCTTGTCGAGGTTAATCTGCAGACCGTCGGCCAGTTCACCGATAGCCACGCTCACACCGCCGGCACCAAAGTCGTTGCACTTCTTGATGATGGAGGAAACCTCCTCGCGGCGGAACAGGCGCTGGATCTTGCGCTCGGTGGGGGCGTTACCCTTCTGTACCTCGGCACCACAGGTGGTGAGGCTCTTGGTGGTATGGCTCTTGGAGGCACCGGTGGCACCGCCGATGCCGTCGCGGCCCGTGCGGCCACCCAGCAGAATAATGATATCACCAGGGTCAGAGGTGAGACGCTTCACGGCACGACGCGGGGCGGCAGCGATGACGGCGCCAATCTCCATGCGCTTGGCTACATAGTTGGGGTGGTAGACCTCGTTGACCAGGCCGGTGGCGAGGCCAATCTGGTTGCCATAGCTGCTGTAGCCGTGGGCGGCGGTGGTGACAATTTTGCGTTGCGGCAACTTGCCGGCGAGGGTCTCATTGAGAGGCTTCGTGGGGTCGGCAGCACCTGTGACGCGCATGGCCTGATAGACATAGGTGCGGCCCGAAAGAGGGTCGCGGATACAGCCACCGAGGCATGTGGCAGCACCGCCGAAGGGCTCAATCTCGGTGGGGTGGTTATGGGTCTCGTTCTTGAAATTGATGAGCCATTCCTCCTTGTTGCCGTCGATGACGACAGGCACCACGATAGAGCAGGCGTTGATTTCGTCACTGGGTTCCTGGTCGTCGAGGATACCAGCCTTCTTGAGGCGCTTGGCGGCAAGGGTGCCAATGTCCATCAGGCAGACGAACTTGTCGGTACGACCGGCGTACTGCTCCTTGTGGTCGGCGAGGTACTGCTTGAAAGCGCCCTCGATGAGCGGACGGTAGAAACCGTCGTCGAACTTCACGTCCTTGAGCTCGGTGGCGAAGGTGGTGTGACGGCAGTGGTCGCTCCAGTAGGTGTCGAGCACACGAATCTCCGTCATCGTTGGGTCACGGTGCTCCTCGTCGTGGAAGTAGCGCTGGATGTGCTTGAAATCGGCGAAGGTCATGGCGAGCCCCAGGCCGTCATAGAGTTCTTTCAGTTTGGGCTCGGCCATATCCTTAAAGCCATCAAAAACAATCACGTCGGCGGGCTCGTCGAAGTGGTCCTCGAGGGTGGCGGGCTTGGGCTCGTCGGTAACGCGACTGTCCACGGGGTTGACGCAGTGCTTGATAATCATATTTCTAGTTTCACTAGACAAACTAGTTTTACTAGTAATCACATAGGTGGTGGCACTCTTGATGATAGGTTCCTCACTGTCGTTCAGCAGCTTGACACACTGCTCCGCCGAGTCGGCACGCTGGTCGAACTGGCCTGGAAGATACTCCACCGTAAAACAGAAGTCGCCATCCTTGTGAGGGAACTCCTCATCATAGATGTCATCTACCGGCGGCTCGCTGAACACCGTCTGCTTGGCCTGCGCAAAAGTGGTGTCGCTGACGTTCTCCACGTCGTAGCGGATAAGCACGCGCACCTCCTCGGCATCAATGCCGAGGTACTCACTCATTTCGTTTTTCAACTCCTTGGCCTTTACGGCAAAGGGTGTCTTCTTCTCAACATAAATTCTTCTTACCATATTGTGATATTTTTTTATTCCACTTCAATAAAATTTTCCGGCTTTTTGGCCATCTCTTTCTTGTAGAGACGGCGGATTTTCAAGATGTCGGCATCGGCATCATCGGTGGTCCAAATGGCCTCACCGATATGCACTTCACGCTTCCCGAAATCCAAAAATGCAGGCACAATGGGCACTCCAGCCTGATGTGCAATTTCCCAGAACCCACGTTTCCAACGCTTTGTAGGTTTACGGGTACCTTCAGGAGTGATAGCAATGGCCAGCGGCCCTCCCTTGGCAAACTCACGTACTGCGGTGCCAATCATGTCATTATGACGGTTTCCGCGGTCAATGGCGATGCAACCCAAACGGCGCAGCAATCCACCTAGCGGCCAGCGGAAAAACTCCTTCTTGATGAAGATCTTACCATTGACACCCAAACTCCACAGATAAGCCGTACCCACCAGATAATCAGCCACTGAGGTATGGGGGGCGGTAGCAAAAATGCAACGTTCAATTTCAGGTCTCGACCCTTTCTCAGGCAGGACAAACTTCCATCCGCCGAGCTTTACAATAGCTATCCAAATCTTTTTCATATCGGCTGCAAAAATACACTTTTTTTCGCGATTGTAAAAAAGATTTTTTCCACCACCTGTTAAAACGGTGTCAAAGTACCCTACACCTCACCCCAAAGACCTGCCATCCACCTATCAACACCCTACCAACTCCTACCGCGGTAGGAGTTGGTAGGGTGTTGGGTAGGAGCTGGTAGGGAGATGGTACTTAGTATCAGGCAATTAAAAAGCCCCCTTTGTACACTTGGGAACACAGGGGACTAAAGAATGATTTTCAACAACTTAACTACAATTGCTCTATTATGGCGTTTTCAACGGCCCGCATTGTAGAGGTTTGAGCATCGAAACGGCCCACCACCTTGCCCTCGCGGTCGATGAGGAACTTGGTGAAGTTCCAAGGAATCTCACCAGGTTTCTTCTCCTTGAGCCACACATAGAGCGGCGAGGCGTTGGCACCTTTAACGTTGATTTTGGCAAACTGCGGGAAGGAGATATTGTAGTTCTCGGTGCAGTAATTATGAATGTCATCGTAAGAACCGGGAGCCTGACTACCGAACTGGTTGCAGGGGAAATCGAGGATAGTGAATCCCTGCTCGCGGTAGGTATCATAGATACGTTCGAGATCCTCATACTGAGGGGTGTAGCCACACTGGGTGGCGGTGTTCACCACCAGCAACACTTGACCCTCGTAGATGGACAGCGACACACTGTCGCCCTGTCCATCAAGCACCTTGAACTGGTAGATGTTGTCCCTGTTTTCTGTCTTTTCATCGTTCTTGTCGCAGGCGACGAACATCATTGTTGCCGCAAGTGCCAGCACAAAAATTCTTATTTGTTTCATGTGTAAGTTTTTTATTTTTCGGCTGCAAAAGTACAGATTATTTTCGATACGTCAGAAAAAAAATGTATTTTTGCACCGCGAAAAAATAAAACATTTATAATATGAAAGTAAAACTCATTGCATTAGCCATCGCCACCTTGCTCGTTTCGGGCGGCGCAATGGCACAGAAGAAAAAACAGGCCGAGCCTGAGTACAACGGCGGCATAACCACCGAGATGATGAAGCAGATAAAGCAGAGCTTCGGCGGCTCGGCCAGCGACAAGGCGTTCCGCAACATCCTCGTCAACAACAGCCCCGCCAAGCTGGCCATGAACTATGAGAATGTCACTAAGTTCGACTCGCACTTCTCGAACCGCGTCATCAGCAAGGCCGTCACCGACCAGAAGTCTTCAGGCCGCTGCTGGATGTTCACCGGCATGAACGTGCTGCGCAACCAGGCCATCCGCAAGCACAACCTGCCCGCCGACTTCCAGTTCTCGCAGGCCTACCTCTTCTTCTATGACCAGCTGGAGAAGAGCAACCTCTTCCTGCAGGCCATGATTGACACCTACAAAAAGCCCATGAACGACCAGGAGGTCGAGTGGCTCTTCAAGAACCCCATCGGCGACGGCGGCCAGTTCACCGGCGTGGCCAACCTCATCGCCAAGTACGGCCTCGTGCCCAGCGACGTGATGCCCGAGACCTACAACACCAACAACACCTCCAGCATCAGCAACCTTATCGCCCTCAAGCTCCGCGAGGACGGCCTCCAGCTGCGCGAGATGGCAGCCCAGAAGGGCATGACTGCTGCCAAACTGCAGACCAAGAAGACCGAGATGCTCGGCACCATCTACCGCATGCTGGCCCTCACCATGGGCGAGCCCCCCGCCAGCTTCACCTGGCAGCAGAAGGACGCCAAGGGCGAGATTGTGGAGACCGCAACCTACACCCCGATGGAGTTCTACGAGAAATTCGCCAAGACCGACTTCTCGAAGTACTACATGGTGATGAACGACCCCACCCGCGAGTACTACAAGGTGTATGAAATCCAGTACGACCGCCACGTCTACGACGGCCAGAACTGGCGCTACCTCAACCTGCCCATGGAGGACATCGCCCCCATGTGCATCGCCTCCATCAAGGACAGCACCATGATGTATTTCAGCTGCGACGTGGGAAAATTCCTCAACCGCGACAACGGCCTGATGGACATGAACAACTACGACTACGAGAGCCTGATGGGCACCACCTTCGGCATGGACAAGAAGCAGCGCGTGGCCACCTTCGCCAGCGGCTCGAGCCACGCCATGACCCTCTGCGCCGTCGACCTCGACAAAGACGGCAAACCCATCAAGTGGATGGTGGAGAACAGTTGGGGTCCCAACTACGGCTGGCAGGGTAACCTCATCATGACCAACGACTGGTTCAACGAGTACATGTTCCGCGTGGTCCTCGAGGAGAAATACATCCCCGCCAACATCCGCGCCATGATGGACCAGAAGCCCATTATGCTCCCCGCATGGGACCCGATGTTCGCCCCTGAAGAATAATGATTATGACATAAAAAAAGCCCCGCGCCGAATGGTGCGGGGCTTTTTTTTATTCGTCGCGCTTGGCTTTGAACCAGTCGACGAACTTGGGGAGGTCGTCAAGAGGTTGGAAGCCGCTCTTGAAGGGCTCTGCGGGGACGGGGACAGTCTCCATGTAGCCGATGAGGGTAGCACAGTCGAACTCGCCCATCAGAGACTCGAGGGTAACATAAACACCCACTTGGAAGTCCTCATCCTGTCGCTGGCCGTCCTCAACCGCGATGCGGAGGCCCAGCATCTCAGGCTCCTCCTCGCACTCCAGTTGCTGGAAATACATCTTGCGGGTGTCGAAGAGCATCTTGTCGAAGCGCACCTTGAGCTCGGTGCCCATGGGCTGCTTGAAGGCGATGAACTCCCACCAGTCGAGGTCGGGGGCGTTGTCGACTAGTTCCACCACATAGCGGAAGAGGTCGGTGTCGCCCTCGGCGGTGAAGGTGAGGGTGCGGCCGTTGGCGGTGGCATCGCCTATCTCGTAGGTGAGGCCGTCGCAGTATTTCGTCAGCTGGTACTGCATGGCGTTCTCCAGTTGCTCACGTTCTTTATCCTCCAAGTCGCCCATTGCGACGAGTTCCTCATTGTGGTCTACAAACCACTGCCAAAATTTAGTGGTGTCGGCTCGGCCGACAACCATATTTTTTTTCTCTACTTTTTCCATATTCTTCAACAACTATTTTTGTTTTTCTTTTTTACGACAACACAGACAACACAGACAACGCAGACAACTGAGAAAACGCAACATGCGTTTTCCTTAACGGACGCTGTGAAATTCTATGTTGTCATCATATCTGTTTCTTAGTTTTTTACCCTCAGAATTGACAATCACATCCAATTCTTTATCATAATAATAACGTTCAATTTCTGCATATAACGGAGCAAAATTCACCAGTATGCCCACCATCGGTTTTACCAAATGCATGTAATTATATAACTGTGCACGATGTTCTTTGTTGAGAGCAGACACAGACTTTAATTCCGCAATCACAGTTTCTTTACAAAAGAAATCAAGATAAGATATCGATTCCATCTGTTTGCCACGATAAACCGGATGGATGGCCGTCTCCCGTTCAAAAGGTATCTTTTGCAAAGACAGTTCCATAGCGAACCCCTCCTGATATATTTTTTCATTCAGGCCAGGACCGAGTTCTTTCTTCACATTGTAAATGGCGCCCATCACGTCATAACACTCATCTTTATATTTCGCAATATTCACCATTTAATCCCCTTTTTTCACGAAACGCCATGTTGGCGTTTCGTCGTTGTCTGCGTTGTCTTTGTTGTCGTTTTATAAAGAACCGTTGTCGTTAGATTATTATCGCTTCGGGGTCGAGGGCGACACCGAATTTCTGTTTCACATCTTGTTGTATGGCGGCGGCGAGGGCTCGGACTTCGTCGCCGGAGCAGCCGTCAGCATTGTATAGGACAAGTGCGTTCTTGGGCCATACCCCTGTCCTACCCTGCGTGCGACCTTTCCAGCCGACCTTATCAATCAGCCAACCGGCACTCAGTTTGTATCCGCCGTCTGTGCCGTGTGCCTCGGGCATATCGGGATAATCTGCCCTGATTCTATGGTATGTATCCTCGTCGACCACGGGGTTTTTGAAGAAGCTGCCGGCAGAGCCATGTTCCTCGGGTCGTGGAAGCTTGCTCCAGCGCACTTCCATGATGGCCTCGCGGAGCTGCTGGGCGGTGTTGTGAGGCAGCCCTTCGAGGGCTTTGTAGCTGAGGTTGGGGACAAATTCCTTGCTCAAGCGGTAGGTGACCCGGAGAATAAGGTAGCGTCCTGGATCGTGCTTAAAGATGGAGTCGCGGTAGGCAAACCGGCAGTCGGCATTACTGAAGTCACAATGGCGACGTTCCAGAATGTCGTATGCCTCGACGCGCTCGATAAAATCTTTCGCCTCCGCACCGTAAGCACCCACGTTCTGTACCGCAGAAGCACCTACTGTGCCGGGGATGGACGAGAGATTCTCGAGGCCGTAAAGTCCGTGGTCGAGAGTCCACTGCACCAAATCATCCATTATCATTCCACCCCAGGCGGTGACAAGGTGAGAGGTGAAAGATGAAAGGTGAAAGGTATTAGACAGCGTGATGACGGTGCCCTCGTAATCCTTGGTAAACACCATGTTGCTGCCCGCACCAATCACTAGCAACTCGCCTTCCAGCGGCGGCACCTCATCGCCCGGCTCCATGACTATCAGCCTTCGAGCTTTCACATCAATGCCGAAGGTATTGTAGCTTTTCAGTGATATGTTTTCAAAAACTTTCAATTCTCAATGGGTACGCAGACGTCTCGCCTGCTTTATTTTTCAATTTTCAATTTCCTTTGGGACCCAGCTCCTTACGCGGCCTGCGTTCGGGAGGAACATAATCCATGCGGAAGACCTGACGGTGGGTCACCAAGAGCACTGCCGAAAGCGCAGCACCCAGCACGTCGCAGATGGCGCAGGCCTGCCAAACACCGGTCACACCGTCGCCGGTAGCCTCGAAGCACAAACCGGGCAGGATGAGCGACAGCGGGATGAGGAAGATGACCTGGCGCGAGAGGCTCGTCACAATGGCTATCCACGGTTGGTCGATGCTCTGGAAGAGCTGCGAATTGGTAACCGTGAAAGCTATCAACGGGCAGAAAACCAACAGGTAGCGCAACGCGGGTGCTCCCATGGCGAGAATCTCGGATTCGGAGTTGAAGAAACCGATGATGGTGCGCGGGAAGATGAGTGCCGAGGCGGCACCCAGGATGCCGATGAGGACGCAGACTTTCATTGTGAGGATATAGACCTCACGCAGACGGTCGTTGCGACGGGCGCCGTAGTTGTAACCTGCGATAGGCTGCATGGCCTGACAAACACCGAGCAGCATCATGAATATCAAGCCCATATACGAATTCGCGGCGCCGTAGACGGTCATCGCGTCGTCGCCACCGAAGCGTATCAGCTGGCGGTTCAGCACAGCCACCACGGCAAAAGCCGCGAAGTTCATCGAGAAGGGGCTGATTCCGATGGCAAGTATATTCCTGAAAATGTAGAACTTGGGAGCCCATGCATGGCGTTTGAAACGGATGAACGACTTAGGCTGCACAAAGTGGAGCACCGCCACGGTGGCCGAAGCACCCATCGAGAGGGTCGTAGCCCATGCGGCGCCCTTCATTCCCCAACCGAACTCACTGATAAACAAGAAGTCGAGGAAGATATTCAGTGCCGCACCACCCACCATGATCCACATGCCTTTCATGGGGTAGCCCGAAGAACGGATGAGTCCTACAAGATTGAAAGTCACCGTCAAAAGGAACATGCCCGGTAGCACGATGTACATATACTCGCAAGCGGCATTGAGCACCTGCGACGAGGCACCGTCGGCAAAAAGATTCATGATGGGATGCATCCAAAGGTAGCCGCCCACCACAAAAATAAATCCGAAGAGGAATGTCAGCAACATACTGTTACCCAATATCTTCTCAGCCCAGCGCACATCCTTTCGGCCCAGCACGATGCTCATTCTCGCACTCGAACCGGCACCCACCAGTGAGCCGAAGGCGTGGATGATGTTCATCAACGGGAAAGTGATGGTGAGGGCGGCAAGTAGCATCTTACCATCCATCGGACTGTTACCCAAAAAGATACGGTCCACAATATTATATATCGACGTCACCACCTGGCTTGCCACTGCTGGCAGCGCATACTGCCAAAGGAGCTTGCCCATAGGCTTGGTCTCGAATTCGGTGATACTATCCATAATGTTAAAATTAACGTAAAAAACACCCAAATATTGCCCCTGAAAGGCAAAAAATCAGACTAACGCCAACTAACTGATAACCACCTACGAACGCCTTACCAACTCCTAACCAACTCCTACCATGGTAGGAGTTGGTAGGGTGTTGATAGGGGGTTGGTAGGGGCATCCTAGGTATTATGCACAAAAAAGGCCCCGATAAACGGGGCCATTGTACTTCTCCAGTGTCGGAGGGTGGTGGATCAGTCGTCGGTCCAGCCGGCGCCGCTGTAGTTGTCTATTTGCCAGGTCTCCTGGCCGTCGGCGGCGTGGGACTGACCCAGACCCAGGCCGAAAAAGAGGAGTTGGCTGGAGGCGTAGCCGCGCTCCGCCTTGAAGGTGACCACCGTCAGCTCGGGTGCCATGTATTCTTTTTTCTCTTTCATCTCGTTCTTCATAGTTGTATATAAGTTTATTGAATTTGTATTTTCGGGAGGTTCAAAATGTGGTTGCGCTGGATAGTGATATCGCTAATCTTCTTTTTCACATGGCCACTCGAAGCATCCGACCACCATTCACCAAACTGCTCCGCCCGTTTCAGCGTGAACCGGAAGTCGGTGTGCTCTGTTTGGGGCACCGGAAGGAAGAAACGCATGGTCTTCCCCGCCCTCAGCACCGGGCAGTTGCCACAACCGGCGTTCCCCTCATAGTCAGTCACATTATAATTCATATAGGCGTCATGAGCGTAGTTCTCCACCACAAGCTTGCCGTTGGCGGCCTTGCGGCAGAGGAAATAACTGCCATCCGCATTGCTGGTGGGGAACAAAACCAAAGGCTGACCGTTCTTGGAGGTCTCGAGGAAGACACCGGCGATGGGGAAATCCTCACCGCTGTTGTTCTCCACCGTGAACGACATCATCCCGGTGATGTGACGGAACTCCAGCACCTCCGTGCTGGCATCGCCGAAAGCCACCATCGGATATTTCACCGTCATACTGCCATCGTCGTAAAATTCATGCGAACCATCCACCTCCCTTATAAACACCGTGTCGGGGCTAGTGGCGATATCATTATTCGAATAGGGATACCACGCCACGAAGTTGGCGGTGGGAAGGAATCCACCCCAAGGTACATCATCATCGAGATAATACCCGTTCGAACCCTTATATACCATGAAATATGTCTTCGCCGCATAGCCGGCCTGGAAAATACCCACATAATCCTCGTACGCTTTCCATGAGGTGTTGCGTGCATCCGAGGTGTCGACCACCACTTTCGCACCATTGCTTTCCATGTTTTCCTCCACGATGCGGAGGCCGTGCGTTTGCTCCTCCTTCTCGCAGCCTACAGCCAGCATTGCCACCAGCAGGGGGACGGCTCCCCAGTTAATTAGTTTACTTTTACTCATTGTTGTATCTTTTTTGTTTTTACTTTCTTCTAGACACGATGTCTACTGAATCTGAAATTTCGGGAGGTTCAGTATGTGGTTGCGTTGGATGGTGATATTGCGGATGTACTTTGTCACTTGGATGCCATTCACTTTATCATCCCAACTGCCATCGCCATGATCCTCACCTTCTTTCACTGTAACCTTGAAGTCGGTATTCTCCGTGACGGGAATCGGGAAATACACCCGTACGGTCTGCCCCGGTCTCAGCACCTGCATACCGTAATCTTCCGCATCCGTCACATTGTAAGAGACTATCGAATTCGAGACTCTGCTCTCCACCACAAGATTGCCGTTGCCATCCTGGCGGCAGACAAGGCCGTCGCCTTCCCAGTAGTCAGGCCATAATCCGAAAGGCGATCCGTTCTTGGAGGCCTCAAACTGAACCTTCGAGATCGGAAAGTCCACGCTGCCGTTATTCTCCAGCGTGAAGGCCAAGGCTCCAGTGACATGACGGAACACCAGATTCTCCGAACTGGCATTGCCGAAAGCCACCATCGGGAATTCCACCCTCACCTTGCCGTCGTCATAGACTGCGTTCGTACCCGCTTTGTCCCCGATTCGGACGCTGTCCGCACTCTCAGTTGTTTCCATATTCGCGCAGGGGAACCACGCCACAAAGTCCTCAGTGGGGGTATAATCGATATAGTACTTGCCTTCACCTTCTTTTAGGACACCAATAGATGTCTCCAGTCCTCTTGTGGCGGAGAAAACGCCTATTTCCTCAACCGCCTCCACCCAACCGTTGCGGCGGGCGTCCGCGGTGTCGACCAGCGACTTAAATCCGTTGCCTTCCATGTTTTCCTCCACGATGCGGAGACCGGGCGTATTGGCCTCCTTACCGCAGGCCGTGGCCAAAATTGCCGCCAGCAGGGGGACGGCACCCCATTTCAGTCTTTTTTTTTATCATTGTAGTATCTTCTTGGTACAATATTTCAACTACTTACAACAATACGCCCTCGTTTTTCGGTGTGCAACGTTACATCATATTCCCTAAATAGCAAAATTTTTATCGAATATTGTTAATAAAAAATAAAACCCCGGACTGTGATCCGGGGTTATTGCAAATATGCGCCTCAGCACATCTTCTATTGTTTTATCCTATTATTCAGCGCCATCAGCGCGTTGTAGGCGATGAGGCCGTTGGCCAGCTCCAGGCTGCGCTCGTCGACCATGAGGTTGGGACGGTGGAGGTTGCTGAAGGGGGTGCCGGGCTCGTGGATGCCGATGCGGAAGTAGCAGGCCGGTATCTTCTGCGCGAAGAAGGCGAAGTCCTCGGCGGTCATGCGGAGGTCGAGCCACTCGACGTTCTCCTCGCCAAGGAAGGCGCAGGCGTTGTCGTGTACCTGCTGCGTGCAGGCGTCGTCGTTGAAGACGTAGGGATAGCCGTAGTCGATGAAGAGGTCGCACTCGGCACCCATGGCTTCGGCCACGCCGGTGCTAATCTTGCGAATCTTCTCGTGGGCCTCGAGGCGCCACTTCTCGTCGAAGGTGCGGATGATGCCCTCCATCTTCACCATGTCGGGGATGATGTTGGTGCGGCCGCCCACCTCCTGAATCTTGCCGATGGTGAGCACCGTGGGCATCATGGGGGCGGCGTTGCGGCTGACCACCTGCTGCAGGGCGATGACGATATGGCTGGCCACCACGATGGGGTCGACGCTGAGGTGCGGCGTGGCACCGTGGCCACCGAGGCCCTTGACGGTCCAGTAGAGCTCATCTGTCGAGGCCATATACTTGCCTTTGCGCATGCCCACTTTGCCGAAGTCCATCTCCGGCAGGCAGTGGAAGGAGTATATCTCGTCGGGCGTGATGTCGTCGAAGAGGCCGTCCTCCATCATCATGCGGGCGCCGCCGGGGTATTTCTCCTCCGACGGCTCGAAGATGAACATCAGCGTGCCGCTGAACTGGTCTCGTAGTTGTATGAGGATTTTGATGGCGCCGAGGAGCGAGCAGGTGTGCATATCGTGCCCGCAGGCATGCATCACGCCGGGCTTCTCGCTGGCAAACGGCAGACCCGTGCACTCGGTGATAGGCAAAGCGTCATAATCCGACCGCAAAGCGACGCAATAGCTGTCGGGGTCTTTGCCGCGAAGCAAAGCCATGGTTCCCGTCTTGCCAATCCCAGTCTTGGGCTCCAGCCCCATCGCACGCAGCCGTTCGGCCACGAACTCCATGGTGCCGTACTCCTCCTGCGAGAGGTCGGGGTGCCGGTGCATCCAGCGCCGCCACTCTATCACCTCCTCGCGCTGTGCATGCGCCAGCTGCTTGATTCTATCTATCAGGTTTTCCATTGTCTGTTTTTTTCTACCCTCTTAACGAAAAACAGTTCCGTTTATTGTGCCTGAGGCTAAAAAACACATGAGGAGGCCGAAGAACTCTTCGTCGCCACCGAGCGCAACGCCAAACTGCGCTACGAGGGATATAAGAAACTGAGCGAGATGTAATCCTGCATCGACACACTAAAACGACGAAAGCCGAGGCCAGCAATGGTCTCGGCTTTCGGTTTTGTGGGATGCTCCTTGTGAAGAAACTATGCTTGTTTTGTACGCAAAACTTTTTTCTGCGAAAAGCAATAGGCCAAATATATGACCAAAGCATAAATGATTGGTGAAATAGCAACCAGACCAAGTTCCATGAAGCCGACGAATGGGGAGCCATTGAACACAAAACAATTGTATATAGGAGCGGCAGGAAGGGTGCATACAAGCACAATCCAAGAGTATATGGCCGACTCTGTGAGTTTCCAAAGTGCAGCACACGCTGTGCCGATAAGCAACAAGGCGGAAGGGAAAGCGTACATCCAGCCTTTCTTCGTGTTATTATGTAGCACCAGCGCCGGACCGATGCCACAAATCAAAGCTGCCGCAATACCGCAGACCATGAATAAAACACCGGCATGAAAGCCGTCAGCCTCATCATCCATAAGAATATCCCATTTGGTCGTCGAGAGCATAATAAAGAAAGCAAAGACATTGAGCGCAGTGTAGATGAGCGCAAAAGTACCATAAAATGACTTTGAACTGCCACATTTATTTTCGTTATTCTTCATATCATAAACCCTTAAAAGTTAATCACTGAAACAAACGCCACCCGGCGGATTTTATTGCCCGCGGGGCGGCGGAAGATTGTTGCATGCCGGCGAGGGGCATCACCCTTCGTCCGGACCCGGCGTGGGGTCGGGGGGCGGCGTGGGCGTGTCGCCGTCGCTGTCCTTCTTGGCCACGTATTCCTTCTCGACCACCTCCTTGCGCTGCACGCCGGCACCCATCGAGAGGAGCAGCTCGGTGAACTTTTGCTCGCACTCGGCCTTGGCGCGGACGGTCACGCCGGCACGGATCACCAGGTCGCCAGCGTTCTCCAGTGTCAGCTCGGTGACCGTCGGGTCGAGCTTCTTGGCGCGTTCCAGATTGATGTTGCCGTCTTTGACGTGGACGTCGGGGTAAATTCTCAAAGCGGCGTCTTTGCCGTTCTTCAGCTGGATGGCGAAACCCATCGACATCAGCTGTGCGGCCGCCTTGCAGAAGTTCTCGAGCACGGCCTTGGCCACTTGCTCGGGGATGAGGGGGTTCTCGTGTGCAATCTCGCGGGCCAGGGTAGAAACTTGTACGAGGATTGCTCATTTTACCCATATTTTCTTCCATTTGTCTTTCGGGTCTTCCTTAATGATGCTTTCGTATGCGTGATAGTCTTTGGCATTGGGGTTGTGGCCTATGCCTCGTATCCATGACAGGTAAAGACCTATCCGAATATCCTTACCTGTGTCCTTTTTGTTTTTAACATACCAATCGTTACTGCTTTTTATCAAATCATATACCTCTTGGCGTGTAAGAATGTAGAAATTGTATTCTGCATTTGTTCCCTCGCCTTTGATATGTACAAACACCCACGGACAAACTACTTTCTCCTCAAAATCCTTGATATTTCCATTATGGTCGGAAACAAGTCCAGTTATTATGTTGGGGTTGTCTCCTTGCATAGGACACGTCTTGACCTGTAACATGCAAGTCTCTTTACCGTTTATGCAAATGAGGTCGGCACCCTTGAAGTTCGGCAGAGCATCGTTGAGATTGATGGCGTTCCAACCCATTTCCAGCAGTTTCAGTTTCACCGCCGTTTCGCCGATTAGTCCGATTTGTGCGTTGTTCATGGCTATTATTCTTCTTTATTGCGCTGCTGCCACCATTTGTTGCGCCAACCGTATTTCTCACCAAATTGGCTCATCAGTTCGTAAGCATCATTGGTCTGCATGAACGAAGGGGTGATTTGTGCCTTTGCGAGGACTCTCTTTAGACGTGGAAGGTTGAATTGCTCGCCGTAGGCTTCATACAAGAATTTCACATTCCTTTTACACAGCGACATGGGATCGTTCCAATCAAGGTTGTAAAGCACCGTTCCCATGCGTATCAGGCTCTTGAACTCTTTAAGAGGGATTGCCTCATTGTAACTTTTCATCAAGGCTGGCTCGCCGGAATCCAACAGCTTGTCGACAGGAAATATCAGTTCGGGATTTTTGTCTGCCCATACGATGTCTCCAGTATAAATATCATCACCAAAGTCGTCTTTGTAAGCAGTCCTCATGCCTGCGAAAAGCACACGATGGGCATAGCCTATATGGTGCGGCTGGCCTTGGAAAAAGTCGTCGCATATATCTGCGTTGTGGTGTTCTTCCCATATTTCATTGCTATCGAAGACATAGAACTCGTATTCATCGGGGCAGACGTTGGTGACGAGGAATTGACCATATGGTTTGTATCCGAAGCAGTTTTCATCAAGTACGTAGCGGATGGAAACATCCCACTCTGCAACCGAGCCGAACGAGATTTTGTAAGCGTCGTGGTGGCATAGGTCATGGAGCATGGCCTCATCAAGTACACTGCCTTTGGGTAAAATGTCGTTATTCATATTTTTTTGGTGTTAAAGAATTACAAAACCACCCCGCCGCCCAAGGTGGGCAGCAGGGTGGTGCGTGTCAATAATAAATGTAGGGTTTTCTCCCTTCCCGTTTACAACTATACCGTGTGGGGGGGGGTAGAAATCAAGCAGTTATGAGCGAAGCGTCGCATATACTATTTTACTTGTTCGGCCTGCACCTCGGGTTCACGTCGGCAGTCCCACATGGCAGCGATATAGATGACATCGTCCTAGACACGGTAAACCATCTTGCTCAATCCGTCCACGACAACGCTGCGGTAGGTGACGGAGCGGTCGGCAAACAGCGGGTCGATGGTGCCGATGCCAGGGTGGCGCATAATCATATCAACAGCCTCATCGACATCGTCGAGAAACTTCATCGAACGCTTTTCGCCGAAGCGCTCGTAGATATAGTCGGCAATCTGGTCCCGCCCCTCTTTGGCGTAATCAGTCCATTCGTATCTCATATCGATCCGGCCATTACGGATTCTTCCCGTTTCATGTGAGCCTTGAGGGCAATTCTCTCTCTTGCCTGGCGCATCGAATCCTCGTGAGGGGTGGTGCGTCCGGCGGCGATATCGGCCTCAGCAGCATCGAGCATGGCATTGATTTCCTCCATGGTGTATGGCTTCAAATCGTAATCTTCCTCCCGATTGGCATGCTCCATCAAGTGGTCGGCCACCCAGCGCATGTCATTCCTGGAAAGCGTGCCATAAAGGTACTCAAGCAGGCTGTTCAGAGTCGCGGTGCTCATAATGTGTCCTTTCTGTGTTTAATTTGACATTGCAAAAATACATATATTATTTGGACTGACCAAATCTATTTTGCTTTGGCAATGCGGATAACGGTGTTCTGTCCGTCGAGGAGCTCGATGGGGGTGCCGCCTTCGACGGTGGGGACGAGGGTGAGACTGGTGCAGAGGGTCTCGGTGCAGATGTAGTCGCGGTGGGCGTTGATGGCGCTGTCCCACTCGCCACTCTGCAACTCGACGACGATGCGGTCGGTCACCTCGAAGCCCCCTTCGGGGGCAATGCGGTTGTCGGCTGAGCCGACACCGCCTCCCTTGCGGATATTTTGGATGCGGTTGACCAGCTCGCGGGCGATGCCTTCGTTGACGAGCTCGGGGGTGAGCTGGATGTCGAGGGCCACAGTGAGGTTGCCGTCGTTGGCCACCACCCAGCCGGGGATGTCCTGCGTGGCAATCTCCACGTCGCTCAGCAGCACTTCGCAATCCTGACCTTCGACGCTGACCACACAGCGGCCATCGGCCTCGAGGGCGTTGATCTGCTGCTGGCTGAAGGCCATGATGGCGGCACCGAGGGCTTTCATCACCTTGCCGTAGCGCGGGCCGAGGGTCTTGAAGTTGGGCTTGATTTTCTTCACCAGCAGGTCGTTGTCGGCGGCGAGGAACTCAATCTCTTTGACGTTGAGCTCGGAGCAGATGAGGTGCTGCACCTTCTCGATCTGGGCCTTCATGTTTTCGTCGCGCACCGGGATGACAATCTTCTGCAGCGGCTGACGCACGCGGAGGTTGCTCTTCTTGCGGAGGCCGAGGACCATGGAGCAGACTTTCTGGGCCAGCTGCATTCGCTCCTCGAGGGCCTTGTCGACCATCTCGGCGTGGTACTCGGGGAAGCCGAGGTGATGTACGCTCTCCACGTTGTAACGCTTGGTAACAGCGTTGAGGTCGAGGAACATGCGCTCGCTGAAGAAGGGGGCGATGGGAGCCATGAGGCGGCTGAGGGTCTCGAGGCAGGTGTAGAGCGTCTGGTAGGCACTCTTCTTATCATCGGTGATCTCACCACGCCAGAAGCGGCGGCGGCAGAGACGCACGTACCAGTTGCTGAGGTAGGCATCGACGAAGGTGCCGATGGCGCGGCCGGCGCGGGTAGGCTCGTAGTCCTCCATGGCGTCGCCGACGGTCTTCACCAGCGTGTTGAGTTCGGAGAGAATCCAGCGGTCAATCTCAGGACGCTCGGCGATGGGCAGGTCTTTCTGCGAGTAGTCGAAGCCGTCGAGGTTGGCATAGAGGGCGAAGAAGCTGTAGGTATTGTAGAGGGTACCGAAGAGTTTGCGGCGCACCTCGTCGACGCCCTCGACGTCGAACTTCAGGTTGTCCCACGGCTGGCTGTTGGTGATCATATACCAGCGGGTGGCGTCGGGACCGTACTTTCCGAGGGTCTCGAAGGGGTCGACGGCGTTGCCGAGGCGCTTGGACATCTTGTTGCCGTTCTTGTCGAGCACCAGGCCGTTGGAGATGACGTTCTTGAAGGCCACGCTGTCGAAGCACATGGTGCCGATGGCGTGGAGCGTGTAGAACCAGCCACGGGTCTGGTCGACGCCCTCGGCGATGAAGTCGGCCGGGAACTCGGTGGGCTTCAGCTCGCCACCCATGTAGTGTATCTGGGCGTAAGGCATAGCACCACTGTCGAACCACACGTCGATGAGGTCCGGCTCACGACGCATGGGTTTGCCACTGTCGCTGACCAGGATGACGTTGTCGATATAGGGGCGGTGGAGGTCGAAGTCCTTGTAGTCGCCGGCGTAGGGATTCGAGGCCATGAGACCGGCCTTGACAGCCTTCTCAATCTCGGCACTCAGTTCCTTGACGCTGCCGATGCATTTCTCCTCCTTGCCGTCCTCGGTGCGCCAGATGGGCAGCGGGGTGCCCCAGTAGCGGCTGCGGCTGAGGTTCCAGTCGACGATGTTCTCCAGCCAGTTGCCGAAGCGGCCGCTGCCGGTGGCTTCGGGCTTCCAGTTGATGGTCTTGTTGAGTTCTATCATTCGCTCCTTGAGGGCCGTGGTGCGGATGAACCAGCTGTCGAGCGGGTAGTAAAGCACGGGCTTGTCGGTACGCCAGCAGTGGGGGTAGCTGTGCGTGTGCTTCTCACTCTTGAAGAGCTTGCCCTGCTCCTTGAGCATGATGACCAGCTCCACGTCGAGGCTCATGTCCTTCTCCGTCTTGGTGGGGTCGTAGGCGTTCTTGACGAACTTGTCGGCATACTTGCTGTATTCTTCCACATCGACGTTGGCCTTCACCCATTCGGGGTCGAGGTCTTCAATCGGGGCGAAGCGGCCCTGCTTGTCGACCATAGGCAGCTGCTTACCGTCGCGGTCGAAGAGCAGCAGGTCGCCGATGCCAGCCTTCTTGGCCACACGGGCGTCGTCGGCGCCGAAAGTGGGGGCGATATGCACGATGCCAGTACCGTCCTCGGTGGTCACGTAGTCACCAAGGATGATGCGGAAACTGCCCTTATCAGAGACTTCTGTGGGCTTCACCCAGGGAATCAGCGGCTCGTAATGCAGGCCTTCCAGCGCGGTGCCCTTGCACTCACTGACAATCTTGTACTCGGGGCACTTGCCTTCGGGGAACATCGACCCTACCAGGGCCTTGGCCATGATGATGCGGCAGGGGGTCTCCTTGTAGGGGTGAGTGGTCTCGATGGTGACATAGTCGATATTGGGACCCACACAGAGGGCGGTATTCGAAGGCAAGGTCCAGGGCGTGGTGGTCCAAGCAATGGCGTAGGTGTCGGCTTGGTCGCAAATCTTGAACATGGCCACGCAAGTCGTGTCTTTCACGTCGCGGTAGCAGCCGGGCATATTCAGTTCGTGGCTCGAGAGTCCGGTGCCAGCGGCGGGCGAGTAGGGCTGGATAGTATAACCCTTGTAAAGCAGGCCTTTGTCGTAGAGCTTCTTCAGCAGGAACCACAGCGTCTCGATATACTCGTTGTTGAAGGTGATGTAGGGGTCCTTGAGGTCGACCCAGTAGCCCATTACGCGCGTCAGCTCGTCCCACAGCTCCTTGTACTTCATCACCTCTTCGCGGCAAGCTTTGTTGTAGTCATCGACGGAGATTTTCTTGCCGATGTCCTCCTTGGTGATGCCGAGGTTCTTCTCGACGCCGAGTTCCACGGGCAGGCCGTGGGTGTCCCAACCGGCCTTACGGTCGACAAAGAAGCCCTTCTGCGCCTTGTAGCGGCAGAAGACATCCTTGATGGTGCGGGCCATCACGTGGTGAATGCCAGGCTTGCCGTTGGCCGACGGAGGACCATCGTAGAACACGAACGACGGATGTCCTTCGCTGAGTTTCTGTCCTTTCTCAAAAACCTCGTTCTCCTCCCAGTATCGGCGCACATCCTGCCCAATCTGGGTCAAATTAAGCTGCTTATACTCTTTATATACCATATTATTAATTATTTATTTATTCATACACAAGCGGTTGGCACCAAATAGTGTCAACAAATTAAGAAACAAAGATACGAAAAATATCCGAAACGGTAGCAAAAAAAAACAATAAAAAACCTCCGTTCCACGCATGGAACAGAGGCCAAAACAAAAGCGTATGAAAAAAATTATTATCCTTTTCTCGCGGTTACTTGAAATTATTTCTTTTTCAGATACTCCTGCACGTTGTCGGAAGGAACGATTTCCTCGGAGAACATGTAAGCGTTGGTCTTGGGAGAACGAACCATGCGGATCACTTTTGCATAGCTTTTACCAGTGGTGGTTTTCAGGGTAGCAACAACTTTCTTTGCCATAGTCTATATCTCCTATTCTTTTACTTGATTTCTTTGTGAACGGTCATTTTCTTCAAGAAGGGGTTGTACTTCTTAAGCTCCAAACGCTCAGGAGTATTCTTCTTGTTCTTGGTGGTGATGTAGCGGCTCATGCCAGGGACGCCGCTGTTCTTCTGTTCTGTGCATTCAAGGATCACCTGGACCCGTGCGTCTTTATTTTTCTTTGCCATGACTTAAATGTTTTCAAATTCATAACCGATTGAATCCCAACGGAGAAAGAGCATCACAATCATCCTTTTGGCCATTCAAATCGGATGCAAAATTACAACTATTTTTGAAACTGGCAAAATATTTCTTCATTTTTTCGATATTTTTTTGTCAAAAAAGGGATATGTCCAACTCCCCACCCCAGCCCTTTGAATGGCATGGCCCCCTCCCCTGCCCCTCCTCCGGGGAGGCGATGCTACGCAGGTCGCAGGATGTGTTGTGCCTGTCACCCCCTCCCCAGAGGAGGGGGCCGTGGGTGAGAGTAATACTGACCAAACATCTTTCACCTACCATCACCCTACCATCACCCTACCAACTCCTACCGTGGTAAGAGTTGGTTAGGAGTTGGTAGGGAGTTGATAACTGGTTTATAGCCAGTTAGGCCCTTGCGTCCTGAAGGGGGATTTTTTTATTGTGCGATTGCGAAAAAAAAACGTATCTTTGTAGTTCACAACCAGTGTAAAGAGACGGCGTAAATGTGTCATAGACAACGTCATGCGCTTTACAACAATGAATAAAGAAAGGAAAGATATGGCATTGAAACGAGTGATGGTGCTGACCGGCGGCGGCGACTGCCCCGGATTGAACGCGGTGATTCGCGGCATCGTGAAGCGCGCCTCGCAAGCAAGCGACTGGGAGGTCGTGGGTTGCATCGAGTCGTTCAACGGTGTGCTGCGCGAGCCAACGGAAATCATGATGCTTGACGAGAAGACCGTCGAAGGTCTACAGATTCAAGGCGGAACCATTCTGGGAACCACCAACAAGGGAGGCCCCTTCGCATGGCCGGTGAAGAACCCGGACGGCACATGGACCACCGTCGACCGTAGCGACGAGATGCTGCGCAAGCTGCAATACATGGGCGTGGACGCCGTCATCAACATCGGCGGCGACGGCAGCCAGCGCATCTCGCTGGGCCTGGCCAAGAAAGGCCTCAACATCGTAGGCGTGCCTAAGACCATCGACAACGACTTGTCGATGACCGACTACACCTTTGGTTTCCAAACGGCTGTGCAGATTTGCACCGATGCCATCGACAAGCTGGTGACCACCGCAGCCTCGCACAACCGCGTGTTCATCCTCGAAGTGATGGGGCGCGATGCGGGTTGGATAGCCCTCCACTCGGCCATAGCCGGCGGCGCCGACGTATGCATCATCCCAGAAATACCCTATGACATTCAGAAGATTAAAGCCAAGATTGAGCAACGCTATAACAAACGTCGCGGCTATTGTATCATCGTGGTTGCCGAAGGCGCTATGGCCAAAGGCGGCTCGGTGGTGGGTAGCGTCACTGGCGAAGTGGGCTACCAGCACGTGAAATTGGGCGGCGTAGGCGAGCAACTGGCAGCCGAACTCAAAGCCGCTGGCGTTGAGCACGATATTCGCTACACCATCCTCGGCCACCTGCAGCGCGGCGGCACCCCGATAGCCTTCGACCGCGTGCTGGCCACCGAGTTCGGCGTACGCGCCATGGAGTTCGTCATGGAGGGTCGCTTCGGCCAAATGGTAGCTTACCATCACCCTGATATCGTGGGCATACCGCTCGAGGAAGCTGTACGCGAACAGAACCTCGTGGCTTCCGACAGCCGTCTGGTGCACACCGCCAAGGGCGTGGGCATCGAATTCGGAGACTGAATTCTAATGCCACCGTTCCTACTTAAATTGAATTTGGAGACTAAATAATAAAGTATATAATATTATAAAAAGATGAAAACGACGAGACTTCTATTGGCCATGACCGTCGTGGCCATGACAGCCGCCAGCTGCGGCACTAAACCCCGGACGCTGGTCCTTTATTATTCGCAGACAGGCAATACCAAAGCTGTGGCCGAAGAGATTGCCAACCGCCTTGGCGCCGACATCGAGGAAATTGTAGCCGTGAACCCTTACAATCCTGATTTCCAAGCAACCATCCAACGTTGTCTGCAGGAGCGCGAGCAGGGTGTAACACCCGAGATTCAACCCATCAAAGCCGACCTGTCGAAATACGACATCGTCTTCCTCGGCTACCCCGTGTGGTTCGGCACCTATGCTCCGCCGGTAATCACCTGGCTGAATAGTGTCAACCTCACCGGCAAGAAGGTGGTTCCATTCTGCACTTTCGGCAGCGGCGGCTTGGAGTCGAGTGTCGCAGAACTTCGTAAGTGCCAGCCTAATGCCGACGTGCTCGACGGCTACGGTGTCCGCGCCGCCCGCCTCGAAGCCATGCCCAAAGAGGTGGAACAGTTCCTGATGGCTGGTGGATTCATCGAGGGAGAATACACGGCCCCCGAACCCTTTGGCGAGCAGCATGAGGCAAGCGCCGACGAGTCAGCCATCTTCGATGCCGCTATAGACGGCTATCCCATGATTCACGCCACGGCCAAGACCGTTGCCGTCCGCACCATCGCCAACGGCGCCGAGTATCTCTTCACCGCCGAAGACCTCCCGCGCGAAGACAATCCCGACATGCCCCCCTCTGGCGAGATGCAGGTTTACGTCACCGTCTCCAATGGCCAGGCACCCGTCTTCACCAAGGTGATTCGGTAGAAAAAAGTTTTTGCACAATCGAAAAAAGGTCGTATCTTTGCAGATACGAGTACTGAACGGTATATCACGCAAGTGATATATTGTCAGTATATTATATGATTGCATAAAATATAAATAATAATATAAATGGAACCTAAACGCATAAAATCAGCCCTCATCTCAGTCTTCTACAAAGACGGTCTTGAGGACATCGTTCGCGCCCTCAATGCCCAAGGCGTCACCATCTACTCCACCGGCGGCACCCAGAAGTTCATCGAAGGTCTCGGCATCCAGCCCGTGGCCGTCGAAAGCCTCACCGGCTACCCCTCCATCCTCGGTGGCCGTGTAAAGACGCTTCACCCAAAGGTGTTCGGCGGCATCCTTTCGCGCCGCGACATGTTCAGCGACGGCGAGCAGCTGGCACAATACGAGATTCCCGAGATTGACCTCGTCATCGTCGACCTCTACCCCTTCGAGCAGACCGTGGCCAGCGGCGCCACAGAGCAGGATATCATTGAAAAGATTGACATCGGAGGCATCAGTCTCATCCGCGCCGCCGCCAAGAACTTTAACGACGTGGTCATCGTGCCCGCTGTGGATTACTACAAGGAGTTCCTCGACATTTACAAAGAGCAGAACGGTTGCACCACCCTCGAACAGCGCCACCGTTTCGCCACTTATGCCTTCAACATCAGCAGCCACTATGACACCGCCATCTTCAACCACTTCAATGAGACGGAAAACCTGCCTGTTTTCAAGCAGAGCTGCAAGCATGGCGAAGTGTTGCGCTACGGCGAGAACCCTCACCAGAAGGGCGTCTTCTTCGGCAATCTGGAAGACTGTTTCGACAAACTTAACGGCAAGGAGATTAGCTATAACAACCTCGGCGACATCGACGCCGCCTGCACCCTCATCGACGATTTCGAAGGTCAGACTGCTTTCGCCATCCTCAAGCATAACAACGCCTGCGGTATGGCCGTGCGCCCCACCCTCCTCGAGGCTTGGAAAGACGCCCTGGCCGGTGATCCCATCAGTGCTTTCGGCGGCGTGCTCATCTGCAACCAGAAGGTATCTAAGGAAGTGGCCGACGAAATGCATAAGATTTTCTTCGAGGTATGCATCGCCCCCGATTATGCCGACGATGCCCTCGAGGTGTTGCGTGGCAAGAAGAACCGCATCATCCTGCGCCGCAAAGGTTTTAAAATGTCCAACCCAATGTTCCGCTCCGTCCTCAATGGTGTGCTGGTGCAGGACCGCGACACCGTCGTCCCCACCGCTGCCGACATGCAGAAGAGCGTAACATCCACCGCCATCACCAAAGAGCAGGCCGAGGACCTGGCCTTCGCCACCATCCTCGTAAAACATACCAAGAGCAACGCCATCGTGCTGGCCAAAGGTCGTCAACTCTACGCTAGCGGCACCGGCCAGACCAGCCGTGTTGACGCCCTGCGTCAGGCTATCGCCAAAGCCAAGAGCTTCAACTTCGACCTCAACGGCGCCGTGATGGCTAGCGATGCATTCTTCCCCTTCCCCGACTGCGTGGAGATTGCCCACGAGGCCGGCATCGTGGCCGTCGCCCACCCCGGTGGCAGCATCCACGACCAAGACAGCATCGACTACTGCGAGAAAAACCACATGGGCATGGCCATCACCGGAAAACGTCACTTTAAACATTAATCACACACATGGGACTTTTATCATTCTTCAACCGCGAAGTTGCAATGGACCTTGGCACTGCCAACTCCATCGTGATATATAACGACCAAGTCGTCATCGACGAACCAAGTATCGTTGCTTACGACCGCAACAACAACAAGATTATTGCCGTCGGCAAGGAAGCCCAGCGCATGGATGGCCGTACCGACAACAAGAACATTGAGACCGTGCGCCCGCTGCGTGGAGGTGTCATCGCCGACTTCGAGATGGCACAGCACCTCATCCGCGAACTCATCGGCATGACCAACGTCAATCGTTCGTTCCTTCCGCCGTCGCTGCGCATGGTCATCTGCATTCCCAGTGGCATCACCAACGTCGAAGAGCGTGCAGTGCGCGAAAGCGCCGAGCAAGCCGGTGCCAAAGAGATCCGCATGATTCACGAGCCCATGGCCGCTGCTATCGGTATCGGCATTGACGTGCTGCAGCCTGAAGGCCACATGGTGGTCGACATTGGAGGTGGTACCGCCGAGATTGCCGTCATCTCCCTCGGCGGCATCGTCTGCAACAATTCTATCCGCGTGGCTGGTGACGTGTTCAACGACAACGTGGTGGACTATATGAAACGTCAGCACAACATGATTATCGGTGTACGTATGGCCGAGAAAGTGAAAATTGCCGTCGGTGCTGCCGTCAGCGAGCTTGCCGACCCGCCCGAAGACTTCCGTACCCTGGGACGCGACCTCCTCACCGGTCTGCCCAAAGAGATTTCCGTCAACTACAAGGAAATCGCCCACGCCCTCGACCGCTCCATTGCCCAAATTGAGCAAGCCATCCTCGACACCCTCGCCGCCACGCCTCCCGAACTGGCTGCCGATATCTACAAGACCGGCATCTACCTGGCCGGCGGTGGTGCACTGCTGCGTGGCCTCGACCAGCGCGTGAGCAGCAAGACCAAACTGCAGGTCCACATCGCCGACGACCCCCTGCGCGCAGTCGCCCGCGGTACCGGCATTGCATTGAAGAACTTCAACAAGTTCTCCTTCCTCATCCGATAAGGAAAAAAAAGAAGAGCGCCGCCCTAATGGACGGCGCTCTTTTCTTATTAATAGATAGCAACTACCTTCTGTAGAATCTTATTAAGTTTTTCTCCTGCAACGGCATTGGAGACCTCGTGTCCATTGCTAATGATAGTAAAGGCCAACCGGTCACCATTGGCGGCATCGATATATCCGGCATAGGCTTTTACGCCCTCCATGGTGCCGGTCTTCAGTCGCACCGACGTGCCGACAGGCAACGATGCAAGGATGTTTTTGGCTGTCCCACTCTCGCCCACCTTGGCCAGCGAACGAAGGAAATCGTTGAAGAAAGATTCTTTACTAATAGCCATTAAATAGCGACACACAAAATCGGCCGTCACTCTGTTCTGCTGCGACAAACCACTGCCATCTACAACCTTGACGCCACCGACATTGAGTTTCTTTTCCTTGAAATAGTCTGTCACCACCTTGGAGCCATTGACAAAGGTACCTTTACCAAATTTCCTATAGCCAAGGTACTTGAAAATCGATTCGGCATAGACGTTGTTGCTGGTAAGGTTGGTATATTGTGCAATGGTGTAGTAGTCACTGCTGTAGTAGTCGAGCACGATGCGAAGGCTGTCAGGTTCAGTGTAGACCTGCATGGAGTTCGACGAGATGCTGATGCCGTGGGTACGGAGATAGGAGGCAAAGAGGTCGGCACAGTGTTTGGCAGGATTCGGCAATGACCCGCGCACAGCGAAATCCTTCTTACCCTGAGGCACCGTACCGCGATAGAGACGTTCGCCAGTGGTAGGGCTACCATAGATAGTCACATTGTCTCCCGACCCTTCAGGACCTGTGGTCACCTCGCAAACACCCGTAACATTGATATTCTTCGGCGAAACCCTAACACTTGACGCTGGATAACCTAGCTTGGTGCTCGGGTTGAAGTAGACAAAATA
Organism: uncultured Bacteroidales bacterium; assembly: GCA_900318835.1. Classification (GTDB taxonomy): domain Bacteria; phylum Bacteroidota; class Bacteroidia; order Bacteroidales; family P3; genus Colimorpha. The sequence goes on from ONLW01000020.1 coordinate 42,288, forward strand.
CATATTCTCGTGAAAGTTGAGGCCACTGACACCGGCAGCGTAGTAGTTGCCAACGTCACCCCATGTCCAACTGTCGTGCAAGGGCTGTTCGTCGAAAACACCCACATGGTAGCAGATGCGTCCGTCAACACGGCGGATTCCTTTCTTCTTCAAGGCTCTGGTCCAACCATCGAAGAGCGAGTCGGGAGTTGTCTGCCTGTAGCGGTAGGAGCCCAGCATCGGGTCGCCGCCACCGATAAGGTAGATGTTGCCATGAAGCACTCCGTCGCGGTCGATGGTACCACGGATGCCCACCTGCGTGGTAAAACGAAAATCGCTTCCCAAACGGGCAAAACCCACGCCGGTAGTGAAAAGCTTGACCACCGATCCCGGAGTCATAGACAACTGCGAGTTATAACTGTAGACCTCATGTCCTTTGGTTATATTGTAAACACTCACTGCAAGCATGCCATGCTGCATGCCGGTCTCGCGATGCACACCGAGAATTGTCTTTTCAAGGTCGGCCACATGCTGGGCGCCGACGCCGAAGGTTGCCAGCAAAGCAAATGTCAAAAAACACAATCGTTTCATAGTTATTTTAGTGTTTCGTTAATACTCTCAATATTATCGAGCAGGGCGTCGCGACCCATGCCCGTGAGCGACGACGTGAGGAACATCGGCGGCAATTCTTCCCACATTTCCGACAATTCCTTCTTCATGGCCTTGATGTTGGCCTGCACCTCGCGCTGGCTTTCCTTGTCGCTTTTGGTGAAGACGATGGATAGCGGCACGCCGTGGGTACCAAGGAAAGTGATAAACTCAAGGTCAATCTTCTGCGGCGGGATACGGCTGTCAATGAGCACATAGACATTAGTCAGCGCCTCGCGATGGAGGAAATAGTCGCGCATCATGGTGCTCCATTTCTCACGCGAGGTACGCGAAGTGCGTGCATAGCCATAACCAGGAAGGTCGACCAGATACCACTCGTTATTGATCAGGAAATGATTGATAAGTTGCGTCTTTCCAGGGCGTCCCGAAGTCTTGGCCAGCCCCTTGACACCCGTCAGCATGTTGATGAGCGACGACTTGCCGACATTGCTCCTGCCGATGAAGGCATACTCCGGTCGGCCGTCCGAGGGGCACTTCTTGTAGTTGGGACTACTGATGCTGAACACTGCACTACTTATCTTCATCTCCTGCTATTTTCGATTGGCGCGTTTAATCTTCCTTAACTCTTGCTTGAGTTCCGTCTGCTTCTTTTTCAACGACTTAAGCTCTTTCATGGCCTCCAGTTCCTCCACACTGCGATGCTTCCACCACGGCAACAGCTTCATATTGATGCCAAACAGGCGACGGCGGTCGAGCTTCAGGTTACGATGCTGGTAGCTGTCGATGTAGCGTTTGTGCTTATCCGGATACAAGTCGCTGAGGGTGATAAGGATACCCGTGTCGGTAGTGCCTGTCAGGTGGTGGTTGGGGCAGGTTCCGAACGAGCGCATGGACGGCGTGAGGTTCATATAGGCATTGATGAGCGGTGGCACCGTGCATCCGCGGTCTCGCACCGCGTGAAGGAGTATCTGATAGTCTTCCTTATAGTTACGTCCGTTGAAAAGCTGCACCAGCTCGTTGTAGTCACTCTCGATGCTTATTTTCTCATAGGGCCACACCAGGCCGTCGCGGTCGGGGAAATGCTTCTGGTAGAAGAAGAGAATCAAGTCACGCGCCTTCTTGTCGAGGTCACCATACATGGTAATCTTACCAAAGAAATAGCGCGTTTCGGGAATCTCAAGTATCAGGCATCCAAGACCATCCCACAGATTGTCAAGACTATAGAGACCCTTGCGAAGGTTGTTGCTGGGCTGATAGGCTGGCTGCACAAAAGCACGGCCAAGCTCAACAGTATAGGGTAGATAATCGTTGATGAAGGTTTCGCTGAACTGGTATTGGTCGGCTGTCGGGGTGACAATGGAACCATCCTCGCGGCGCAGCATGTTGGTGCCGTGGATAAAACGGTAGGCACCCACAATTTCCTCATCCTCAGGACTCCACACAAACAACTGCTTGCAGCAGTAGGGGTCGTCCATCGTGTCGTATTGGTCGATGTCGACTTCCTTGCCGGTACCACCGCCGTCAACAGCGAAACTCAGCTCGCGCAAACGGCCAATTTCGCGCATAATATTGGGCGAAAGGTGGGCCGTGGTGACATATATCTCCTTGTTGCCAAAGTTGCTCTTGCGCAAGAAGTGCTTTTGCTTCAGCTCCCTCTTGATCAACTCGCGGTCAACGGGCGGCGCAATGTAGCTCAGGTCAATTTCATTCATATCTCGAAATCTGCGTTAGGGTTCATTTTTAGCTTATACACATGCTCGCGCAACAAAGCTGCCCACTCGGCAGGCGTGTGGCGCTGGTCGAAAGTCTGCCACGGGACGAGCTTGCCGAAGGTGATGCTGAAAGTTTTGCCACGCTGGGCGAACATCTCGGCCGGCAGCATCGCCATCTCGAACGAGAATTTGATTCCCAGCCGCTTACGAATATTCGCCACCGTATAAAAGATGTTGCGGTTGCAAGCATCGGTGTAGACAGGAACGACGTCGCGATGGTATTTTACAGCCTTCTTGACAAAAGTAGGATGCCACTCTAGGTCCTTGATGACACCTCCCTGACGACGCGAGGCGGCTCCCGAAGGGTAATAGAGCAGGATATTGTCGCCCGCAAAAGCCTCCTCGAGGTTAGCCAACGTCTTAGTTCTGTTCACCTTGTTGATAGGAACAAACAGTTCGCGCAAGCCCGGCAGGTAGAGCAGGAAGTCGGTCACCGGGAAAACAATGTCCTTCCTCTTCCTTCCCACGGCTCCCATCAGAGCCAAACCATCAGGGCCTCCCAGCGGGTGGTTGCCCACCACCATGGGATGGCCGTCGGCTGGCAGGTTATCCAAACCGTTTACTTTCACCTCAATGCCAAGGTTCCAAGGCTCCTTGCCTTCGGTGAATCCGTAGACAAAATCGAGGCCGAACAGGTCGCGGTCCTTATAAATAGTCTCATTGATCTCGTCGACATGCAGCAACCGCTCGCCCCATTTCAACACAAAATGAGGAACCTTGACACCTTTGTCGGCAAGAATTTTCTGCAAGTCTATGTGCTTTTCCGTGATAACTACCTGTTCCATCCGTGGTTCATCGTTACTATTCAAACTGCAAAGATACAACTTTTTTTTAATATAAGAACAACATTTTCGACATTTAGCTCCTAATAGAGAAATTTTAACTTAAAAGACCGTTAAACTCCACCTTGAGAACGCCTCAAAACAGACAAAATCTCGCTTAAGCGTAACTAGCTGACAACCACCTATCAACTCCATACCAACTCCTAACCAACTCCTACCATGGTAGGTGATGATAGGGTGATGGTAGGGCAATGTCCGCATGTTTACCCCTACCCCCTACCTGCAGGGAGGGGTACCCGAAGGACTGGGTGGGGGAAAAAAGATTTGGCCACTTTGTAAAAAAGTCGTACTTTTGCAACGTTTTTTTAGATATAGAATTTATGATTACATTTATCATTTTAGTCATTTTGCTACTACTTGGCTATTGGCTCTATTCCAAGCTAATAGAGCGCATCATAGGGGTCGACCCACAACGCGTCACACCTGCCGTGGAGCACCCCGATGGAGTCGACTATGTGCCGATGAAACCCTGGCGCATCTTCCTCATCCAGTTCCTCAACATCGCCGGTGTGGGCCCGATTATCGGTGCCGTGATGGGTGCCCAGTTCGGCACAGCGTCATTCCTGTGGATTGTCTTCGGTTGCATCTTTGCCGGTGCCGTGCACGACTTCATTGCCGGATTCATCTCCCTCCGTCAGGACGGCGCCTCGCTGCCCGAAATCCACGGCAAGTATCTGGGCAACGGCATGAAGCAGTTCATGCGTGGCTTCACCGTGGTACTGATGATTCTCGTCGGTGCCGTGTTCGTCAACACCCCCGCCACGCTGCTCACGCAGGACATCTTCGTCCCCGAAGGACTGAGAGGTCTGGACCACAGCGTGATACAATACTTCTGGGTTATCCTCATCTTCGTCTACTACCTGCTTGCCACCATGCTGCCTATCGATAAAGTTATTGGCAAGATATACCCTATCTTCGGCATCCTGCTGCTAGCCATGGCAGTGGCGCTGGTGGTGGCTTTTGTGGTCTACGGTGTGCCGCTGCGTGAGGTGTGGGAAGGCTTGGAAAACGCTCATCCCCAGGCCGAAACCAACCCCATCTTCCCCATGATGTTCATCTCCATCGCCTGCGGCGCCATCAGCGGTTTCCATGCCACACAGTCGCCTTTGATGGCCCGCTGCATGGTCAATGAAAAACAGGCCCGTCCCATCTTCTACGGTGCCATGATTGCCGAGGGCATTGTGGCCCTCATCTGGGCTGCTGCCGCCGCCTATTTCTTCCACGATCACCCCGAGATCTGCTTCGGCAAGAGCGGTGCCGCTATGGTGGGGGTGATTGCAAATGAATGGTTCCCAAGCATCATCGCTTTCATCACCATCCTCGGCGTGGTCTCCGCCGCCGTCACCAGCGGCGACACGGCCCTGCGCTCGGCGCGCCTCATCGTGGCCGACTTTATGCATGTGGACCAGAAACCTATCCTGAAGCGCCTCTATGTGGCTCTTCCCGTGTTTGTTATGGCCGCCGCACTGCTAGTCTTCTCGCTGGTCAATCCCGCGGGCTTCGACTACATCTGGCGCTACTTCTCGTGGGCCAACCAGGTGCTCGCCATGGTCACACTGTGGGCCGTTACCGTGTTCCTCAGCAAGCTCAAGCCCGGCACCTGCTGGTACTGGATCACGCTGGTGCCCGCCCTCTTCATGAGCATGGTAACCATCAGCTTCCTCTTCGTGGCGCAGAAGGAAGGTCTCGGCTCGGTCCTCCCCCACCCTGTGGGCTACTCCATCGCCGCCGCCATCACCCTCGCCCTCGGCGTCTTATTCTTCATTAAAACGAAGAAAAACACAATAAAATAACCTTTTTGCCGTTCATTTTCGGAAAAAGTTGTATCTTTGCATTTTGAAAACATTGAAAAAATGAAAAAAAATATCGCACTCATGCTGGCCCTACTCGTTGCAGGAACGGCCTTCGCCGCCGGGCATAAACCCCGCAAGAATTCGCGTACCGAGATGGGAATCCACGGCAACGCCCTCTATGTGATTGAGTATACCTACAACCTGCACAGCGGCGCCGACGGTGGCCGCCAGCTCATCTGCATCGACAGCATCACTTTCGACAAGCGCGGCAATTTCGCCGACAAGTTCCGCACCAAAGCCAACGACTACACTTGGTACAGCTACTTCTTCGACGTCAACGGCTATAGCCTTGGCTGGAACGAATACAACAAGGAGAAGATGCTCACCGGCCGCACCGCCTACCTCAACGACAAAGACGGCAACCGCGTAGAGCGCACCGTCTACTTGGGCAACCAGATGACCAAGAAGGAGAGCAGCAAGTATATCAGCGGCCTGATGATGGAGGAGCAGAGCTTCGACCAGGACGGCCAGATGACCGAACTGCGCAAATACAAATACGACCAAAAGGGTAACTGCACCGAGATTGAGTTCTACAACCGTGACGGCGACCTCATGCAGCACTACCTGTACAAATACGACGCCCGTGGCAACCGCATCGAGTGGCGCTTCTACGACGCCGACGAGTTCCTCTCGGCCCTGACGACCTACTACTACGACGACCACGACAACCTCATCGAGGTGAGCTCGTTCAACTACGATGAGCACCTCAACTGGAAGCACAGCTACGTCTACGAGTACGACGAAGACGACAACTGGGTCCGCCAGACCATCTACCGCAACAACGTGCCCTACCAGGTCATCGAGCGCGAGATCGCCTTCCCGGCGAACTGATTGATATGCCTACCGTATTCAAGATATTCAACTTCCGGTTCATGTTCTACTCCAGTGACCATGAACCGGTGCATATTCATATTGAACGAGGTGGGTGCGAGGCGAAGTTTAACGTCCAACCAATTGAATTGGTTTACAACCATGGTTTCAAGCCGCATGAGTTGTCGCTTATCAAATCGCTGGTGGAGGAGAACGCCGATGTGATTGCGGAGCGGTGGCAGGAATTCTTCAAGAACAAGTAATGGCAGATAAGAAGCAAATAGCACGAGTTTGGGTAGACGACCACGCCGTCTATGCCGAGACCAAGGACGGTCTGCGGGCTAGTTACGCGTTTGCCCAATGGCCTCGTCTGCGCAATGCCACTGATGCCCAACGCCGTGATTTCTATCTCTCTTATCATGGCATACACTGGCCACAGATTGACGAAGACCTAAACTTCGAGGGTATGTTCTACGACGCAGGCCTCTGTGATATTACCCCTACGGAAGACGCCGTGTACTACCTTACACCTTACACTACCGAAGAAGACCCCCTACCTACCGCAGCGGAAGAGCCTGTGGAGTACGGGGAGAAATTATCATTCCCATGAAACGCTTACTTATCCTTCTGTGCCTGTTTACTGCCATCGGCGTACAGGCACAGGGTTGTTTGAAGGGCACCGTCACCGATGCCAAGACCGGTGAGCCGCTGCCTTTTATCGATGTAACCGTCTTCCAAGACGGCAAGCAGGTTCACCATGGAGTGACCGACTGGGACGGTCTCTTTACCATCAAGCCTCTACCGGAAGGCAAGTACGATGTGCTAATAAGCTTTGTCGGATACCTGCCGTACAAAAAAGAAGGTGTCAAAATCTTAGCCACAGGATTTACTATGCTGGATATTAAGTTGACACCCGCGGCTACATGGCAAAGCAGTGTTTCCCAGGAACCGAAGATGCTCCCGCTGCTGGAATACGAGGTCGCAGACAGCGGTCTGGCAATGCTGCTTGTCCGTGTCATCGAGGGCAAGGAACATACCTACTTCTGGTCCGAAGGGCCACGCAAACCAGAGCACTCCCCTGAAGGCACATGCCTCAACCTCTTCATAATGACAGAGCCACGCATCGACACCACCTTCGACACTGTGTCACATAGATACAACACACTGTACATGCTCTACAATTTCTACAACGTGGAGATGAAAGAATACTACGGCCAGGAGGTGGTAATTCCGTCAATGCCACAGCCTTTGAACAATAATGCGCCAGTCTTCTCGTTCGATAGCACTTCGACGACCGTGGAAGTATACTCGACCTATAATCCTCAGACATTTACCGACGGCACATACGGATTTTTAGAATACCGTGGCATCATCTTTTTCATCCAGATGCCACCCGAAGCAATCGACACACACTTACTTCGTCCTGTGAAGAACAGCCAACGCAATTTCAAGTACGCCGCGCTGCTACCGTGGGCACGCTATGACCCACGCACATGGACATATACCCACCAGCAGGGCTATTGGTACCGATGGCGGGAACTGCCGAGTGGCTACTAACTAAAACAAAGACATTTGTCTTACCCCCAAGGCACAGTAGTGCTGGTAAGGGCAGGCGTAGGGTTCCAGACAGTGTTGGCCTGTGGGTGTGGCGGGTTCACCGTGACGCAGGACCTCCTTCATGGCGGCGATATTACGGGCTATCTCATCGTGCTGCGCCTGTAAGGCATCGGAGAGTTCCTCTTTGATAAAATTGCCATTGCCGTCGTTATAGACCACTGAGAAGGCAGCCACTTCCCGACAATGGGAAATGACATAGTGTTGCAGGGCGGCGTCGCGCTTGTATGTCTCACTCAGTACGTTTCCACTCTTCACTTCATAGACTTCCAAGCGTCCATCCTTCCGCTTATGCACCACGTCGGCAAGGACTAGCACATCGTCATAAGAAAAGCCAGCTTCGAACAAATCCACCTCTTCCTCCTTGTCCAACAGTTGTGACGTCCGCTCGGGGTAGGCGTCCACGTTGCGCTTCAGCTCGGCGGAGAGGTCTATGCCGTCTGGGAAGGTGGCCTTGAAGGCGTACTCGAAGTCGCGGCCACGGTCGAAGCGCTGCATCTGCTCACGCGTGTACTTTGCCAGGCGCGGGTTGTGCACGTCGAGCCACAGGGCGCGGTCGCACTGAAGCCCACGGATGTACTTGCTCTTGCTCAGCAGATGTGACATAGCACTTCGTCTACGGTTGCGGCGGCGATTAGGCCGGCGGTGGTGCGCATGAGGCCTTCGTCGTGGGCGCGCTGTATCTGGGCGAGGAAGGGGTCGAAGTAGCCGTCGATATTCAGTAGTATCATGGGCTTCGGCTGATAGCTGCCGTCAAGAACGCGTTTGCCGTCGACTATTTGCAGCTGATTGGCCACCATAACCTCGGCGACCTCGTCGAGGGTGCCGATGCCGCCGGGGAGGGCGACGAAGGCGTCGCTGTGGGCGATGAGGTATTCCTTGCGCTCGGCCATGGTGCTGACGCGGACGAGCTCGGTGACGCGCTGCGAGTGGATGATGTCGTCGCTGAATAGGTTGGGGATGACGCCGACGACGCGCCCCCCCTCCTCGAGCGCGGCACCGCTGACCACGCCCATGAGGCCGAGATTGCTGCCGCCATAGACGAGGGTGTGTCCCTCCTGGGCGATGCGGCGGCCGAGGGCGGCGGCGGCCTCGATGATTTCCTTGTTGCGCGGCAGCGACGAGCCGCAAAAGACTGCTATGTGCATTTTATTTCCCATTTTCAATCGTTTTCATTCCTCCACCCGCACCTTCTTCGACTGGTTGTCGCGGGCGAAGCGGCGGCTGAACTTGACACCCATCGTGGCGCCGAGGGTCCAGGTGAGGCGGTCGGCGGTCAGGTCGTCGTCGACGGCCACGGTGCGGATGGGCCGCGAGGGGTCCTTGGCGTGCGCCTCGGTGGTCTCGCGCAGGATGTCGGCGTCGCTCACCGAGCCGCTGACCTTGGGGTAGAAGCTCACCAGCTTGTCGCCGCGGGCGTCGGCCAGCGTCACGCGGTTGCCCTCGAGCATCTCCTCGCCGACCACCTCGGCGACGGCGGCGATGACGGCCTGCACCTCGTAGCTCTTGAATCCG
>ONLW01000005.1 GCA_900318835.1 uncultured Bacteroidales bacterium
CCCGAACGCTGGCAGGGGAAGGAGGTCCATCTCTACGGCTTCGCGGTTGACTATGAGGGCAATGCAAGCAACACCGTGTATATCGGCATGCTGAAGGAGGAGGAAGCGCCTCAACGGGAGCAAACCCACATGTCCCAGCAGAGGTTAGCCCCCCAGTCCATAAAGCCATGCCCTTACAGGCCAGAAGAAGGTCTTTTGTCGGACGGATAAAACTTTTTTTGGTCATGTCAGATTGATTTTGTATTTTTGCATTTTATTTTAGATACAAAAGATATATAGCAATATGAATATTCTACTCCTCGGATCGGGCGGACGCGAACATGCAATAGCCTATAAAATAGCACAAAGTCCTCAGTGCAGCCAGCTCTTCATAGCCCCTGGCAACGCGGGTACGGAGAAGGTGGGCGAGAACGTGAAAGTCGACATCAACGACTTCGAGGCCGTGGGACAGTTCGCCATCACCCATAGGGTGGAAATGATGGTGGTGGGTCCCGAAGCGCCACTGGTGGGCGGTATTGCCGACTACTTCGCCAGCCAGCCCTTGCTGAAGAACATCATGGTCATCGGCCCCTCGAAGCAGGGCGCCATGCTGGAAGGCAGCAAGGACTATGCCAAAGCCTTCATGCTGAGACACAACATCCCCACGGCGCGCTACCGCACCTTCACCGCCGAGACCCTGGCCGACGGCGAGAAGTTCCTCGAAACCCTCGAAGCGCCCTATGTGCTCAAGGCCGACGGCTTGGCTGCCGGCAAGGGGGTTCTCATTGAAAACGACCTGGCCACTGCCAAAGCCAACCTGCGCGAGATGCTTAAGCAACGCAAGTTTGGCGACGCCTCGGCCAGCGTGGTGATTGAGGAATACCTCGATGGCATCGAGATGAGCATCTTCGTGCTCACCGACGGCAGCCACTACCTGTTGTTGCCCTCGGCCAAAGACTACAAGCGCATCGGCGAGGGCGACACCGGATTGAACACCGGCGGAATGGGTTCCGTCAGTCCTGTGCCTTTCGCCGACAAAGCCTTCATGAAGAAGGTGGAGGACCGCATCGTGAAACCCACCGTCCGCGGTCTGCGCGACGAGAAGATTCCCTACTGCGGATTCATCTTTATCGGCCTGATGTGCAAGAACATCGACACTCCCGAAGCCGAACCCTACGTCATCGAATACAACGTCCGCATGGGCGATCCGGAGACCGAAAGCGTCTTCCCGCGCATCAAGAACGACGTGGTGGAACTCTTCGAGAACGCAGCCCACGGCAATCTCGACGGTTGCAAGATGGAGGTGGACCCCAGGACGGCAGCCTGCGTGATGATGGTGGCCGGCGGCTACCCTGAAAGTTACAGGAAAGGCGACCTCATCGACCTCGGCGCCGACGATGACACCCTCATATTCCACTGCGGCACTAAACGCAACGACCTGGGCAAGCTGGTGACCAACGGCGGCCGCGTACTCTGCGCCACCTCTTTGGCCAACAGCCTCCCCGAAGCACTGCTAAAGAGCTACAACCGCAGCATGGCCATCAACTGGGACGGCAAATACTATCGCCGCGACATCGGACAAGACCTGCTTAAGCTGATACAGGAAGGGTGAGACGGGCAAATCCTAGGATAGCTGTGGGTCACGCGGCGGCGGCAGCGGCATATGTCATCTTTGGCATCAATGTCGTGGTATGTCGCGACATCGCCACCGATGGCGGCATTGAGCCCATCGTGCTCTTCGCCATGAGGGCATTGGTGGCCGGTGGGCTATTTTGGCTGGTGTCTTTCTTCATGCCCAAAGAAAGAGTGCCCTGGAAGGACCTGCTGAAGCTGGCGGGTGCCGGATTTCTGGGGCTCTTCATGCCACAGTTGACGTTCCTCCACGCCATTGCCCACACCACACCCGTCGACCTCTCGGTGATGAGCACCACCACGCCCATCTTCACCATGTTCGTGGCAGCCATTTTCCTCCGGGAACCCATCACATGGAAGAAAGCCCTTGGAGTGGCCTTGAGTTTCGGTGGCATATTGTGGCTGATCCTGCAAAGCACATTCGGTGGCAATGGAGCGTCGGAGACAGAGCCCATAGGCATCATGTTCTGCTTTGCCAACTATACTGTATTTGCCCTCTATCTGGGTACCTGCCGCAACCTCATCGCACGCTACTCGGTGGTGACGAGCATGAAATGGATGTTCCTCTTCTCGTTTATCCTGGCCATTCCCTTCGCTCTGCCGCACCTGTCGGCGACCAACTTTACCGCGGTGCCTGATTATGTGTGGTGGGAGATAGGCTTCATGATATTCTTCTCAACCTTCATCGCCTACTACCTCATTCCTGTGGGACAACAGCGCATCAGGCCCACGCTGGTGAGCATGTACGGTTACCTGCAACCCATCATAGCCATCGCCGTGGCCATTTGGACAGGCATGGACCGCTTGACCTTCACCAAGATACTGGCCGCCCTGCTAGTGTTTACCGGCGTGTGGGTGGTCAACCAGAGCCGTGCGGCGGCACAAACTAAAAAAACTACATGATATGAATTCTGAGAACAGAGACTCTAACAACGGAAGCAAAATACTGGTCATCATTGCCATGGTGATGGGCGTAATTATCGGTCTGATGTTCGGCTCACACCAGAATGGCGAGCCTACGGCCGAACATAGCTCGTTGCAAGGCAAGATGAGCGAAGTGCTCAATCTGGTGGAGCGTCAGTATGTGGACTCTGTCGATGTCGACTCGCTCAGCGAGCGTCTGGTGGGTGTGATGCTCGGCAATCTGGACCCACACAGCACCTACCTCACCGCCCGCGAAACCGAACGTACCGCCGAGCTGATGCGTGGCAACTTCGAGGGCGTGGGACTTGTGCTTCGCCGAGAAGGAGACTCCACCTACATCGGACAAGTGATGAATGACGGTCCCTCAGCCGGGTCGGGACTGATGCCCGGTGACCTGATTTGGAAGGTCGACGGGGTGCAGGTGAGCGGTGTAAAGATGCCTGCCGACACTGTGGTGGCGCGCCTGCGCGGTCCACGGCGCTCGAAAGTTAAAATCGAGATACAACGCTACTCGGACACTCAGTCAGCTGGTCATTCGGCCACTCTTGATTTCATCATCCGCCGCGGGGTAGTCAGTCACAAGTCGCTTTCCTATAGCGGCATGCTCGACGACACCACCGGTTATATCATGCTCTCCACATTCTCGTCGACCAGCTACGACGAGTTTCATGACGCTCTGCGCGAGTTGGTGAAGAACGGAATGAAACACCTTATTTTTGATTTGCGTGGCAATACTGGCGGCTCACTTGAGAGTGCCGTGGGCATTGCCAACGAGATGCTTCCCGCCGGCAGTCTCATCGTCTACACCCAAGGAGCTCACCAGCGACGCAACAACGTATATGCCCACCGTGGGGGTCTGTTCACCGAAGGAAAGGTAACGGTGATGGTCGACGAAGGCTCAGCCTCAGCCAGCGAGGTGGTCAGCGGTGCCCTGCAAGACAACGACCGCGCCACCATCGTAGGTCGTCGCACCTTCGGCAAAGGACTGGTGCAACGCGAATTCGAGCTAGCCGACGGCTCTTCGGTGCTGCTCACCATAGCTCGCTACTACACCCCTTCGGGTCGTTCCATCCAACGTCCATACAGCGAAGGAACCGACGAATACTATCGCGACTATATCAACCAGCTGATGGAAGAGTCATATGCCGACAACCCCACATTGCATGTTACCGACTCTACACCCTATTACACCGTGGGCGGCCGTGTGGTTTACGGTGGTGGCGGCATCTTCCCCGACAAACTCATCCCCTACCGTAAAGATGCCTCTTTTGCCTACTACAACAAACTCGCATCCAAGGGGATTCTCTCCAAAGTGGCCTTTGAGGAGGTGCGCATGAATGCCGAAAAATGGATGAAACAATATCCTACCGCCGATGACTTCTGTCGCTACTTCAAACTGAACGAATATGTCATCCCGCATGTGGTAAAGCTCGGCGAGAAAGAAGGCATCCCTGTCGACAACAAGGGTCTCACCGCCCAGCGTCACCTGATGAGCACCATGATCAAGGCCTACATCGGCGACTTCCTCTACGGACAAAAAGCATTCTACCGCACCTACCTCCCAGAGGATGAAGATTTGAAACAAATAAGAGTAATAAAATAGAAACAAACACTAGATACAAAATAACCATGAAACACCTGTTTATTATCATCACCGTTCTGGCGACCTTTACGGCCAGCGCCCAGAAGAGTTCCCTTACCTGCACATTCAACGGGCTTGAGTCAGACACACGCGTCGTAGTGAGCGAAGCCCAGGGAGGCCGATTGGTACCCACCGACACCCTCACCCCCGACGACAGAGGACAAATCAAGCTGGACCGTACTGTTACCAATTCGCTCATGCTGGCCCTCAGCCTTACCAAGAGTAACAGTCCTTACATCCATGTCATCATGTTGCCCAAAGAGAAGATTACCCTCAGCGTAAATTACATGCCGACACTTAACCACCTTGATATCTCCTCTGTCAAAGGGTCGGACAACATGGCAGTGTATAAAAAATTCACCAATCTCATCACCGCAGCCCACCTGCAGGATCAACCCGGCAGCAACGCAGCCTCATTCATCGAGTTCGGTCTCGACACACTTCTCTCGAACAACCCCTCTGTGCTGATGAGCGCCTTTTTGGTAACCTATTTCGAGAAAGCCTTCGAACAATACGCCGAGTTATATAAGAAAATCCGCGACGCCCTCATCGAACGCTGGCCCAACAACGAGTTTGTACAGCACCTCGATAGCCGCCTGCGTTCTGTGTTACTTCCCGGCATGGAAGCTCCCAACATAGAAATGACCGACCGCGACGGCAAGATGCGCCGTTTGAGCGACCTACGCGGGAAGGTGGTTCTCATCGACTTCTGGGCCTCCTGGTGCCGCCCCTGCCGCATGGAAAACCCCAACGTGGTGCGTCTCTACCGACTCTACCATTACAAAGGCTTCGAAGTCTTCAGTGTCTCTCTTGACAACAACCGCGACGCATGGCTCAAAGCCATCGAAGACGACCACTTGACGTGGCCCAACCATGTCAGCGACCTACGGGGCTGGAGCTCCGCCGCCGGACGTCTCTACGGCATCCAGTCCATCCCCTCCACCGTCCTCATCGACAAAGAGGGCAAGGTGTTGGCACGCAATTTGCGGGGACAAGATTTAGAAAACAAACTTAAAGAGATATTCGCAGAATGATTACAACAACACAGATAGAGATGGCCCTAGGCCATGTCAACGACCCCGACCTCGGCCGTAGCCTCACAGAGCTCGGCATGATTGAGAACATCAAGGTGGACGGCACGAAGGTAAGTTTCGACCTGGTGCTCACCACCCCTGCCTGTCCCATGAAAAAGAAGATGAGTGACGATTGTGTCAACGCCATCCACGAACTGGTTGACCGCAACGCCGAGGTAGAAATCAATCTCACCAGCAAGCCACAACCCGACCCCAAAGAAGAATTTCGCGAGGTGCTTAAGAATGTCCACCACATTATTGCCGTAGCCTCGGGCAAAGGCGGCGTCGGCAAGAGCACCGTAGCCGCCAACCTGGCAGTATCTCTCGCCAAGAGTGGCGCCAAGGTGGCCCTAATCGATGCCGACATCTATGGGCCCTCAGTCCCCATCATGTTCGACATCAAAGGCGAAGAGGTCTACGGCCACCACGTGGGCGACAAAACCTATATGCTCCCCATTGAAAAATACGGCATCAAACTGATGAGTGTAGGCTTCTTTGTCGACGCCACCAAAGCCCTTGCCTGGCGCGGACCCATGGCCAGTGGCGCCCTGAAGCAGATTGTCGGCGAGACCTGGTGGGACGAGATTGACTATATGGTGGTCGACATGCCTCCGGGAACCGGCGACATCCAACTCACCTTGGCCCAAACCCTTCCCGTCACCGGCGCCATCATCGTCAGCACTCCCCAGCAGGTGGCCCTGGCCGACGTAGTGCGCGGCGTAGAACTCTTCCGCAACGAAGCCGTCAACATCCCCGTCCTCGGATTCGTCGAAAACATGGCCTACTTCACCCCTGCCGAACTGCCGAACAACAAATACTACATCTTTGGCAACGGCGGTTGCCGCAAGCTGGCCGAGGAGATGAACATCCCCCTGCTTGGCGAAATTCCTCTGGTGCAAAGCATTGCCGAGAGCGGTGACAGCGGAAAACCCGCGGCCCTCTTCAATCCAGCACAGACTCAGGACCCCGTGCGCGATGCCTTCGACGCCCTCGCACAAAACACCATCAAAGAGATTTGCAAACTTAACCTGAAATAATTATGACCGACCAAGAGAAACCCATCGTTGAGCAGAAAGTAAAGAACGCTTTGGCCCAGATTCGCCCCTACCTGCAGCAGGACGGCGGCGACGTGGAATATGTTGACATGACCGCTGAAGGCGTGGTCATTGTGAAACTCAAAGGCCACTGCCATTCTTGCCCCCACGCCATGGCCACCCTCAAGCAGGGCATCGAGGCCGCCCTTAAGAAAGTTATCCCTGAAGTAAAATCCGTCGAGAAGATATGATATACACCAAAACAGGCGACCGCGGCACCACCTCGCTCGTGGGAGGTAGTCGTGTGGCCAAGGATGACCACCGCGTGGAAGCATACGGCACCGTCGACGAGCTCAACTCCCATATTGGCCTTTTGGCCGAGATGTTCCGCTCCTCTCAAGGCGGCTATTACGACGAGTTGAAGGCCGTACAGCACAACCTCTTCACCCTCCAGACCCTTCTGGCCACCGAAGACGAGACCATCTACGCCCGTCTGCCACAGCTGGAAGAAGATGAGGTAGAGATTCTTGAACGCCAGATAGACACCATCACCGATCTGCTACCCAAACTGCAGAACTTCGTCATCGCCGGAGGCAACATCACTGGCGCCCAGTGCCATGTCTGCCGCACCGTCTGCCGCCGTGCCGAGAGATGTGTCGTCACCCTTGCCCGTGAGGCCAAAATCGACGATGTTATCATGCGTTACCTCAACCGCCTTTCCGACTACCTTTTCGTCCTCGGAAGACGGGCCGTAGTTGCCGAAGGCAAGCAAGAAGATTTGTATATCAGTTAATTGTAAAAAAAATTTGTCAGTTCCGAAAATTCATGTACCTTTGCACGATTTTTCAGAAAGAAACAGACATTTTTAGAGTATGTATTGGACACTTGAATTAGCATCGAAATTGGAAGACGCTCCTTGGCCCGCCACCAAGGAGGAGCTCATTGACTACGCCCAGCGCACCGGCGCTCCCATGGAGGTTGTGGAGAACCTCATGGAGATTGAGGATGAAGGCGACCAGTACGAGAGTATCGAGGATATCTGGCCCGACTATCCCACCAAGGAGGACTTTTTCTTTGAAGAAGACGAATATTAATAGTACCAGCACGGGCCGCTCAACAAGCTCGCGCACCATATCCATTATAGGGTCAGGCAATGTGGCCACCCACCTTGCCCTCGCCCTCCATCAAGCCGGCCACACCATCCGGCAAGTCTTTTCGCGTGAGTTCGACCACGCCTCACTACTGGCTTCACGTATTGGAGCTCAACCCATCAACAAGATCGACCTGCTCGACAGCCTGTCGGACGTCTACATTCTGGCTGTCAACGATGACGCACTCTACGACCTTGCTCTTGACCTCCATCCCACTGACGCATTGATTATCCACACCTCCGGAAGCACCCCCGCCTCGGTTCTCAAGCCCATCTCGCGCCGCCACGGTGTCGTATGGTCACCTCAGACCTTCGTGCGCGACCTCGCCTTGGACTATAGCCGACTGCCTCTTTGCATCGAAGGTAGCGATCCCGACGTCGAGGCCAACATCGAGGCGCTTTTTTCCACCATCAGCAATCACATTTACCATCTTGATTTTGAGCAGCGCCGCTGGGCACACCTGGCAGCCGTGATGGTCAACAATTTCGGTAACGCTATCAACGCCTTGGCTCAGGATTTGTCGGGAAAGCACGGCATCGACTTCTCCATGCTGCGTCCCTTGGCCGAGATGACTGTCAAAAAGATGGACTATGGCCCCCTATGGGCACAGCAGACAGGCCCTGCCCGACGCCACGACCAGAAAACCATCGACGCCCAGCGCCGACTTCTGGCCAACGATCCCAAGATGCTACAACTATACGACATGATGACCGAAATAATACAGTCCCATGACATTCATTGACACCCACTGCCACCTCTACGACGAAGCCTTTGATGCCGACCGCGACGATGCCGTGCAGCGGGCCCTCGACACCGGTGTCACCACCATGCTTCTTCCCGACATCGACAGCACATCCACACCCGCCCTCGATGCTCTCTATAATGCTTACCCTCAACACTTCCGCCGCATGACCGGCCTCCACCCCACCTCCGTCAAAGAAGATTATGAAGACGAACTCCAACATGTCCACGACCGCCTTATCTCGCCGACAGAAAAATTCATCGCCGTGGGCGAGATTGGAATGGACCTTTACTGGGATCGCACCTTCGAGGCCCAGCAGCGCGAGGTGTTGAAAACCCAACTGCAGTGGGCCACCGACCTCGACCTCCCCGTCTGCCTCCATATCCGCAAGGCCCACAATGAGGTCTTCGCACTATTGCGCGAAATAAATCGTCCGGTATGGCGTGGCGTCATGCACTGTTTCGGAGGCAGTGTACAGGAAGCACAGCGGGCCCTCGAAATGGGCTTCCATCTCGGCATCGGCGGCGTGGTAACCTTCAAAAACGCCACCATGGCCGAAGTTGTCAAAGCCGCCCCCCTCGACCGCCTCCTCCTCGAGACCGACGCCCCCTACCTCTCCCCCGTCCCCCACCGCGGCCAGCGCAACGAAAGTTCCTACATTCCCCTCATTGCACAAAAGGTCGCCGACCTGCGAGGCATCTCCCTCGCCGAGGTCGCCGACGTTACCACCGCCTCCGCCGCGGAGCTTTTCTCCCTTTAATTTTCTTTTTTTCTTAAAATGATGGTAAAAAACAGGCGAAACAGCCTTGATACCGTCTTGACACCAACTGGCTATAAACCAGTTATCAACCCCTTACCAACTCCTAATCAACTCCTACCAAGGTAGGAGTTGATAGGGTGTTGGTAGGCCGATGGTAGGTATTTTGTGTTTTTTTCACCCTTTTTATAATATATACAATATTATTTGTATATTTGCACATCCTCAATTTATTGTTAAATTGGGGTAATGTTTTTTGAATCAAAAGATTAATGCAATGGCAAAAGAGATAAAATTCAGCTTGGTATACCGCGATATGTGGCAATCGAGCGGAAAATACCAGCCGCGGGTGGACCAGTTGGAGAAAATCGCCCCAGTAATTGTGGAGATGGGCTGTTTCGACCGCATAGAGACTAACGGCGGCGCTTTCGAGCAGGTGAACCTGATGTACGGCGAGAACCCCAACAAGGCAGTCCGTGCCTGGACCAAGCCTTTCAACCAAGCCGGCATCCAGACCCACATGCTGGAGCGCGCCCTCAACGGCCTCCGTATGTACGGCGTGCCTGCCGACGTGCGTCGTCTGATGCCCAAGGTAAAGAAGGCCCAGGGGGTGGACATCATGCGCTCATTTTGCGGGCTGAACGACCCTCGCAACCTGGAACTCAGCGTGAAATACGCCAAAGATGCCGGCATGATCAGCCAAGCTGCTCTCTCCATCACCCATTCACCCGTCCACACCGTAGAGTACTACATAGGTATCGTGGACAAGTTGGTGGAGTTCGGCGCCGACGAGATCTGCCTGAAGGATATGGCCGGCGTGGGCCGTCCTGCCACGCTGGGCAAACTGGTGCATGAAATCAAAACCAAATATCCCCACATCAAGGTGCAGTACCACGGTCACACAGGTCCCGGCCTCTCGATGGCCTCAACCCTGATGGTGGCCCAGGCCGGTGCCGACGTCATCGACTGCGCCATGGAACCCCTGTCGTGGGGCATGGTGCACCCCGACGTCATCAGCGTGCAGGCCATGCTGAAGGATGCCGGTTTCCTGGTGAAGGACATTAACATGGACGCCTACATGGAGGCCCGCAAGCTGACGCAAGAGTTCATCGACGACTTCCTGGGGCTCTATATCAACCCCGGCAACCGCGTGAGCACCTCGCTGCTGGTGGGTTGCGGCCTGCCCGGCGGCATGATGGGCTCGATGATGAGCGACCTGCGCGGCGTGCACGGCGCCATCAACATGGCCCTCAAGAAAAACGGGAAACCCGAAGTGAGTTTCGAGGAGCTGACGGTGCAACTGTTCCAAGAGGTGGAGCACATCTGGCCCATGCTGGGCTATCCCCCGCTGGTGACCCCCTTCAGCCAGTATACCAAGAACATCGCTGTGATGAATCTTTTGTCGGTGGCCCAGGGGAAACCCCGTTTCAGCCAGATCGACAAAGACAGCTGGAGCATGATTCTCGGCCGTGCCGGCAAGCTGCCTGGTAAGTTAGCCCCCGAAATCATCGAGTTGGCAAAAGCCCAGGGCATGGAGTTCTACACAGGTGTGCCCCAGGAGGCCTATCCCGACGCCCTGCCTGAATACATCAAGGAGATGGAGCAGAACGGCTGGGACCGCGGCGAGGACGATGAGGAGCTCTTCGAGCTGGCCATGCACGACCGCCAGTATCGCGACTACAAGAGCGGCTTGGCCAAAGAACGCTTCAACAAAGAGGTTGCCCAGCTGCGCGCAGAAAGGAATGCTCCCAAGGCTCCTGCCACTGCCGAGAGCATCGCCCTCAACTACATCACACCCAAACACCCCAACGCCATCCCCATCGTGGCCGACGCCACGGGAAGGCTGTTGTGGGAGGTGAATTTCGACGACAAGTCAACCGCTCCTGCCCCCGGAACCGAGATCAAAGAGGAATCCACTATCGCACATATCGAAGCAAGCTACGCCCTCATGCCACTGGTCGCCCTGAAGGGTGGCAAGGTGGTGGACACCTGCGCCAAACAAGGCCAAATGGTGAAGAAAGGCGACGTGATCGGCTGGGTGGAATAGTTAGGTTTAAGGTTTAAAGTTTAAGGTTTAAGGAAAAAAATTTGGTCGGTTCGAAAAAAGTGTGTACTTTTGCAATCCGAATTCAAATAAAACAATAGACTTATGACAGGTATCTCAATATTCGCACTCATCATCGGAGCCATCTTCGTTAACAACGTGGTTCTGGCTCAGTTCCTCGGCATCTGTCCTTTTCTGGGCGTGTCGAAAGATGTCAAGAGTTCGCTCGGTATGGGAGGCGCCGTGCTCTTCGTAATGCTGCTGGCCACCATGGTTACCTACCTCATCATGCAGTATGTGCTTGTACCGCTGAACCTGCAGTATCTGCAGACCATCGCATACATCCTAGTCATCGCTGCATTGGTGCAGATGGTCGAGATTGTGCTCAAAAAAATTGCCCCCGCACTCTATCAGGCACTGGGCGTGTTTCTCCCTCTGATTACCACCAACTGCGCCGTCCTCGGTGTAGCCATCTTGGTCATTCAGAAGAACATGAACTTCCTTGAGAGTGTCATCTACTCGGCCAGCATCGCCGTGGGCTTCACCTTGGCACTGGTCATCTTCGCCGGCATTCGCGAGCAACTGGAACTTACCGGTACTCCCAAAGGAATGAAGGGTGTGCCCATCGCTCTGGTCACCGCAGGCATTTTGGCCATGGCCTTCATGGGGTTCAACAACTTGGTTCCCCTGCCGTAAAAGAAGTAAAAAAAATGAAAAAAATATGAACCCCGCCTTTCATGGCGGGGTCTATTTTTAAAGATCAATAAGACCTGGAGGCTGTTTTGCAACAGACAAAAACAAAAAAATGCACATTTTTTGAACAATACAAAATACTATAGTACTGATAGTTATACTTTTTTTAGGAATTATTAAAACTTTATTTTTTAACATATTGGTTATATGTAGTATTTTTGCACCTCGAAAAAAAAGAAAACAATCAACAATTTAATAAACCATTAAAAAAATTAAAATGATGAAGAAAGTATTTTTTGCATTCGCAATCGCTGGTATGTTTGGTTTCGCCGCTTGTGGCAACAACAACACCGCCGCTGAGGACACCACCGCCGTTGAGCCCGTCGAGCAGGTCGCTGAGGAGACCGAGGTCATGGACAGCACCGCTGTTGAGGCCGTTGCCGAAGAGGTTGCCACCGAAGCCGTTGCTCAGTAATTTTGCGAACAACGCAACAAAAAAAGAGGGTGTCCTTACGGGCACCCTCAATTATTTTATATACATTGCCAATCAGTCGCGGTAGCCGATAACTTGGCGTACCTCGGCCAAAGTGCGGCGGGCACTCTCGCGAGCCTTCTCTTTGCCGCGATCAAAAATGCGCTGCAAAGCCTCTTGGTCGGAACCAATCTCAAGAATGCGTTGACGCAGAGGTTCAACAAAGTTCACCATATCCTCAGCCAACTGCTTCTTAAGGTCGCCATAGCGAATCTGGCAACGGTTGTAGAGGTCGTCAAAATATTCCACCGTATCGGGAGAAGAGACAGCCTTGAGCAGTGAAAAGAGATTCTCAATCTCCTCGGGTTTCTTCTGGTTCATCTCCGTGGGGCCACTGTCACTCTTGGCTTTCATAATCTTCTTGCGGATGACCGTTGGCTCGTCGGTAAGGAAGATAGTGCTAGCCTCACCCTCGCTCTTTCCCATCTTGCCGGCACCATTGAGGGCTGGAATTTTCACCAACCCCGTGGCAGAGCCGATAGCCTGCGGCAGGGGGAACACCTCCTTGCCATACATGCTGTTAAAGCGCTGGGCAAAGGTACGGGTCATCTCAAGATGCTGCTCTTGGTCTTTGCCCACAGGCACCTTGGTGGCCTTGTGGATGAGGATGTCTGCAGCCATGAGTGTGGGATAGGTCAGCAGGCCAGCGTTGACATTATTAGGGTTTTGACGCACCTTATCCTTAAAGGATGTAACACGTTCAAGCTCACCAAGATAGGCATTCATGTTAAAAAAGAGGTAGAGCTCAATTGTCTCTGGGAGGTCACTCTGAAGGTAGATAGTGGCCTTCTCAGGGTCGAGACCGGCAGCAAGGTAGGCTGCCATAATCTTGCTGGCGTCACCGTAGATGCTGCCCGGCGTAGGATGCGTGGTCAGCGAATGATAGTCGGCAATGAAGAAATAGCAGTCGTACTCGTCCTGCATCTTGACAAAATTCTTCAATGCCCCGAAATAATTGCCCAAATGAAGGTTTCCAGTGGGGCGTATGCCGCTACAAACTATATCTTTACTCATATTCTGTATTGTTTTTGTTATCAAAACTTATATTCGTGCCCGACGGACGGTGAGTGCCACCGAAAGTGAGCTGATGGCCATGACGAGGATGAAAGTGATGAAGAAGTCGACTGCGCGCATGGCTATGGGGAAGGCACTGACGACGAAATTGCCGTCCCCCATGCGTACAAGGCCAAACTGTTGCTGAAGAAAACAGACAATGAATCCAAGTACCAATCCCGCCACAGTGGCAAGAGCGCAGATGAGTAGGCCCTCGGCAAGGAAGGCCTTACGCAAGTCGCGACGTTCCATACCCATGGAACGCAGAATGAAAATGTCATCGCGCTTGTTGATAACCAACAGCGACAACGACGCTACAAGACTAAGTGTGGAGATAAGAACAATGAGCGACAGGATTAGGTAGATACCGAAACGCTCAGTATTGTAAATCTTATAATAAAGTGGCTGTTGGTCGTAGCGATCCTTGACGACAAGTGAAGTCACCGAATGGCTGAGAGACTGCGCAACTGAGCGTTTAGCCTTCTGCACGTCAACGCCTGTTTTCAACTTGAGCGCTAACGAGGAGACCTCATCGGGAGTATAATTCATCAGCCGTTGCACAAAGGCGATGTCTGTGATTACATACTGGCGGTCAAGGTCTTGTTGAATAAAGAAACTAGCCACGGGATAGGCATAACCGATATTAAAAGCCTGATCCATGGTAAGACCCATAGAAGTGGTGCCACGCTTGGGAATATGTACTGCTGCCGACATCACTGCCGGGAGACGTATACCCAGCTCATGAAATATCTGTCCTCCAACAATCATACTGTTCCCATCCAGCCGATATTCACCCATATTGAGAAGTGTGTCGATACCGGTAAGAGCAGCATAGTTGCTATCCACACCACGCAACTTGACAATGGCCTGGTTCTGTCCATAGGTAACCCAGGCCGTCTCGGTGACGATGCGCGAAAAATTCTCCACCCCGGCATTCCTTAAAATCTGGAAATCAATCTCCGAAGTGTGAAAAGTGCGACCCTCGGCAGGCTCAATGACCAACTCGGAGTCGAAGGTATTGAAGAGCGACTTGGTGATGTTGCCAATGCCGTTATAGACGGAAAGAACAATTATCAGCGCCATGGTACTCACCATGAGGCCGATGAGCGAAATCCATGAAATAACATTGACCACAGAGCGCTGCTTGCGGGAAAAAAGGTAGCGGACAGCGATGAGGGCCTCAATCTTCATTGTTTCAGCAGGCGCTCAATATTTTCGATATAATCGAGTGAATCGTCGAGGTAGAACTCTAGATGGGGTATGATTCGCAGTTGCTTGCCCTCACGCATACCCAGACGGCGACGCAGGTCGGGAGTGTTCTCCCGAATCAGGGCCAAAAGTTCCTCCTTGGTGCCACCGCCAATCATCATCAGCGACACATAAATACGGGCAATAGAGAGGTCAGGCGTGATACGCACCTGGGTAACAGTGATGAGCGACTGACCAAACACCGGCTTCATCTCCTTGAGGAAGATATCGCCCATGTCCTGCTGGATCAGACGACAGATTTTGTTTTGACGTGTACTCTGCATCTTACCACCTCCAACCTAAACGAACGGGCAAAAAGACAGTCTGCTGCATGTATGCCACTCCGATGGTGGCGTAAAAGCTATGCCAGTTGCGGGTCATGTTGCGCATGCCGTGAATATGATACCAATAGTACCAGTTCAGGCCACCATAGACCTCAGCCAAAGGCGTGAACAGCATATTCTTGGCAAAAAGCATGCTACCTCCGGCGCGGACACCAATCATCGGGGCGAACTTGATAGAAGTAGGCTGATAGTCGAGTCCCATAACAGCCTTCCAGATGGGACGGAAGTCCATGTCGATAAACACATTGGCGCCCATCAGCGACTCAAAATTCTTCTGGTTGCGGCTGGGGAAATAGCAGAATCCCGCACCGCCGCCGAGGAACCAGTCCTGACTGATATTTACACCGGCCATCACATTAGCATTGGCCATACTATAGAACTTATCGAGATTATATCTGCCCGTTTTTTTGTCGACTTCACCCACATTTCCCATAAAGAAGCCGTAGCCACCTTCCACCTTCAACATGAATTCATTCTTCATTCCGAGTTGGGAATACTGTGCCGTTGACGTGAGCGAAACACCCACCAGCACAGCGAAAATAAGAGTTTTTATCTTCATCATAACTGTATCAATTTCGAGTGCAAAGATATGAAATTATTTTCAATTCTGACAAAATAAGTTCCTTTCTCCAGTCCAAGGCTCAGTTTTTGGCCGTTTCGACAATCCGATTTCTGCCATACCTGACGCCCTCCTTCATCGAAAACAGTCACCGTGAAGGGAGCCTCCGAATCCACCTCTACCGTCAGCGGCTGACCCTTCTCCAGCGGGTTTGGAAAGAGTTGTGTTTCGAAGTGCTGCGGACGGTTGATGGACAAATTCTCGAAATCCACCACTGCCAAAGTGTACTCCCCCTCACACAGATTGTCGCACACCAGCCAGCCCTCGTTGGCATTGCCCTCGCGGGTGCGCGAAACAAGCATCCACGGGGAATGGCTGTCACTGCGGTAGAACAATCCCAGTGAATCGGCAGTGGTTGCCCAATGGTAGAATCCCTGGTCAAGTCCCGTAAATCCGCCACCGGAATAACCCGTGCGCACATAACGGAACCAGCCTTGTACGCCATCAGCTCCACGAACCATCCAGTAGCGACCCGCACGGCGCTTCACACCCTCGGGCATCTCACCCATGGCCGGCGCCATGTGGTGCTCGACAAAAAACTCTGTCTCATGGTCGGAATTCACCATCAAATGTACCTGAGCCTCAGTCTCGCGGATCTCGTCTCCCCAATGGAGTATTCTCTTCACAATGGCAGCATCGGAAATCTCGCAGCCAAGGTCGAGCACACAAGACACAAAATCGCCAGACAACTGGAAATCAGAGTTCAAGAGGAATGTTGATTCCGTTCCAGTGAAGTCAAACCATACTGTATTCGTCCTAATCTGATCGTCTGCATCATAATCATAAAACGTCACAGGAACGCGATGAAAAGCAGGCATCTGCGATGTACCAACGGTTTGTGCACGTATAGTGACACCACAAAGGCCGTTGAAACAATCATTATCCTTTTCCAATTCCACATGGTAGTCCACAAATCCCGGACTGAATACGTGGAAGTTGAAGAAATCAGTGAGGTCGACGCCCGTGTAGAGGCTAAGCGAATCGCGAAGCTGGTAGGCGTCGAGGTTGCCGAAGGCGCAGCGCTCCATCAAGCGGTTCATCGCGCCGTAGAATACATCCTCCCCCAGATAGCCACGCAACGAGTGCCACACCATCCATCCCTTGTTATAGGTCGTTGAGCCATAGGTGTATTCGTGCGGCATATCATGCAACGCACGGTAACCGTGGTCGGTGACATGCGAGGTGCGCAACACCTGTTCGAGGTTGCGCTGGTAGTAGTCATCCGAGGCCTCACGCCCCCTGACCGATTCCATGGCCACCTCGCTGGTGAACGATGCTCCACCCTCGTTAATCCACATATCACCCTCTGTGGCACAAGTAATTAGGTTGCCGAACCAGGCATGACCTAACTCATGGGAGATGGTGCTTTGAGCACGCTCCGCCGTCGAGGCGATAAAATCCTCTGCCAAAGCGATATTGTTGACATGTTCCATCGAGCCCTTGTGTGTGGCGATGTATCCAATGCGCCCCCAACGGTAGGGTCCGAAACAACGCTCATACATCGGCACCACCGAGTCCAGCTCGGCGAAAGCAGCCCTCACGCGGTTCTCCTGACTGTTCTTGTAACCGATAGTTAGCGGGTAACTGCCATAGACAGAAACGATTGTATCCTGTATACGGAGCCATGGGGCCTGGCTCACCGAAACCAAATAGGTAGGCGTCGGCTGGTCGATACGCCATACCGACTGCTCATTGCCGGCGGCATTGGTATCGCGGCTCTGCAACATGCCGCCACACTCGGCCGTCCACCCCTGCCTTGCCGTCACACGGAAAGTGTAGGTGGCCTTGTCGTGAAAGTTGTCTCGGCAAGGCATCATCGCACGACCCATCACATGTGGGTCTTCATTAAAGCCCACGCCGAGATTGTAGTGCATATCACTGTCGAAATGGAAACCACCCCAGCCGTAGCTCTCCACATAGCGCTGCCCATGATACCACACCTGCACATGAAAGTCCACTCCCGCGGAAATGCCCGCCGTCGGCAGTGCCTCCATGTCGGGGCTTTCCACCATTACGCCGTTGATTCTCAACGAATCCACCGTACCAATGAAATCAAGTTTCACTGTGGAGCAGGGACGCAGCAGACGCATCGTCAAGTCGGCATAGCCGCCGAAGGGCGCCCCGTTGCTCAAATCCAACGTCACGTCATAATCCCTCACATCCACAGAATCCACCACCTGTGCCCGCAGGGCAGTTGGGCTCAACAACGTGAATACCAATGCAAAAAATACATTTTTCCTCATTCTCTCATACTTTTATAATACTGCAAATATACACAAATAATCCCGCTCATACAAACAAAACACCAACTAACTATAAACCAGTTACAAACACCTTACCAACTCCTAACCAACTCCTACCACGGTAGGTGTTGATAGAGGTTTCATACAATAAAGAACATATTTCGACGTTACAAAAACATGAAACAGAAGAAATTTCTTCAACTGATAGCGTTGATGCTGGTGGTGGTGCTGGCATGCGGTGCCTGCGGAAGCAGTGCCAACATGCACAAACACAAGCGTTCCCACTGCGACTGTCCCTCGTTCTGATGACTACCGAAGAGAAATACCGCCACATCCTAAGCAATCATCTGCCTGCTGCGGCGGTGGATTGGGTATATAACTATTTGAACTTCCACAAAGTCCATTTTCACATCACCCGCGAGCGGATGTCGAAGCTGGGGGATTACAGATGGCCACGTCCCGACCATACTTTCCACGAAATCAGCGTCAACGGCGACCTCAACCCATACTTCTTCCTCTGGGTCTTCCTCCACGAGGCTGCCCATCTGGAGACGCACCTGAAATACAAAGAGGTGCAGCCCCACGGCCATGAATGGCAGGAGGAGTATCGGCAACTGCTCATCTCCTACGCCACTTTCTTCCCTCCTGAAATTCACCCCCTTCTTAAAAAATACACACGCCGCATCCCCCTCTCCCACCCCGTCGGCAAAGAGATCGAGACAGCCCTGCACCGCTACGACCCCGACTACAACCCCGACCTCCTCACCCTCGACCAACTCTCTGTCGGCAACCGCTTCCGCCTCATGCGCAAACCCGAGCTCATATTCGAGTCCCTCGAGAAGCGCCGCACCCGATGGCTCTGCAAAGAAATCACCTCTGGTCGGCAATATTTGGTCCATGGTTCCGCCGAAATAATGAAATGTTAAAAATATTGCATTTCATTTTTTTTTTGTATCTTTGACCATTCAATCTTGAACCAAGAACAAACAATAAAATATAAAAATCAAACAGTTACAATAAAATGAAGATCTTAGTTTTAAACTGCGGAAGTTCATCGATTAAGTATCAATTGGTCGACATGGCCAACAACGCCAACGTGATGGCCAAAGGTCTGCTGGAGCGTATCGGTCTGGAAATGGGCGAGTTCACCCACAAGTGGAACGGCCAGAAGCACTATGAGCAGCTGCCCATCCCCAACCACACCGAGGGTATCAAGATTGTCCTCAAAGCCCTCACCGACGACAAGATTGGCGTCATCAAGGACCTCAAGGAGATTGGTGCCGTCGGTAACCGAGTGGCCCACGGTGGCGAAATCTTCAAGGAGAGCTGCCTCGTCAACGACAAAGTCATTGAGCAGATTAAGAGCCTCGAACATCTGGCCCCGCTGCACACCCCCGGCAACCTGGCTGGTATCTACGCCATGCGTGAGGTGCTCCCCGGCGTGCCCCAGAGCGTGGTCTTCGACACCGCCTTCCACAGCACCCTGCCACCCAAGACCTTCCTCTATGGCCTTCCCTACGAGATGTATGAGAAATACGGCATCCGCCGCTACGGCTTCCACGGCACCAGCCACAAGTTCGTTGCCGAGAATGCCGCCAAGATGATTGGCAAAGACTGGCACGACCTGAAGATTATCTCCTGCCATCTGGGCAGCGGCGCATCCATCGCCGCCATCGATCACGGCAAGAGCTTCGACACCACCATGGGCATGACTGCCCTCGAGGGTCTTATCATGGGTTCGCGCTGCGGCGATGTCGACCCCGGCGTCCTCCTCTACCTCATGGATCAGGGCTATGACAGCAAAGCCCTCACCAAGCTACTCTACAAGCAGAGCGGTCTTATCGGCATCAGCGGTGACAAGCAGGATATGCGCGACATCCGCGCCGGCCGCGATGCTGGCGACGAGCGCGCCACCTACGCCTTCGACATGTTCGCCCTCCGCGTGAAGCGCTACATCGGCGGCTACATGGCCGAGATGGGGGGCTGCGACCTCCTGCTCTTCACCGGCGGCATCGGCGAGAACGCCTGGTTCATGCGCCGTCCCATCCTCGAAGGTCTCGAGTGTCTCGGTATCGACATCGACTTCTCGAAAAACGACAACGTCATGGGTGAGGACATCATCCTCAGCACTCCCAAGTCGAAGATGGCCGTCGTCGTCTGCACCACCGACGAGGAGTACGTCATCGCCAGCGATACCTACAAGCTGGTCACGAAGTAGCAACTGTACAGCACAAATTACGAGGCCGCCATGCAATAAAGCATGGCGGTTTTTCGTTATAATGGTATGAAGAAGTTGACACTGACAATGCTCCTTCTGGTGCCAATGGTGGCAGCAATGGGGCAGAACAAGAAGAGCGAGCCGCTGTTTGAACAGGCAGTGGAGAGGAGTATTGTGGGGCAGTATGAGGAAGCCGTGAAGCTGCTCAACAAGGCCATCGATGCCGACCCGGACTATGCCGAGGCGTGGCTGCTCCTAGCCCGACAGCACCTGATACTGGAAGAATTCGGCAAAGCCATCGAGCATTATGAGCACGCCACCACATTGCTTAAGGAAATGAAAGAGACCAAACTCGTGCAGCAGTGGTGCCGCGAGGCGCAGGAGGGTCTCCGTACTGCCCGTTGGCGCAAACACGCCGTCGAGAACCCCGTGCCCTTCCGCCCCATCAACCTCGGACCCAACGTCAACACTGAGAACGACGAATACCTGCCAGCCCTCACAGCCGACTACCGCATGCTGGTCTTCACACGCCGCATGCCACGCAACACACAGACCCAGCACGGATTGGACTTCGAAGAGGACTTCTACTACTCCGACTACGACACCATGGAGCTCGACTGGGGGCCCGCGCACCGCATGCCCGAACCCCTCAACAGCCACGGTAACGAAGGTGCCCAGACCATCTCGCACGACGGCCGCGTGGTCATCTTCACTGCCTGCGGCCGCAGCAAGGAGCCCACAGGCTGCGATATCTACATGAGTGTGAAGCAAGGTGACCGCTGGGGCAAGCCACGCAACATGGGCATCCCCGTCAACTCGCGCTACTGGGAGTCGTTCCCCTCGCTCTCCATCGACGGCTACACGCTCTATTTCGCCTCCAACCGGCCCGGTGGCTACGGCGGCACCGACATCTGGTGCTGCACTTTCGAGGAAGGCCGCTGGAGCGAACCTAAAAATCTGGGACCCAATATCAACACCAAAGGAAACGAGACGGCTCCCTACATCCACTTCGACGACAAGACACTTTACTTCGCCTCCGACGGCCACACAGGCATGGGCGGCATGGACCTTTTCTGCGCCAAGCGTCTGAGCGACAGTACCTGGGGCGAAGTCAAGAACCTGGGGTACCCCATCAACACCACGGGTGAGGAGAACAACCTCATCGTGGCTCCCGACGGCCGCACGGCCATCTTCTCCTCCGACCGTTTCGGTGGCTATGGCAAGCAGGACCTCTACTCCTTCGTCATGCCTGCTCCCGTGCGACCGGAGCGCATCACCTTCATCGACCCGGTGATACAAGCCGAGAACCTGCTGACCCTGGGTGACACGGTGACCTTGCGCAACATACATTTCCTCACCGCCAGTGCCGAACTCTACGAAGCCTCGAAGGCCGGCCTCGACCGTCTGGCCGAAGCCCTGCAACGCCATCCGAAGTTGCGCCTCGAGGTGGGGGGACACACCGACAACGTGGGCAAAGACGAGGACAACCTCGTCCTCAGCGAGCGCCGCGCCAAGGCCGTCTACGACTACCTCATCCTTAGAGGGGTAAATCCCGAACGCCTCACCTACCGAGGCTATGGCGAGACCCGTCCCATCGCCACCAACGACACCCCCGAAGGCCGCGCCAAAAACCGCCGCACCACCCTAACTCCCTTGAAATAGGTATTTTAAACAACATTTCAACGATAGCGCATCGTCGAAGTAACGTCGGGAAAAGCTATCGGATAGATTTTGTATTGCCCTCGGACAATAAAAAAAATACGCGCGCGTTATCTTTGATATGAAAAAAATAGTGGTTTTGTCCGGCGCGGGCATCAGCGCCGAAAGTGGCATCTCGACCTTCCGCGACTCCGACGGGCTGTGGGAGCACTACCGCGTGGAAGATGTGGCCACACACGAGGCCTATGAGCGCAATCCCGAATTGGTGCTCAACTTCTACAACGAGCGTCGCCGACAGCTTTTCAAGGCGCAGCCCAACGAGGCCCACCGACAGCTGGTGCGCTTGGAAGAAAAATATGACGTACAGATTGTTACGCAGAACATCGACGACCTGCACGAGCGTGCGGGTTCAAGTCATGTGCTGCACTTGCACGGCGAACTGACCAAAGGGCGCTCCGACCGCAACCCCGACCTCATCGTCGAAGTAGGCGACAAAGATATCAAGCTGGGCGACAAGGCCCCCGACGGCACGCAGCTGCGGCCTCACATCGTTTGGTTCGGCGAGGCGGTGCCCAACATCAAGCCCGCCGCGGAGCTCTGTGAACAATGCGACATCTTCATCGTTGTCGGCACCTCAATGGCTGTCTACCCTGCTGCAGGCCTTATCCACTACGTGCAGCGCGGTGTGCCGTGCTACGTGGTCGACCCCAAGGAGGTGCCCGTGAGCCACCCCGTGACATTCATCAAAGAGGTGGCCACCGAGGGTGTTACACAATTAGTCAATCAACTTTTAAACGAACAATGAAATACCTACTGTTAGCTTTGGCCATCTTGGCCGCCTTTGCCCTTGCGGGCGCGATTTTCTACCTATTGGTGAAACGATACTTTGACAACCAACAGAAAGAGCGTCTGCTACAAATGAAAATCGACGAACGCCGCGAAGCCCTTAAGGTAGTGGCACCCATCCGTCTGCAGGCCTACGAACGCATGGCGCTGTTTCTTGAGCGCATCTCGCCCGACAGCCTGGTGCTACGCTGCTACCAGCCCGGCATGGACCTCAAGCTGCTGCAAGGCGTGATGACCAAAAACATTCGCGACGAGTGGGAGCACAACCTCTCGCAGCAGGTCTACCTTGCCCCTGCCACTTGGGCTCGTATCCGCGAGGCAAAGGATGAAATGGTCAATCTGGTGAATTCCAGCGCCGTAACTCTCACCGACACCGACGACCCAACGCGTCTGGCAGCCTCCATCTTCGCCTCGGCGGCCAAGCACCTACCCACCGACAACGCGCTCGAGGATCTGCATAAGGAGATTAACGAATTGTTTTGACAATGAAACAATTTCTAGTATTCCTAGTTGAACTAGTGTTACTAGTACTACTAGCTACGACTAGCGGTTGTGCGCGTCCGGGCTACCCCACCGGCGGCCCCAAGGACGAGGAGCCGCCTGTGGCCCTCGGATGCAAGCCCGCCAACGAGAGCCGTAACTTCAATGCGAAGGAGTTCTATATCCAGTTCGACGAGTATGTGGTGCTGAAGAATGCCTCGGAGAATGTGCTGGTGTCACCTCCCATGAAACAAAAGCCCGAGTTCACCACCAAAGGCAAGGGCGTGCTGGTGAAAATCAACGACACCCTGCAGGCCAACACCACCTACCTCTTCCAGTTCAAGGAGGCCATCGCCGACTTCACCGAGGGGAACCTGCTGCCCAGCTACGAGTATGTCTTCTCCACCGGCGCGGACATGGATACCATGAGTCTCAATGGGCAGGTGATTGACGCCCGTAGCGGCAATCCCCGGAAAGAGACGGTGACCGTGATGGCCTACAAAGACCCCGAAAGCGATGTCGTCGCTTTAGACGACACCATCGCCACCTTTGTCCAGCCCGACTTCGTGACCCGATGCGACAAGGAGGGCCATTTTGCCTTCCACTATATCCCCGAAGGCAGCTACCGCCTGGTGGCCCTTGAGGACAAGAATCGCAACCTGCGTGTCGACGTGGCCGATGCCGTGGCATGGGACACGGCTTTTTTCAAGGCTCATCCCATCCCCGACAGTACTCAAGCAATCAAGCAATCAAGCAATCAAACAATCACCCTCTTTCTCTCTCAGCCCGACAACACAAAGCAACGCATCACCAAGAGCGGGTTCGCCGAAAAAGGCCGCATTGTCGTTGCCACCCAGCTGCCATTGGAACGTCCCACCATTGAAGGCCTCGAGGCCGAGTGGCGCCTCAACAGCCGTCGCGACACCCTGACATTGTGGTGCATCGACGCCAAGCTTGACTCCGCCCGCTTCGTCGTCAGCGATCCTTCGGGCATTCAGGACACCCTGAAACTACGCTATACTCAAAAGATCAAAGGCGGACGGCGCAAAGTGGGTGCCAACGAGAGCAAAACACCCCTGATGAAAGCCCTCTGCGACGGCAACAAAGCCTACTATGACGACTTGAAGCTGGCTTTCACCAACCCTATCGTTTCATCACCCGACTCGTCTGTAAAGACGCAGCCTGCCGCGTCTCCAGCACCGCAAGCCGAGGTGATGCTGATGAAAGACAGCACCGTAAGATACTATCCCATCACGGTGGACAGCACCGGCCTCATCGCGCGTATTGAGGCCAGCCTTAAATCGGGCGAGAAATACCATGTACATATCGCCGACAGCCTTTTCACCGACCTCTATGGCAACTTCAGCGACAGCCTCTCTTTCGACCTCACGCCCAAGGACTACGGCATCCTCAGCATTGACATCGAAAACCTCATGGAATTCCCTTTGGTCATCGAAGTGCTTGATAAACGCGACACCGTGATACAACAGCAAGTGATTGCCTCCTCGGGAAAATTGAGATTTACCCACCTGCCTAGTGGCGACTACCGCCTGCGTGCCGTCATCGACCGCAACGGCGACGGCCGCTGGACCCCCGGCGACTACCGCCAGCAGCGCCTTCCCGAAAAGTCAGTCTTTTTCGAGAAAACACTCAATCTCCGCGAAAAATGGGAGATGGAAGAAACGTGGGTAGTGAAGAAAAGAGAACAAATGGAAACAATGACTCTGAAGCCATTGAAAGAAATTTCGCCCGAAGGAATCAAGTTTCCAACGATGGAGAGATAGCCCATGACCATGCAGAAGAAGCTACTGTCCGGACTCTTCTGGGTATTGCTGGCCAACCTACTGGTAAAGCCCTTCTGGATTCTCGGCGTCGAAGTAGGCGTGCAGAACGCCGTCGGCAACGAGATGTACGGCTTCTATTTCTCCATTTTCAACCTCAGCTACATCCTCAACATCCTGCTCGACCTGGGCATCACCAACTTCAACACGCGCAACATTGCGCAACATCCGCAACTTATCACTAAACATCTCTCCGGCATCCTCGGCATCAAAGTGTGCCTACTGGGGCTCTATCTGGTGGTGACCTTCACCGTAGGGGCCCTGATGGGCTACGGCAGCGAGGAGTTCTACCTGCTGGCGTGGCTCTCATTGTGCCAGTTTCTCAACTCGCTCATCCTCTATCTGCGCAGCAATTTCGAAGGACTGCTGCTCTTCAAATGGGACAGTCTCTTCTCGGTGCTCGACCGCGTGCTGATGATTCTCATCTGCGGCTGCCTACTGTGGAGTCCCCTGCGCGAAGAATTCAATATCTATTGGTTTGTCTATGCACAGGCGATTGCCTACGGGTTGACCGCATTGCTGGCCTTCGCCGTCATCGCGAGCAAGGCGAAGTTCAGCCGCCTCAGGTGGGACTGGCGTTTCTTCCTGGTTATCCTCAAGAAAAGCGCCCCCTTTGCCCTACTGGTACTGCTGATGGCAAGCTATAACCGAATTGACCCCATCCTACTGCGGAAGTTGGCAAGCAATGCTGATGCCGGTATCTATGCCGGTGCCTTCCGATTGCTCGACGCCCTCACCATGGTGGCCTATCTCGTCAGTGTGCCACTACTGCCCATCTTCTCCAGACTCTGCAAGGAGATGAAACCCGTCACCTTTCACCTTTCACCTTTCACCTCTCACCTTTCAGACATCCTCCGCCTCGTCTTCTGGCCCATGATGCTCTTCGCCGTGGGCGTGTCGGTGGCCTGCGCCGTGTGGGCCGAACCAATCATGCAGCTGCTCTACCACAACAACTTCACCCCATACGTGCCGGTGTTCCGTGTGATCATCTTCGGCATCATCCCCATCAGCATCACTTACATCTTCGGCACACTACTCACCGCCGGTGGTTACCTGCGCCAGTTGAACATCTTCGCCGCCTCAACGCTGCTGCTCAACATAGTAGTTAATCTATTGCTTATCCCCTACTTCGGTGCCACAGGTTCCGCCTGGGCCTCCCTCACCGCCCAGAGTTTCATGGCCATTACACAACTCCTACTGGCCATCCGCCTCTTCCGGCTGCCCCTGAAGGCATTTCTTCCACCATCGCCACACAATATTTATAAAAATTTATCGTTATTATTGAAACATCAAACTAAAGAATAAAAAATGAAAGCATACGTTTTCCCTGGACAGGGAGCCCAGTTTGTGGGCATGGGAAAGAATCTCTATGACGGCAACAAAGAATGCCGCGCCATGTTTGAGAAAGCCAACGAGATTATCGGCTTCCGCATCACCGACCTGATGTTCGCCGGCACGCCGGAGGACCTGAAGCAGACCAAGGTGACACAACCCGCCATCTTCCTCCACAGCGTCATTCTGGCCAAATATATGGGTGAGAACTTCAAGCCCGACATGGTGGGAGGCCACTCGCTCGGTGAGTTCTCGGCTTTGGTTGCCGCCGGTGCCATGAGCTTCGAGGACGGCCTTCGCCTGGTCATCGCCCGCGCCAATGCCATGCAGAAATGTTGCGAGAAGACACCTTCGACCATGGCCGCCGTGCTGAAACTCGACGACAAGACCGTCGAGGACATATGTGCCTCGATTGACGGCGAGGTCGTCGTGCCCGCCAACTACAACTGCCCCGGCCAATTGGTCATCAGCGGCACAAACGAAGGTGTGGCTCGTGCCTGCGAGAAAGTGAAAGAGGTAAAGGGTAAAGCCCTGCCGCTGGCAGTGGGTGGCGCCTTCCACAGCCCCCTGATGGAGCCTGCCCGCGTGGAGCTGGCCGAAGCCATTGAGCGTACCGAGTTCCACAAACCCGTCTGCCCCGTCTACCAGAATGTCGACGCACAGCCACATAGCGACCCCGCCGAGATTAAGAAGAACCTCCTCATGCAGCTCACCTCGCCCGTCCGCTGGACCTACACCGTGCAGAACATGCTCAAAGACGGCGCCGATGAGTTCATCGAGGTCGGCCCCGGCACCGCCCTGCAAGGCATGGTGAAACGTGTCAATCCCGACGCCAACGCCCACTCAGCAGAATAATCGGCGGAATAAAATGAATAAAGGCCAAGATTCACATCTTGGCCTTTACTTTTTCAAAGAATTTCGCGGTGTCGATAATAAAACGCTCGTGAGAGCCTTCACCGATGGGACCGCATTCGTCGAAGGCTTTCACTTTGAACACCAACCTTCGGCGGTCGACATCCACCAGCTCGCTCTCGCACCACACACGCATGCCGATAGGCGTTGCGGAGGTATGCACCACGTTGACCAGCGTGCCCACGGTGCCCTGCCCTTCGTCGAGGTAAGGCAGCACGCTCTCGTTGCAGGTCTGTTCAATCAGCGATATCATCATCGGTGTGGCAAACACCTCCACCAGTCCGCTTCCCACGCGGGCGGCGCTCATCTCGGAGGTAACCGTCTGCTCCAGACGGCCTTTGATTCCTGTTTGTATCATAGTAAAATTTAATGTAAAGTTTACTGTAACATTTATTGTAACACAGATATAATCCAATACCCTTTTTTATCGGATCCAACCCTTCTAATTACCTTTATGGCAGACATATAGGAAATATCTCTATGGATTGAATCAGACGGAAAAGCTGCTCGGTATCAGCAACATCGGTTGCGCGTTTTTTTCCATCGG
The DNA here is from genome assembly GCA_900318835.1 of uncultured Bacteroidales bacterium. Lineage (GTDB taxonomy): Bacteria > Bacteroidota > Bacteroidia > Bacteroidales > P3 > Colimorpha. Next base: position 27,546 of record ONLW01000005.1, read on the forward strand.
CAGCAATTACATCTTACTTCTTACATCTTCCATCCTACATCTTATTAGTATCCAAAAACCGAAAATGTGTCACCTGATATCCACTCACTATTGTTTTTTTACTGTAGCATCCAATCTATTACATTAAGTTTGCGGATGCCATCGTATACGGGGTTGAAATCCATGTCCGTTGTCAAAAGGTATTTGGGATTGGAGTCTTTTATGGCTTTGAGCGAAGCAAGCTCTCTTTCTAAGGTGTCTGGATTCTCTGTGGTCCACGCCACTTGATAGTAGGAAGTATATCCGCTGTTGTCAATGACGACAAAATCAACTTCAAGGTTGTTTCGTTTGCCAATGAAAACATCTTTGTTGCGTCTTATCAATTCAAGATATACCATATTCTCCAACCAATGTGAACGATCCTTCAATATGCCTTTTTTCAGGCGAACTTTGGCAAAGCAAGGGTCAACGACATAATATTTGTTTAATGTTTGCAGCAAGCCTTTTCCTTTTATCTCAAATCGAGGAACCTTGTAAATTAGGTATGCGTCGCACATAGCATCCAAATATTTGGCGACAGTTTGTTTGTCAACCACCGTACCATTGGAACGCAGGGTGTCAGATATTGAGCGTGGCGACACATAGGAACCCACGGAGTCAAATATATAATCAAGAATCATGTTGAAGTCGTGTTTGTTTGTAATACCCAAGCGTTGGAAGATGTCTTTCTCTACAATCGTTTTCAGAATACTGTCGGCAAATAGATCGGCTTGCTTTTCGCCAACTTGTAACTGTTTAATGTATTCAGGGACACCCCCGTAATGTATAAAATTCGCCAAAATATCGATTTTTGATAAGTTTGGCGATTTTAATATGATAAAATTGTAGTATTCTGAAAATTGCAGTGGGAGTAAATTAATTTCAACATAGCGTCCCGTGAGCAATGTCGCCAACTCGCCGGAAAGCATATAGGCATTGGAACCTGTAATGTAAACGTCCACATTAGGTTTGATATAAATGCTGTCAACAAGGCGTTGGAACTCTTTGATGTTTTGAACCTCATCCAAGAAAATGTAGTTGGGTTTATCTTCAACCAATCGTTCCTTTATATGAGTGTGAATTTGGTAAATATCTCCTATTGCCAGTGTGTCGAGGTCTTCAAAATTGTAGAACTGAATTTGTTCTTGCTGTACACCATTGTTGATGAGTTCATCGGCGAACATCATCAGCAAAGTCGATTTACCGCAGCGCCGCACTCCAGAAATGACCTTGATAATATTCTGGTCTCTCAAGTTTCGCAGCAGTTGCATGTATTGCTTGCGTTCTATGAGGTCTTGTTTAGACATATTTTGTTTTATTTTTTGCAAAGTTACTCAAATCATTTCACATATTAGCTCTTCCATATTACATCTTCCATCATACTTATTCGCTAAATTTATTTGATTCATCGGTGCTGACTCGCACAATCTTATTTGATTCATCGGAGCTCGCGACCTTGCCTCATCAAGCTCGGCAGCCAAAGCACGGTTCATCACCCTTTCAGGGGTCTTACATCTTATCAGTATCCAAAAACCGAAAATGTGTCACCTGATATTCCCTTACTATTGGTGTGGGACAGAGGCCTTCCCCTGCTTCTCCTTAAAAAACGAACTGCCCATTCTACGACAAAACATGTTCTAAAACATCATTATTCTGTACACATTTACAAACAGGCTCAATTCCATACAATTGAGGCTGTTCGTATATCCCGTTGCTCTCATGAGGTTCTTCGGAATTGCCACACTCCTTTAAGATGAGAATCCGATTATACATATTATGAAGTTTTGTTGGGGTATCTATGGTTTGCTTCTTCTAAAAGGTTGGCAAACGCGGCATAATCATCTTTAAATAACTTTATTATCTCACGAAACAGGTTGCTCACATGAGAGATGCCGTGAGCCCCATCTGTCATCAGAAACTCGATTGCTCCAAGCTGAAGAGTAATTCCATTGACATTTCTATAGGTTTCACTATCAACCAATCCTGAATATCTCAGTCTTTCTGAGATATTCAAGGCAACTTCTTTTCTTGATATCTTACCATTCGCAACTCTATTGTATCCATCAATCAATAGAGCAGCTTCGTATTTGTTCCATTTAGTATTCCTCATCAATCATTTTATTAAAGTCTAACATCATAATAATTGGGCATGTATTTGTAACACTTCTTATATTTTACAATGTCTGCTGCATTCATAATTTTTTTTTCTACAATGTTTTTTTCCTTCTCTTCTATATTAAGGATTTGATTTAAATATAAGGCTTCTTTACGTGTAATATTGGGGATGTCTATTTCAAATGGAGTATCGGTATTCAGGTAATTAAAATCATTTACATATAACTGATTTTCATCAAAATCCTTATTAATGATGATGCCCCCGCATGTGAACATTTTCGCACCTCCTCGTTCTTGATATTTAATATTATATAATGGTTTATATTTTAGACTTATTTCACTAGTTTTATTTCGTTCATCAATAATCTTATGACAATACGAATTTATCATTCTTTTTATGGTTCTAGGAGCATTGACATCAGCACAACAATTCTTTTCAATGTCAAATGGAACTAAACCATTAAAAATACCCACAAACTCTTCATTTGTAAATGGTCGAGGTGTGTCGGCATTATCATTTTGAAGTTGACGGTTACATGACATAATATAAACACTACCGTGAGGTAATGAATTAAACAAAATATTAATGTCTGTAAATACATCCAAAGTCAGGGCACCATCATAATCCAGCCATACAATACTCGGTTTTGTCAAGTCAAGTTTTAGTAACATTCTCGTTGATGGCCCATGTAATATTTTAATGCAGGAAAAAGGCTTGTTGAACTCCAACTTTTCTGGAGTAAAACAATTTTCGATGCTATACATTAAATCAATGCCCAACTCTTTATGAAATAACTTAAAGTCGGTAAAAGCCAAACCTCCAAATCCGATATATTGATATACTTGCCTCGTATTGATTACAATTTGATACAACGATGCCAGCAATATTCTTCTTTCAACAAATTTGCATGGCCGAATTTCGTAATTTAACAGGCTAGGACTCCTCATAATCAATATCCTCCATCCGTAAATAATACTCAAAAGAAAATTCACCTAATTCTTTATAACTTCTTGCCTCTGCATGTATTTTTGCGGCATAGGCAACATTTTTATTTGCATCATATGCAATTCGAACTGTCTCTTTCTTCTGAGAAATTATATCCATATCTAATTCTGGTGCCTCAAACCGTTTTTCTACATGTTCTTGAAATACGATTGATTTCAATTCCATGGCTGATTTTCTCTCTTGGGTGTCACAAAGCATTTGCCTAAATTCATTTGCCCTGTCACCCATCTGTGGAATTTGTTTCAGGAAATCAAGAACACTTACCATGGCACTTTTCATCAATGGTAATATTGTTTTATACACTTCAGAAGTTGCATCAATACCCTTTTTTGTTGTTGTTAAAGGTAAATTAAAGGTCTCTTCTGAATCTAAAAACAAGAGTCCTCTAAACATAACAAAATTAATATGCCATTTGGGGATTGGTGAAATTCCCCAACCAGTAATGTTGGATGTATCTGCCTCCATGACAAGCCGATTATTGCAATATATATACCAACCAGATTGTTTGGGGTCACCAATCTCTCCTAAACCTGCAATAATTCTATATTTTACATCACCCACATTCCCATCTGCATAATATGGTTTGGAGTTTTCAGAATAAAGTAGTTCGATTTTTTTTCCAATCAGGTGTCTACCATTCAAAGTAATACTAATGCCTTTAAGTAAACTAAAATTTAATAGTTTTTGAATATCTTCCGTCAAATCTATAAGAAAATTGTTATCAGAAAACAAATCTTTAACCTCGTTATTCAAGTTTGACACTTTTATTATAGTGCCCGTGTGACCCAATGAATTGCCACTAATTATTTGATAATTAAAATTCCAATCGTCAATACTCGTTTTCACGCCATCATCATCTATTACTGTCTTTTTTTTCTTGCTCCATTCATCAACATCCACTTCAACCTTAAAATGTTCAGTAGCTGACTCTGATTCAACGACAAAGTTCTTCCCAATCTTAAAAAGAGAACGCTTCATACCAATTCCAAAACGTCCTACAGTATTGTTAACTTTGGGGGCTTCGTCAGGACGTCCAAATCTAAATGCATATTTCTGAGCAGTTTCTAGAGAGAAACCACCACAATTGTCACTTATTGAGAATTCGTCACTATTTATCTTTAATTCTATATTCAACCCAGAATAATCATTCGGATTAATATTATTTGCTCCATCTATTGAATTATCAAGCAAATCAATTATTGCATCTTCTATCGAGATATCTCTTGTAATCATCTCAATGAAGAATTTCTTTGTAGGATTGCCATCAATCGTATTATTATCCATATTTCTCTTGTATTAATTTAATTAAGTTCTCTCAATATTTCCACAAACACCGTAGGAGATGAAAACATAACACGTTCCTTCTCCCATTTCTCTGCCAAATACTCGAACCCACGATTAGCATAACCCTCAATTTCTTTTTCAAATGCCCTGAGAAACTTTGTTATGGTTTCCTCATTTGCATTCTCCAAGTCAATCCAATTGTAGCCAAAGTTTTCTGAACGATTTAGTATCATCATAATGATATAATCGCGGATAGGCGTAGGCTTCCATTTAAACATAGGAGCAAACTCCGATGTCTTTTCCTGAGGTTCAAAATACTTGGGTTCCCCTAAGCGCAAACCAATGATACAGGCATACATAAATGTCTGATAATACGCACCAAACTGAGCAATATTACCTTTGCCAAGCTTTTCTTGCTTATTGGAAATCGTATCAATCATTGAGCGATACTTGTCACTATAATTAGGACGCAAATCGTCAATCCTATTTTTAAATTGTGCACTATTCATACTGACAGTGATTTATTCTGAATAACACTTTTTCTTCGTAACGAGATTTGAGGCATCCGCCTTCGCCTCTGGATAATTCACGTAGAATGTACCTTTAATTTCACCATCTCTCATCTTTTTTGCAATGTCTTCCCCATGCTCATTGATAAGAAGCTGGGAGTTTGGTTCGCATAAGTCCTTAATCATAATGATGCTTTGACGGAACACATCCGGTGCAATATCAAAGAAATTGCGAATGAAGTTCCAACTGAATTCCGAGAATGGCGCATCGGAAATAAAGGGATAATCAAATCTCTTATTGCCGACTCTCGATGAAATAATTGACATCACAATAGACAATTGTTTCATTCGCTGGAATCCGGTACCATTACCAAACAGTTCTTCGCCGTATGAGTTTGTCACGGAAACTTTTACCGTACCATCTTCCTGACGATCAAAATTTAGCGTACCACCTAAAGTTTGATTACCCTTTGTCAGCGCACCATACATTTCATTGGCAGATACCTGAAGGTTTGAGACGATACCTTGGAAAATACGCTCTTTAGTAGAATTAAAGATAGATTCCACAATCTGCATATCTTCATAAAGCTGTTTGGCTTTTCTTATAGGGGTACTTTCTTGACGCTTATCAAGCTCTCGATTTGCTTTTTCCAAGCCCTTCTGCCAAAGGTCTATCTTACCAGTATAACGCTGAATTTCTTCTTCTTTTTCCTGTAATAATCTTTTTGCCTGATTGTATCCTGAGAGAACACGGCGGTCATCATCTTCGGAGATGTCTTCAGAGCCAACAAGTGTCAATTCGTTTTCTTTTGCTTCAACAACTTTCTCCTGCTGTGTAATCTGGTCCTCTAAGTCCCAGATCTCTTCCATATAGTGATTGTAGTCGTCCGTAATATTTGGAATCGTTGTTTCGTATCGACCCGTAATCTTTTGAATATCACCATAGAACTGCATAAAAGAATCTGAAACACGCATAGGCTCTTTAGGACGTTCCATAACTTTCTTGATATGTAGCCAAGGGTCAGTTCCCTTCTTGGCTTCTCTGTTACAAACCTCACACCATTCGTGTTCAAGCATACGTTTTAAGGATGGCGCATCAGGTGAACCTTCTGGCAACATAATTTCTGGATTATGTTGTATTTCTATGGCAGCCAATTGCTTTGACAGAGAGATACGATAATCATCAAAATCTCCTGTCTCTCCTTCCAAACCAAAGAGTAACCAAGGACAGTTCTCATCAAATAATCTACTCGTGATAGAGAGTTCCTGTCGCTCTTTCTTACTCTTCAACCCGTCTAACTTTTTATATTCATCCTCGTACTCCTTCCTAAGCTGAATACGTTTTTTGCTGGAGAAGAATTCAGATTCATATTGTTGCTCCTTCTCTTTTGCCTGAACCGATTCCTTTCGAGCCAGGTCAATCTTTTCTGTTGCCTCTTGAATCCATTTCTCATAATTATCACGAGTTTGGCGCAGATTAATAATATCTGCGTCTGCATCCTTATTGCGTTTCTCTTCCTCCTGATAACTCTTCTTTGCCTGCTTAACAAGTTCGGCAGCAAGGTCACACATCTTTATCAGATTATTGATGTCGGCCAGAACATTAATGGTTTTTTCAAGTCCGTCAAGTGTTGACAAGTCAACGAGACGCTCCATGGATTCACCCTGAAGTAGAGAGTACTTCTCCATATCAGCAGGTATCAGGCAACGTATGGCTTCCTGCTTCTCCTCCTTATCCAGCAAGGGGAGGTCGCTATTTCCGACAGTCTTCATAACATCGGTCTTTGCCTGAAAATCCCAATCTTCATCTTGTTTTGAACAGTGTACACTCTTGGTGACTTTATAAGTTATCCCTTCGTTTTCAAAAACGATGCGAACTCCCATTTCCAAATCACTCTTTTCATAGCGTGCCTTGGCAGACATCATCTTGAAATACGATTCTGAAACGGGATATATCTTTTTGACATCAGAGTCATAGACCTCATCACGCAGAATCCACAGGAAGCCATTATAGAACTTTGACTTACCCATGTTATTATCCGCATTGATAATGTTCAAACCTTCGGTGAAGGTGTAAGTATTATCCTCGTAACTTCCATAATAGTTATAGAAGTTATTGAAGCTAATTGATTTAATAAGCGTTCCCATAACCTTATTGATTTTACTCTGACACTTTCTTTAGAATGCCTTGAAATACAGTATTTGTCGCTTTATGGTTAGCGACACCATTAATCACATCCTTGATGACTTCTATCATAGGATTATCAGAAACCTCCATATAGCTGGCTTTAGCAACATCTTCCTTGCTTATGCCCAAATGCGTCTGAAGTTCATCAGCCTTCATCAGCTCTTCAAATATCTTTTTTGGTTCCATAATTATGTATTTTGTTTTTCTTCGTTCAATACCATTCCATCCAGATCTATTTCATAGAATCTTACTACTTCATCAAGCATACTCAATGCACCTGTATAGTAATTGCTGGCAAGATAGCCAAAGTTTGCGACTCTGAGCATTTCATTTTCTACTAGGTGTTTTTCCATCGTCCAGAAACGACGGTCATAATGTGGTGAATGGAAATCAGGCACCACTACCATATCATAGATGTATGCAAATCTCTTATCATCGTGTCTGCGTAACAGCCTTCCCCGTCGCTGAATAAATTGCCGTGGATTGCCAGAACTTGAAGTGAATATGCCGTATTCTGCACGGGGAACATCCACTCCTTCATCAAGACAGTTTTTTGCAAATAATACATTTAGCTGTCCATCTGCAAATGCGGTGAGTTTCTGACGGCGCATTTCTTTTGAGTCTTCTCCTGTATATGAATTACAAGTTACATTGGGGAAAGTTTGTTTCAGAACAGATTGCATTTCCTTCAAAATATATTCATCAAGCTGCTCATCATCATTTTCGTCTAACCTTGTTCGCTTACCTGCTGCGGAGTACACAAAACAATACTTCAAATTCTCCTCACCGATAGTTCTTAGTATCTGACGGAAGACATACATCTTATTGCGGGCTTTATGTAGCAGGTTCTTTCTGAGTAATAGCAACCTTCGTGCCCTCTCCGGATCAGAGAAGGTTGCTTTGGCATCGTTGTACATCTGAACCAACTGCCTTGTGATTCGTGCGTACTCTATCATTTCGCCATCTTCGAGTTTAGCAAGATAGGGGAAATAGTAATAAGGCATCAAACGCTCTTCCTTGATAGCTCTGCTCATGGAGAAACTGTAGGTATAAGGATGAGTGTCGTTGAAGAAGCTTTCTATCTCTCTTGTTCCCTCTTCATCGTATATTCTATTCGGGGTTGCAGAAAGGGCAATGCGTCTTTCTATCGTTAGAGCATGAAAAGCGTTCCTTACAGACGCTGAGCCAATATTATGAGCCTCATCAGCAATAAGAATAGCTCCTTGTGAGAGTCTTGGTAGTAGAATCTGGAAATCTTTCATGACAAAGGATGCATAAGTAGAAATGATGACATAGTTCACATTCCTGCCTAAACTCATCTTCATTGTCATTCTTGCCAGTTCAACTTTCCACTGGGAATTCTCGGAAGAAACCTTTATGACGTTCCTGAAATTGAAATTTCTTACTTCATCTCCCCATTGTTCTACAAGGGCAAGCGAGGGTACTAATATTAAAAGTCTATAGAAATCATCATCGCGATACTCTTCAAGTGCACAGTTAAGTGAGGTAATAGTTTTACCAGTACCAGTTGCCATAGCGAAGACTCCACGTTTTCCTCGACTCTTCCATGCCTGATATGCATCTATCTGATATTGGCGAGGACCATCTTTGAATTTAGAGGGGAAATGGGGTTCGTCTGAGGCGAGTGTGTTTTCTTGCTCAATTTCTTTCATTACCACATTTTCCAACTTCACCAAATCATCAATGTCTGTTGTTGGATAAGTAACAAGTATCCGATTGCAGAATTCGTCAGCAGGGAATACCCTGATGTCTGGATTCTGGTTTCCCCATATGCTTTCAAAATCATCGTGATATCCTTTGATGCGTTCTCTGTCATCGCTGGTACGCCAAGAACATATTGTATCTATTGCCTCTATATTCTTAGTAAGACCTGAAGCTGTAAGATTCATAGAACCATTAAAAGCCACTTCGTTCCCCTCAGTATCAGCAAAGATTCCAAACTTCTCATGGGCAATGCCATCTTCTTTCAGCATAACAATCTTTACCTCAATTCTATGTTGGCTTATCAGGTACGACAAGCAGCGGAAGAATAGTTCATCACGTCGGGAGAATATCTTCAGAAGCCTGTCATACGACTGTATCATATATTGCTCGAAGCCCTCATAATCACAATCTTTCAACAATTTGTAATCATCCTCCGTTACGCTGGGATTGATATACATACGCATATTGCCGCCATTCCTAACGAAATGTGCAAAACCACAGGCAAGGACATTGAAGCAAGCACTACTAAAGTACCCCAAACCCAAATCCAATTGAGAGCTGTTTATCAGAGCCTTTGTAAAGAACTCTGTAGGTTTATGTTCTCGTTTGGAGGAATAGCGTAATTCAAAACTAAGATGAGATAAGTCTGTATGTATTGTTTCCTCTTCACATACACACCAAACAGTTTCATTGGGTTCATCATAGGGTACAACCTCATGTTCATCCCATGGGGAGTGATCGGAGTATGGTTTACTGTATAATCCCCAAGTATCCTCATCTGTAAAATGAACAAATGCTTTTTTTTCCTGAATCAAAGATGACTGTAGGTTGCGACGGGTAGTTTGATTTTTACGATGACTATTAACATAATCAAGTATTGTGTGTAAACGCTGTGGCTTGGCTTTACTTTCAAGAAACTCCTTTGCTAATTCTCTAATAGTAGGTTCCGCTGACCTCTTTTCCTTCCTTTTAGCAGCCTTTGGCAGAGTAATCATGTCATTAGGATCAGGAAAGATTTCATACATATCAGCCACCTCTATAGTGAGAACTTCGACAATCTTTGATACTTTTGGAAGGCTGTAATCATGCCATACTTCATGATGGTCTTCAATAAAAGTTGCAAGAGATATGCACTCATCACCCTTGGCAACAGCTAACTGCTGCCTAAACACCTCGTGGAACTTATCAAAGTCGAACACATCAGCGTAATGCACTCTGGAAGTGATGTCATTCATAATTCCTTCAATCCTTCTTCTATCTTATCAAATAAATAGTCGAATCCTACCAAATTGGGGTTGTCTTTTACATCTTTATCTATCAGCTCCAGCCCGTCATCCAAGTGCATCTTGAAATAGCGAGCCAAATCTTTATCTGTACTTTTAATGCCATAGTGTGAGCATATCATGGCGAGGTAAAGCGGATACAGGTTGCCGAAAAGCACACTTCTACTATACTCTTTTCCGCCAGCATCCTTCACTTCTGTTGGCGAAAACCTCTGCCCACTTTTCAGGGAGTATGCAATGGCGATACGTGCTATCACGTTTTCTGCACCAAGACCAAACTTTCGTGTCAGTCTTTGCACTCGCTCCCTGTTTTCAGAGCTGGTCTTTATTTGTGCTATCATTATGCTCATACGTCAATTCATTAATTTGTCAGTGTTTACCTTCTTGAATGTAGAACGTACTGTGTCGTTAGTAATAACAACGGCATTCTCAACATAGGGTTTCAGCATTTCATACTCTGTAGCAGTCAGCTCCTTGTGAAGCAACGGGAACAGGATGACCTGCTTAGAAATAGAAGGATAGAACTCTGTGATTATCTTCGAGGCGTGGCTTTTGTCGAACTTCTGCAAAGGACTATCGATGAATACAGGGAACTGGATGCCGCTTTCATCCACCAGTGCTTTTAGCACGGATGTTGCATACAGCTGCTTTTCTCCTTTTGACAGGAGAGATTTATCAATCTCGAACCCATCTGGCGAGTATAGCTTTATATCCATTGAGTCATCTTCCAACTCAACCTCCACTCGTCCAATGAAATCTTCCTTATGCATCAAGGTATTGAGGGCATTTCTGATTCTCAGCTCCAACGATGACTTCTTGGTTTCCTTCAACGAGAATAGGAAGGTGTCAAGTTCGCCGATTAGCTCACTGGCAACTTTGTCTTTCTCTTCGTCTGCATCATCGACACTAACCTTACGACTCAGTTCCTTGATCTGCTTATTCAAAGATTCCAATGTCAGTTTCAGCTCACCAGTCTTAACGTGGTTCTGGCGAAGTTGCTCATCTGTATCTTTAATCTTCTGTTCGATTTCGTTTTTCTTATCGCGAAGAGCCTTTACCACCTCATCGCTTTCCTTGCTCTGAATATTTGCCAAACGTCTGGCATTTCGTTCCAGAGTAATCCTGTTTTTGCGATATGCCTCAGCAAGAGTGGAGAATTCCAACTTGTAGGTTGTTGTCAGACTATTGTAAACAGCTTCGATTTCAGCAAAGTCCTCGTCAGAGATATTCAGACGTATCTCTCTGTTTGAGGTGCCGCCACGATATTTGGCGATGATGCTTTCCAGTTTCTTCTGAGCCTCTTCCGTTTCTTTCTTCTTCAGAGGCATAGAGCTTAGAAGTTGCACCATGTCGATGCTTAGGGCATCAAGCACACTATTCTGAGCTACCGCTGCATTGTTAATTGCAGTGGTGTTATGATCTGCCTTTGCAAGTTGATAGGCTTGGGTGAACACATTGCCGGCAACGGCAAACGGAGCATAGTCGATGAACTGCTTGATGGCGTTCTTCATTCTGGCATCTTCCTGTTTACAATGCTCTATTACCGCCTTCACTCTTTGCAACTCTTCTGTCTTCACGCTGCTTCCTTCACGAGACAGCTTAGTTTGAAGTTGCTCGTTTTCTTCTCGCAAAGCATCCATAGAGGCCTGCATCTGTTCAATGGTAGATTCCAAATTCAGTGCTTCTTGTCGCTTCGCATCTCTTTCTGCTTCCAGCGATTCTAGTTTGTCTCTAAGAGTCAAATCTTTCGACTTCTTGCGATAGCGCAATCTCAGGCTTTCAAGGTTGGTTTTCAGTTCTTCGTATTTCCTGATCCCAAGCACCTCTTCGTATGCCTGACTCAACTTGCGGCGTTCTGCAATAGTGCTGGTTTCTGCCAGTGATACAATTTCCTCTGAGTCAAAGAAGAAAAGACTGGCTATGTCTTTATTCAGAATGAAGTCATTGATGAATACATCTGGTCCTATTTCTTCCGTCAGCTCATTGCGATTGCCGTCAATCAGAATCTCAACATCCTCTTTTTGGAGTAGCGCATCATAGCTGCGTTTCACACAAATGTTGCGGCAAGGGATTGAAGGGATGCCAACTTCTGTGAAGCAGATCGTGACACTACAGATGCTGTCTTTCTGTATCTCCTCATAGCCAGTGTAACCGTTTTTCTTGATTGCTGCTATAGTATCAGGAGTTGCCAGCTTTTCGTAACGTCTGGCGGCACTCAGGTTCAGATTGCCCTTTTGAGTAGCAGTATAGTTGCTTGAGTCTTGCCCTGAAACAGGAATATCGCCAACGAAGCGTCCATACAGACACCACAGTAAAGAATGGAGGAATGTGGTTTTGCCAAAGCCATTTTCACCACATACCAGATGGATGTTCTTGCTTTCGTCGAATTTGAAACTAATGGCGTTTTCGCCTTCGTAAAGGCGATAGTTATTCAGGATGATTTTATTAATCAGCATGCTTCACCTCCTTTCTTCACATAGCGGTCAAGTTGCTCATCCAAATCATTCTGCAAACCATACTTCCTCATCAGCAGAACCTTGCTCTTTTGCAGGGCCAAGAGTTCCTGAATCAATTGGAAGTGACTTGGGTCTTTGCAAGAACGCTCCAGTATAAGCCTTTCCTGCAAACCTATCTCCAAGTTGGGGATGCTGTAGCCGTATATCTCGTTATAGATGTCGTTTACTGTCGTAGAGAAGTTGCCATCACGGAACCAGATAACCTGAATAGCTATCAGTTCCTGACTTGTAATCAAACGGACACTTGAATGCTCCTCCTGAACTTTCTTCTGAACTTTCAGCAGGTCTCTCAGCATTTCTATTCGATATTCCATCGTATAGTTTCCCAGATTGTGACCTGTACTGTCAACGGCAGCTTGTCCGTTACGGCGTGTAGAACAGCGAAGTTCAGAAACATTTCTGTTCTCTACCAGTTTGTTGCGGAAATCCAAGAGGGGCTGCATCCATGAAACGCCATTCTGAATCAGTGACGACATAGACTTGTCTTCCTTTACCACGGTGCATATCCAGCAACCAAAGCGGCTCTGTCCACAAGAACGATGGCTATCATCTGTCACAACAGTAGGACATTCGTAGTCATCGGCAGAAGCATCCAGATAAATCTTGTATAGGATTTCGTTGTCGAAGCCCCAAGGTGAAGGGATGGCATTGATGACCCACCAAACCTCTTCAAGCATCAGCTCTTTAATAGGTGCATAGGTGAAGGTGTTGGGGTTCAGAGGATGCTTCGAAAGACGATGGCCCTTTATCTCATGTCGTTTGATAGAACGTTCACGCTGCTGGCTTTCCGTTAGACGTGTACCTACCAAGACAATTGCTTCACCATCTGCCACCACCTGATCTGTGATGAACTTCGAGGTGGGCTTAATCTTCATCTTCTCTGTGCAGAAACGGAAAGCATTGTTGGGTACAGGATAGCCCTTGCCAATGACGCAACTCCAGAACGTATCTTCCAATTGTGGGGTGGTAGTCACCACCTGCACAGGAAGGTGCTGCTCCTGAGCCGCCTTACCGATTTCGAACAAAACTGTAGTAACATATTCTTCGATGACAGGGTTCTCCACCATCGTATCATTGCAAACAACATATACGCAACGACGCAACTCTGTGCCTTCGTCACGCAGTTCCTGCATTGCAATCCAAGTGAGCATTAAGAGTACCGTTGAATCTTTGCCACCCGAGAAACCAATAATCCAAGGGCGGCAGTTCGCGTCTGCCTCCATGTACTGGTCTTTCAGCTCGTCTATGACAGCTCGTACTCTCGTTGACTTTATTTCAATCATATTTTTTCTTCGTATTCTGTATTTTTTTTGTTCGCTAAAGTAGTCTTTATTAGAGTTACTTTTGCAATTGCAAAAGTACGGATTTTTTCTTAAATGGCAAAATTTATTTGAATGCGTGAGTGTGGGAATGCGTTAATTCGTTAGTATAAAAAAACAACAGGCAGCAAAGAAGGCATGAAGAAGGCATATAGAAGGATCGAAGAAGGGGTACCACCAGTGGATCGCCGAAAGATCATCGAAGGATTACCCATAAAAAGGGCAGCACTATCTTTGCCGCTGGAGATGCCAAATATGTGCCACAATTAGAAGAAACGCCACAATTGTCAGAAAACAAAAAAACTTACAAATTGTGGCAACAACGTTGCCACAATTCAGACGCCACGCTATTGCTGCAAATAAAGCATTAAAGAATGTGGGAATGCGTTTATGAATGCGTTTTTCGCTTGATTTAATCTTATTATAAGGAGCTCAAAGCCTGCATCGCAGGCAGAATGCGTTAGTGGGGTTAATAGGTAAGATGAATCGTGGAATAGAAAAGGGGCGTTGAGGGAACATGTAGAATGCGTAAATGCGCAAATGCGTTAATTCGTTAGTATATAAATCAACAGGCAGCAAAGAGGTCATAAAGAGTGTTTGAATGCTTGATTGCTTGAACTGAGGTCGGCGACCATGTGGAGCCAATGTGTGAGTGTGGAAATGCGGAATCCTATAATCCTTTATTCCATAACGTTTTGAAGAAGTCAAGGACATAGAGGCATTCTATGCCGTCGATGGTTCGGCTGAGTTTGTCGAGAGATACCAGTATCCGTCGGCTTTCGGGGTATTCGTCGGCAAAGGCTTTGAGACCTTTGAGGTGACGTCGTTGGATTTCTTCCGCTGACTTGATCTCTATCGCTACTCTGGCATCTCCAATGACAGCGTCCACCTCGATGCCTGTGTAGGTGTGCCAGTAGGATAGTTCTTCTTCCGAATGTGTGTATTGCAGCCATGCATAGATTTCCTGAATCACCAAGTGCTCAAAGGCATGGCCGTAGTCGGCGCTACCTCTTACCAACTCTTTGCGATGCAACAAGTGGTTGGCCACACCGATATCGAAATAGTAGAACTTCGGTGCCTGCATCAGCCTCCGCTTCATGACCTTTCGGAATGCAGGAATGCGATACCCCATCAGGGTATCCTCGAGGATGTCGAAGTAGGCATTTACTGTGGTGGCACGCACTCCGCAATCCTGTGCTATATTGGCGTTGTTTACAATTTCGCCGTCGGTCAATGCTGCCACTTCCAAAAAGCGTTGGAAGGCGTCGAGGTTACGCACCAAGGCTTCTTCTTTTATCTCTTCTTTCAGGTAAACGTTTATATATCCGGCCAGGAGTCGAGAGGGGTTCTTGGCAAGATAGTGAGGAGGAAGCATTCCGAAAGTGACGGCCCTGTCGATATCAAACTCCGGTATCTCGGTGCTGACGAACGGATAGAGATATACAGGGAAGGCCCGTCCTCCGAGGGTGTTGTGGCCCTTGCGTTTCAGTTTTCGGGCGCTGGAGCCACATAGGATGAAAACGAGACCGCTCTCGACAATCAGTCGGTGTACTTCATCAAGCAGGGCGGGCACCTCTGGTATTTCGTCGATGATGACCAGCGTACCTTCAGGTTTCCCGTTCAGCATTTCGTAAAGGAGCGTCGGGTTGCGACGATACCTTTCTTTAATGCTGCTGTCGAGCAGGTCGATATAGATAGCATTGGGGAACTGCTGTCGCAGGATGGTCGATTTGCCAGTCTGTCGGGCTCCGAACAGGAAGATGCTGCTTTCTATCTCGTTGGATAGGTTGAGAATACGTGGTAACATGATGGCTATGTTATTGTGTGAATTTCATTTAAAATATTGTTTTCTAAACTCGATTTTTAATCAAAATCGAGTGCAAAAATACGAATAATTTCCGAATTGGCAAAATATTATTGAATGCGTTAATATGTAAATGTGTTAGCGTGTTAGTGTATGGATGTAGGAATATGGAAGGTGCCGAGGTGACGGCTGGGGCTGGATTGGTCGGGGCGGACTTGGGATTTGGTGGCGGTGGCGCGATGGAAGCAGGTGGCGCAGAACCAGGCATAGACATGCATCAGGGCACCGGAGGCGCACATCTCCGTGGGAAGCTCGAAGGCGCATTGGGAACAGCTGTCACGCATAGGGCCGCGATAGAGACTCATCGCGGGAAGGTCGGGCAGATAGACGGCCACGAGGAGTTGGTCGTCGGGTACGGCATGCATTTCATAGAGTCCTGCGTCCGGACAGGTGATGCGCAGGAGGTTGCCGTCGAGTTCGGCAGTTATGTTGGCAGGGATATGGCGCGGTCCCTGAGCCAGCAGTAGTTGCTCGGGGCAGAGCTCCCACAGGGAGGTCTCCTCATCCCAGCACAAAGCACCATTGTCCCAGTTGGCTTTGACGAAAGCGTTGCGAGGTGTCAGGCCCTTGGTCTCTTCGGCGACACGGGCGAAGCCGAGGTTGACGGCTTCGGCCAAATGGGCCGAGAGACGGTTGGCAAATGCCAGCTTGGCTCGATGTCTCTGCTGCGCAGGTGTGCGTGGATTGGTTGGGCGGTATGGGTCTTTCTTGACCTGCTGGCCGTTGAGCCCCACATATATCTTGTTGCCACGCTTGCCGTGCTCCAATCCATTGGAATCAATCTTTGACATAGGCTTGTGTTATGCTTGTTGGGTACTTGTCATGTGCTTGTTATCATAGAGTGTCCCTATATTTACCCTAGAATTACCCTAGAGTTTCCCTAGAATTATCCTAGATTCTTCAATATAACGTAACATCATGGGTATTATTATCTCGAAGAGATAATAATATATATTCCCGCAGGGTTGCTAAGAAATGGAAATGTTAATGGATGGCTTACGCTATGCATTGATTACTCATCTTCCTCATAATTCTCATCATCTGTTTTTTTATGTGTTAGTCGGGGTAGTTGCCACCAACTATAACTTGCTGATTTATATATTCTTCTTTAGAAGAATATATAGTAGCTATAGGGGTAAAAAAAAGGCACCCGGTTGGGTGCCCTTTCTGCTATTGTGCGAGTGTTAATTATTTCTCGATTTCGGCACGGACTTTCTTGAAGGCCTCGATGCACTTGTCGAGGTGCTCATGCTCGTGGGCGGCGCTGATTTGGACGCGGATGCGGGCCTGGCCCTTCGGGACGACGGGATAGTAGAAGCCGGTGACGAAGATGCCTTCTTCCTGCATCTTGGCGGCATACTGCTGGCTCTTGGCGGCGTCGTAGATCATGACGGCGCAGATGGCACTCTCGCTGGGTTTGCAGTCGAAGCCTTCTTCCTTCATGCGGCGCAGGAAGTAGTCGGTGTTCTCGTGCAGCTTGTCCTGCAGGGCGTTGGTCTCGCTCATGAGCTCGAACATGCGGATGCCGGCGGCCACAAGGCCGGGAGCCATGCTGTTGGAGAAGAGGTAGGGACGGCTGCGCTGACGCAGCATGTCGATGATTTCCTTCTTACCGGTGGTGAAACCGCCCATGGCGCCTCCGAAGGCTTTGCCAAGGGTTCCGGTGAGGATTTCAATCTTGCCGCGCAGGTTGTAGCGCTCGGTGACACCGCGGCCGGTCTTGCCGACAACGCCGGCGGAGTGGCTCTCGTCAACCATCACCATAGCATCGTACTTGTTGGCGAGCTCGTAAATCTTGTCGAGCGGGCAGACGTTGCCGTCCATGGAGAAGACGCCGTCGGTGACAATGATGCGGAAGCGGTTCTTCTGGGCGGCCTTGAGCTGCTCTTCGAGGTCGGCCATGTCGGCGTTGGCGTAGCGATAGCGCTGGGCTTTGCAGAGGCGCACACCGTCAATGATGGAGGCGTGGTTCAGGGCGTCGCTGATGATGGCATCCTCTTCGGTGAGCAGGGGCTCGAAGACACCGCCATTGGCGTCGAAGCAGGCAGCGTAGAGGATGGTGTCCTCGGTGCCGAAGAACTCGGCAATCTTCTTCTCGAGCTGCTTGTGGAGGTCCTGACAGCCGCAGATGAAGCGGACGGAGGCCATGCCGTAGCCGCGGGCGTCCATGCCCTTCTTGGCGGCTTCGATGAGCTCAGGGTTGTCGGCGAGGCCGAGGTAGTTATTGGCACAGAAGTTGAGGCACTTCTTGCCCTTCACCATGATCTCGGCGCCCTGGGGGCTCTCGATGATACGTTCGTGTTTGTAAAGACCGGCGGCCTCGATGTCGGCCAACTCTTTCTGCAGGTGCTGTTGAAACTTAGTGTACATAATTACAATATTTTATCGTTACTTTTTATATTTTTATTCCTTAATAATAATCTACAAAAGTACAAAAAAAACTTTACGCTGCAAAATTTTTTTCCTTCACGGGAAAAAGGCCTGACACACCCTTAAAGCTAACGACCTATCAACCAGTAATCAACTCCCTACCAACTCCTACCGTAGTAGGAGTTGGTAGGGAGTTGATAGGGGGTTCGTAGGGCAATGTAGGCTACTCGGTCCAACCTCCACTGAAGAGGTCTCCAGCCGGTTCCTCCCATAGTTCTATCCCTTGTGTGCTGAAACCGGTAATGGCCTGGAGAGTAGTCATTGTAATATTATTATCATAATTGCTTAAGGCATAGCCATACTCTACCCTGAACTCTACCACATTCAACGTGGGTGATATATATTGTTTCTTTCTCATAACCAATCTTTTTTTCGTCATTGCAAAATTATGCTATAACGCAATTACGGGGATGTTGTACATTTTGTTGCGCTCGATGGCAATGGCGGTTTCGAGAATCTTGGTCTTGGAAAAGATTTCAGTGCCAGAGAGGGAGTAACCCTTGATGGTGAGGGTTTTAAATTCCTTGGCGAGCATAGGCATGCAGAAGGTAATCTCGCCTCCGTTGCTGGCAATGGTCTTGTAATCGTAGCTACCTTCCTTGAGGTAGAGGGTCATGTCGGCAATGAACTGCACATTCTGGTCTCCCTCGATGCCGATTTCGCCTGAAGGCATGCCGGGAAGCAGTCTGGGATTCCATCCATCCTCGGTGGGATAGAGGTCCTTGTATATGGCAGGCTTGCCGTCGGCTGTGGTGGCCGAGACCACGAGACGGGCAACATCGAGGTCGGTATACGTTCCATTGTTCTTCAGTGTCAGGCGGATACCACCGGTGAGGTGACGGAAGCCGAGGCTGTGGCTACCGGCAGCAGCTTTGGCCGCCATGGGGAAGTAGACCTTCTGGGCATTACCGCCATTGCCGACGAAGTCAACACACAACGAGTGGATGTTCACGGCGCAGGCAGCCGCACCGTCATTGGAGGCATCGATGTGGTTGCCACCCTCGTTGATGGTGGCGGGATAGACGGCGTACATGTCCACCGTCAGGGGGCTGACGCCGTCGAGGTAGTAGTCATTGTCGTTGTCACCGACGATGACATAGGGGGTGCCATTGAGGTTGATATGCTCGTTGGCCACCCAGGTAGCTCCGTTGATGTTGGCGGGGTCAATCAGAATCTTGGTGCCGTTGTTACCCATGTTCTCAGTAAAGAGATGCAGATGGCCGTCATCCAACAAGGACTGCTTTTCATTGTCCTTACCGCAGCCTGCAGCGAGGACTACCAGCAGGGCTGTAATTGTCATTATCTTAATCGTTTTCATGTTGTTATACAGTTATAACGTTAATACTAATATTATTTATCTTATCACTATTTTTTGCGATTGATTCCCAAGGCGGAGGATATAGACTCCGGCGGGGAAGCGACGAGTGTAGAGAGAGGAGCGTGATGTGTTGAGCTCCTGAGAGAAAAGCTGACGTCCCATCACATCGTAGACCTCGAGGGTACCGGTGCCAACGACAACCAGCTGGTTGCCCTCCCAGCGCGCAAAGTCGTGGAGCGCCGACATCCTGTTGGCATCAGACGACAGTTTCACCAAGAAGCGACAGGCATCGTCGCCGGTAGTTTGGAAGGTGTAAGCAGGGGTACGGAGGAGGTCGATATCGCGACCAACGAGAAGGTCAATAAGGTGGAGGTAGCTAGTAGAACTCGTCGTACCTGTAATATTAGCAAGTGCCAGCGTGTAGTCACCGGGGGTGGTTTTCAGCGTCAAGGGGAATGTTGTGACGGTATCGTCAAGGTGAGCGATGGCGAAGTTGTTGATGCTGAGCATTGGAGCCTCCTCTATGAGGTGTCCCACCTTGGGAAGCCCTTGGCCCTCGGAGAAGATGGCATAAGCAACATCCTCATAGATAGTATCAAAAAGTCTGAAAACGAGAATATCCGAGTAATCGGAATCCCCCGATGGGACTTTCTTGTTGCTGGCCTCGGTGAAGGTCAGGGTGCGCTCGCTGGTGGTGTGGATGAGGACGGCATTGGCAACGGGAATCTCGTAGGTGGCTAGTTGTGGACGCCAGGTACCGTCGGTGTTGAGGGAATAGCAGTACTCGCCAATGGAGGTGGTGTGATTGTAGGGGTTGCCCACAAGGTTGAAGCCCTTCAGGGCATCGGTGCCACAGCTGTAGGAGAGCTCGTGGTCGACCGTACCGCTATTGGGTTGTCCCGAGAAGGTGAGCACGGCAGCGGTGGCACGGCGGTAGATATAGCCGCGACCTGCCTCCATGGTGGTGAAGCCTGTGGCTTCACTACCTGCTTTCTGGTTCTCCCAGCGGGCATTCGCCTCGTCGTAGCGGAAGAGGTCGTAGTCCACATCGGTGAGGTGAATAACATTGCTCACTGACAACTGCCTATTGCTGCCGACACCGTCGTGCACGGGAGCCCCGATAGCGTGCCAGGTGGCAGCGCCTACGGCGAGGTTGAAGGTGTGGGGTGCCACCGTCTGATAGCCATCGGTCACGATGAAGGTCACATCAAAATTCGAATTAGTGTTGTGGAAATTCCCCTCAAGTCCCATATAGGTGGTACCAACATCCGTTCTGCTGGCAACAGCTGCGCCAGTGAAAGAGAAGTCCGATTCAAAATAATCGGGATTACTTATAGAGACAATGTCGTAGCCACTCACAGTATGCTCCACTCCGTCGTAGACGGTGGTGTTGTGATGGCCGGTGATTCTGACAATCGCCTCGTTTGTGTTCGTGATTCTGAACGTACCGGGCACATAGGTAACATTGTAGTTGCCCTGTACTGGCTCGCCAGTGGCTGTAATGGTATAGGTACCAACAGCCTCGCCTGAAGCGCGGGTCAGCGTGTAACTGAGCACGTCGCCGTTCACCAGGCCTGTCACCGTCGCCGTCAACGCCGGGTCGTTGCCACCCACCACCTTATCCTTGTCGTCGGCCGTCACCGTGGCGGAGGCCCGTGTGATGGTGAATGTGGCGGGCAGGTAGGTGACATTGTAGTTACCCTGCACGGCATCGCCGACAAGCGTGATAGCGTATGTGCCGGCATCCTCGCCCGTCTCGCGGCTTATGGTGTAGTTGATTACACTCAGGTCGTCGCCGTTGCGCAGGCCTCCCACCGACGTCGTCAGCAGCGGATCGGCCTCTCCGTAGACCTTCGTCACGCTGTCGGCCACCACCATCGCCAGAGCTCTGGTAATGGTGAACTGGGAACCGCTGATTGACAGTTGATAGTTGGGATTATCGTTTTCGTTCACATTGACACTAATCGCATACGTCCCCACATCCTCGCCAGCAGTACGCGTCAAAGTGTAGTTGAGCACATCACTACCCACCAGGCCTGTCACCGTCGCCGTCAGCGTCGGGTCGCCCGTGCCGTAGGTCTTACTCTTGGGGTCGGCTGTCACTGTGGCATCCCTCTTCACAATGGTGAATGTGCCTCCCGTGGCCGACACCTCATAGTTTGGGTTGCTGCCGAGGGTCACCGTGACGGCGTAGCTTCCGGCAGCCTCACCGGCCGCACGGCTGAGGGTGTAGTTGAGCACATCGCTGCCTGCCATGCCGCTCACCGTAGCCGTGAGTGCAGGGTCGGCGGTGCCGTACACCTTGCTCTGGTTATCGGCAGCCACCGTGACTTCCCTTTTCGTAATGAAGAAGTATCCCGATTGCGCCACCAGTTCGTAGTTCTGGTTGATACCGGGGGTCACAGTGATGGCATACATCCCCACATCCTCGCCGGCGGCACGGCTCATCGTGTAACTCAACGTGTCGCCAGCCAGGACACCCTCCTCCGTGGCCGTCAGTGTCGGATCTTCCTCGCCATACACCTTGCTCTGGGAGCCGGGCACCATCAAGACGATGCGTTTGGCGATGCCGAATGAGCCACCGATAGCGGTCACTTCGTAATTGGGGTTGCTGCCCAGCGTCACCGTAACCGGATAGGTGCCGGCGTCCTCACCTGCCTCGCGGCTCACGGTGTAGTTGATGGCCGTCGGCGTCATCCCCTCTCCCAGTCCCCTCACCGTGGCCGTCAGCGTCGGGTCGGCGTCGCCGTAGATTTTCGTCAGTGTGTCGGCCGTCACCGTGATGGGCCGCTTGGTGATGGTGAATTGCGAACCCACAACCGATAATTCGTAGTTCGCATTGCTGCCGGGGATTACCGTGACGGCGTAGCTGCCGATATCTTCGCCCTCAGCGCGGATCAGCGTGTAATTGATGTCACTTGCCGTATCGCCGTTTTGCAGGCCGCCCACCATCGCCGTCAGCTCCGGGTCGACGTCACCGTACACTTTGCTGGCGCTATTGGCCGTCACCGTGGCGGTTCTCTTGTTGATGGTGAAGGTGCCACCCGTGGCAGTCACCTCATAGTTCGGGTTAGCGCCTGGCGTCACCGTGACAGCATAGCTGCCCGCATTTTCGCCCGTAGCGCGGCTCAACGTGTAGTCGATCGCGTCGCTCCCCACCGTACCCTCCACCGTCGCCGTCAGCTCCGGGTCGTCGCCGCCGTAGGTCTTGCTGGCGTTATTGGCGGTCACCGTGGCGGGACGCTTGTTAATGGTGAACGTGCCGCCGTTGGCCGTCACCTCGTAGTTGGGATTGCTGCCGAGGTTCACCGTGACGGCGTAGGTGCCGACGGCATTGCCTGCCGCGCGGCTCAGGGTGTAGGCAATCACATCGCTTCCCTCCGTGCCGGTCACCGTGGCCGTCAGCGTCGGGTCGCTATTGCCATACACCTTGCTCAGGTTATCGGCCGTCACTGTGGCGGCTTTGCGGTTGATGGTGAAGATGGCATCTGTCTTTGTCACGCTGTAGTTGGGATTCTCGCCCAGGGTCACAGTGATGAGATAGGTACCGGCAGCCTCGCCGACAGCTCGTGCCAGCGTGTAATTCAACGTCTCGCTACCCACAGCGCCGGTCACCGTGGCCATGAGCGTGGGGTCGCTGTCGCCATAGGTCTTCGTCCTCGCCTCCGCGGCCACCGTCGCCGGAGCCGGGGTGATGGTCTGGTAGCCGTCGGTCACAATGAACGTCACATTAAAGCCCCCGACAGTATTCTCAAACTGATTCGCCGCCAATCCCATATAGGTAGTGCCGGCATCCGTGCGGCTGGCGGCGGCAGTGCCCGTAAACGTGAAGTCCTCCTCCGAATAGTCTGGATTGCTGATGGAGACCACGTCGTAGCCGCTCACCGCATGTGCCGCCCCATCGTAGACGGTGGTGTTGCCGCGACCGGCAATTCTCACCACCACCTGGGTGGCCGGCGTGATCGTAAGTGTACCGGGCACGTAGGTCACATCGTAGTTGCCCTGCTCCGCTTCGCCGCTGGGCGTGATGGCGTAGTCACCCTCCGCTTCGCCCGCTGCGCGGCTCAGCGTGTAGCTGATAACACTGGCCGCATCACCGTTTTGCAGGCCGCTCACCGTGGCCGTCAGTTCCGGGTCAACCTGGTCGGCCATCTTCTCCTTGTCGTCGGCCGTCACCGTGGCGGTGGCTCGTGCGATGGTGAAGGTGCCCGTCTGGTAGGTCACATCGTAGTTGCCCTGTTCCGCGGCGCCTGTAGGCGTGATGGTGTAGGTTCCGGTAGTCTCGCCCGCCGCGCGACTCAGCGTGTAGGTGACGACATTGCCGTCCGCCACTCCCGTCACCGTGGCCGTCAGCGCGGGGTCGGTTCCGCCGTAGGTCTTGGCAATGTCATTGGCTGTCACCAAGGCCTGTCCCCGTGTTACCGTCAACGTGCCGAGATTGTCGTGAACGCTGTAGTTGTCCGGATCGGTCGTACCCCAGTCGATGGTGTAGCTGTTGGTGCCGGAGCCGACTTCCGTTTGGCTGCCGGTGGTGGTCACAGTGATGCTTTCATTCGAGGCCAAGCCAGAAATACTGCCTGCCCCTGTGGAGGGGTCAAATGCCACAGTGAGCGCGGTGCCGTCGTAGGACTTGGTGGCTGACGGAGTGGTGATGAAGAGATCGGCCGGCTCCACGGTCAGTGTGCCAGCCACTGTGGTCACATTGGTGAAGTTTTCCGTCTTGTCCTCACCGTCGGCGTTTTTGATTACGTAGCTGCTCACCACGTTGGCGCTGGTGCCTGTGTTCGTCTGGCTACCGCTCGTGGTGGCCTCCACGGAGAAGCCTGTAGGCAGTCCCGTCCACGTCACCGTCCCGCTCGTGAGCGCCGTGCCGTCATAGGGCCTGCTGGCGCTGCCGGCGGTGAGCACGATTTCCGAGGTGTTCGGAGTGACGGTGAGTGTGCCGAAATGATTGATCACCGTGTAGTTTTTCTCCTGCGCTATATTCTCACCCCAGGGACCGGGATTGCCCCAGTCGATTTCGCAGATGTTGTCGCTGGAGCCCACCTCCGTCTGGCTGCCGCTGGGCATACACCACACATGCTCCCCATGCTCCAGCCCCTGGACACTCCAGTTGTTGTTCGTCAGCTCCCGCCCGTCGTACTCTTTGGTGGCACTGCCTGTGAAAAGCGTCAGCGTCGCGGGCAGGATGACGATGCAGCTGTCGATGGGATAGAAGTGGTAGAGGCAGGTCTTGTCCTTCCCCGTCTCCGCGTCTTTGATTTCCCAGTGTTCAACCACGTTCCTCACGCTGTCCACATCCGTCACCGTCCGGTCCGGCTCCGCCAGCGACACTATCAGCGAGTCGCCTATCCTCAGCGCCAGCTGCCTCCACTGGTCACTGGTGACATAGTATTCTGCCCGTTCCGGAACCTTCCAATTGTCGTCATATTCCACGACGTTGATGCTGTTCAGCGACACCGGGATGCCATCATAAACCTTTTTGAAACCCTTGGCGCGGAGCGTCATCTTGGGGTTGATAGGATCGTTGACTTTAATCTGTTTATCTTGATAGCACCCCAAACTGTCAGTGATGGTCATGTAATACAAGCCGTTGGCGAGGTTGAGCAGGGTGTCGTAGCCCTTCGGCACCCCGCTTTCGTCGGGCGGATTGAGGGCCTGAATCCAGTGCACGCCTTTGGACACATGGTTCGAATCCCAGTACTCTATCTTGTACGGCGAGCCGTCGCGGTTGAATTCGAACTGCCTGATCACAAGATCAATCCAGCCGTCGTCAGTATCAACGCAGTTGCCCCACTTGGTCACTAAGTAGTTGAACGAATACTCATCCACCAACACCGTGTCGCGCCTCTCGCACACCGAGTGCGGCGTCACATCCGTCGTCCTCAGGTAGTAGAGGCCGGGGTCCAGGAAGCGCAACGAGTCCGGATGTCCGTCAATGTACGATTCATCGGCAATGTCGCCATTCTCCCTCGACCACTCGTAGGCGTACCCGTCACCAAATCCGCCGCCGCCCGCCGCCGCCTTCAGGTAGCCTATGTTGTGACCGTACTTGCTCCAATAGCTGTCCATGCAGGCGTCCTGCTTCGATATGCTGACCTCTATCGGCTCGGCGAAATAAAGGTCGATGGCCTGGGTGTTCCCGCATACCTCGCCCTCGGCCAGATAGGTGTGGAAGCCCGGTTTATCGAGGGTCACCGAATAGCCCTCTGCCAGCTCCCAGGTGTAGGCCGCGCAGGCAAGCACCGTGTCGATATGGATATCTACACCCGTCACCACCACCGGCAGCACACGGCGTTCCACGCGGGTGTCGGAGGTGAGCGTCACCTTCAGCGAGTCGACACCGCAGGTGTTGGGGGTGAAGGTGCCATTGGCGGGGTCGGGGGTATTCAGCGCAGTCCCCGTACCGTGGCGGTCCCATTTCACGCCATCCGAGGTCTCGCCGCTGAAGTTCCTCACGATATTGTCCGCCTGCATACGTTCGCCCAGGACGAGCGGTTTTACCGACACAGTGGAGGCTGCTGTAGTCTCAAAGTTCTTCAACCGTGGATACTCATTATTATGATAGGACCAGTAGGTGTCGCCCAGCTGGCTGCGGAGACCGTCGCCCAGCATTTCGGCAGTAGAACGGTGGGAGGTGAAAACAGGTAGTTCTTGAGGATAAAGCTGCTTGTCGTTGAAGATTGACTGATTGTTTGATTGTGTGATTGCTTGAGTGGTGCCGTCGATGTAGCCCGCATTGTAACAATTCAAAATTCCAAATTCAGAACTCAAAATTAATCCCACGAAGGGGCCAACGTTTGTGTTGCCTTTCACGGCTCCAGTATTGTAGCAATTCGAAATCCGAAATTCAGAATTCGAAATTGAACCTACCAGGCCACCGACGCGGCTGTCGCCACCCGTGGCCTTAACAAGACCGTAGTTGAAGCTGCGGGCGAGGGCGCCGTCGGCAGAGACGAGACCCACCAGGCCACCGACGGCCTGGGTACCCTTGACATCGAAGCCGTTGTAGCAGTCGAGCACCTGCGAATAGTACGCTTCACCAATGAGACCACCCACGGCATTGGTGCCGCTGACGGTGGCAGCGCCGCGGGTAACGCAGCCTTTGACTGTACCGTGGCAGTAGCCGACGAGGGCACCCACATGGTTGCCGCCACCGACATTGATGCTATCGACGATGATATTGCTCAGGCGACCCTGCATATAGCCAAAGATGCCGCGGTTGTCTTGGCTCGTTTGGTCAAAATCGACGTGGACGGAATGGCCGTCGCCGTCGAGGTAGCCGCGGAAGGGATTGGTTTCCGTGCCGATGGGAGTCCAGACTTGGGTAGTGAAATCGTCATCGTCGGTGAGTTGGAAGTAGATGCCGTCGGCGCCTGCGGGGATGGGGATGGGATCGGTGAGATACTGGTTGGAAGCATAGAATGCTCCGTTAGAGTAGTAGAATAACTGGCCATTATTGATGAAAGTTCTAAGTTGCCTGAAGCCAACACTGTTCACAATAAGAGGCTGCTGTTCGGAGATGCCGAAGGAGAGTTGCACGTAACGGAGGGGAATTGTATGGTTTTCCAGATTGTAAAATAGAGATTTTGTGGCTTTGATGCGCATGCGGTCGCGTTTGCCGGAGGGGGTGAGGGTGGTGCCGGAAAGGGAGGCTGCGTTGTCGCTGGTTTTGACTTTAGCCCATCGGAAGGTACCCGACGCGGGGGTGTAGGAAGGCAGTGTGTAGGTTGTACCAGGGTTGAATGAGAGGTTGCCGGGGTTGCTTATCTGCAGCAACGCCAGTGCCGAGACTTGGCTGACGTCGGTGCCGGAGAAGACGGTCAGGCGAGGATACATGTCAGCGGTGCCGACTTCCCAGGGACGACCCGAGAAGGTGACGGCCATCATCCCGGAGGTGGTATGTGCGGTGACACCCGTCACATCCTCCTCGTTGATGCCCTTGTAGCAGCACATCTGACTGTCGTAGTGGAGGTCGTGGAGCATAGAGGCATCTGTGGTGAAGCCGCAGACGGCACCCGCCATGCTGGAAGCCTCGACCCAACCGGCAGAGTAGCCGTAAGCGAAACTGCCGCCCTGGGTGAAATCGAGGAAACCGGCCATACCGCCCACCTGAGCGATACCCTTGACGATGCCAGTGTTGTAGCAGTCTTCAACTTTCCACTGACCACTTTCCACCTTACCAACGATGCCGCCCACATGGTTGCGACCGGTGACGATACCGCTGTTGAAGGAAGTGCTGATGCTGGATGAATTGGTCAAAGTGCCAACGATGCCGCCGACGCAGTCGCCTGTCATCGATTCACATACAGTACCTGCGTTGAGGCAATTCTTCGCTTCAGATTCATCACTCATCATTCCCGCAATGCCGCCGACGTAGTTGCCTTGCGCGATGATAGTACCATAATGGCCGCAACTGTCGATGACGCCGCCCTGCATCTTGCCCACCACGCCGCCGATATAGTCGCCTATGGAAGGAACCCGGCTCTGCTCGTCCACATAGCAGCTGTTGATAAGGGACTGCTCGCCGTCGGAGTAGCCGGCAATGCAGCCGACGTAGGACATAATGGATTTATTGTAGCTGTTGTTATAGGAGGTGTCGGCGCGGAGGATGCCGTTGTGGTTGTAGCCCACAATGCCACCGACAGTGTCAATGGTGACGCCCGGGTTAATAGCCAAGTGCGAGCGGCAAGAGTCGATGGAGCCGAAGTCGTTGTAGCCGCAGATGCCGCCGAAACAGCTTCCGTGGGTATAGGTGGCGTTTTCGATTTGAGTCATATCTGTCTTGCAACGGACGATGCGACCGTAGTGGTTGGTGCCGCAGACGAAGCCGAGGTTGCGGCCGGTGATAGCAGAAATCCTGCTGGGGCTATGGTAGTTACTGCCGACAACTTGAGTTATGAAACAGTTGCGGAGGGTGCCGCTGTTGAGGTAACCGCAGAGAATGCCACTGTGGTCGCCCGTTGTATTATGGTTGGTGATGGCACCAGCAATGGTGAGGTTCTTCACCGTGCCGCCGTCGATATAGCCGAAGAAGCCTTGATAGTTGTCTCCCGGAACGATGAAGTTTGCGACGGTGTGATTGCCGCCGTCGAAATGGCCACGGAAGGGACGGGGCTTGGTACCGATAGAGGTCCACAGGTCAAGGACATTGTAACTACTCCCACTACTCGTAGTGCCATGGAAAGCGAGGTCAACATCGGCCGTCAGCTTGAAATAGAGGCCGCGGCCGCCGTCAGTGATTCTCACATATTGGGAAGCGGTGTAGGAACCAGTAGCGATGAAGGTTCGTGTGGCACTGTTGTAATAACCCGACCCTTGGTTGATGATGGTGCGGAATTTCTTCAACTCTTCCGCGCTGGTAATCAACAGGGGGTTCGCCTCGGTAAGGTTCACCCAGAGTTGCACCTTGCGGTAGACAGGAGCGTCGGTGCCGGCCCCCCGGAAGCCCAACGTGATAAAGCCCTGAGCAGGATGACCGCTGTAGGTGGGAATGGTGACCGTAAGAAGGTCGTTGCTGGGAGTCGTCCCTATCGACACACAATTGCTGCCGCCTAAACGCTGCCAGCTGCCACCATCGGCATAATTCACCGTGAATTGGTGCGACACCGTATTGTAGGTCTCTTGATCATACAGTTGGGCCCTCATGGCAGAGGCATTGGAGAGGGTATTGTTGAGGCTGCGGATGCCTTGCAATTGGGGGTAATAGTTGTCACTATAATACCATATATTAGTACTGGCGTTTTCGCCCCAGAAGGTATTATAAAAATCGTTGTCTCCCGTTCCCATCATATTAGCGGTAGGCATTCCCTCGGCCGTGCCCGCTTGGTCGCTGCCGTCGATACCGCCAGCAGGCGACATCTGATTGTCGTAGCAACATTTTAGGATGGTGCCATTCCCCTGCCCAGCGATGCTGCCTAGGTGTTCGCCGGTGGAGCGCACAGTGTTGCTGACGTAGCAATACTGCGGTGCGCCCACGCCACAGAGGCCGCCGACATATTTGCGGTTTTCACCGTTGACTATGCCCGCGTTGTAGGAATTTTCCACTTTCCACTCTCCACTTTCCACTTTACCCACGAGGCCGCCGACGTAGTTGTCGGCTAAGGTGTTACCAGGCTGGGCGGTGACAATACCGGTATTGAGGCTGCTGATGACGTTGGTGTTACGTCCGGAAATACCGCCGATATAGACACACTCGGCCTTGCCAGTGACGTCGCCCGCATTGGCAGAGTTCCTTACATTGCCGCCCTCGGCGATAATACCACCGACACATTGGTAACCTGTGACATCGACGTAGTTGAAGCAGCCGACGATGCTGTCGCTCGCGGTCAGCGCGACGCCGGCGATGCCGCCAACGGTGACGCCGGAGAGGCTGCCGTTTTGATTATATTTCTTTACGGAGCAGTTCTCGATGCGGCCACCGTTGAGAATGGCGCAGATGGCACCGGCAGTGTCGGCACCGCCGATGGTTTCGACAGTGATATTAAGGTCATACACCTTGCCCGTAAGGGTGCCGAAAAGGCCGACCACGGACCGGGTTGAACTAAGTCGGGCGAGGGTGTGGTTATTGCCGAGGAAGGTGCCGGCGAACCGTTTCGTGCCGATAGAGATCCAGTTGGATGTGATATCGGACAGGTTGATATCGTCAGTGAGTCTGAAAACGATGTCCTGCACATAATGCGGCAAAAGATAGTCTTTATAGATTACCAAGGAGCTTCCGTTCACGATGTTACGCAGATTATTCAAGTCGTGAAAGTTGTCAACCGTCATCGTGTCGGACAGCGGAAGACCGTCTATCGCCTGTCGGGGGGTGCAGGCTGCGATGGCGTCCGTGCGGACGGACGAGCTGTCGGTCCAGCGCAGACGGGGGTAACGCCCCTCCTCGTAGAGCCAGTCGTCGTCACCCATATACTCGCACACAAGGGTTTCGGGACCAATGAAGTAGCGCGTAGCTACTTTTGTTGCCCCTTCGCAGACGGGATTGACATGGTAGTCGTTGTAGAAGGTGGAATTGGTCGTTGCCACCTCGGCCTGAGCGCCCGTAAGCACACCGACATTGTAACAATTGGTATAGATGCGGCGCGTCGTGGATCTGGAATGACCAACCAGGGGATGTACGGTGCCATTGGTGGAGGTGATATCCCCAGCGTTGAAACAGCGTTCGAGGATGCAGGTGTCGGCGTTCACATTTCCCACCAAACCGGCAGCGTACCCGTTGATGTTATTGACAATGTTGCAACTGTTGTAACAGCCCGTGATGCGGATGCTGTTGAGCGGTCCTATTTCCACCGAGCCTATCAAGGCGGCACAGATGCTGCTGTAGAAGGTGAGTGGCTGGGCGGTTGAGTTGCTGAGTGCCTGGGTGCTGTAGGTGACGGCGCAATTCTCGAAAGAACCGCCCTTGACGTTGGTGGCCAAGGCGGCCGACGAACCTCCGCAGCCGGTGATGTGCGGGTCTTCGATGACAAGGTTCTTGATGTCGCCCTTGGAGTAGATGAAGAGTGCACGGTCGGTGCCGTTCGTCATCGTGAGGTTCATCAGCTTATGCCCCCGGCCGTCGTAGAAGCCTGTGAAGCAGGTATCGGCGTTCTTGCCGATGGGTGTCCAGTCGCCTGCGCTGGCGAGGTCGATGTCGGCGGTCTGTATCCAGTGGATATGCGACAGCGAGTCGCGAGGAATCAGGAAGCGGTGGTAGACGAAGTCCTTGTTGGCGTTGATGCCGTCGCGGAAGGCGAGGAAGTCTTCCAGATTGCTGATGAGGAAGGGGTTCTCGGCGGAGCCGACATAGGGGGGTATATTGACCACCGCGTCATAGTAGCGGGTGCGTCCTGCCA
Organism: uncultured Bacteroidales bacterium; assembly: GCA_900318835.1. Lineage (GTDB taxonomy): Bacteria > Bacteroidota > Bacteroidia > Bacteroidales > P3 > Colimorpha. The sequence continues at coordinate 58,955 of ONLW01000005.1, forward strand.
CCTCTACGGTGAGGCGCACCACACCCTGCTTCTGCAGATAGACGTTCCAGCTGTTGTCGGGCGCATAGAACTCTCTGCGGACAGCATCGGGCCAGAGGGTGTTGTCGATGGTCCACGTAATCTCCAGGCTGTCGCACCCTTTCCACAGCACGAACGACTCGGTGAGGTCGGAGAGCTTCATGTGCTTGCGCTCTTGGTCATTCATGTTGTTGATGGTACTTTGGCCGTTGCCATTCGGTTTCATGAAGACATCGAGAAACGGAACGAGGGTGGCGATCAAAATGGAATCTTGGGGGTAATCCAATTCGAGGCGGTAGGTGACATTTATCGGATCGTTGAATGGATCCGGGTAGGGATAAACATTGCACAGATAGGTGTTTTTCCACAAGCTGGGCTTCTGATTTTTGATATCGAAATACATCTGGCTGTAATAGGTCATGTCGTAGGTGCTGAGGGCTGCGGCACCTCTATTGTCCCGCCATTCTGCCGGAACCCATGACGACCCAGGAATTGACGGAAGGTCGCTCAGCTGCCAGTCGAAGTAGCAGGTGTCCACCCGGATGCTGTCGACATCCGGATTATAGCTGTTGGTGCCGTTAGGGGTATGCGCGTAGCCGTAGATGCCGCCTACGTGGTGGTTGACAATATCTTCGTCGGTGCCGATACCGCCTTTGGTAGGGTTCGCCCCCGAGAGAGCCACGCCGACCATATTGGTGGTGCGGACAATCATGGAGGAGTAGTCTTGGCGCACGGTGCCCTTCTCCACCTTGCCGACCAAGCCGGCGACATAGTCACCGGTGCAGTCGAGATGTCCGGAAGCGAAGCAAACGCTGACTTCGGGCAACAAAGTGTCGTGGAGAGTCATCAGTCCGACCAAGCCGCCCACGTTGCTGCCGCTTGTGCGGATGCTGCCCTCGAAGAAACTGTTGTTGATGTGGCCTCCGGAGAGTTCGCCCACCATACCGCCGATATTGCTGGCACCACCTCGGACGTAGGAATTGACGATGCCGAGTTTTTCGACGTGTGCATCCCCTTCCATTTTCGAGAAGAAGCCTACACCCACGGTGCTGTCCGGACGGTCTATGTACATACCGCTGATCGTATGCATATCACCGAGTAAGTGTCCTTTGAACACAACCGATTCGGGCCAGACCGTCCAATTGGGGTCTTTCTCGCCGTCGCAGGCAGCCACATTCCCCTGGTTGAGGACGATGTCATTCGGTATCAAAAAATACTTGCCTTCACCATAAGCGGGAATGGTTTGATAGTCACCGCTTGCAGGAGGCGTTGGACTACAGATCCAATCTTTGCTGTAGCCATATTTATAAAAGTAGAACTGGTTGCCGGTAGCAAGGCATTGGGCAAAAGCCACTAACTCATTAGCCTTACGGATCCGGTACGGATAATTGGGCCTGCCATCCCCACCCTGTGCAAAAGCATTGGCACCATAGAACCAGCACATTAACACTAATGCAACACGCGTCAAAATGGGTAAAACTTTCCTTTTCATCTCACAGCTGTTTTTTCTTTTTCGTTTTCTTTCAGGTCGCCAGAATAGGGCCAATAGGTCTCCTCGGGGTGGTTGCGGCGATAGCGCCAGGCACGGACAATACTCCATGTGAGGCCTCCAAGGACCACGACACCAAGGGAGAGCAGGATGATTAACTTTGTCGTCATATCTGTTTTAACTTTTTTTTTACTTCGTAAAAATCGGCTGCAAAATTAGTAAATATTTATAAAATAGATTTTCCTTTCATGGAAATTTCCACCAGAGGAAAAAAAAATTCCACCAGAGGAAAATTTTCCATCCAAAAGAAAACGGGTAGAGCCATGGTTAGACCCTACCTCCTATCATCCCCCTACCAACACCTAACCAACTCCTACCATGGTAGGAGTTGGTTAGGTGTTGGTAGGGCATTAGTAACTGGTTTATAGCTACTTACCGGTAACTCGAAGGAGTGCCCTTTCCTTGGGATTTGAAGGCTTTGGCCATCGATGCCTGGGAGGAAAAACCACACTGCTCCGCAATGTCGGCCAGAAGCGCATCAGGATACTGGTGGATGAAGCTGATGGCATGACGCACACGATGTTGTGAAATCATGTCATAAAATGACGAGTAACCCAAAAGGCGAATTGCCTCTGCAAGATATTTGCTGTTCGTCCCCAACCGCGACATTATGGTGTTGCTGGTAATATGCTGCTCCGTATATATCTCTTCCTCCGAAAGTAGATTCTCCAGCCGCTGCGCAAGGTCGTCAAAACGGTGGTCACACGGGTCACACTGCTCCAACGGGTCCGATGGGCCACACTGCTCACATTGGACAACCACCTTCCTCCAAGGATTCAACGTAAGAATGCAGAACCACACATTGGCCCCAATGAAAAGTATGTCCCGGCCGAACTTCACCCACACGTCATCAGCGTAGAAATTGATAGCCAAAAGTATCAGCACCAGTGTCGGTACCCATCGGATGAGATTGGCAAACTCCACAGGAAAATCATCGCTGTCTGCATAACGTTCCTCGTTGGAACGCCGCACCTCATCCCTGATTTTCAACGCCTCTCGTATCGAAAGACAGAAATAGACAAGAAAGATTACCGACACTCCTCCCTCAGCCCATACTCGCCACCCTTCGGGCAAATGAATCAGACCCACCGCTTGACAAAACATCGGCACAAGCACAACTATCGCAGGCAAAAAAAGTATCCGATGGATCCTTCTCCCTTTTCCCGGAAAAAAATATCCCTCGCACATTATCAACATCTGGATGGAAAAGAAAAGCAAAGAGAATGCATTCACATACAACAACGCATCACTGTCTCCAATCTGCAGTAAATAAGGCAGTTCGAACAACTGCAGCAAATAAATCACCCCCACCGCCTTCTGAGCCGGGAACAATTCGTGGAAGTGTTCGCTGTAGGCCTTCGGCCGGTAAAACCACTTCAACAACCACCCATAGAGGTGCGTGACAATGAACGCCAAGTTGGCAGAATATAATATAATGTATATAGAATCCCTCATAATAAGCCTTGAATATTGGTTTGCCAAATGCGAAGAAACGACCTAGATACATTTGGAAGATACTCTCCCTCAGCAATATGCCACTGGATAGAATCCGCCACATGTCGCCGTAGCGGCTCACGGTCGTCAACACCCTCGAGGTTGGGCAGCAGACGCCAGCAATAGCCCTCACACCGCAAACGGTTGGGATAGAAATCCTTGAGACGGTCGTAGGCATACTGCGAGAAATAGACGGGACGGCGGAAAGCATTCTCTTCCATCACTTGCATCACTTTGCGGAAACCCGCAAGGTTAATATTGTAGACATCCATATCTGGACGCTGGTTTTCAACATATTTCAGATACCAGAGGGGGAAGGTGTCGTTGTCGCCATAGGTGAATAGGATGGCACCGTGATCGCAACTCTGGAGGTGCGCCATGCTGATGTCGTGGACCGAATGGCAGCCACTGCGGTCGTGGTCAGACCAGTTGCCTACGGCAAGTGTCATGGGAACCAAAAGCAGCAGGATGCCAACAAGATACCGACGCTCCCAAATGGCACCGGCACCAATGCCTATCCACATGGCAAAGGCATAGAAAGAGAGGACATAGGCATAGTCGCGCTCCCGGGGTTCGTAGCATGGATGGTTGAGGTAAAAATTAAGGATGATTCCGCCGAAGAGGAAAATCAGCAAGACGGCATGGAAATCACCGCGGCGGCGCTTCCTGTGTTGCCACATTCCCCAGATTCCCAGCAGGAAGGGTAGTATGAAAGGAACGATAATGTTCCATTTAAAATTCTTGCGACCGATGAAGTTGTACATCAAATAGCGGCAGTACATGTAGCCGAATTGATATGTAAAACAATATTTTACGTTGCTCCACAGGGTTGGACTGCCCCCCCCCCAGTCGCCCCAATGGTCGGCGTCAGCCTCGCGCCACATGCGAGGGTAGAGTGGCGCTTTGGCATACTGTTCGCGCGAGAAGTATTTCTTGAAATCCTCATAGGTGGCGGGGTTCCCCTCGTTGATGGGCGGGTTGGCGGCGGCACGGATGGGGAGAATGGCGTAGGGCGTGAGACCAAGGAGGAAGAAGGGAATCGCCAAGCAAATAGCCCTTACTGGCCTTAAAGATCCTAATGCCCTTAAAGCCCTTATGAAAATCCACAACAAAAAGGGAGTGACCAGCAGTGTCATCAGATGGACACAGACCCCCAACCCCAATAGCAGACCAACAAGCAACAATAAGCGCTGATTTCCACTGCGTTCCCATCGCAGCATCAGCCACACGATAAGTGAGCAGAAGAACATAGCCATACTGTACACCTCGCTCTCAACAGCCGAGAACCAAGCAGTGTCGCAGAAAAGGTAACTGAGGGCTCCGACGACAGCCGCGATTTGCATCCCGAGAGATGTACTACCCTTCTCATCCTCTCCCTGTAGGGAGGAGGTAGGGGGTGAGGGTAATAATAACATCAAGATGGTCTTATACAACAACATCACCGTCAGCGCCCCACAGAGTACAGACAGGAAATTGCTCATCGGCGCTACCCACATGGGGTTGCCGAAGGAAAGGAGCATAAAACAATGGGAAACAAGCTGATAGAAAGGCGCTCCGGGAGGATGTCCCACCTGAAGACCGTAGCCCGTGGTGATAAACTCGCCACAATCCCACCAGCTAACCGAACGGTCCATAGTGAGGAGGTAGACCGCCAGCGCAAAGAGGAAAACCAGCAGGTCACTATGGCGACTTACCAGTTGACGACAGATTTGTTGAAGACGTCCTCGCATAGTTCCGTAACAATTTCGCCCACCAAAGAGCTCTCAACCGAAGAAAAATCGCGCGAGGCAGGGTAGTCGCGGTAGCGCGAGAACTGCTGCTCAAAGTTGGCTTCGGGGTCGATGTTGTTGGTGAAGCGCACCTTGATGGTCACAGTAAGACGGTTCATCGAAACCTCGTCGTTCGAAGAAAGGGCCGCAGCACGAGTCTCGTAGCCTACTATCTCGCCCTCAACATGGAGGTCGCCCCCCTCGCTGCTCATCACATCGAGAGGAGTTTGGCTGCTGAACATCTGCATCAACTCGTCGGTCAGCTTCTGACTCAACTGTGGATTGACTATGGGCGCATAGTTGGGGAAAGTAGCCACAGATATGGTTTTAGCCCCTGGCGGAATAGAAGCACCCGTGAAGGAATAGCCACCCGTACACGCCGTCAACATCCACACCACCAGCAGACTAATAATCGCGCGAATCTTCATCAATGCGTTGTTCATCCTCCAATTGCCACAGCAGAAAACCCGTTTCCTGCTGAATATAGTTCAAAACCGCAATCTTCGTCATAAGGTCGGGAATAGCCGCTACCTCACTCACAAGCGAGTCAATCTTTTCTTTAAACTTTAAATCCATATTCTTTTTTAACCATTTATCCTATTATAATAATGCCACCAAAGTTCGGGAATCTCGTTGTCCATCGCGCGCTGATAGTCGGCATAGCTGCACGGAATAAGAGTGTGGCGCTGGTAGCGCTCTCGACGCTCCTCGTCGTTGCAGGGCACCTCCATCCACCAACGGTCGCTCTTCAAACTCTTATAAAAGACAATGTCGAGTCCATGCTCGCGCATCTCCACCGTAAAACGCTTGTACGACTGCTTGTCGCGGTGGGGGAAATCGTTCTGACGATAGTAGAATCCCTCTATAAAATGCCACACTGCATGTGCCAGCATGTGGGCCGTCTGACCGTCACGGTCACGCGAAGGGTTCATCTCGAAAAGGCCAAAAGTGGAAGTCTTATCACTCATACCCGCAAAACGCGCCAACTGGCATATCTGTTCACCATAGAAACCATGGGGCGAAGGATTGGCGTTGCCCGGAGCATCACTCTGACGCACGGCACCGATGTCCACGGCCACCACATCGCTGTAACGCACCAAAGGTTCAGCACCCACCATCGATGACTGCACCTCGCCCAAGCGCTTCGTGCTGAACTTCAGCTCATCCATAAGGTCTATCATCTCCTGACCCACGAAATAAGTCTGGTAACCCACATTCACATAGTCGAAAAGGTAATTGGGCTGCTGCAAGATGATATGTTGCAGATAGTTGGCAGAGTTAATCTCGTCGCCACCTTCAAGGTTGAAACGCGAATCGACAGAGCAGATATTGATTACACGTCCCAGCACCTCGTAAGCCTTGTAGATAGGAAAAACAAGATCGTCCCCGCCACCAAGAACAATCACAGTAAGACCATTCTCAATCAGCTGGTGGAGCGCCTCAATCAAGGCAAAATAAGTATCGCGCTTCTCGGCACCCGGAGCGATATTGCCCAGGTCGACAATATGGGTATCGGCATGGGGATTCGCCAGCCTATAAAGGCGACGGCGTATCTCGTCCGGCGCCGCAGCGCAACCCCGGTTATCCACCGACCCACGATCCTCCTTCACACCCAGCAGCGCCAAACGGCCCCCCTTCCAATCCGGGAAGTCACCCACCTCAGCATAACCGGCAATATTGTCACCCAGCATCGGGTGGAACTCACGGCTCTCGAAGTCCACAATGGCAGTGTCTATAGGTTCAAAATAAGTGCTCAGCTCCATCTTCTTTCTTTAAACTTTACTCTCTCATAACGCAAACAGACTTCTTTTATTGTGTCTCTTCTACACTGTAAAAATCTTTTTTCTCACATATCAAAATTATTTTGTAATTTTGCACTTCGTTATCGCCCGAAAAACACAAATAAAAAATGATAATACCTATGAAATTCAACCGTATCATTGCCGCAGGGCTACTCAGTGCAACAATGCTCGTCGGCTCCGTCACCGAGGCTTGCACCAATTTCCTTTTCACCAAAGGTGCCACCAAAGACGGCAGCACCATGATCACCTATGCTGCCGATAGCCACACCCTCTATGGTGAACTTTACTATCGCCGCGCCGCCAACTATCCCGCCGGCACCATGTTCCAAGTCATCGACTGGGACAGTGGCATGCCCCTCATTAAGATTCCTCAGGTGGCTCACACCTACAGCGTGGTGGGCAACATGAACGAGTGCCAACTGGCCATCGGCGAGACCACTTATGGCGGTCGTAAGGAACTGGCCAACGAGATTGAAGGCGGCATCGACTACGGCTCGCTCATCTACCTCACCCTCCAGCGCGCCAAGAACGCCCGCGAAGCTATTGCTGTTCTCGCCGGCTTCCTCAAGGACTATCCCTACCACAGCGAGGGCGAAAGCTTCTCCATCTGCGACCCCAACGAGGTATGGATTTTCGAGCTCATCGGAAAACGCCCCGCTCCCGTCAAGGCCGACCTCGCCAAGAAACTGAAATATAAATACACAGACGGTGCCGTATGGGTGGCCCGCCGCATCCCCGACGGCTACGTCTGCGGTCACGCCAACCAGGCCCGCATCACTCAGTTCCCCCAAGAAGAAAAATGGAGCAAAGCCAAAGGCAAAGGCCTCCACAAGGTCATCAGCAGCACCCATATCGACTATGTCTATGAGCCCGAGGTGGAATGCGTTTATAGCGCCGACATCATCACTTTCGCCCGCGCCTGCGGCTGGTACGATGGTAAGGATGCCGACTTCTCTTTCTGCGACACCTATGCTCCCCTCACTTTCAGCGGTCTCCGCGGCTGCGATGCCCGCGTCTATGCCATGTTCAACCGCGTTGCCAGCGGCATGCAACGCTATGAGAAATATGCCATGGGCGATGCCACCGCCGAGCGCATGCCCCTTTGGGTCAAACCCGACCACCAAGTTGACGTCCACGAAGTGATGAACCTTATGCGCGACCACTATGAAGGCACCGCCATGGACATGACCAAGGACCTTGGCGCAGGCCCCTTCCAATGCCCCTACCGCTGGCGTCCCATGGGCTTTGAGGTCGACGGAAAGAAGTACATCCACGAGCGCGCCACCTCCACCCAGCAGACCGGCTTCTCCTTCGTGGCCCAGTGCCGCGGATGGCTCCCCAACAAGGTTGGCGGCATCATCTGGTTCGGCGTCGATGACACCTACTCCACCGTCTACTGCCCCATGTACTGCGGCATCACCGAGATCCCCCTCTGCTTCCGCCAGGGCAATGGCGACATGCTCACCTACAGCGAGACCGCAGCCTTCTGGCTTTTCAACCGCGTCACCAACTTCGTCTACAGCCGCTACAGCGATATGATTAAAGACCTCCAAAAAGTACAGAAACAACTTGAGACAACCTACATCTCCGATGTCCAGAAATTCGACACCCGCGTCAAGGGTCTTGACGGAGACGCCCTCGAACAACAGCTCAACGACTTCTGCAACCGACAGGCTGCCAAGATGATGAAGGAGTGGAACGACCTTGACCGCTACCTCCTCGTCAAATATATCGATGGCAACATAAAGAAGGAAAAAGACGGCAAGTTCGAACGCACCGCCTCCGGAATGGCAGTCTTCCCCATGCAACCGCCCTACCGCGCTGAGTGGAACCGCATGATTGTCAACGACTACGGCGACGTCATCCGCGAAAAATAATCCATCCTTCTGACCCATATTGTAGAGACGCAGCATGCTGCGTCTCTACTTTTTTGCAGCTGAACCCGTAATGGGGTAATATAATTCGAAGTTGAAAGAATCATGATACTCAGCACTTAATACCTATCAACTCTTACCCATCTCCTTCCCAACCCCTACCCATCTCCCATGATGGTAAGAGAGGGGTAGGGGTATATGGGGCAATGGAGAGGTTAGAAGCTGTATTTCAGTTTTAGCCAGATTTCACTGTTGTGGGCGTAGGTGAGGAACATGCCACCGTCGGCGTAGAAGAGATCGTAACCCAGAAGGAGATGAATCTGGTCGGTGGTGGCCCAGTCGGCGCTAAAACGGTTGAAGATACCTAAATCCTTCACATCGGCGTAGGCGAAGGTGGAGAGCGTCAGGGAGTTGTTCAGCAAGGCTTTGGAGATGCGCAGGGTAGCGAGCGAGGTTTCCTCTCCCGCACCAAAGGTTTGGTTGTACTGCACCGAGAGGTTCCAGTCGTTGCCTGGATACCAGTCGAGCCCCGCGAGGGCGTTGCCTTGATGCCCACCGTGGTCGTCGATATTGTCGGCCAGTTCGCCACGGAAGACGAGGTTGCCGAAGGGAACCGACACATCGCCGCCAACAACAGACAGGCGATGATAGCCAATATGGTCGACCTGCAACTCCGGCATCTTGCTCCAGGTGCGCAGCGCCATCAGGGAGAAATCCACACCCGACAGGGAGCAGTTGAACCTTGCGCCATATTCCATGTTTTCAAACGAGGGCTCGGGACGGACCTCCGGCGGAAGCGCCCCGACAGACCAAGGATTGGCGGCATCTGTGGGCAATTTGAAGAATTCGGCCACCGGTACGGCGACGGCCTCCAGGCTCCACGCATCGTGCAGATAGCGGACACGCAGGGCGCCCACAGGGACACGGATGTCGTCGTAGTCTTGCGCCAGGAATTCGGTATAATCCATGGGCGAGATGAGGTCGGTGACCCGCAAGCCGTCGGCCACACCCCACGAGATAATCTGTTTTCCGGCGCGGATGTCCCAATGGGGGTTGCCCCAGTAGGCGTAGGCTTCACGCAGCTGGAAGCCGGACAAATCCTTGAGCAGGGCGTTGTACACGAGGTTGGCCGAGACGAACATTCCGCCGCCGTCTTTCTCGAGCCGAAACTCTCCTCGGGCGCGGGTGCGAGATGACATCCAGTCGTAGGGCTCTTCGGTGCGTAAGGCGTGGTAGGTGTCGAGGAAGCCTTTGAAAGAGAAGTCGATATCTTCCTGCGCCGAAAGGGAGTGGGCCGTGCAAAGCACGGTCACCGCTCCCAATAGCATGGTTTTCAATGAGGTTTTCATAATCCTTTCTCCAGTTTAGCCACCGTGAACATGCTCTTGTCGACTTTGATGTCGTACTGGGGGCTGCTCACCACAATTTGTGTGCTGTGTCCGCTCTGCACGTTCTTCATCTCCATCTTCATCACGGTCCAAAATCCATCAATCTTCTTCACTTCGAGGACGGTCATCACACGGTGCAGCTTGTTCAGCTTGTCGTAGAACTCCACATAGACGGCCACGTCGCAGTCCTGACGAATCCAACTGACCTTGCGGCTGTAGATTTCGCGGCTGTCGACGGGAGTGGATTCAACCACCCAGCACTTGTGTCCGTCGCGATCCTCTTCGCGCAGCAGCTTGTGCTTGTCGTCATCCACGCTGCGGCCGCCCATGTCGTCGTAGGTGAAGTCGGTGCCCATGAAGTAGTCGGTCTTGGAGGAGGCACCGCTGATGCGGCGGGTCTTCTTCATTGCCGGCAGGTAGAGCCATTTGTCGTCCTCCTTGCTGCTCTGGTCGTAGTCCCAGGTGAGGAAGCCTGTGCCCTTCACATCGCCGGGATAGGTGAAGAACATGATTTTCTTGGTGTCATTTCCTTCGTCCATAGCCCACGATTTCATCTTGCGCTCGCGCTTGTCGCCGTTTTTCTTCACGAGGGTGAGCTGCATCTCGGCATAGCGGGTGTTGCCGTCGGCACGGTCCTTGACGCGCTGGACGATATCGCGACCCGTCAGGCTCTGCGCTTCGCTAATTGAAAATTGGAAATTGAAAATTGAAAGAATGGCTACCGCCAATAAATATTTTTTCATGATTGTTCTGTTTTTATTGTTTAACATTCTTTTTCTTTACCATAGACTTTGAATTTCTTCACCAGCAGGGGCGTGATGAAAAGGTCGGCCAGCAGCGCCGAGAGGATGCCGATGACGGCAAGCACGCCGAAGTTGATGCACATGGTGCATGCCGAGGTGGCGAAGGTGGCGAAGACTGCCGAGGTGATGATGGAGGTGGTGACGATGGCCACGCCCACAACGCGGAAGGTGCGACGGAGGGCGAATGAATAGTTGGGCTTGCGGTCGAATTCTAGCTTCGAGTGATTGAAGAAGTGGATAGTGTCGTCGACGGCCATACCCAGCATCATGGGTATCAGCGTGGCGGTCATCATGTCGAGCGGAATGCCCATCCATCCCATGAATCCACCCACGAAAATGGCAGGCATAAGGTTGGGGATAAGGCCGATGAGGCCGACTCGGATGCTCTGGAAGGCTATCATCAGGATGATGGCGATGATAAGCACCGAGATGAGGAACGACTGCATCTGGCCACGAACCAAGTACTGCATCATGGTGGTATACTGCGGGATGTTGCCCACGGCGGTCACGGTGACACCCGGGAACATCTCCTCGGTCTTCTTGGCGATGTCGTTGAGCTCGCGCTCCACCTCGGCAGAGTTGAAGTCGGAGATCTCCACCATCAGTCGCAGGCGCTTGTAGCCATAATCCATCCAGTATTCCGCCTCCGAGCCGCCGGCATTCTCGTAGAGCATCAGCATCTGGGCAACGCCCTCCTCGGTGTCGGGTATGCAATAGAAGGCCTTGTCGCCACCGTTGAGTGTCTGGTTCAGGTCTTTGATGATGTCCAAGATGGAATTGGTGCGCTTCGTCAGCGAATAGGTCCCCACCAGCTGCTCCAGCTGCTCCAGTTTCCGCAGGTTTTCGGGCTGCTTGGCGTCGTCCTCGTTCTCGAACTCCATCACGAGGTCGTAGGAGTAGAGGGCGCCCAACTCGCTGTGTCCCACTGTCAGCACATCATTCACGTATGGGACATCCTTGCCCATGGTGCGCTCGATGTCGAAAGCGGGCTCGATTTTCCAAAGCCCGATGCCCAAAGCCACACAGACAACAGCAAAGATGGCGACGATTGATTTGGAATGCTTGAAGGTAAAGTCGTTGAGCTTCTCCATAGCGCGCCCCAGACGGGTGCCACCCTCGCCGTCGATGCCCGCTTTGGGTTTCTTGTCCTTGCCGAAGGAGAGCAGCACGGGAGCCATCAGCAGCGTGGTGAAGAGCACGAAGAGGATGGTCAGCGAACTCATCATGCCGACACATTTCATCGGGCGGATGGGAATCACCATGAACGACATCAGGGAGATGACGGTGGTCAATCCGCAAAACACCACCGACCAGCCTATCTCGCTGACGGTTTCGACGACGGCCTGTTTACGCCTCCCGTGTCGGCGCATACATTGCTTGAAATAGGAGAAGATGTGGATGTTGTAAGCAATGGCAACGGCGAAAGCCAGTATGGCCGGTATCATCAGCACCGTGCTGTCGACATACATCTGCGTGTAGCCCGCAATGCCGAAGGTGATCACAATGCCGCCAATGACCGACAGGAAAGGACCGACGATGCCGCGCAGCGAGCGGGTCATCAGCAACATCACCAGGATGCAGATAATGGCGGCTATCATCACCAGGCGCCCCATCTCCTGACCGATGTATACCGACTTTTGCTGTGTCACATAAGGCATACCCGTGGCCTTCGGATGGAGGGAGGCATATTTCTCCTTCGTGATGATGCGCGTCACCTCCTCGCCGGTCACGATGTCGGGCGACACGTTGCTCGTCTGCTTCCACTCCTCCTCCGAGGGGAAGGCGCGCAGCTTCACGAGAATCCAGGCGTTCCTGCCGTCCTGCGAGATGAGCTTGCGAGCCACATGGGGCTTGCTATAAGCAAGAGACCGGATCTGCTCCATTTCGGGCGATCCGGTCTCGGGAATCTCGTCGGGGACGATTTGCACTATCTCCATCCCGTCCTCCGTGCCCAGCATAAACTCGAGGTCCACCAGCGACGTAATCTTGTCGCCATATGAGAGCGAATCCAGCAGCTCCGCGCCCAACTCGCGCATAAGCGTGAGGTTCTCTTTGGTGAAGTGGTTGTCACACTCGGTGAGGATGCCGACAAAATAGTCGTTGCCGAAATTCTCCTTAAACTCGTTGGTCTTCACCAACATCGGGTCGCCCTCGATGAAATAGTCGTCGAACGAGGTCTGCTGCACCATCTTCGACATGCCGAAGAACGACGCCACCAGCACGATGGCAAACAATGCGATGGCTACCCATCGCCACCTTAGAAGGAAGGCCGCATACCTTCCGAAAAAAGCGTTGATTTTGTGCGATTTCATTTTTGATTTTTATTTTTGATTAGACAATATTATCACAAGCGCTGCTGTTTGCAGCACACCAAATGTTTGAAAAAGAGAGGTATAATGGAAATTATGCTACCGGCGGTGCCCGCAACAGGGAGGTCCCGTAGCAATAGCCAATGTTAGTGACATCCGCCAGCTGCGGTTCCGTAGCAGGTTCCCACAGCGGCACAATCCGGAATGTCTGTTGGACAATATAATTAAGGCTAAGAAAGATACAATACGGGCAATCGTGGTCGTGATGGTGAGCCGTTTCGATGTGTCCGACACATTGCTGACAGTCGTCGTGGGCGTCGATTGTCTCGTGATGCACATGCAACGACGAAAGCGTTACTGTTGGCAAATAGCTGGCCAACAAAATGATAGAGGCAATATTTCGCTGCAGAAGTTTCATCTTTCAAGTTGCAAAATTACAACAACCAACCCGACTGGGCAATCCCCAAAAATGATGATTTGTCATTTATTACAACAATTCTACTGTCAGATTTACACCTGATAAATTCCTTTCAACTCCAAATGTTAAACTACTTATCTCATACCTGAGTAAATATTGAGTAGGAGAAGAGTAAGAGTTGAGTAAGACATAAGTAAGAGATGATACTATGTTTCAGTGAGTTATAACTTTATCAACTCTCTATCTTTTTAATAATGTGAATGTTAGGTATATTTTTTCGCTTGTAAATTATTGATTTCCAATAGGAGAAAATATCTGAGAATTTCTTGTATTCCTCATCTATTGCGCTCACAGGTTCCACCCCAAGGCTCCTTGTTGCAGTTCTTGCATCTTCTTGTAGAAGCCTCCCGAGGCGGTGAGGTCGGCGGGGGTGCCACATTCAGCGACGCGGCCCTCTTTCAGCACCACTATCTTGTCGGCACCGGCGACGGTACGCATGCGGTGGGCGATGATGATGACGGTCTTGTCTTTGACCAGGCGCGACAGCGACTCCTGAATGAAGGTCTCGTTCTCGACGTCGAGCGACGCGGTAGCCTCGTCGAGTAGGATGATGGGGGCATCCTTGAGGAAGGCGCGGGCAATGGAGATGCGCTGCCGCTCGCCACCCGAAAGTTCGCTGCCGTTCTCACCGATAAGGCTGTTCCAGCCGTCGGGCATCTTCTCGGCAAAGGCGTCGACATGTGCCAGACGGGCAGCGGCGATAACCTCCTCGTCGGTGGCATCCTTGCGGCCGATGCGGATATTCTCCAGTATGGTGTTGTTGAAGAGCGTGACATCCTGGAAGACGATGGAATAGAGACTCATCAGCGTCTCGGGGTCAATCTTGGAGATATCCATCCCGCCGACAGTAATGGTGCCGGAGGGGATGTCCCAAAAGCGGGAAGCCAGCCGCGAGACGGTGGTCTTGCCGGAGCCGGAGGGGCCGATGAGCGCCGTCACCTCGCCCTGCCGGGCGGTGAAGGAGACGCCGTCGAGCACGGTCTCGGAGGTGTCGTAGGCAAAACGGACATCCTTGAACTCGACATCGAAACCTTTGTTGGAGAGCGATTCCACGCCTCGCTGCTCCTCGTGGCAAAGGATTTCGTCCATACGCTCGCACTGGACACCCAACGAGACGACGGCGCCGAGGTTGATGAGGGAGCCGGACATGGGGTCGTAGAGACGGGAAGCCACCAGCAAGAACATGAAAAGAGTGAGCACATTGAGACCTCCTGCCGCCAGCAGGTAGGCGCCCGTGAGAGCTACGGTAGCGATGCCCAACTTGAGTACCATTTGGCCGCTCACCACGAAGCAGGCCACACCCAGCTCTGCCTCTATGGCACGTCTCTCGACGAGGTCGATGCGGGGGAAGAGGTCATCGAGATATTTCTTCTCGGCATCGTTGGCGCGGATGTCCTGAAATGCCTCCAACCCCTCTTGGATATGATCGGCGAGGTCCACCTTGGCCTGGACGCTGCGACGGTTGTAGCGGTTCTGGAACTTGGCGGAGAGAAGGACGATGGCGATGGCTATCGGGATGACCCAGACGGCGGCGAGGGCCATACGCCAGTCGAAGAAGAAGAGGCTGATGCCGATGAGGGTGGTGGAAATCATCGAGCCTATGAGTTCCGGCACCCAATGCGAAGTGCCTGTCTCGATGGTGGCGGCGTCGGCCATGATGGTACTGGTGAGGTCGGCGAGGTCTTTCTTGCCGAAGAAAGAAAGCGGCAGACGGCGCAGTTTTTCGGCCAAAGCGATACGGCGGCGACCGCTCTCAAGATAGACGGAGGTGAACTGCTTGTTGTATTTGAAGAACTCCATGGCTGCTATTGCCACAAGGCAGAGTGCGATTTTCCACACATAGCCCCAGGTGTCGAGAGGAGTTCCTTCCATCAGGTCTTTCACCAAGAAGAAGAGAAGTCCGACGGGCAGCATGAGGACGATGTCCATTCCCGCGCTGGCCAGACATGATTTCACGAGGTCGCGCGCACCCTGCTGCGAGAGGGCATATTTATGACGTAGTGTATCGATGATGCTCATTTTATATTCCACTTTACAGATTCGACATATTGTTTCCACATGGCGGCATACTTGCCCTCTTTGGCGAGCAGCTGGCTGTGCGTCCCCTGCTCGGCGACGTGCCCTTCTTCAAGCACATAGATGCAGTCGGCACCCGTTACAGATGAAAGGCGATGTGCCACCATCACAAGGGTTTTGCCGCCCTCGGCCATCCTCGAGAAGGCTTGCTGTACGCGCGTCTCGTTGTCGGGGTCGGCAAAGGCTGTGGCCTCGTCGAGGATGACAATGGGCGTATCCTTGAGCATCACGCGGGCGATGGCCACACGCTGCTGCTCGCCGCCGGAGAGATAGGTTCCCTTGGTGCCGATGACGGTGTCGATGCCCTGCGGCAATTTGGCGAGGATATCGTCGCACTGGGCCTTGTGCAGGGCTTCCAGTACCTCCTCGCGTGTTGCATCGGGTCGTCCTAGCCGAACATTTTCTAAGATGCTGGTCTTCAGCAGACGGCTGTCTTGGAATACGAAGGAGATTCGGTTCATCAAATCCTGTTTTTGAATATGGCGTATGTCCACGCCACCCAGCGTGATGGAGCCCTCCGTGACATCGAAAAAGCGAGCCATCAGGCTGGCCGTCGTGGTCTTTCCACCACCGGAAGAACCCACGAAGGCGATTTTCTGTCCGGGTTCGACTTTCAGCGAGATGCCGTCCACGGCAAAGCGGGTGGCTTCGGGGTAACGGAAACGGACATTCGTGAGTTCCATCTCGTTGTCCTGTGGCAGTTGGGCATCTTCAGGGTCTTTCAGCGGGTCGATGGCCAGGATGCGACCGGTCTTGTCCAGTGCTTCGGCCACAATCATCTCGTTCTCGCTGGCGAACATGATGCGGTTTAGCGTGACGGCTATGGCAGGGGTGATGATGACATAGTAGAGCAGGTTCAGCAGGTATTCGCCATCCACATTGCCATGCTTGGCCACTACCAGCGTCAGGCCGATGAGCACGGCGAACGAGGCGTTGACAAACGTGGTGTAGAGCGTCATCGGCAAGCGCAGGTCGATGGTGTGGGCGATGACCCATGTGCGGTACTGGTCGATGGAGTCTTTGAAACGCTTGAAAGAGAAAACCGACTGGCCGAAGGTCTTTACCACTGGGATGCCTCGGACATACTCCACGGCTTCGTTCGACATGGTGTCCAGGGCCTTGTTGTACTCGCCAAGTTTCCTTTTCAGCGTGGGGCCTGTCATCAGCGAAAGCATCACGATGAGTGCCAGCACCACCGTTGCCAGACAGAGAAGCCCCATCCGCCAATCGAACAGGAACATCAGCACCGCCAAACCTATCATGGTGGCATACATGCCCGCCTTGTCGGGGAGCTGGTGGGCAAGGTAGGTCTCCGTCGACTGGGTGGATTCCTGTACCCATTTGCGCACCTTGCCACTACCAAGGCTGTCCAAGAATCCAATGGGCAGCGACATAATATGTTGCATCAAAGTTTTGCGCATGTTGGCGGCAATGCGGAAGGCGGCCACATGCGAGCACATAAGACCGCCGAAATAGACCAAGATAGAGGCAATGGCAAAGGCTACCGCCATCCATCCGAAGTGGGCGATGCGGCTGTAGTCGCCGACTATCACATCGCGAAGAATGGCCCAGATGTAAAGAAAAGGAGCAAGTGCCAATAGCTGGCTAATGCTCGCAATCGCTAAAGATAGGTATGTCAACACCTTTCTCTTTCCGGCGTAGGCGAGAAGTTGTGGTAGAAGTTTTTCTTTCTTGTCCATGTATTACGTTGATAGGTTGATAGGTTGATATGATGGAGAAACCTATTATTTCAGTTTTGTAGCAGACTTTTTCATTACACGCTCAGCAAGGCGCATTGCGAGGATGGCGATGGGAATGGTCAGCACCAGCACGACCACCAGCATGGGAATGTTCTCGATGACGGGCATCATCAGCTGGTCGTAACCTGCAGGCATCTCCTCTACGGCAGCGGCAAGCGACCCCTCGGTGTCCGTCCACCAGTGGGAGATATAGGTGAAGAACGAGAAGGCAAAGGGCACAAAACTCCAGCGCACCCCTTTCTTGGTGTCGTAGCCTTTCGCCTTACGGAGGATTTCGGCCAACGCCGTGAGGACCACCATACCGATGGCGCAGAACAGATCCGCTTCGCCGACAATCAGGAACAGCACGAGAATGAAGCCATTGAGGACTGTCGCCGCGCCGAAGCGGGGAATCAGGGTGCAAGTGTAGAGGTAGATGAATGCCGTTAGTATCGGCAGCACCGCGCCAACATAAGCGTAGCACGCAGGGTGGATGGCGCCGCTTGCGGCACCGAGAATGAACGTGGCAAGATATGCCACCGCCATCAGGATAACGATGGCTACTTTCTTAAAAGTCAATTTTTTATCCATGATATTGTAGTTTTGATTTCTGTTGCAAAATTACTTGCCCCGCAGAAACCCCACAATAACCAAAAATAGGGATTATCGTCACCATACATATATGTATGGTGGGGGAAATCACCAATAGTGGTGATTGCCTATGCGGAGGAGGTCGTGTATTTTTGCAGCAGAAAAAATGATTTGTGATATGCAAATAACTAAAAGTATACTAACGTTTTGTATTGCCTCTATGTTGGGTGTCTCCGCCCCAATTTGGGCACAGAACGACAGCACGACAACCAAAAGCCGCTTGACCATCGGCGGCTACGGTGAGGCGGTGTACAGCCGTCATTTCTACAGCGACAACGTGTTCCGCTACTCGAAGGCGGAGAAATACAAGGACGCACCCGGCTACGGCCGCGTGGATCTGCCCCATGCCGTCATCATGCTAGGTTACGACTTCGGCCACGGCTGGAGCGTGGGCACAGAGATTGAGTTTGAGCACGGAGGCATCGAGGCCGCCGTGGAGAAAGAGACCGAGGAGACCGGCGAGTTCGAGCAGGAACTAGAGCGCGGCGGCGAGGTGGCGCTGGAACAGTTCTGGGTGCAGAAGAGTTTCAGCAAACAGTTGAACGTGCGTGCGGGTCATATCGTGGTGCCTGTGGGTATGACAAACAACGGTCACACCCCCAATATGTTCTTCAGTGTCTACCGCCCTGAGGGAGAGAATACAATCATGCCCTGTACATGGCACGAGACGGGCATCTCCGTCTGGGGAAAGGAGGGCAGCTGGCGCTATGAGGCACAACTGCTTCCGGGTCTCAACAGCAACCTTTTCAACGATCAAGGGTGGATTCACAACGGCAGCGCCTCGCCCTACGAGTTCCGTCCGGCCAACGCTCTGGCCTGTGCCGCCCGCGTCGACTGGACGGGCGTAAAGGGACTGCGCCTAAGTCTCAGCGGCTACCTCGGCGGCAGCAACAACAACGACATTGTCACCGACCCCAATGGAAAATATTATAAGTATAATGCCGTGGTGGTCATTGGGGCTTTCGACTTCGCCTATAAGAACCAATGGCTGACGGTGCGCGGCAATGTGGATTACGGTCACTTGAGCGATGCTGCCGCTATCTCGGCACGCAATAAGAACCAGACAACCATGACCGGCAACCCCTATCCCCACACCTTCGTGGGCGAGGGTGCCTGGGATGCCGCCGTCGAGGCCGGTGTCAACACGTTGGCATGGAGCAACACGAAACAGAAACTGTATATCTTCGGCCGCTACGACCAGTACGACAGCTATGTGCCTGCCGAAGGGCTGGCCGACATCGGCTGGTGCGCCCGCACGGTGGTGAGTGGCGGCATCAACTGGAGTCCCATCCCCGAAGTGGCTGTTAAGGCCGAAGGGGGCGTGCGCCTGCTCGACAGCCAGTACAACGACGAGCCCTTCTTCGCCCTGGGAGTGACTTGGACGGGATTCTTTATTCACTAGAGAAACTAGAAATTCTAGATAATCTAAAGCAACTAGAAAACAAAAAAACAAAAATACAAATGAAAAGTATCTTCAAAACTTTAGCTGTGGCCCTTCTGGCCACGATGACACTCGCTTCGTGCGAGAAAGAAAACAACGATTCTACAGGCAACGACGACCAGCAGGCACAGGCTATCGCCGTGCAGTTCGTGGACCACGCGGTGGCTCCTACCTATGGTGCTTTGGCCGCAAAGGCTGAGCTGTTGGCCAGCCAGTTGGCGGCCCTCAAGGCCAACCCCACCGATGCCGGTGTGCGTGAGGCCTGCGAGACTTTCCTCGCTGCCCGCGAGCAATGGGAGAAGAGCGAGGCTTTCCTCTTCGGTGCCGCCGGTGACTACGGTGTGGACCCCCACATCGACTCCTGGCCTTTGGATGAGGATGCTTTCAACACGCTGATGGCCAGCCCCGCCATGATTGAGGCCCTCGATGGTGAGGATGGCGACGTGGTGGCAGGCGAACGTCTGGGTAACGCCCTCCTCGGTTTCCACGGCATCGAGTATATCCTCTTCCGCGACGGCCAGCCCCGTAGCGCCAGCGCCATCACCACCGATCAGTGGAAGTATGTGGCTGCCGTGGCCGGTGACCTGCGCAACCGCTGCTACCAGCTCGAGGTGGGCTGGATTGGCGACGCCGCTCCCGCTAGCCATATTGAGAAACTCGATGACATCGAGCTATCTTATACTGTGGCAGGTGGTGACTACAGTTACGGTGAGAATATGAAGAATGCCGGTCAGGCCGGTAGCACCTACCCCACCCTCAAAGCCGCTCTGATGAACATCGTGCAAGGCTGCATCGACATCGCCGACGAGGTGGGCACCAGCAAGATTGGCGCCGCCTACAGTGGCGCAGATCCCACCTACATCGAGAGCCCCTACAGCCAGAAGTCCATCATCGACTTCCACAACAACATCGTCAGCATCCAGAACACCTACCTCGGTGGCGTGGAAGGTCAGCGCGATGAGAGCAAGTCGCTGCACAGCTATGTGAAAGATCTTGACGCAGCCCTCGACAGCCGCGTAGTGGAGGCCATCAACAACGCTCTGTCCAAAATTGACGCCATGCCGGCTCCCTTTGTCAACAACATTGCCGCTGCCGCCAACGGCGAAGCCATGGAGGCTTGTGCAGCCTTGAGCGAAGTGCTCGACGAGGTGGTGGAGAAGATTAGAAACAACTAAATAATTAGAATATGAAAACAACAGCATATCTTATGATTGCGGCACTGGCGGTCTCCATGGTCGCCTGCAACCGCGACGAGAAAGAGCCTACTCCTGCTCCCGAAGGTATCAGCGAGGAGACCTACGCTGGAGGACTGCTCGGCACCACCTTCAACCAGTCGGCTTCTGCCTACGAGGACCCGACCCCTGCCACCGTGCAGGCAGGTATGGCCACAGCCTTCAAGTATGGTGAGATGTTCTTCGAACACACCGTCACACAGAACAATCCGCCCTTCAACGGCCTTGGCCCCGTCTATGTGCGCTCTTCCTGTGAAAGCTGCCATCCTGGCTACGGCCACGGTCGCCGCATGAACCGCTACGCCGCCGACGACTGGGGAAATGGCTACCTGCTGGTGGTCTACAACAAGACCAACGACGCCTACGAGAAGTCGGTGGCCGGCATGCCGCAGACAAAGGCTGTGGCTCCCTTCAAGGCTCCCATCGACGAGAGCAAGATCGATATCGCTTGGCTCAACTACACCGACGAATGGGGCAACCGTTTCGAGGATGGCGAGACATACGAGCTTATCTATCCTGAGGTGACTATCCCCGAGGATGCCTTCTATGCACCCCTCGACGCTCCCTATTCCAACCTCGCCTTCCGCCTCGAGAGCACCATCGGCATCTACGGCACGGGTCTCATCGATGCCATCGACGACGACTCCCTGAAGGCACAATACCAGAAAGAGTTCAGCGACGGCTACATGCGCAACGGCATCAACCCCGCTTTCTGGGCCGGAAACGACTGGGCTCCCACAGCCTTCTACGGCAACACCAACCATCCCAAGCGCTACACCTACGCCCTCACCCGCGGCCCTCTGCAGGATGCCCCAGGCTCCAATGCCATCTGGAACATCACCAACGTCACCCGCAGCAACAAGCGCAGCCATTACCTGAGCCTCAACCCCGACATCTACGCCCAGACCTCGGCCAACGACCCCGACGTGCAAGCCCAGTTCTACACTTACTTCCCCCAGTGGAACAAGACCGGCGACCCCGCCACCGACATCTACAACTACCTGCGTTGCGACACCCTGCCTGCCGAGATGAGCGACCAGGATTATGTCAACTTCATGGTGTGGCACCGCGGCCTAGCCGTACCTGCCGCCCGCAATATCGACGACCCCGACGTGCAGCGTGGCAAGAAACTCTTCAACGAGATGGGCTGTGCCTATTGCCACCGTCCCTCGTGGATCACCGGCGAGGACAACTTCACCGACCCTACCGGCTTCTTCCGGGACGGCGATGCACGCCTGCCCCGCTATCCGCACCAGAAGATTTGGCCCTATAGCGACTTCGTCCAGCATAAGCTCTGCATGGTCAACGACATCCGCACCGGCTGGTGCCGCACCACCCCGCTGTGGGGCCGCGGCCTGGCGCCCATCTGCTCCGGCCACGCCGACCGTCTGCACGACTGTCGCGCCCGCAACGTCATCGAGGCCATCATGTGGCACGGCTCCGCCCAGAGCGACGCCCGCTGGAGCGTGGAAAAGTTCCGCCAGCTCAGCAAGGAGGACCGCGACGCCGTGGTGAAGTTCATCAATGCAATTTAACCCCCTCGGAAATCTTCCTTAAGGAACTCTGCAGAGAACCTTAAGGAAGATTCCAAAGAATAACTATCATCTCTGAGAAGAACATCTATCATCTCTGGAGAGAATAACTATCATCACTTGAGAGAATGGCGCGTATCTCCGAAGAGAATGGCGCGTATCTCTGGAAAGAAAGACGCTTTTCTTTGGAGAGAATCTAGACCAAGAATATTATGATGAAGAAATCAAGAGTCATTTTGATGGTGCTTGTGGCCGTGGTGCTGGCCGCGGGCACCGTTTTTGAGCGCTACCGCGGGGCGGAATGGGTGGCCGACCACTTCTACGGCTCGTGGTGGTTCGCCGTGCTGCTGGGGCTGGTGGCCGTGGGAAGCCTATCGAGGGTTTATACGTTGATACGTTCAAAGTTGATACGTTCCCATTTCTCCTCCCTGTTCATCCATATTGCCATTCCCGTCATTCTGCTCGGCGGCGCCCTCACCTCCTGGACGGGCGAGCACTACAGCATCACCCTTGCCCCTGGCGAGACTAAGGAAGGCATTACCCTCGAGCGCTTCGAGGTGCTCTATTACCCCGGCACCCACACCCCGATGGACTTCGTCAGCCACGTCACTGTGGCGGACGGTTCTGCCGTCCGCAAAGCCGACATCTCGATGAACCACATCCTCCGCCACGACGGCCGTCGCTACTACCAGGAGGACTACGACGACCAAGGCCGCACCACCCTCAGCGTCAGCCACGACCCCTGGGGCATCCCCGTCACCTACACCGGCTACGCGCTACTCCTCATTGGACTGGGTTGGCTTGTTATCAAGAGGAGTGAAAGGGGAGTGAATAAGGGGAGTGAAAGGGAAGTGAAAGGGACAATAGCATCGGCAGACAATATTGCAGACAAAAACAATTGTCCCCCTCACTCCCCCCTCACTCCACCCTCACTCCCCTCTCACTCCCTCTCATTGATTCTTTTATTATTTTTCAATTTTCAATTTTCAATTCGGCGCAGGCAGCACCCCGCACCCTACCTCGCGAGACCGCCTCGAAGATGGGCGAGATGTACACCCTCTACAAAGGCCGCATCTGCCCCCTGCAGACCTTCGCCAAGGACTTTACCACCAAACTCACTGGCAAAGCTACCTACGAAGGCCTCAGCAGCGAACAGGTCCTCAGCGGCTTCCTTTTCTATTACAGCGACTGGGCACCCATCCTCGACGAGGTGAGTCCCAAGCGGCAGAAGGAAAGTAAGGCATTGGTAGAGATGCTCCTCTCCGGCCGCAGTTTAAAACTCTTCCCTGTGGCCGACAGCACCGGCACCCTCGGCTGGTATGCTCAGAATGACGATCTCCCGATGACCGTCTCCGACAACGAATACATCTTCATTCGCAAACACCTCAGCTACTGCCAGGAGCAGGTTGTGAAGGGCGACTATGCGTCCTTGGAGCAGGTCTTCGGCAAGATAAAACTCTTCCAAACGAAGCGTGCCGCCGACGTACTTCCATCTTCCATGAGGATCAAGGCCGAACGCCTCTACAACGCCCTCACCACCGGCCGCTGGCTGGCGATGCTCAGCATCACCCTTGGTCTGTTTTTCTTCGCATATAGTCTTTACACAACCACCCACAAACGCACCAGCCGCTTTTCACTTTTCACTTTTCACTTTTCACTTATCTACCTCATCCTTCTCACCTCTTTCCTTTTACTTATCTTCATCCTTAGATGGATAGCCGGCGGCCATATCCCCATGGCGGGTGGCTTCGACAGCATGAACCTCATGGCCATCGCCATAGGCATTCTAGGACTGGGTGCGCGGACGTCCTCGTCCGCACAGGGAATGCGACTGCCGATAGCCCTGCTCACCATGGGATTCTGTCTGTTGGTAGCCATGATGAGCGGCAGCAACCCGCCCGTGACCAACCTCATGCCGGTACTTAGCTCACCGCTGCTCTGCCTCCATGTGGCCGTCATCATGATGTCCTACGCATTGTTCTTCTTCCTGATGATGCTAGGCATCGCCGGACTCATCAGTTCCAAGTTTCAGGATTCAGGTTTCAAGTTGGGCAAACGAATTCTTTACCCGGCAGTATTTTTGCTCGCCCTCGGCATCATCATCGGTGCCCTCTGGGCCAACATCTCGTGGGGCAACTACTGGACGTGGGATCCCAAGGAGGTCTGGGCCCTCATCACCCTCATCGTCTACGCCTTCCCCCTGCATCCGTCGCTCTCAGTCAGCCGCAACCCCAAGCGTTTCTTCCTCTACTGCACCCTGGCCTTCCTCAGCGTCATCATCACCTACTTCGGCGTCAATTTCCTCCTCGGCGGCATGCATGCCTACAACTAACCAATATAAAATACACAAAATTCTTAGAATGACACAATAAAATATCCATGCTTGGCGTTTTGGTGAGAAAGTATATATAAATATGACAGAATTCGAAAAATACGCCACCCACCATCGTGGCATCAGCAGCACCACTTACGCCAAGTATACGTCGGCTATCAATAATTCGCTGACTCCCTATATCGTCGAGGAGCGCCAACTCAACGTGGCCCAGATGGACGTCTTCAGCCGCCTGATGATGGACCGCATCATCTTCCTTGGCACCGCCATCGACGACTACACGGCCAACGTCATCCAGGCCCAGTTGCTCTTCCTTGAGAGCGTCGACCCCACCAAGGACATCCAAATTTACCTTAACTCACCGGGAGGCTCGGTGTACGCCGGCCTCGGTATCTACGACACCATGCAGTACATCCAACCCAAGGTCTCCACCATCTGCACCGGCCTCGCCGCCTCGATGGCCAGCGTGCTGCTCTGCGCCGGCGAGAAAGGGCGCCGCTGCGCCCTGCCGCATGCCCGCGTGATGATCCATCAGCCCATGGGCGGTGCCGACGGTCAGGCCACCGACATGGAGATTACTGTCCGTGAAATCCTCAAGCTCAAGAAAGAGCTCTACGAGATTATCGCCAAGCACAGTGGCCAGCCCTTCGAGCAGGTGGAGAAAGACTCCGACCGCGACCACTGGTTCACCGCCGAAGAGGCCCTCGCCTACGGCATGATTGACGAAGTATTGACGAAAAAGTAGGACTTCCTAGGAGGTCCTAGGAAATCCTAGGAGCTATGCAAATCAAGATTAAGAATACCTCCCACCATCCGCTGCCGAAGTACGAGACCTCGCAGTCGGCGGGCATGGACCTCAGGGCTTTCCTGCCAGAAGGCCCCATTACCTTGAAACCCATGGAACGTGGCTTGGTGAAGACAGGCCTCTTCATGGAGCTGCCGGCAGGCTACGAAGCACAGGTACGTCCCCGCAGCGGCCTAGCACTGAAGAAGGGAATCACCGTACTCAACAGCCCCGGCACCATCGACGCCGACTACCGCGGCGAGATCTGTGTCATCCTCATCAACCTCTCGCAGGAAGATTTCGTCATCAACGACGGCGAGCGCATCGCCCAGATGGTCATCGCCCGCCACGAACAGGCCGACATCATCCAGGTGGAAGAACTCTCCGACACCGAACGAGGCGCTGGTGGCTTCGGCCACACGGGGAAAAACTGAAAAATGAAACGGCTGGCGCATAGTTTGGTTCTGTGTGTTGTGATGTTCTCACAACTGCTTACCTCCTGCCACGCGCAGCCTGGTTCCAAGGTCAGAAGGGGAAATCATTTCGGTGGCGAGTATGTACAGCTTGACGTAGGGGCCGAAGAACTTCTTCGGTGTAGCAGGCTTTTCCTTGATTTGGGAGGGTGTGATTTTGCCTCGAAATTATTGGGGAACATCGCCATTGTAGCCAATCAAACATCCGTTGTCTACAATACACATTTAGTGGACACTCTTTTTGCGGAGGGATACCCAGTGGTCAAGATATTCTGTCCCGAGCATGGCTTCCGTGGCACCGCCGCTGCTGGCGCCCATGTCGACAACAGCATCGATTCTAAGACAGGCCTCCCCATCATCTCGCTCTATGGGAAAAACAAGAAGCCCACGAAGGAGCAACTAAAGGATGTGGATGTAGTGGTCTTCGACCTGCAGGATGTGGGATGCCGCTTCTATACCTATATCTCCACCTTGCATTATGTGATGGAAGCCTGTGCCGAGAACAACAAGCCTCTCATCGTCCTCGACAGGCCCAACCCCAACGGCCACTATGTCGATGGGCCTGTACTCGATACCGCGCACTACCGTTCGTTCGTCGGCATGCACCCCGTGCCCGTGGTCTATGGGATGACCATCGGCGAATATGCCTTGATGATTAACGGCGAACACTGGCTAAAAGGTGGCATACAATGCGACCTAACGGTTGTTCCCATGGATGGCTACAAACGCGACAGCGTGGGATATGAGCTGCCTGTACCACCGTCGCCCAACCTGCGCACCGCCCACGCCATCGCACTCTACCCTAGCCTCTGCCTCTTCGAGGGTACCAACGTCAGCGTAGGGCGCGGCACCGACACCCCTTTCGAAATTATCGGCATTCCCTATAAGTCCAGCACATGGTTGGATTACAACACCTTCTTCACAGTTGCTGGGCAAAAAACCAAATGCACCACCTTCACACCGCAAGGATTAGAGGCGCACTATGGCATTGACCTGAGAGAAATCCAGGTCCCTGCCAGATTCGACCTCTCTTACCTCATAACAATGTATAATCTAACCAAGAAGGGTAAGTTCTTCCTTAAAAACAACTTCTTCGACAAGCTTGCTGGCAACGGCGAGCTACGCAAGCAGATTGAAAGCGGTATGAACAAGAAGGACATCCGCGCCACCTGGCAGCCCGCACTCGACGAATTTATGAAGATTAGAGAAAAATATTTAATTTATAAGTAAATGAAAAAGACAATCCTTATTTTTGCAGCTGCCGCCATGTTGTTCGGCGCCTGCTGCGACAAACAAGAGGCCGCGACGGTCAACACCGCCGACGTGGTGATGCAGAACATCCTCAACCGCAAGAGCGTTCGTTCCTACAACGGCGAGGCCATCCCCGACACCGTGATGCAGAACCTCCTCCGTGCCGCCATGTCGGCTCCCACGGGCATGGACATCCGTCCCTGGAGTTTCGTGGTGCTCACCGACAAGAGCCAGTATGAGACCATCTTCGAGGGCAACGGCAACATGCAGAAGTTCATGGAGAGTGGCGCCATCGTCGTCGTCTGTGCCGACACCACTGTCACGCGTCCCACGCGCGAGAACCCCGACGGTCCCGCCGTCACGAGCCCCAACCCCATGTGGCGTGACGATGTGGCCGCTGCCACGGAGAATCTGTTGCTGGCTGTGGAAGCCTATGGCCTCGGTGCCTGCTGGACGGCCTGCTACCCCTTCCCGAACACCATGGCTCCCGTCCGCAAAGCTCTCGGTCTGCCCGACAATGTGATTCCCTACGCCGTCGTCCCCATCGGATACCCCAACGGCGAAACCCAGCCCAAGGACAAGTGGGACCCCACCCGCATCCACAACAACCGCTGGTAGAGCAACTTACAAAAACCTGAGACTTTCGAGCACCCTTCTCCAAAAAAGGGTGCTTTTTTATCACCATTAATCGCCTGATAATCAATCCACACTATCCACCAACTCTTACCCAACACTTACCCATCTCCTACCCAACACCTACCCATTCCCTACGATGGTAGAAGATAGTAGGGTGACGGCAGGTGGATAGCCGGGCAAAAACACCTCCCTGGCAGCAGGAGGGCACAAAAAAAAGGGCAGAAGGCTATTCAGCCTCCTGCCCTTGTGGAGTAGATGGCTCTCAATACCACCCGTATATATATTGCCATTTCAGTCATTTAGCCGCTCAAATATGGTTCTGTGTGATAAAAATGTGATAAATATTGAAAATTTGGCACCTTTTGAGCGGCATTTTATTTCTTCATTCCAAGTGCAAAAATACTACTTTTTTTGAATATGGCAAAAAACATTTGCACCATACATTTGTATTGGCTGGCAAAATGTGGCAAATGCCACAATATTGGCTAGCAAAATGTGGCAAGTGCTACACCCCTTGCAAAACATCGCATCTGCAATCACATTGTATTTTTCTCAAAATACAAACTATATTTTGTCAGTTCAAAAAAAAGTTGTACTTTTGCAATCGGATTAAGTCCAAACGCTGCCGTAGGCTGTAACCCTACGAACCAGGTTTGGGCTTAATCTTTTTTCAGTCCTAACAATACATTTGCATTCGGTTTTATGTGCATTTGCATTGCACTTGCATTGATATTGAATGCATTTGTATTCATACGGCTGGCACTTTCATACATTTGCCACAACAATCAGGGGTATTTGTATGTTTTGCGACCCGTTTTTGTTTACAATTAACGTTGCTCTATAACCCATATTGAATTTCAGTGAGTTACAAAAATACAGACCGAAAAACGACCCACTTTTTCCCCGTATTGCGTATTACTTTAATACGCTGGTTCAACATCATCAATCACTAAAACATAACGCATTACTATAATACGTCAAAGGGTTAAAAATCAATATTTTATTTTGCTATTTCGTTTTTTTTTCGTACTTTTGCACCCAAAATGATACAATTATGAATAGCACTAATGTTGGCAACCTTTCGGCACAATCAACCGTATTTGGCTCAAATTGCATAAATAACGGCGGTTTTCAAAATATTGTCAATGGCAATAACAACGGCTCAATCTGCATTAACAACGGGGTTTCGGATGGTGTTGTTTCCCTATTGTTGCAAATAATTCAGCAACTGACCGAGCAAAACAG
This sequence comes from uncultured Bacteroidales bacterium, assembly GCA_900318835.1. Taxonomy (GTDB): domain Bacteria; phylum Bacteroidota; class Bacteroidia; order Bacteroidales; family P3; genus Colimorpha. The sequence continues at coordinate 87,831 of ONLW01000005.1, forward strand.
CCACCTTATTGAACGTGTCAACCAATATCAAATTGAATTGCTTAAATACAAATTAGGGGTGGCGCAACTGCCACCCCCTGCAAAGGCTCGATAATCGCTGTATTATTGCCCTTATTCGCTGTTAATACCGCTTCTCCAAATCGTCTAACAATTCCCGTGCTTCGTCTTTTGTAAGCACTCGTGCCGGAGGAATAAGAGCCGACCCATCTTTGCCAGTCAGTTCTACTGGCTGCACTGCCTTTCCATATAAACGTTCTCTCAATCGCTCTATTGTGCCGCATTTGCCCTGCTTGGTTTCGGTCAATATGGCCATTGCCAAGCCGCGCACGTATAACGGGGCTTCAATCGCTTTGGCGAGGTTGCTCACTTCATCCAAGCGCATTGACAACAATGCCGTGTCCAAGTCGCGCACTTCCTCGGCTGTCAGCCCCTCAAATTTCTTTGCTTCTGTCGGGGTCATAACAAGGGCGTAAACGTCCCGTGTGCGCTTCTTTGGCCGTCCGGCTGGGTTTCCACTGCGGCCTTTATGCCACTTGTTACCCTCAATGCCTTTTGTGTTTGGGTTGCTGTTTGCCATTGCTCGTTTATTCTTGTTTACTCGCAAAAAATCTGCTTTCCTCCGAGGTCGGCGGCTTTTGCCACATACTGCAATACTGGTTCGGAGCATCCCTCCAAATCAATGCCATTCATTTCGGGCATTCGGTCGCTTATTGACTTGGCAAGGCGTTCTCTCACCTTTGCCCTTTCGTCCTCTTGCTGCTGGCCGTCCTGGTTTGTGCTGGCTGCATTACGTTGCTGCATCATCCCAGTTAGGACTTCACTAAATTTCTCGGTCACTTTCCCAATTGCTTGGGAAACAATGTCGGCAACTTGCCGCATCTGGGTTTCATCTAATTCTGCCATATTGCTAAGTATTTATTTGTCGTATTCCTTGGGTTCTTTGTCGCACAATTTTGCGTGTGGGGTTTCGTGTTTGCTGTTTGCGCTGGCTTCGTGTCCCCTGCTGTTTATGATGGTGCAAATGTCTTTATGCTCATATTGCAAGACGTTAATTTCTTCTCTTAACTTGCCGAGTTGCTGCATCAGCTTCTTTGTACGGGCTGCATAATATTCGTTTGCTTCGTCAATGCTGTTAAAGCGTGCCGCCCTTTCTTCGATGGTCATAGTCTCTGCCATTGTGTTTTGTTTGTTGGTTTTCGTTGCAAAGGTACAAACAAAACGCTGATAGACCATTGTTCTATCGGTGAAGTTATTGAAAAGTTATTGAATGTATTTGAAAACGTGGCGTTTCGTGCCGTTACTAATCAACAATAACGTGTATTCCCGTTTCTCTAAAAATGCGCATTTCTTCTTTGTGTTTGTCCCGCTCTGTTAGTTTTTCAGCGTTCAACACATATTTTAGTGCAATGGATTCCAGGTGCAAATCGTTTGTATATGCTGCGTATTGCAACATATGTTCAGCCCTTATCTTTCTCTTTAACCACCGCAATTGTGTTTTTTCCTCATAATCTTTGCGGTCGGTGTAATCTCCACCCGTGACGGCATTAATCAAATTAACATCGTCTGTTAGGTCAAATATTGTCATTTTGACCAAATCCCTATATCGTAGGCGTTTTGCCATATTGCAACAATTTAACGGCGGCTGGCCTTTATTATTGCCCTAGTTCCGACTTTTATTCTCTGGTGGCCGCTGCTGCAGTTGCTTCGATAGCGTGTGTTATTTCATCAATGGGGCTACTGTCTGCGGTGTCCTTTGTCAGTTGCTCCGTGAGCCACTTACGCGCCTTGTAACGCTCCTTTTTATCAAGGTTGGCGGCGGCTGTCAATGCGTTCTCTCCGCGCTCGTTCCCGGCTTCCCTTATAAGGTTGGCTATATATACCTCTTTCCACTTCCCAAAAGTTGTTATTTCTTCCATATCGGCGTTATTGTGGTTTATCTTGGCTATATTAAAATACTCGTCTCTCCACATCTGCACCATTTTCGAGTATGTCTGCGGCTGCAATAATGCTGCTGGCGTTGCTTCGGCAATATGCAGTTGGCGGCGTATCTGCCCTATTAACCGCAATTCATACCGCAACAATGCCGCTGGCTGCACCCTTGGGGATTCTGCTGCTTTATCGTAGAATTGCAATTGTCGGTGCTGTATCTTGTATAGTAGCGTTGTATCGGCCTGCATTATTCGTTTGTATCGCGATTTGTTGCCCAAATACTGAAAATATGTTGCTGGTGGCTGCTGTGTCGGTATGTTGACCGCAATATCAACCCTTGCGACCTTTGCCGTTGCTGCAATGTCAAGATGTAGCGCATCGCTCATCATCTGCACCGCTTCGGCTGCTTCGGTTCTGCTCAATTCTCCGTTGGCGTTTGTGCCGTTCCTATACTTTGCCAAACTGCCATTGAGGTAAATAATTCCCCTTTCGTTGATAGCCACTTTGTAATTGTTCAATGTTCCGCGCACAATATAACCCGTTTTCTTGTTTTCTGCGTACTCGGTCACCTCAATATAATTTGCCACGCTGTACGGGTCAAAATCTTGCCCGACATCGTATTTCTCCACTATCATATTGAGGGTGTCAATCATCGTTTGTTGTGGTCTCCAATTTTGGGGTACTCGTTCACCTTGTTATCGCGCGCACGCGATAAATGTTGTACGGGCGTGAACTACGTGCTTGGCTGGGGTGGTATGGTTGCCACCCCTCGCCCTGCATCCGTCTTAATGTGCCTTTCTTCGCCGTCTTGGTATATCCGCATCGGTAGCAATACACATTGTTCCGTTTGTCTTGTTGGTCGTTTCTTGGGTATACAAAAACATTTCGGGGTTGTATACTCTGTTATAGCGGCAATTTGCACACTTCACCGACTGCCTATCATAGCCCGTAACGGGGCATTGTCCTTTGGGTATCATAACGGCTTTATAGGTTGTGTTTATTAATCCAATAAATCTTGTAGCGGATTCCGTGGCTGTTCTTTTGCCATTCGTCCACAATGTCAATTCCTTTGTCTCGAAGAGTGCGTATTGTTGCCCTGGGGTCTGATATTCGTGCATCCCTCATTAATTGCCGCGTGCTTCGGGGTTGTCCGTCTGCCATAACTGCCATAATGGCTTGTTGTGCGTATGCTTCCGGCACAATCTTTTCTCCAAAGAATGTTTGTTGTTCTCTCATTTTACACCCCCTTTCCGCTTTAACGGGTTATTGACAACGTAGGCTGCGGCCTGGGCTTCGTCCTCGGCTTTTGTGGCCACTCGGTGGGCTGTAAGCCATTGGGCAATTTCCGTTTTCTTAAAGTAGGTGTACCGACCGCCCTCGCTTTTATAGTGTGGTATTGCCCTGTGGCTTACAAGTTGGTAAAGATATCCCTTTGATAGCCCCGTGTATGCTGCCACATCGTCAGTTGTAAGCACATCTTTTGCCGCGAGTAGTGTTAATTGTTCAATACGTTCTAATCGTTCATCAATGCTCATTTTAATTGCACTTTGTATCTGTGAGGGTGTCTATGGTGTCGCGCTCCCTCATCGCATCGAACAACCGAGGTGTGACACGTTAATCCTCAATTGTTCAACGCTGCAAAAGTACAATGAAATATAAACAAAAACCCCTACACTTGGGGGTTAAATGTAGGGGTACAATAGGGGGTGTAATTGCTTTATTCCAACTCGTTAAGTGCCGTTAATATTGCATTGCTTCCGGCTGCTGCATATGCGGAGCGGCTTGCGTTTCGCAATGTATTTCGTGGCGTTCCTATCAAATTTGCCCACATCTGCCAATCAACCCTATCTGCCAATTTCAATCTCTTTGTCAGTTCCTGGGCTACATATGCCCAATCGCTTTTTGCTGACACGTCCCAGGGTGTTGTGCTGCGGTTCAATACTTCTTTGCCTTTGTACCCTCTAACGCTTTCAAGTTTTTTTAACATCTTTTCTGCTTTATCGATGCGTATGCATTCAGGTACTTTAAACGGCTGCACATCGTACCCCGATTGTCTGTCTGTCGGCTGCTGGCCGTTTGGGTCTGCGCTGGCTGTGCCACCTAGTGTTAGCGCATCAATATAACGCTGGGTGAGTTCGGGTGTGCCGATATATGGTGCAATATCTTCAATATTTCGCCCTTGTTTCAATGTAATGCCGCATTCTTTTTGCAGTTCCATTAAATCAATACCATATTCCAATAAAAGCGCATCCAATCGATTTATAAACTCTTCCAATAGGTCAAATAGTATGTTAAACGCTACAATTTCCGCTGTGAATTGGTGTGAAACACAAATTATGCTGCATTTTACTGACCCTATCAGCTCGGATTGCTCCGAAATGTATTTTAGCGGCTTAATAACATCGTGCCGCAAATAGCGGTATAGTTTGGCCGCGTTCTCTTCCAGGGTGTCAACATTTCCCCGTACCTCTTCAATAACTTCCTCTGCGGAAAAATCAATATTGGTTGCCGCTGCAAATAGTTTTGATGGCAATTCCTCCAAGTTCCTTGCACCTGTATCAGTCAGCCGCCATCCGTTTTTTGTTCTGTACTCTCTAATATCATATTTCCACCTCAAATAAAACAAACATCTATCTGCCACGTTTCCGAACTTGTATATCTCAAAAAACTTGCTTTCAATTGTAGTTGTCATAGTGCTGTCCCCTTTCAAAATATGTTATTCAAGAGGTCGACTGCATCCTCTTTCTTTTTGTCAATAATTTTGGCGTATATCTGTGTTGTCCCCACTTCGGTATGACCGAGCAATTTGCTTGTTGTATACAAGTCCGCGCCCTTTGTCAACATCAGCGTTGCAAAAGTATGTCGCGCCGTGTGTAGGGTCAGCGTTTTGTTTATCTCTGCCGCTGCCGCCCAACGTTTCAATGCTCTGTTTAACGCTGGCTCTGTCGGGAGGTCTGCAAATACCAAGTCGCTGGGGGCTTGCTCTCCCCGTGCTGGTAAATATGCCCGTGCCGTGTCGGAAAGTGGTAAATATAGGGGTGTTTTTGTCTTTTGTTGGCGAATACGTAGCCGCCACCGTTCGCCGTCTTTTTCAATGTCGCTCCACCTCAACCCCTTTGTATCGGATATGCGTAAACCGCAACAACACATAAACAAATACACATTGCGCACGGCTGATTCTGTCGGTGTTGCTTCCAACTTCTTTAATTCTTCCTCTGTCAAATACTCGCGTGTACTTTCCGGCACCTTTATTTTGTCAGTTTTTGCAATAAGGTTGCACGGGTTTCGTGGTATCAGTTCATCGCGGACGGCTTCGTTAAGTGCAAAGTGTAAGCATGTGTATTTCTTTTGTGCCGATTTGGGTGACAAGTGTTTCCCCTCGTTTTTCACACCCCCTTTTTGGTTGGGGTCTTTCTTGATGGTGTAGGTGTTTTGTAGGTACTCAATAAACCCCTTTGCAAAATCTTTGTCAACATCTGTTAATTTCACTTGCGCCCCTGCATACTCAACGAGGACGGTTGCGGTCTGTCTCAACATACGTCCCCAAGTGTGCCGGTTCTGCACCTCGGTTGACCGTTTTTCGGCCTGGTCAGCACAATGCAAAATCCAATCGTATAGCAGTATTTTCGTGTTGCCGCTGGTTATACCGATTTGCCCGTTTCGTATCTCTGCGGTTCTTTCAAAAGCAATCGCTTGGGCTTTGCATTTTGCTTCTTTGTAGGCTTGCTTATCGTCTTTTTTAACAATGGGAATACTTTTCAACGCTTCCCGTGTCTGCTGGCCGTCTATTGTATAGTGCAAATAGAAACGTATTGCGCCGCTTTTCAGTTCACGCTCATACAATTGCACAATGGCTGTGTTCCTGGTGTTGGTTTTCTTTGCCATAATTTCAATATTTATCGGGTGCAAAGATACAACAATTTTTTGAGACGTGTGATAAAAATGTGATAAAATAAACTAAAATGTGATATAATTGAACTAAAACAACATCAAACTGCATTCTTTTTGAAAATGCCGTATTTATACTATAAATCAATGTTATATGAACGAAAAAAAAGGCTTAAAAAAGCCTCTTTCTGTGGAGTAGATGGGACTCGAACCCACTACCTTTTGATTGCGAACCAAATGCTCTACCAGATGAGCTACTACCCCAAAGTTCCTTTATTAAAAAAGGGCCGTTCCTGCGACCCTCTTTGTTGTGGAGTATATCGGAGTCGAACCGATGACCTCTTGCATGCCATGCAAGCGCTCTAGCCTACTGAGCTAATACCCCGGCTGATTTCCTTTGAAATCGGGTGCAAAAGTACAATCTTTTTCCGATATGGCAAAATTTTTTTTCGGTTTAAGGATTAAACTTCGGGATTCATAATGATTATCAGTGCTTTAAATTTTCATTTTTTTTCAGAGGACATTCCATTTGAAGCCGTCGAAGGGGTGCATGCGGTCGAAATTTTGCTCTTTTGAGCGTTCTTGCATACGTTTGATGCGCTTGATGCCCCAACGCCACATAAGTATGTCAAAGACAATGAAAACGATGGTCAACACCCCCGATAAGACCACACCAATCGTCATTTCGTTGTCGGTGCCTTGGGTGAAGGCGTCGCTGACCATCAGGAGGGCGTCGTAAGTGCCGTGCAGCAACACGGGGTAGAGCAAGGCATGGAGGAGGTGGGTGCGACGGTTGGGGAGGTCGAACTTGGCCAACGCCAGATGGTAACCCATGATGACGGCGAAAAGGAAGTGGGCCGGTACCGCCAACAGGCCGCGCGTGAGGGCGATATACATCGGGGCTTCGCTCGAAAAGACATACATGATATTTTCGATACAGGCAAAGCCCATTGAAAGGAAGACGGCATAGACAATGCCATCGAAATATTCGTCGAAATAGGGACTCTTCCAAATAACCCACAACAGGAGCAGTAACTTGCACAGTTCCTCGCTGAAACCGGCCACAACATAGCCAGTGAAAAGGCCGCCAGCCACCGGATCGAAAGGAGTGAATGCGCCGAGAAACATCTCCATGAGCGAAGCTGGCACAACACTCAGGCAGCCCACAAAGAAAACCCAGGCAAGCTTTCCTATAGGTTCGGGCTGCAGCCTGTCTTTCTTATAGATGAAACACAGCAGGATGAGTACCGGCAACACCGCCGAGATAAGGGTGATATTCATATTGTTATGGTTTTACCGTTGGGCAATTGACTATAGAGGTAGCCCTGCCGGGTTCCACGACGGGTGAGTTCGGCCTCCACCAGAGCCGGAATCTCTTCGTTGCGCAGCAGACGACCGTCCTTGCGGCGAAAACTGCGCTCGGGACAGGCCTGGTAGCGCGGCGGCACCTCGCCGGCCAACCGTTCCACCACAAGATCGGTCCGTAGCCGTTCCAGCAAGTCACATATGAGTGCAATATATTCATCGAGAGAGAGTTGCAACAGTGACTTTCTGAAAGCCTCGTCCTGATACTGACGTTCCATCTCGGTACCGTGGAGAATCTGCAATTGGTGGAATTTGACGGTGGTGAGCGGCAGTGAGTTGACAATGTCGGCTTCGACCAGCAGGTCGTCGCGGCTCTCTCCGGGGAGGCCCAAGATGAGATGGCCGCCCACGGGAAGTCCGCGTTCAGCGGTGGCTCGAATCGCTGCCTGCGTGCAGGCAAAATCATGGCCACGGTTGATAGCCCTCAGCGTGCGGTCGTAACAACTCTCAATACCATATTCCACAGCCACATAGTATCTCTTTGAGTACTCTGCCAGCAGGTCGAGCACAGAGCCGTCGACACAGTCGGGGCGCGTACCAACAACCAGCCCCACCACCCCCTCATGGCGCAGCGCCTCGTCGTAGCGCTCACGCAGCACCTCGAGGGGCGCATATGTATTGCTATATGCTTGGAAATATGCCAGGTATACCGGAGCCGAACGGTAGCGGTGGCGATGGAAGGCGATGCCCTCATCAAGCTGTTCTGTGATGGATGCCACCCGTCGGCAGTAGGAGGGGTTGAAGGCCTCGTTGGTGCAGAAGGTACACCCCCCTGTACTGCAACGGCCATCACGATTGGGACAGCTGAAGCCGCCGTCAATCGACAACTTCTGTACCCGCGTACCAAAATGCTCGCGGAAATAGGCGCTATAGGCGTTGTAATGCATAGACATTGCTTCGTTTCCAAATGCAAAGGTACTATTTTTTTCCAATATGAGGGATTTTTTTCGTATTTTTGCATTTTATTATAATTGCATTATGGAACAACAATTGTTGATTTACAATACCTTGTCTCGCAACAAGGAACTCTTCCGCCCACTGACCGAGGGCCGTGTGGGCATGTATGTGTGCGGCCCCACCGTCTACGGCGACGGCCATCTGGGTCACGCACGTCCCGCCATTACCTTCGACGTGGTATATCGTTACCTCAGCCACCTCGGCTACAAGGTGCGCTATGTGCGCAACATCACCGATGTGGGTCATCTGGAGCATGATGCCGACGAGGGTGAGGATAAAATCGCCAAGAAAGCCCGTCTCGAACAACTCGAGCCCATGGAAGTGGCACAATACTACACCAACCGCTACCATGCCGCCATGGAGAAACTCAACGTGCTGCCGCCCAGCATTGAACCCCACGCCAGCGGCCACATCATTGAGCAGATAGCCCTCGTGCAGCAGATTCTCGATGCCGGCTACGCCTATGTATCCAACGGCAGCGTTTACTTCGACGTACGCAAATACCAAGAAGAAACACACAAATACGGCCGCCTCAGTGGCCGTGTCATCGAGGAAATGCTCGCCACCACACGTGAGCTCGACGGTCAGGAAGAGAAGCGCTTCTCTGGCGACTTCGCCCTGTGGAAGAAAGCCTCGCCTGAGCACATCATGCGCTGGCCTTCGCCTTGGAGCGACGGATTCCCCGGCTGGCATGCCGAATGTACCGCCATGGGTGCCAAATACCTCGGCTCGCCCTTCGACATCCACGGTGGCGGCATGGACCTTGTCTTCCCGCACCACGAAAGCGAGATAGCGCAATGCGTGGCCTCCACCGGCCATGAGCCCTGCCGCTACTGGATGCACAACAACATGATTACCATCAATGGCCAGAAAATGGGCAAGTCTCTGGGCAACTTCATCACCCTTGACGAGTTCTTCACCGGTAGCCATAAAGACAAGGACGGCAAGGAAATGCTCGAGCAGCCCTACTCGCCCATGACCATCCGCTTCTTCATCCTGCAGGCCCACTACCGCAGCACCGTCGACTTCAGCAACGAAGCCCTGCAAGCCTCCGAAAAAGGTTTCACCAAACTGATGGAAGCCCACAAGACGTTGTCGCGCCTACAGCCATCCAAAGAAAGTGGTGCTGACGTGAACAAATACCGCACGCTCTGCTATGAGGCTATGAATGACGATTTCAACACTCCCATCGTCATCAGTCACCTCTTCGACGCAGCCCGCATCATCAACCAGGCCAACGACGGAAAGCTGAAACTCACCCAAGCCGACATCAACGAGTTGAAGGGCGTCTTCGACACCTTCCTCTTCGACATCCTCGGCATGAAAGACGAGACCTCGAACGACAACACCGCTCTCATCGACGGACTGATGCACATCATCCTCGACATCCGCGCCACCGCCAAAGCCAACAAAGACTGGACCACCAGCGACAAAATACGCGACGCCCTCAACGCCGCTGGTGTTACTGTAAAAGATGGCAAAGACGGCGCAACGTGGCAATTATAAGTTATGAACTAAAAAGTTAAGAGTTATATGAAAAAAGGAGACTGGATACTCATTCTTTGCGTCATTGCAGTGTTGACGCCCTTCTTTATTCCGGCCACAGGCTTCTTCGCATGGTTCTGTACCGCCACAGCCGCACATCCCTATATCATGGCCTTCTTCAAGTTCGCCATCCTTGCCACCCTCGGTGAGATGCTGGCTCTTCGCATCCGCAAGGGTGTCTACAACGAGAAGGGCTTCGGTGTGGCTCCCCGCATGATTGTGTGGGGTTTCCTCGGCATGGCAATCGCTATGTCGATGGTCATCTTCAAGGTCGGTGTTCCCGCTTTCTTGGAGACCGTGGGAAGCTGCGAGAAAGGCTCACTGGCAGCGGTATTCAATGCCGCTGAGTTCACCTGGGGCAAGCTAGGTATCGCTTTCGCCGTCTCGGTGCTGATGAACAGCATCTTTGCCCCCGTAATGATGACCTTCCACAAATGTACCGACATCCACATTACCGATAACGGTGGCACTATGGCGGGCCTCCTTCGCCCCATGAAGATGCGCGAGATTATGAGCAAGAAGGTCAACTGGGACATCCAGTGGAACCTCGTCATCAAGAAGACTATCCCCCTCTTCTGGTTCCCGATGCACACCATCACCTTCATCCTGCCCTCCACCTTCCAAGTGCTCTTCGCCGCCCTCCTGGGTGTCGCGCTTGGACTCATTCTCGCACTGGCCGGAGGAAGCAAGAAATGAAAAAAGTTTTAGTATTCATAGTCCTACTAGTTCAACTACTTCAACTAGAGGCGCAGAGCCCATTCTCCTTCGACTTTCACGGCTTCGTCAATCCCCACTATTATGCCGATAGCCGCAGCGTGGTGGGTGGCCGTGAGGATATGATGCTCTTTTACCCTAAACCCATCCTAAAAGACAGTCTCGGCAACGACCTCAACGACGGCTGGCAGGCCAATATGCTGGCCATCACCGCCCGCCTCGGGCTCAAAATCACCGGCCCCGAGATGCTGGGAGCTAAAACCAGCGCCTATATCGAGGGCGACTTCACCGGTAGCACCAACGCTACCATCAACGACCTGCGCTTGCGTCACGCCTACATCACCCTCGACTGGGGCCACCACAAGCTCCTTGCGGGTCAGTACTGGTATGCGATGGTCATCCACGAGATTATGCCGATGACTAACCCGCTGAATATGGGCGCGCCTTTCCATTGCTATGCCCGTCAGCCGCAGGTGCGCTACGAGTACCATCACGATGCCATCGAGGCTGTTGCCGTCGCCCAGTGGCAGCTCGACAACATGAGCCAGGGTGTGCTCAACGGCACGCCCACCAGTAGCACTCAGTTCGCCCGTCACAGCCTTATCCCTGAACTCAACGCCCAGCTGCGCTTCCGCACCGATAACCTTTTCTTCGGCGTCGCCGCCAACCTGAAGACCATCCAGCCCATGGTACAGACGACCTATGCCGCCGTACAGTCCTCCACCGACCTCTACTCCTCCTTCTCTTGGAGTCTCTTCGGCAAGGCTACGCTCGGCCCCGTCACCGTCAAAGCCCAGACGCTCCTCAACAACAGCCTCTACGAAGGCTGCTCGCTGGGTGGCTACCTGATGCTGGCCGACAGTACTTTCCAGGACTGGCATTTTAATACTGTGTGGATTGACGTCGAGCGCAACGAGGGCCACTGGCGCCCCGGCCTCTTCATGGGCTTCGCTAAAAACCTCGACTACGGCAATACCGACTTCGTCCATTGTTTCGGCCGCGGACACGACATGAAATACCTCTGGCGCATCCAGCCCCGCCTCACCTATACCACCGGCAATGGCCTCTCTTTCACCGGCGAAGCCGAATACACCCGTGCCGGCTATTCCGACCCCGTGGGCAACCTCCGCCTCTCCCTCAGTATGACCTATGCTTTTTAATCGACTAAAACTATATTCATCCATGAAAAAAGCAACTCATTTCTTTGCTGTCGCAAGCTTGATTCTCACCTTTCATTCTTCACTCTTTTCCTCCGCTTCAGCACAAAAGTCAAACTGGTCATTCTTTTTGGGAGGAAGCTATGCCATAGGAGACTTCGGCGATGTGGACATTAAAAACAACGACTGGGCGCTTATCTCTCCCAATAGCACCAAGGGTGGTGCCGGCCTAGGCTTTGACCTCGGCATCTCCTATCTCAAACCACTAGGCAATGGCAAAACCTCACTCCTCCTAAGTGTTGATTTCCTCTACTCCTTTGTCAATACCTCTGTCAGGAATAATATCCGCAACTTGCAGGTCGAAGCCTCCAATGTCTTCCAAAAAGCAGAATCCACCAACCCCAGTTTCATGAATATGCCCATCCTCGCCGGACTTCACCACGAAGAATCTATCGGCGGCAATTTCAAAGCCTACTTCGAGGCCCAGTTGGGTATCGCCCTGCGATGGATCAACGACCGCAGCGGCGAGCTGAGAGGGGCTTCCGCGCCGTTTACAATAGGTCCCTGGGATAACCTGACCGACTATAGCTATACGGACCATTTCTACAGCACCCCGGGATTGGCCTTCCGCATTGCCGTCGGCATGGTGATGGAAGAACACTGGCTCGTCGATTTTGGATTCCTCTACCTGGGGAAATTCAATCTGGAGGGCTACGAGGACTATGAGATAACCACTGCTGCCGCCTATCTCACCCCGAGTGTCACCTCCAACGGGAGTGCCGGATTTAGTGCCGGTACAATCAACCCCTTGATGCTGGTCCTAAGGTTAGGCTATCGTTTATGAAAATCAACTATCATACCCATAGCAGCTACTGCGACGGAAAGGCCACGCCACGCGAGATGGTGGAGTTCGCCGTGGCCCATGGCTTCATCGCGTTGGGATTTACCGGTCACTGTCCATTGCCCTTTGAGAATACCTTTTCTATCATCAATTATGAAGGCTATTGCAACGAAATCCGCGCTCTTAAGGAAGAATATGCCGACCGTATCAAGATACTCCTCGGCCTCGAGATGGACTATGTACCGGGCATGCTCGAGGATTTCACGCCCCTGATAAAAAAGGGCGGACTGGAATACACCATCGGCAGCGTGCATCTGATTCCTCCCGAAGGCGTTACACCACACAGCAATGAAGACCTATGGATGATTGACGGCAGCCGCTACCAGACCTACGACGAAGGTCTGATGAAGCACTTCGGCGGCGACATCCGTCGTGGCGTCCGCGCCTACTTCCACAACGAGAACGCCATGCTGGAGCGCAACCGCCCCACCATCGTCGGCCACCCCGACAAGATAGTGATGCACAACCGCGACCGCTACTTCCACGAGGACGAACCCTGGTACCGCGACCTCGCCCTCGAGACCATCCATCTCATCAAAGAGCTCGACCTCATCTGCGAAATCAACACCCGCGGCATCTACAAGGGCCGTCATGCCGACTACTACCCCGGCAAGTGGCTCATCGAAGAGATGAAACAGCTCCGCATTCCAGTCATCGTCAGCACCGATGCCCACGCCCCGGAGGATCTCCTTCGCACGGAGGGCGCTTACGAATACCTACGTGAGATCGGCTACCCCGAAGTGCTACAATCTCTGCCCGTCTGACACTATCTGAGCGTGGTCAAAGGCCAAGGGCGGCAGCGCGTTGAGAGGCCACCAGCGCACCTCGGCGGCATCGTCTCCGGCCAAGGCATTGACGACATCCACTTTGACAAGGTACGCCGCCGTCACCGTGCGCCCTCGTGGATCCCGATCGGTGATGCTGTAGACACCGATCAGTCGAATGTCTTTCGCGCTGACTTTCAGATGTGTCTCCTCGTCGAGTTCGCGCACGGCGCAGTGCTCCAGAGTCTCGTCCATCTCCATGAAGCCGCCCGGCAACGCCCAAAAACCTTTATAGGGCTCATTGCCCCGACGGACGAGCAACACCTCGCCCCGTGAATTAGTCACCATGCAGTCGGCCGTCAGCATTGGCCGCGGGTACTCGTAGGTATATTTTCCAGCCATACAACAGTCTGTATTTGACTGCAAAAGTACAAAATTTCCCAAGACTGGAAAAAACTTGTTTTATCTACCGGCATAAACACCTAGAGGTCAATACCATGTACCCACCAAGTCTTACCCAAGTCTTTACCATCTCCTTACCATCACCTACTACAGTAGGTGATGGTAGGTCGTTGGTAGGGTTGACATAGGGATATAAAAAAAACGCCACCCTTTCGGGAGGCGTTTCCTGAGGTTGGTGACCCTGCTGCGATTCGAACGCAGGACCTACTGCTTAGAAGGCAGTTGCTCTATCCAGCTGAGCTACGGGGCCATCTTTCTCTCTTTATGTCGGGGCACCCAGATTCGAACTGGGGGTCTCCTGCTCCCAAAGCAGGCGCGATAACCGGGCTTCGCTATGCCCCGGAGGCTTATCAAAAAAGACGCCTTTCGGGGCGTCTTTTGGCGGAGAAGGGGGGATTCGAACCCCCGGTACCCTAATCGAGTACGACAGTTTAGCAAACTGTTGGTTTCAGCCACTCACCCACCTCTCCGTGTGTTCTTTGCAAAAGTACGAACATTTTTTGAACTGGCCAAATTTTTTTTCATTTTCATTGGAATCGGCCAGCGTCATCTGTTATAGTTTACTTCTTATTTGCCTGATTAGCAACACTTTGCATCTTAGCAGCGATAACTTCGGGGTCACCGAGGAATTTGTCTTCAATGAGGCGCATCTGGTCGTCAAAAGTAAAGATATAGGGCACTGCCGTGGGCAAATTGAACTTAATTATCTCGTCGTTCGACATGCCTTTGAGCTCTTTGACGATGCCGCGGAGCGAGTTGCCGTGGGCCACCACCATAAGGGTGTTGCGGTTCTCGAAGGCGGGAAGGATGGTGCCACGATAGTAGGGCATGAGACGTTCGATGGTGTCCTTGAGGCTCTCGGTGAGAGGGATGAGGTTGTCGGGAATCTCGTTGTAGCGAGGGTCGACACGGGGGCTGCGCTCATCATGGAGGTCGAGTGCCGGGGGCTGCACATCGAAGGAGCGGCGCCAGAGGAGCACCTGTTCATCGCCGTATTTGGCGGCGGTATCGGCCTTGTTGAGGCCCTGGATGGCGCCGTAGCTCTTCTCGTTGAGGCGCCAACTCTTCTGCACAGGCAACCAATCCATATCCATGGCGTCGAGAATTTCGTTGAGGGTCTTGACGGCACGTTTCAAGTAGCTGGTAAAGCAAAGTTCAGGACGGTAGCCCTCGGCCTTCAGCAGTTTGCCAGCTTCGTAGGCTTCTTTGATGCCGGCCTCGGTAAGGTCCACATCGGTCCAGCCGGTGAAAAGATTCAGTTTGTTCCAGGCGCTTTCGCCATGACGTACTAATATAAGCGTTTTCATTTCTTTTTCTCCTTTTCTTTAAATGTAACTATCTCTCCCTTAGGGAAGGGTCCCTGCGGGAATTTTTCTTTATGTGAGAGCCATGCAATGACCAGGCCTGCGGCGATGAAAGGCAGACTGAGGAGCTGACCCATGTTAAGCGCCATACCGGCCTCGAAGTCCACCTGGTCGTTCTTGACGAACTCGATGAGAAACCTCACGCCGAACAGTGCCACCAGCCACCAGCCGAAGATGCTGCCGCTGCGGACATTGCCCTTCTTGCGGAGGTAGTACCACAGGCAGGTACCGAAGATGGCGAAATAGCTGAGACTCTCGTAGAGCTGCGTGGGATGCTTGGCGACGGTCTCACCGTTGCGGTCGAAGATGAATCCCCACGGCAGGTTGGTGGCATGGCCGTAAATCTCGCTGTTGAAGAGGTTTCCCAAGCGGATGAAAGCACCGCCGAGGGCGATGACAATGACCATGCGGTCGAGAATCCACCAGATATTCATAGCGTAGTGGCGCCAGTAGAGCCACATGGCCACCAAGATGCCCACGGCGGCCCCATGGCTAGCCAGACCTTCGAAGCCCGTGAACTGGCCGTTGCGGAAAGGCCAGACGATTTCCAGCCAATGCTCGGAGGTGAGGAAATAGTCAGGCTCGTAGAAGAGGCAGTGGCCCAGACGGGCACCCACAAGGGTGGCGAGGAACATGTAGACCACCAGGCTGTCGAGGTAGTCAGCCCTCACGTTCTCACGCTTGAACATCCGCGAGACAATCCAGTAGCCCAGGACGAAGGCCACAAGAAAACCCAGCGAATAGTAGCGCAAGCCAAAAGACCCGATGTTAAACATCACCGGGTCTATATTCCAATGGATGGCTAATGATAACATTATCTGTAACCTTTAACCAGTAACACCTTTATTTCGCGTAGTTAATGGCGCGAGTCTCGCGAATGACCGTGACCTTGATCTGGCCAGGATAGGTCATCTCGTTCTGGATCTGCTTGGAAAGGTCGAAGCTGAGCTTGTTGGCCTCCACGTCGGTCACCTTGTCGGCACCCACAATGACACGCAGCTCACGGCCGGCCTGGATGGCATAGGTCTTCACCACTCCGGGGTAGGTCATAGCCATGTCCTCGAGCTTCTTGAGGCGGTTGATGTAGGCCTCGACAACCTCGCGACGGGCGCCGGGACGGGCACCGCTGATAGCGTCGGCCACCTGAATGATGGGGCTGATGAGGTTAGTCATTTCCATCTCGTCGTGGTGGGCGCCGATGGCGTTGCAGATGTCAGGATGCTCTTTGTATTTCTCAGCGAGCTTCATGCCGAAGATAGCGTGCGGCATTTCGGGGTCGGTCTCAGGCACCTTGCCTATATCGTGCAGCAGGCCGGCGCGCTTGGCAAGCTTGGGGTTCAATCCCAGCTCGGAGGCCATGGTTGCAGCCAGGTTGGCCACCTCGCGGCTGTGCTGCAGCAAGTTCTGACCATAAGACGAACGGTACTTCATGCGACCCACCATGCGCATTAGCTCGTGGTTCATATTGAGGATACCGAGGTCGATGCAAGTGCGCTTGCCGACCTCGTTGATCTCCTGCTCAATCTGGCGACGGGTCTTGGCCACCACCTCCTCAATGCGGGCGGGATGGATACGGCCGTCTGTGACCAGTTTGTGGAGCGACAGGCGTGCAATCTCGCGGCGCACGGGGTCGAAGCCGCTGATGATAATGGCGTCAGGCGAGTCATCGATGATAATCTCCACTCCAGTAAGGCTCTCAAGAGTACGGATATTGCGGCCTTCACGACCGATAATACGGCCCTTAACCTCTTCGTTCTCTAGATTGAAGACGCTGACAGTATTCTCAACGGCAGTCTCCGTGGCGGTACGCTGGATGCTCTGGATGACAATTTTCTTGGCCTGTTCGGCAGCGGTGATTTTGGCCTCTTCGACGATGTCCATGATGGTGGTCGAGGCTTCGGCGCGGGCGTCCTCTGTCATAGCCTCCACCAACTGCTGTTTGGCTTCCTCGGCGGTCATGCCGGCGATATGCTCAAGCTTGGTGACGCTCTCTTTATAGACTTTCTCCACTTCGGCCTGACGCTTCTTGAGGGCTTCAATCTGGTTGTTGAGGTTCTCGCTTACACCCTTGAGTTCGTTGCTCTTCTTCTGCAACTCGTCGACCTTCTGGCTGAGATTCTGCTCGCGCTGTTTCAGCTTGTTCTCAGCCTCACGAATCTTGTTGTTCTGTTCATTGACGCGCTTCTCGTGCTCACCTTTCAGCTGGAGATACTGCTCCTTAGCCTGGAGAATCTTATCTTTCTTGATGACTTCGCCTTTCTCCTCAGCGTCCTTGAGGATCTGCTGGCTCTTGGCGAGCAACTTGTTGCGCAATACGGAGGTGGTCAGCCACATACCCACGGCACTGCCTGCCAAAACTCCGATTATAATAGATACTACGGTCATTGTGTTGTTTGTTTTTTGTTGTGGGAACGGCGGTTATCGTGTCGGGTGAGAGGTCAGTCAAAAAAAAGAAATCCTGCATCACGGTATTTCCCGCCTGGAGTTATGGTAAACTCTGAAACTATAGGATTTGAGCGCCGGGCGTATCAGCCATACAACCTACCCGCCCCTGAGCCGACTCGGTTTGTAAATGGTGTTGAGTTTACAAACTGTTTTGGGTATTAGTCGGATGCAGGATTTGTTCCAATACGCTGTCGATGGACTGGAGCCTCTGCGCGAGGTCGGTGTCCTTGAACCGCAGCGAGTCTTGTATCTTGGTCAATTGTGTGATTTGCGTCAATGCTACCATTGCCAACAGGTCCTGATGGTCGTTATAGGCATACTGCTTGCCATAGCTCTTGGCCTGTGCGTCGATGACACTGGCGGCCTTGCGCAAAGCCTCCTCGTCCTCGGAAGCCACGCGCAGCTTGTAGGTGCGTCCCATTATATTAACCGATGCCGATACCGTTTCCATTGTCTTTCTTCAATATCTCAAGACTCTTGTCAATGGCGCGAATCATTTGATTGATCTTCAGTTTTATCTCAGCACTCTCGCCTTTCTCTGACAACTTGTTCCCTAGTTTTAATAATTTGTTCTCTTCTTTTAGGTTATTTATTGTTTTTTCACTGTTTTTCAATGCTTCTTGCAGTTCATAGCACTGGCTCTCTTTCTCCGACATCAGCCGTCGCAAACGCGCCACTTCGTCTGCCAACTGTCTCACTTTGAACTCAATCCCCGTTACCGATGTCTCAAAATCGAACATACCATTCAATGCCTATAATACTATAAAAAGCGGTGCAAAAATAGTAAATTTTTCTTAATCCGACAAATTTTTTTCTTTAGCAGTGGTCGCAATGGTGGTCATGACCGCAATCGCAGTGGTCGTGATCGTGGTGGTGTCCGCAACCGCAGTCATGGTCATGCTCCTGTTCCTCGCGCAAGCCGCCGATGAACTGGGCTACCCAGTCCTCCTGCATCGGGTCGTCGTCCCATCCGGTAGTGTCGATGGTCACCTCGAGCAGCTTGGCAGGACCCTCACAGAAGAGCTCCACGCTGTCGGCCACGGCGGGTACCAGCACGCACTCGCCCGTGTGGACAGGAACAATGGTCTCCATGCTCTTCACCGCCGCAATGCCGTCGACACACATGTAGACCACAAAGGAGTCAACCTCCTCAAGGTTCTTGCGGATGGGGGTGTCGAAGGGAATGAGGCGCGTGGTGAAGTAGGGGCAGTCTGCCAACGTGGTAGTCTCGTTCATGTGGGCATGGTAATGCGTATGGGCATGTCCCTGGAGACCAGAGAAATCGATGGCATCCATGGCCTCCTCGGTATGCAACTGGCGCAAGTTGCCGTCGGCATCGCGACGGTTATAGTCGTAGATGCGGTAGGTGCAGTCGGAAGTCTGCTGTATCTCGGCCACCATCAAGCCTTTACCCAAAGCGTGGACACGGCCCGCGGGGATGAAATAGACATCGCCAGCCTCAGGCTCCTCACTGTGGAGCAGGTCCTCCAAGTGGCCCGCTGCCAAGGCGGCTCGATACTCCTCCTCCGTGGTGTCGCGACGAAACCCGCTGATGAGCCGGGCACCCTCGTCGGCCTCCATAACATACCACATCTCGGTCTTGCCATAGGGCATGCCTCGCTTCTGCGCCAACTCATCGTCGGGGTGCACCTGGATGCTGAGATCTTTGGCGGCATCGATAATCTTGAACAACAGGGGAAACTCGGTGCCAAAACGGTTGAAAACCTTGTCGCCCACCAGGTCGCCCATGTAAATCTCGATGGCCTCATTGAGCGTGTTCTCGGCCAGAAAGCCGTTGGCGATCACGCTCTCGCGTCCCTCGACACTCGAAAGGGCCCACAACTCGCCACAGTTGGGCAGGGGGGCATAGTTGAAGCCGTAGCCTTTCAGTTTGTTGCCGCCCCAGATGACATTCTTGAACAGGGGCATGAATTTCAATGGATAAAGAGCGCTCTGCATCAGTAAGACCTTGTTGTGTGACCATTAGCTTTGTTGGTGCCACGCACCTTGATATTCGACTTGACCTTGCGGCCCTTGTTCGACTTATGCCGCTCGTACATGATACCATCCGAGTAGCTTCCCGAATAGCCTCTCGCACCGCTCCCGCACGACACCTGCACGCCCGTCAGCGCCAGCACACCGGCGACAAGTATCAGTGGAAACAGTTTTTTTATTATCCGTTTCATATTTTCTCTATTGATTATCAATATCATAATAAATCAGTCACTTCTATCAAATTTTACAAAATAACACATTTTTCCGTTAACTTCCAAATTTTTTTCATTTTTAGAATCAATTATCGGTTCCTGCAACAGGTTTGAATAATCCAAATTTCCCAAGTAATCCGAATCATCCGAGGAACTAATATAGCAGGTCTCCGACGCCCGCTGGGCGTAATCCTCGACGAAGCCGTAGAAGTGCACCTCCCGGCCGGCGAACTCGTCGGGCAGGCTCATGCTGAGGCGTTTGCTGCGACGGTACACGGGCGCCGAC
>ONLW01000021.1 GCA_900318835.1 uncultured Bacteroidales bacterium
GCCGGCAACCGCGCCCTCAAGGTGACCTACAAAGCGCTGCCCGCCCTCGCCTGGGTCAGCGGCAACGACACCCTCAACAACACCACTACTACTGAACTCTACCGCGGCTTCGACTCGGCCTTCTTCGCCGGCCTCCAGCTGCAGATGAACTCCGCCTTCGCAGCCCACTTCGGCGGCGACGTGACTCACTTGGACGTCCCCACCACGTGGGCTGGCCAGGAAACTCTCCTTACACCTTCCGACCTCCCCGGCTTCCAGCCCATGACCGAGGCCGAGGCCAGAGCCTGGACCGGCGTTCCCGCCACGGGCAATGGCTATCTGCTTTACGCCTATAATGCAGATAATTCCAAATGGACGTATCTTTTATATGATGGTGGTTCCTTTGACATTGACCCCTCTACTTATACACGGCCACGGGGTGATGTGTATGAATTCCACAACAACTACGGAGCCGAATACTACTACACCACCGCCGGCAGCGCCACCCTGCGCTACGGCAGCAGTGACCCGAGCGTCGTGACCATCGACGCCAACGGCCACGCCCAGGCCGTAGGCGCCGGCACCGCCACCCTCTACGCAGTCTTCGACGGCGACGACGACTACCAGCGCGACTCCGCCTTCTTCACCGTCACCATCACCGAGCCCGCCACCCTGACCCTCGAGGCCAACGACGACTACATGGGCACCGTGAGCGCCCTGCTGGGCGGCGAGAGCACCCTGCTGACCACCGTCACGCCCACCAGCCTGACCACCTACAGCCAGTCGCCCGACGGCATGGTCACGGTGACGCTGAACAACACCAGTAATTACAGTAGCACTTATGGATGGCTTGAGAACGGCACAGTGACCGTCGAAGCCGCCCAGGGCTACACCATCACACGGTGCGTCTTCAGGCAGAACGACAAGGACCCGCTTGAGGACGACCTGGCACCCTTCACGGCCACGATGGAAAGTTTCGCCGTTTCTGCCGAAACCTCCACCGGTCAAGTAAACGGCGGCTTCATGGACGGCATCACCTCCATCGAGGTCTACGGCTACGCCGGCAGCGACAGCATCGTCGCCACCGCCACCGAAGGCCAGTACCTTGTCATCCCCGGTGCCACGGTGCAGGTTGTGGCCACCGCCGTTGACGGCGCCCACGTCAGCGCCTGGAGCCCCATCAACAAGGCTGTCACCAACCTCCTCAGCGACACCGCCACCTTCACCGTGGGCGAGACCATGACCCTCACCGCCACCTTCGTCGAGAACCCCCTGCTGACCCTCGAGGCCAACAACAGCGAGTGGGGCACCGTGACCCTCGACGGCGTGACCCCCGGCGCGACGACCTACGACATCAGAATCGGCGGCGGCAATACCTACACCAACGTCTCCTTCCCCTTCACAACCACGGTCTTCCTCCAAGAAGGCCTCGATGAGGTGTATGATGATGAACTATCTCCTTTGAGTATTGATCAACAAGTTGGCAACAACGTCGTCATCACCATCAGCGAGCCCTACGATGGAACCAGAACGATTCAGTACGGGTGCGGTGCTGGTGAAGGGGGCGCCAAAGCCATCTTCTGCGAGGCCGTTCAGGGCTTACCCATTATGCCCGAAGGCGTGACCTACAATGGTTACGACACCTACCTCGTCCTGCCCGGCACCGAGGTGAAAGTTATCGCCACCCCGGATTCGGCCCACTACTTTGTGAACTGGACCGACAGTGCCGCCGTCAACAGCAACATCGGCGACACCAACACCCTCACCATGGGCACCGCCCCTGCCACCCTCACCGCCAACTTCCAGGCCAAGCCCACGCTGACCCTCACCGCCAACGACGGCGGCACCCTCGAAGCCATCGTGCCCCAGGGCGGCGTGACTGCCATGCATCTCACTACCGACCAGATACCCACATGGCCTGAAGTTTTTGAACCCGCCATGGAGGCCGACCTGCAGCCGTTTGGCTTCGTGGCTGTCGACTCAGCTGCGGCCGCAGCCTGGACCGGCGCTCCCGCCTCCGGCGATATCTACCTGCTCTATGCTCCTGCGGGCGACAAGTTCAAAGCCCATTTATTCCGGGATGGACAATGGTTCGACGCGAATACTGTTGAATACCTCAAAGCGGCCTTCTACGCAAATCCAGATATAGTCTACTTCACCACCGGCGCCAGCAAGAGCAACGTCATTGCCTCGACCACCGAGCCTAATACATATATTATAGACTACGGCACCCCGGTCACCGTCGTGGCCACGCCCGACGCCACTCACTACCTCGCCACCCTCGGCGAAGAGCTTGTGAACAGCAACGACTCCATCCACCGCACCTTCACCATGACGGCCCCCGTCAACCTGCCGGCCGACTTCCGCGCCAAGCCCACCCTCACCCTCGCCCACAACGACGGCGGCGAGATGGAGATTGTGCCCGAGGAAGTCATGGCCGTTAACGAATTCACCGTCCCTACCTCATGGAGTAATGTTGAAAGCCTTGTCGCTGCCACCGACCTCCCGAGCGACTTCCAGTCCGTCAGCGAGGCCGAGGCCCGCGCCTGGCAGAACACCACCGGCCATCCGGTCTACCTCTTCTATAGAGCTTACTCAAGTGGAACAGTCTCGTACGTCAGGTTCAATGCCAACGGTACAGTCGCAGACATCAGCACTAACTATAAATCCATCATCTATAATAATGTCTCCGATGTCCACGAAGGTTACCTTGTCCGCTACACCACCGTCGGTTACGCCAGCAACTTCATTGCTTCCACCACCGAGCCTAATACATATTATATAGACTACAACACCAGCGTCACCGTCAAGGCCACGCCCGACGCCACCCACTACCTCGTGAACTTCGACGGCACCGATGTCCGCAACGACAACGACACCGCCACCAAGGTCTACACCAACGTCACCGCCAACGACACCTCCACCGCCAACTTCAACGCCAAACCCACGCTGGCTCTCACCAGCAACGACGGCGGCGAGATGAGCCTCCCCGGCTACACGCCCAGCAGCTTCACCGTCTCGACCTTCGAGTTTCCCGCCGATTGGAGCGAAGTTAGTATGTCTGAATTTATCATGGCAGAAAACCTCCCGACCGACTTCTCCCCCGTCACTGAGGCAGAGATGCGGAACTGGAATCCCGGCATCGAAGGCAACTATATCGTCTTCTTCCGCCCGCACACCGACGACCGCGCCGTTATTGCCAAATACATAGACGGTGTGGCCACCTCCTACTCGTTGATCGCAAGAAAGAAAACCGCGGCCAGCACCTATGAGGGCTACCAGATTTACTATGTCAACAGCAGCACTCCCGCCGTCTTCCCCGAGGGCGTGGTTGCCGCTAACAACACCCTCGACACCTTCGTCGTCAACTACGGCGCCAACGTGACCGTCAAGGCCACGCCGAGCGACACCACCTACCTCGTGCGCTTCGTGGGCGACGCCGACACCAACAGCAACGTGGCTGTCGAAAAGACCTACGGCCCCCTGACCGCCGCCTTCACCACCGCTGAGGCCACCTTCAACGACAAGCCCGTCCTCACCCTCGCCCAGAACGAGAGCTGGGGCAGTGTGACGGTTGAAGGCGCAGGCAGCGCCGGAGGAGCAGGCGGGGATGTTACCATCGGCGACTCCACGTCGACCTCCGTCAATGCTTATATTCCTGGTTATACCTTGTACGACTATGCGTACTCGCAACAGATCTATACTGCCGACGAAATCGGCCTCAGTGGAGACATCACATCCCTCACGATGTGGCTGAAGAACACCTCGAGCTACGCCCGCGAACTCGAAGTCTACATGAAGGAAGTCGACAGAAGCGAATTTGCCAGCAACTCTGACTGGGAACTCCTGACGAGTGACAACCTGGTGGCCTCCGGCATCATGGACAACGGAATTAGCACCCCTGTGAATTACACCTTCAATCTCACCACACCCTTCCATTATTCCGGCACTGGCAACCTGATGATCTGTTTCCGTGACATTACCGGTAGCTGGAGCAGTGGTTTGGGTGGTGTAGAAATGCATGCCACCGGAAACCAATCCCTATATGCCTATCGCGACGGCACTGTCTATGACATCAGCAATCCTGGAGTGACCGGGTATCTGCTCCAGAAAAAGAACGTTGTCAAGTTCCATATCGAATCCGCCGCCGGCAATTCCGGCGTGGTCCAGCTTGACTCCGTCACCTACCGCGTTGACTACGGCACCACGGTGACCGTCCAGGCCGACGCCGCCGAGCTGCACCATGTGGCCGGCTGGCAGAACGAGAGCGGCACCGCAATGGATACCGCTACCTACAGCAACTACTTCATCACCGAGCCCGAGCTGCTCTTCCCCGACAGCTCGAGCCTCACCTTCGTGATGACCACCGACACCACGGCCACCGCCGTCTTCGGATTGAACTACCGTCACCTGACCTTCTCGCACAACGCGGGCGGCCACATGGAGTTCGTCATCGACTATGACAGCGTCTCCTTCGCCAATATCGAGACCACCAGCGTCGAGAGCGGCAACATCTCCATCCAGGCCGGCCAGGCCGACGAGGACGGTATGTACCTCAAGGCCGATGAGAGCAGCGTCACCATCGCTGTCGCCGGCGGCGCCGTCATCACCCAGGTCGACTTCCACGTCACCAACGGCACCAACCTGGTGAACACCCTGGTTGCCGACGCCGCGGGTGCCACCATCACCACCACCGACAACAACGAGTACGGTTCGATCCGCGGCATGAGCGCCGCCGAGCTCACCATCAGCAGCTCGACGACCTTCGACCTGCAGATCGACCAGTTCATCGTCCACTACGGCAACGCCCTGCCCAACGGCGTGGCTGTCGGTCCCAACGACAGCACCTGGTATGTGATGCCCGACACCACGGTCATCGTCCGTGCCATCCCCGAGGAGGGCCACTACCTGCGTAGCTGGGCTTCCACTCCCGACCAGACCGACTCGGTCGACGCGCTGACCGTCAGCCTGACCGTCACCACCGACGACACCCTGACCGCCACCTTCGCCCCCAACCCCATCCTCACGCTTGCCGTGAGCGACGTGGCCATGGGCACGGTCTACTTCACCGGCTACCAGGGCAACACCATCACCCGTGCCGGCATCATCCAGGCCCAGAGCGTCAAGCTGCCCTACAAGTGGTATGAGGCCAGCGACATCATGGAGATCAAGGGCGGCAACGGTGAAGTCACCAAAGACGCCACCAGCCACTACCTGACCGTGAACAGCGTCTTCGAGGGCATCATCACCGTCGTCACCTCGACCGGTGCCTTCAATGTCACCTGCGAGCCCACCCTGCCCAACGGTGTGCACTACAACATCGCCGACAATAACTACACCGTCCTTCCCTATACCGACCTGAGCTTCACCGCCACCCCGAACCCCGACTACTACTTCGTCGACTGGGCCAAGGTGACCGAGAGCGACAGCCTCGTCTTCGACGGCGGCATTGCCACCACCACGGTGAACATCGACGGCGACATGAAGGTCCAGTCCAACTTCCTGCACAACCCCTACCTGCTGACCCTCGAGGCCGACAGCGTGATGGGCAGCATTGACACCGTCCCCGGCCAGGAGTATGTGAAAGCCGACACCGTTGCCGGCCGCTACATCGTCATGGCCGACAGCACGGTGAGCGTCATTGCCACCCCCAACACGGGCTACCACATCAACGGCTGGAGCCATGTAAACACCATCAATGACACCGTGAGTGTCACGATGACCATGGACAGCACCCTGCGTGTGAGCTTCGACACCAATACATATAATGTCACCTACACCATCCAGAAAGACGAGCGTCCCGTCATCGGCACCAACGAGGAGATGGGCACCGTGAGCCTGACTGGCCGTGACATGCACTTCCTGAACGACACCCTCGTGGTCGAGGCCAAGTATGGCTACACCTTCGCCGGCTGGTACGACACCAATGCCGTGCTGGTGAGCGACACCAATGTCTTCGTTTTCTCGCCGGTGAGCGACACCGCCTTCGAGGCCCGCTTCACCGTCAACGAGTACTACATCAGTGGCCTGGCCTCCGACACTTTGGCCGGTTATGTCCTGGGCAGCGACACCATCGAGTACCTCGACAGCCTGACGCTGACTGCCGTTGCCAACAGCGGCTACCACTTCATGGGCTGGCAGGACACCATCGGTCATGTGCTCGGCATTGCCGAGACCCTCGACATCGAGGCCGTGAGCGACAGCGTGGTCTATGCCGTCTATGACACCAACCACTACATCCTCGTGGTCAACGTTGCTGACGCCAGCACCGGCTTCGGCACCGTGAGCGGCACTGACAGCGCCGCGCGCCACTTCGCCGAGTACCAGATTAGCGCCGTGGCCGACAGCGGCTACCGCTTCGTGATGTGGACCGACAGCGTGGAGACCAACCCGCGCACCGTCACTTTGACCTCTGACAGTGTCTTCACGGCGGTCTTCGACACCCTGCACTACAACCTCGCCGTGGTGGTCGACACCAACTGTGAGCACATGGGCACCGTGGCCGGTTCTGACAGCGCTGCGCGCCACTTCGTGAGCTACGAGATCAGCGCCACGCCGAATCCCGGCTTCCACTTCGTCATGTGGGACGACAGCGTGACCACGCTGACGCGTACCGTGGAGCTGACCTCCGACAGCACCTTCACCGCCATCTTCGACTACAACCCCTCTTTGACTCTGGAATACAGAGAGGCCTACGGCGATGTCAAGTTCGTGGTCGACAACCAGACCGAGATCTTCAACGGCATCAGCACTACCAGCCTCTCTGCCGGTGGCATCACCGTCGTTGCTGACGCAGCCGACGCCACCTATGGTATCTCCGTCAAGAGCCCCAGCACCATGACCATCGTTGCCTCTGGCGACAACGTCATCACGCAGGTGGCCTTCCACTTGACCAACGGTACCAACCGTGCCGAGACCATCACTGCCGACCATGGCAGAGTCAACGCCACCAACGGCGACGCCTATGGTACCATCGTTGACATCAACAGCGACACCCTGGTCATCAGCAGCACCAGCACCAAGGACATCAACATCGACCAGCTGACCATCAAGTACGCTCCCGAGCTTCCCGCCGGCGTTGTGTACCTGGCCGAGGACGACAGCAATGTCTACCGTGTGGAGCGCAACACCACCGTACAGGTGCTTGCCATCCCCCACGATGACAGCTACCTGATGACATGGGCAGGCGACACCGCCTCTACCGACGACCTTGTGGCCACCGTGAATGTGGCTGACAGCAACCTCACTGTCGAGGCCCGCTTCAGTGGCGATCCCGTGGTGACCCTCACCGCCGAGGGCTACGGCCGCGTGTACTTCGACGGCTATGCCGGCTACACCGTGAACCGTAACGAGGCCATCCAGGTCACCAACTTCAACGAATTCCCGTACTACTGGTACGAGGAAGGCGCCATCAGTGATATCACCGGTGGCAACGGCATGGTCACCAAGGATGCCGAGACCGAGCACTACGTGTACGTCAACGGCCCGTTCAACGGCACCGCCACCGTGGTGACCACGGGCGGCAGCTTCACCGTCACCTGCGTGCCCACCGTACCCAACGGCGTGCGAGTCCTGAGCCTCGACACCTATGTCGTGGAGCCCGGCAGCGAGTTCACCGTCAAGGCGGAGCCCGACTCGGCCTACTACCTCGCCAGCTGGAACGACACCACGGCCCTCGACAGTGTGCGCACCGTCACCGTGGTGAGCGACACCGACCTTGTGGCCAACTTCCTGCACTTCCCCTACAAGCTGACGCTCACTGCCGACAGCGTGATGGGCACCCTTGCCGTGGCTGACAGCCAAGCCTTCGTGACGAAGAATGCCGACGGCACCTACACCGTCATGGCCGACAGCACCGTCGTCCTGGTGGCCACGCCGAATGCCGGTTACCACCTGGAGAGCTGGAGCAACACCAGCAGCACCGACGACACCATCTCTGTCACCATGGTTAGCGACAGCACCGTCATTGCCTTCTTCGACACCACCTTTGCCGAGCTGGCATGGGACACCAACGCCTTTACCGGCTACAGCATGATAGACTTCAACGCCTGGAAGCCCGTCCTTGACAACCCGCACGGCGTCGAGGTGCGCTACGGCGTGGTGAACGACACCATCTTGAAGGTCAACGACACCACCGGCGTCATCGGTGACACGATCACCGGCAGCATGGGAGGCCACCGCGTCATGAAGACCGGCACCTACACCATCTATGCCGTCCACGACCTGAGCCAGGAGTACTTCTACGACTCCGTGACCTACACCCTCACCGTGGAGCAGGGCGTCAGTATCTCGCTGACGCAGAACCTCGACACGGCTGGCGTAGCCTACTTCAGCACCTACGACAGTGTGGAGACCCTGATCGCCGCCTATGGCGCTCCCACCTTCGCCGTCATCGCGCATGACACCACGGTGGGTCTCATCGCCAAGGCCGACACCGGCTACCACTTCGTGAACTGGGAGGCCCTAGTCCTTGCAGGTACCATACCTCCCATACCCACCTTCCAGGAGATCTCGACCGACACCGCCTACACCTACAGAGTTCCCGAGGCCATGGCCATCTCCGTCCGTGCCAACTTCGACACCAACCACTACGTCCTCGTTGCCCAGCTCATGGACAACTGCGACAGCTGTGGTACCGTCACCGGCACCGACAGTGCGGCGCGTCACTTCAACGAGTACACCCTGACCGCCACGCCGACGCCGTGCTACCACTTCGTCAACTGGACCGACACCCTCGGCAACGAGGTGAGCACCCTTGACACGCTGGTGGTAAGCCCTGTGAGCGACAGCATTCTGGTGGCCCACTTCGCCCTCAACGTCTACACTGGCGACACCACGGTCGACGTCTGCGACCAGTTCATCTGGCACGACAGCACCTACACCGTGACTCCCGCCACCGCTCCTACCTATATATATAAGACCGCCAATAACTGCGACAGCACGGTGACGCTGAACCTCACCATCCGTCACAGCAGCGGCAGCGACACCACTGCCGTGGTCTGCGACACGATGAACTGGTACGAGCATCAGAACATCACCGAGAGCTGCGACACCCTGAAGCACACCTTCGCCGGTGCCAATGCCGTGGGATGCGACAGCACCCTGACGCTGAAGCTCACCGTCAAGAAGAGCACGGAGAGCCTGCTCGACACCACGGTCTGCGAGCAGTTCACCTGGAACAAGGTCGACTACTTCCGCAGCACCATTGCCCACTTCGACACCATCAATGCCGTGGGATGCGACAGTATCGCCTATCTTGACCTCACTGTCCACTACAACAGCGAGAGCACGGAGACCGTCGTCACCTGCGACAGCACGTATGACTGGAACGAATTCCACTACACCACCTCGACCCTCGGCATCTACCACACCACCAACGTCTACGGCTGCGACAGCACCGCCACGCTTGACCTGACGCTGAACCATGTCTTTGTGGGCATCGACGAGCAGCAGGCCTGCGAGAGCTTCACCTGGACAGCGGGCAACGGCCAGACCTACACCGAGAGCCAGCTTGACAGCACCGTCACCTACACCTTTGTCGGTGGCGCCGCCAACGGCTGCGACAGCACTGTCACCCTCCTGCTGACCATCAGCAACCATCTGGCCTCGACGGATTCCGTCACCGCCTGCGACGAGTACACCTGGATCAACGGTGTGACCTACACCGAGAGCACCGGTGAGCTTGGCGCTCCCACCTATGTGTACCAGCTCTCCAGCGGCTGCGACAGCACCGTGACCCTGGCGCTCACCGTCAACCACAGCGTTGAGACCGAGATCTACGACACTGCCTGCACCTACTTCATCTGGGACGGCACCTACTACACCTCCACCGGCAGCTACACGAAGGACTACGCCACCGTTGAGGGTTGCGACAGCACCGTGACGCTGCACCTGGTTGTCAACTATCCCACGGATACCGCCATCAGCGTGAGTTCCTGCGGCAGTTACACCTGGAACGATGTGGAGTACACCGCCTCGGGTGCCTACAGCCAGAAGCTCACCGGCAGCAACGGCTGCGACAGCACCGTGACCCTGGCGCTCACCGTCAAGCAGTTTGTCACGACCACCGTCACCGCCACCGCCTGCGACAGCTATGAGTGGCACGGCGTGACCTACTATGAGAGCGGCAACTACAGCGACACCACCACGGGCAGCAACGGCTGCGACAGCATCACCACCCTCCAGCTGACCATCTCCACGACGGGCAGCAGTGTGGAGACCATCGTGGCCTGCGACAGCCTCACCTGGATCGACGGTGTGACCTACTACGAGAGCACCGGCGAGCTCGGCGCTCCCACCTATCCCGTTGCCGGCGAGAACTGCAGCACCATCGTCACGCTGAACCTCACCATCAACCACAGTGTTGAGACCAGCTTTGACACTGCCGCCTGCAACTACTTCATCTGGAACGGCAGCTACTATGCTGCCAGCGGCGACTTCACCAAGACCTTCGAGGCGCTGAACGGCTGCGACAGCACCGTGACGATGCACCTCACCGTCAACCAGCCTGTCGTCACCAGCTTCTACGACACTGCCTGCGTCAGCTACACCTGGAACGATGTCCCGTACACCGCCTCCGGCGCCTACAGCCAGACCTTCCAGAATATCCACGGCTGCGACAGCACCGTGACGCTGTACCTCACCGTCAAGCAGCCCACCACGGCCACGGTAGAAGCCGAGGCCTGCGTCAGCTACGAGTGGAACGACGTGACCTACACCGTCGGTGGCAGCTATAAGGACACCACCCTCGGCAGCAACGGCTGTGACAGCATCACCACCCTCCGCCTGACCATCTACAACCCGGTCCACGAGTCCGAGACCGTGGTGGCTTGCGACAGCTACACCTGGAACAACACCGAGCACAGCGTCAGCGGTGACTACCAGTACAGCCACCTCGACAACAACGGCTGCACCCAGGTCGACACCCTGCACCTGACCATCAACCACAGCAACAGCGGTGACACCACCGCCGTGGCCTGCGACAGCTTCACCTGGTACGGCACCACCTACACCAGCACTCCTGCCGTCGCTCCGACGCATTCTACGGCTGCGACAGCACCGTGACGCTGAACCTGACCGTCAACCACAGCAACAGCGGTGACACCACCGCCGTGGCCTGCGACAGCTTCACCTGGTACGGTACCACCTACACCAGCACTCCCGCTGTTGCCCCGATGCATGTCTTCAGCAACATTGCTGGTTGCGACAGCACCGTGACGCTGAACCTGACCGTCAACCACAGCAACACTGGTGACACCACCGCCATGGCCTGTGGCAGCTTCGACTGGTACGAGCACACCGGTATCACCGCCTCTACCGAGACTCTGACGCACGTGTTCAGCAACATCACCTATACCGTCAGCGGTGACTACACTTACAGCCACCTCGACAACAACGGCTGCACCCAGGTCGATACCCTGCACCTGACCATCGGCAACAGAGTTGTTGTCAAGGACACTGTCGCCACCTGCGACAGCTACGAGTGGAATGGTCGGATGTACACCGAGAGCGGTGACTATACTTTCGACACCACTACCGTCAACGGCTGCGACAGCATCGTTCTCCTGAACCTCACTATCAACCATAGTGCCGACACCACCATCTCGATGATGCACAAGGGCTCTATCGAGTGGAACGGTATGACCTACAGTGAGAGCGGCACCTACGAGCGCATCCTGACCACCGTCACTGGCTGCGACAGCGTGGTGACCCTCAACCTTGTCATCCTGCCCGAAGACTTTGTGATGCCATACCTCTACAACTTGATGGATGTGATGCTTTCCGTTAACCACAATGAGGAAGGTATGGAGAACGTACACTACATCTACTATCGTTGGTATCGCGACGGCGAGCTGGTCCTTGAAGGCCCCAACTACGACAGCTACAGCGAAGGCGGCAACCGTCTCAATGGCTGCTACTACCTTGAGGTGGCCGTCGACGAGAGCATGCAGTACTGGGTGCGTTCCAACGAGGTCTGTATCGGTACTACCGGCATCGAGGAGGCCGAGAACATCGACTTCACCATTGCCCCCAATCCCGTGATGCACGGCAGCATGGTTAATGTCTCTGTTGACGGAGCCGATATGCAGGGCGCTGAGATTCGCGTCTACGACCTCCAAGGCCGCATGCTTGTCCTGCAGAAAGACAGCGGCATCATCGAAGCACCTCAGGCCTCGGGCATGTACATGGTCCGCCTGACGCTCAGCGATGGCAGAACTGCTGTGAAACGACTGATAGTGAAGTAATGATTAACAAAAGAAGTTAAGTAGACAGTAGTTAAGTAGATAAGGCAATACCGACAGCAGCACGTAGTATGCTACAAAAAGCATTTGTCTTAGCTACTTAACTACTTGCCTCCTTAACAACAAAAATGAGAAAAATATGAAAACGACAAAAGTAACAATAGCATTGGCAACAGCCATGTTCCTTTTTGGCATGCCTGACATGCAGGCTCAGGAGAACGGGACGAAGCATGAGTTGTCGGTGGCATTCCAAGGTCTTGGCATCGGCTCTATGCCCTTCACCGGTTCCACGACGTGGGACGACCAGCCCGGTCTCTCTCTTGGCTTCAATGTGGGCTACACCTACTGGTTTGGAGAGCATTTGGGATTCCGTACTGGTGTACGCCTGAATCACCTGTCGCACAACCAAAAGATTTCCAACTTTGACCTTCCCATCGACGCCAACCTGCTGTTGAGCAGCCTCGGTCTGCCCGGAGGCAGCTCTTTGACCACGGTGAATCTCCGAGGCACCGCTACCTCCATCCAGGAGGAGCAGAACTATACCTACATAGAACTACCTATCCAGTTGGCCATGCGGTTCGGTGGGGTGTTCGTGAACCTCGGTCTCTCGCTGACCAAGGCCATCAGCGCCAGCGCCGACTACAGCTTCACCGACCCCGCTCTTGCTGTCACCTCGCTTCCTGACCTCGGGATTACGCCCGCTGTACCGGTTCCCATGACCCAGAACGGCGCAACGGAAAGAAGTGTGAAGAACGCCGACATGACAAAGCCCTTCTACTGCCTTCTTGATGCCGAAGTGGGATACAACATCCCTCTCGGTGACGCTTCCAACCTTGCCATTGGCCTCTTTGGACGCTACGCCCCTGTCTCCTACAAGACCGACAACAATGTCGATATCTATTCTCTGCGGCCCGATGCCACCTTTACCGTGACCCAGCCTTCCACCGCCAAGCAGGTGGAGAAGGTGGGCTACTACGAGGTAGGCATTAGCCTCGGAGTGAACTTCGGAATAGGCCGCAGTCATCAGACAGCAGTCAGTGAACAGCAACCAGTGGAGATGACGCCCGCTGACACCCGTTATGACCAAATGGTTTCCGATATGGCCGCCATGAAAGCCGACCGCCAGAAAGATGAGGCTGAACTCGCAGCCATGAGAGCCGCCCAAAAGAAGGCCGAAGCCGATATGGCCGCCATGAAGGCCGCCCAAGAGAAGGCTGAGGCCGAACTGGCTGCCGTCAAAGCTGCCGCTGCCCGCCACCCGCAGGCTGAGAGCAAGCCGGTTCAGGAGGAGAGTCCCAAGGTTAATGCCCAGAGAAAACTCGAAGCTCTGGGAGCTACCATCTACTTCGACTTCAAGAGTACCAGTGTAAAACCTGATGCCGAAGAAGAGGAGGCCATCCAGGCTATCTGTGAGGCCATGAAGGCAGACCCTGAGATGAAGGTGATCATTACCGGCCATGCCGACAACAGCGGTTCCCACAGGGTTAACTGGAGATACGGCAACAAGCGCGCCCATGCATTGAAACGCTATATGGTCAAGCAGGGTGCCCCTGCCAAGAACATCAAGTGTGAAAGCAAGGGAGAACGTCAGCCCATTGCCGACAACAAGACTAAGGAAGGACGAGCCAAAAACCGTCGCGCCACAGTTGAACTGAAATAGTTTTTTTTCATAACTGGCAGCATTGGGGTACTCCGGCAACGGAGTGCCCTATGCTGTTTTTAGGGGGAGGAGAATGTTGATAAGTTGATAGGTTGATGGGGAGGTCTGGGAAGAATAGGAGAGAATAAGGTGGCATGGAGACAAATGTGGTTGATAGATAGCTTTATAGTAGTCTATTGGTTTTGCTCCCCTATTACTCCCGTACGGCTCCCCTTTTGTAAGACTCCGACATTCCTCTATAATAAAAAGCACATTCCTCCGTTCTTCATTATATATAGATTATATTTATCGGTATTCAGATTCCCTTCGGGGTAATAGATGTACTATGGCAAAGGTAAAACCATCACTCATTGAGCAGACCGGCACCGTTGGCGACCGCGTCTTCTACACACGCTTCGGCAAACAGTTCAGCCGCAGCCGGGCGAAATCGTTCACCGACAACAAGTCGGAAGCACAACTGCGGCAGCGGGCGCTCTTCAAGGCCATGCAGCACACCTCCTCCATCCTTGGCTCAATTATCCAGCGTGGGCTGGCCAAGGAGGCCCACGCCCACGGGCATGTCGAGAATAACGAGTTTGCCAGTATCAACAAGCAGTGTTTCACCTACGACGACGGCGTGGTGCATATCGACTATCCTCGACTGCTACTCTCCACTGGTCCGGTGGCGGGTGTGAAATTTACACAACATTGTGTCGACGGACTGCATGTGGAACTTCAGTTCGAACCTTGCAGTAGCCTCCCTCACGCCAATCCCGACGATGTGGTCTTCATCTATGCTGTCGAATACCAGGTAGAGGTCTGCCAACTCGTGGCCTGCGTTGAGCGGAAAGCCACCTGTGTCGCCTTCGACCTCCCCTATCTCAGCGACGAGACCGACAAGCCAATTATCTTGCTTGGCAGTGACGTTACTCCATCTCGGCATAGCAAGCAAGCTTGCTTGCGCTCGACTTCCGTAACGTTCCACCTTTACGCCATCGTCGAGGCCGCCAACACCGCCTGCATCTCCACACTCTCCCCCGACGAGAAAAAAGTCGACAAGAACCACCGCAACATCAACCGCCGCGTGTCACCATCCATTTTCATCGGCACTATATCATTGTCTTCATAAATTATTTTGCTGTTTCAGAAAAAGTTCGTATCTTTGCAGTCGATAAATCTACTGAATATCACGAAGTAATCAACGAAGAAACAGCGATATTTGCCTCAAAGGTGGTACAATCACCACCTAAATAGGTGGTACGCACAATAAAAACAAAAGAAACGCGTTAGTAAGGTGGTATGAACCCCATATAATATAGTGGTACGCTTATGAAGATAGAAGAAATATACAACGACTGGAAGGCTCTTTTCCCGCTGTCGGAGAAGCATGTGGAGCTGTTGCGCAACAAGTTTACGACCGAATACAACTACAACAGCAACCACATCGAGGGCAACACGCTGACCTATGGGCAGACGGAGTTGCTCCTGCTGTTTGGCAAGGTGAGCGGCGAAGGAGACCTGAAGGACTTTGTTGATATGAAAGCCAGTCAGGTGGGCGTTGAGATGGTGATGGAAGCCGTGCACGACAAAGGCATACCGCTGACACAGAACTTCATCCGTCAACTGCATAAGGTGCTACTGCGCGAGGACTACACCGTCTATCGCGACCTTCCTGGAGGTGGACAGACGAGTTATACTGTCCATGCCGGGCAGTATAAGACGCGTCCCAACAGCGTCATTACCCGATATGGCGACCGCTTCGAATATGCGTCGCCCGAAGAAACGGCCTCGCTGATGAGCGACCTTGTGGATTGGTACAACACTGCCGAGCAGGAGGGCAAGCTGTCGCCTGTGGAGCTGGCTGCTTTGTTCCATTACCGCTACATCCGCATCCACCCCTTCGAAGACGGCAACGGACGCATCGCCCGCCTGATGGTGAACTACATCATGGCCCGTCACGGGTGGCCCATGATTGTCATCCGCAACCGCAAGAAGACTGAATACCTTGAGGCCCTGCATCGTGCTGACCAGAAAATCGGCAAAGTGCCCTCCGACGGTGCTCACGCCACCATAGGCAAGATTGCTTCCTTCCTCGCCTTCTTCCGCCAGACGGTGTGCGAGGAGATGCAATGCGAGATAGACATCGTGAGGAGTGCCGACAAAGACACCTGGTGGTACGACGGTCAGCGGATCCACTTCAGGAGTGGGAATGGCAGTCGCCTGCTTGCTCTCCTGCGCGACAAGCCCTTCGTCACCTTCTCCGAGATGGCGGACTATCTGTCGGTCAACCGTTCTGCTGTACAGAAGCAGGTAGAGGGTTTCCGCAAGAAAGGCTATCTCGACCGCCGCGACGACGGCAGCTGGTATGTTTTGGCTCTGAACTCAAACATCAAAAAGGCATAGACATCGCTCAACTTTCGTG
Organism: uncultured Bacteroidales bacterium; assembly: GCA_900318835.1. Taxonomy (GTDB): domain Bacteria; phylum Bacteroidota; class Bacteroidia; order Bacteroidales; family P3; genus Colimorpha. The sequence continues at coordinate 16,283 of ONLW01000021.1, forward strand.
TTTTTGCACCATGAAAAGAATTAGTAAATCCAACAAACAAGCCCTTGCGGCAAAAGAGTTTGCCCTGCAATGGGAAAATTGTGGCAATGAGAAAAGCGATACCCAACATTATTGGACTGACCTTCTACAAAAAGTACTGTTGGTCAATGACCCACATTCATATATTGAATTTGAGAAACCTGTCAGATTCAAGAATCAACAGTTTATCGATGGCTATATCTTTTCAACGCGAGTACTGATTGAACAAAAAAGCTATGGGATAGACCTTGATGTGCCTTTGCCACAATCAGACGGTATAAAACTCACAGCCTATCAACAAGCACGAAGATACATCTCCGGTTTATCGAACTTAGAGAATCCTCGCTATATTATTACGTGCAATTTCTCGGAGATATGGATTTACGACAACCGAAACACCACCAATAGTGAGCCCGAGAAGATACTTTTAAAGAATCTAGAGAAAGAATATCACCGTCTTAACTTTCTTGTTGATGAAACAGCAGTACCATTACATCAAGAAAAGGTCATTAGTATTGAAGCCGGTGATATAGTTGAAGCCATATACAACAAACTCCACGAACAGTATATAGACCGAGACAACCCCATCTCACGCCAAAGTCTTAATAAACTTTGCGTACGCCTTGTATTCTGTCTTTATGCAGAAGATTCTGGTCTTTTTGGCACTCATACCGCATTCCATGATTATCTTGATTCTTACAAAACCACTCATTGGAGGAAAGCAATTGTTGACCTGTTTCACATCTTGAACACACCTTATGATGAAAGGGATGAGTATACCGACGACGAATTAAATGCCTTCCCTTATGTCAATGGTGGCCTTTTTAGCGATGAAAATATAATTATTCCTCAATTCACAGAGGAACTCCGCTCGCTAATATTGGAGAAAGCTTCCTCTGATTTTGATTGGAGCAAAATTAGCCCAACCATATTCGGTGCTGTATTTGAAAGTACTGTGGATAAAATAGAACGACAAGAGGGTGGAATGCATTACACCAGCGTTGAAAACATCCACAAGGTTATCGACCCACTATTTCTTAACACATTGTGGAAGGACTATTATGATATCATTGGGAAACGAGAGGAAAAATTAGCGAAAGACATTGATAAATACCGTACAAATAAAGACAAACTACATAAACTAAATCAGAACCAAGTAAAACAATTAGAGGCTCTACAAGCCAGAATTGCCAAACTAACATTCCTTGACCCTGCCTGTGGCAGTGGCAACTTCTTGACTGAAACATATATTTCATTACGTCGACTCGAGAATGAGATTATAAGGAAACTCCATGAAAGCCACATGTTTGTTGGCTGGATAGATAACCCTATCAAAGTCAGCATCTATCAATTCTACGGCATGGAGGTCAATGACTTTGCTGTGAGTGTGGCAAAGACAGCCCTATGGATTGCAGAACATCAGATGCTTAAAGAAACAGAAAACATTGCTTCTTTCAACATTGACCCACTGCCGCTAAAGTCTTTTGACAACATCACCAAATGCAATGCGCTGCGCACAGATTGGAATTCCGTTGTACCAGCCAATTCCCTTAATTATGTAATAGGTAATCCTCCTTTCTATGGTGCTAGGAAAATGACATCGGACCAAAAAGACGATCTGAAACATGTTTTTGGTGATGACTGGAATGGAGTAGGAAACCTTGATTATGTTGCTGGATGGTATAAAATTGCCACAGAGGTAATGACACAAAACCCGATGATAAAGACAGCTCTTGTTTCAACAAATTCAATAACACAAGGTGAACAAGTGGCTATCCTATGGAAATCACTAATGGAAGACCATAGTTTGCATATTGATTTTGCATATCGCACATTCAGATGGGACAACCAAGTTAAAAATGAGGCGAAAGTGCATTGCGTGATTATTGGTTGTTCTGTCGATAAGAAAGGTGATATCTTAGAAATCTATGATGGGAAACAAATCATTCAAGCAAAACAAATCAACCCATACCTCGATGATTCTCCAAACAGATGGATTAATAGCCGCACCAATCCTCTATGTAACGTACCGGAAATAGGCATCGGCAACAAACCCATTGACGGTGGCCATTATCTATTTTCAAAGGAAGAGAAGGAGGACTTCATTCGTAAAGAACCATTGTCCGAACAATACTTCCATCCTTGGTATGGGTCAGAAGAGTTTATCCACCAAACACCACGTTACTGCCTATGGCTAGGAGACTGCACACCTGCAGAAAAACGCCAAATGCCACATTGTTTGGAAAGAATTGATGCTGTTCGCAAATACCGATTGGAAAGCAAAAGCGAAGGCACAAGATTACTTGCTGAACACCCAACGCGTTTCCATGTCGAGAATATGCCGCAAGGAAACTATATAATTGTTCCGAGTGTTTCGTCTGAAAAACGGAATTATGTCCCCATGGGGTTTATGACTCCCGACTGTTTTGCAAGCAATCTTGTTCTAATAATTCCTGATGCAACGCTCTATCACTTTGGCGTATTGGAAAGTGTCATACACATGGCATGGATGCGGGCAGTATGTGGTAGAATGAAGTCCGATTATCGTTATTCCAAAGAGATTGTATATAACAATTTCCCATGGCCAAAACCAACCAAGGAACAGAAACAGAAGATAGAGAAAACTGCACAAGCTATTCTTGATGCCAGAACAAAAAATCCTGAGAGTAATCTTGCAACACTCTATGACGTAAACACCATGCCAGAAGCCTTACTCAAGGCCCATAAAGCAAACGACAAAGCAGTACTCGCCGCCTACGGCCTATCCCCCAAGACATCCGAATCTGAAATAGTCGCCGAGCTATTCAAATTATACAAAAAACTGTCAAAAAAGAAAAACAATCTATAGACCCTCAAAACACAATAATATGCGCTACAGACATAAATTAAAACATCTCATACTCTACATTATTCTCACTTGTTTGCTAATATTAATAATGTGGCATCCATTATGTAGTTTTATCGATACTATATTGCTCCCGTTTCTCGCACTACTTGGCGATACCGAGATTGTTTGTATTCTATTATTTATTCCTCTTGTTTATTTGCTGTTCCATAAAAGAATCATCTCTGAAAAAGAATTATCCGACAGAATAGTTTCTATCATCCTCTTTTTGATAGCACTGCTATTCTTCGAGGTTATTAACACAACGTCAAAAAAAGAATATAACTATTTTCATTTCTCTTTTATTGGAATTAACTATATAAATGCCATATGCCTTGAGATATTTCTTATAGAAGCATTGTTTTATGGGGAACGCAAGTTTGGTCTTGTTTCAACTATTCTAAAACACATCGATAAAATATATAAGTGGGAAAAACAAAATGTAATCTACTCCAAAGAATATACCTCATTTATACCTGATCATCCCACTCTTGAAGACAAATTTGAAAGAGTCCATTTTGCCGACCTACTTATTGGCAAAATACGAGCGTCATGGGAAAATGGGATACTATCCAAAGGTGCATTTAGCATTCTTTTGGGAGAATCTTATGGCATTGGCAAAACCTCTTTCCTTGAATTAGTAAAGGGGGAATGTAAGAATGACAATAAATTGCATTATATTCAATTCAGACCATGGCTATGTGACGACCCCGAACATATGGTTAATGATTTTTTCAATTTACTACGAGAAGAAATTGGAACAGATAACAAGTATTTAGACAAATTGTTAAAAACATATGCCTCTATCGTAACAGAAAAAATATCAGGGAATGCCATCTCCACTTTCTTCAGCAATTGGAAAACCGACTCGTTGGAGCATTTACATGATAGTATTACAGAAGAGATACGAGATTCAAAAGTAATATATTTAATAACAATAGACGACGTAGACAGACTTCAATACACAGAACTTATTAGTCTAATAAAACTCATTCGTAATTCTGCTGATTTTCCCAACATATGCTATTTAGTTGCTGCAGATAAGAACTCAATAATACACGTTTTAGAGTCAGATGGTGCCATTTCAGATGCAGACCTGTATCTTCAGAAGTTCTTCAACTATGAAATGATACTCCCAGCGACAGAAGTTGGCGTACTTGAAAGTATTTTTAATGACACTATCCAAAAATCGATTGCGCACTTAAACTTTGAGAAACCTGCCAAAGGTGATTATTCTTCATGGATTACATCTCGATCCATCCAGTTGCATGATATTTTTAAAACTCCGAGAGACATCTATCGCTTTGTCAACATACTATCTTTCGACCTAGATGCATTAAATTCACAACTCATAAAAAACACAAATGGAGAAACCAAACTAGGTGATATTGACATTTGTTTGGCTGATTTAATTAGACTCTCTGTTATCAGATACTTTCGTCCTGATCTTTACAAACTATTGAGAGATAATACAGAGGATTGTCTTCTTGATTATCGTTCACTTCATGAACAACTGGTAATTGCCAGTAACCATGAAATTGTTTTTAAAAATAGATTTTCAAAACGATTAAGTGGGCGTGAAGATGTTTCTTCACTTGAACTTGATCTTTCTGGCATTTCCCCCTCCACACACACGGAAGAAAGCAACGACTTTTTTTCACTTGATGATATTGTAAACAAAGAGAAACCCTCCAAAGATGATATTGTCAAGGAGATGTTTGTAAAACTATGGTCAAAAGATATTGAACTTGATGATAGGCCAACCATTAATAAAAATGATGAATTCTTCAAATACTTTTCTGGTCGTTGGAGAAAAGATGAAGCAACAATTTTTGAAACAAAGTACCATTTCTTTCTGGAAATAGAAAACAATAAACCCTCTGACGCATTTACTGATTGGTTACAGAAATGCATTTCTGAAGGCAAGGGATTATCCATACGACATAAATTAATAGAGATTCTAAAACGTGATGTGGAGCAAACAATGAAATATAACATAATAGTCAATACTTTTTTTTGCATTGACTATTACTATAAGAACAACATTAGCAAGTACACAAACAAAACCTTATATTCTTTCTATCTTGATGAGTGGAATGTAATCATTCAGAATCTAATTAGCAACGATGACGATTCCAAGTATGATGGATATACGAAAATCAAAACTCTATTTGAATCAAATAATCACATTGATATTTGTGCATTATTTCTGTACTCTGTTCGTCTTTACCATCATAGCAATTCCTCAAAAAAAGAGGCCAAACCATGCATTATTTCCAAAGAACAACTCAAAAATCTTTCTGACATTGTAATAAAAAAATTCTTTAATGAAATATTTAATGTAAATCCATATGCAGAAGATACAATAAAGATGTTACCATGTATACGGCTGTGCGATACCCCCAAATGGTATTCTTTCTTTCAAAACCATATAACGGAGTTTAAAGACGGCAATACATGGCTATATGGATTGTTCTATCCTGTTGAATCAGGTGTAATATGGAATCATTTTGTCGTCGAGAACTTGGTTGGTTCTGGAATCGGAACAATCGATAGTATGATAAAGTTATTTGACAAATATTTGAGCGAGGAATATAAAACATGCCTTAAAACTATTCCCGAGCCAGATGGATTGTATAGCAGCATATTTAAAATAGAGTCAAATAAGCTTTTGTTAGATGCAATAGCCTGGCATAAGAGCGGGGCAAACCCATTTTCAATTCCATTTCAATAGTCAAACATATAAGCCGTTATTTCCCATGAGGTACTATAAACCATGAAACGACAAAACCTCATCTACCGCAAGCAATACCTATAGCAACTGTGCAACCTGAAAAGTCAAATTATAATGCCACTATGGAGACCAACCGCATAGAATACAAAAGAGAACTGACCGACGACCTTGACATTGAAAAGTTAGTGAATAATGGACTGCATGAATATAATTAACGACAATGGGCAATAAGATTTCCATACGATTCTATAAAGACCACATGGTCCGCGCAATTTGGGACGAAAAACAAAACCAATGGTGGTTTTCTGTTCTTGATATAGTGGGAGCTATAAACGAACAGGATGACCACGAGAAGAACCGCAACTACTGGAAATACCTCAAGGCTAAATTAAAGAAAGAGCAAAACGAGGTGGTTAGTGACACTACCCAACTGAAACTCACTGCCACCGACGGAAAGAAGTATAACACCGACGTAATCAGCCTGTCGGGTGTCGAAAAACTTGCGAAAGCAATACCTAACACCCAAGCGATGGCTTTCCTCGATTGGTTTAAATACAGCGAAAACACAATAGACGGACAAAGTAGAAAAAAAGCCTACACACTGTGGGAGAGCAATCTCGTATCAAGCCGGGACGTTGGAAAAGTAAAATCACTACAACAAATCCACGCCTATCTTTTCGGTGGCCTCTACGACTTTGCTGGCAAGATACGCACCAAGACAATTGCCAAAGGCAATACTCTGTTTTGTTTGGCGGAGCATTTGCATAACTATCTTAAAACCGTGGAGCAGATGCCTGAAACAACTTTCGACCAGATTGTCGATAAATATGTTGAGATGAATGCTGCTCATCCCTTCATGGAAGGCAATGGCCGCTCGACCCGCATCTGGCTGGATATGATATTAAAGAAACGTCTGAAATTATGTGTGGATTGGAGCAAGATAGACAAGCAAGAATACCTTGATGCTATGATTGCAAGCCACACAGATAGCAACAAGATACGCATACTGCTGCAACAAGCTCTCACCGACCGAATAGACGACCGCGAACTATTCATGAAAGGCATCGACTATTCTTATTATTACGAGCAAGAGGAATAACTATTATTTAAGAATTGGCTTGCTTCGTTATTCGCCACATTGTTCTTTCTTTAGCGGTGCTCATGACCTTTGGTTCATCGGTTCCGCTCTCGCTGCTCCGTCAGGTCGCTACATTACATTCATTCAGTGGGTGTCGCATGGATACCACAAAGCCTGAGATGCAGGCAAAGTGAATCCGTGAATGTTTGAATGAGTGAATACGGCTTCCTCAAACACTATCGAGGCATCGCCGAAGGGTCTATAGGGCGTGTGGAAATATTATGATTATGTGAATTTTATTTTGCTGTTTTCAAAAAAAAGTGTAATTTTGCACCAAATTTCGAATGGGCGGCATTATGGCAAATTATATCCAGCGTGAAGACTATCTGAACAAGCTGATTGCCAGGCGTGACAATGACGAGGTGAAAATCATCACCGGACCTCGTCGGTGTGGCAAATCGTGGTTGCTGAAAAAGATATATAAAGACTATCTGTTGCAACACGGCGTTGTCGAAGATGAAATCATCATTGTGTCGTTTGACATGGAGGACGAGACAAGTGATGTCGACCTTTCCAACCGTGAGGCTCTGAAAAAATACTTATACGACAGGATTACCGCCGAGGACAAGCACTATTATGTTTTCCTCGACGAGGTGCAGGAAGTGGATGGTTTTGAGAAGATAGTGAACGGTTTGAATGCAAAGGAGAATGTGGATGTATATATCACCGGCAGTAACTCAAAGTTTCTGTCGTCGGATATTAATACGTTGTTCCGTGGACGTGGTGACGAGGTAAGGGTGAATCCATTCTCGTTTAAAGAGTTCTGTACGGACAGGGATGAATCCATCACCGAATTATGGAAAGAATACTACACCTACGGTGGTATGCCGGCTTTGCGTAAGTTTTCTTCTGATGAACAAAAAGTGTCTTATCTCAATCGGCTGTGGAACAAGACCTATCTTGACGACGTTGTCGAGCGGAATGATTTGCGTCGGAGAGATGTGCTTGAATCTTTGACCGATTCCCTTTGTTCATCGGTAGGGTCTCTCTCCAATGCAAACAGAATAAAGAATCTGCTGGAGAGTGTCCAACGGGTGAAAGTGGACGTCACAACTGTCCATAATTATATCGGCTATCTGCAGAATGCTTATTTGTTTGAAGGTGCCAAGCGGTACGATGTGAAAGGAAACAGATACTATGACTCTATCCAGAAATACTATGCAGTGGATGTGGGGTTAAGGAATGCAAGGCTTAACTTTCGGCAGCAGGAGCTAACCCATATTATGGAAAATGTCGTTTATAACGAATTAAGATGTAGAGGATATGCGGTTGATGTCGGAGTAGTGGAGAGCCGAACAATGAAGGATGGCAAATCAACGTTTTCCCAGCATGAGATTGATTTTGTCATCACCAACGGAAGAGAACGGGCCTATATTCAGTCTGCATACCGTATGCCTGACGATGAAAAGAGGGAACAAGAGTTGTATTCGTTGCGTAAGACCGGTGATAGTTTCAAGAAAATTGTCATCGTCGGTGAAGATATTGCACCCTATACCGATGCGCAAGGTATCCAATACATTGGATTGTTCTCTTTCCTTTTATCGTCGGAGAAATTAGTGTAGGTAGGAAGTAATAAAGGAGGTCGGGAATACCGAGGGATTATATAAAACTCAAAGCCCCACGCTGACAGAAATGTGTGAATGTGCGAATACAAATGTGAGAATGTGCTAATGGTAAATGTGTTAGTGAATATAGGAGTTCGTGAATATTTTTAATGACAATGAGCAATAAGATTTCAATACTATTCTATGAGTTTTTCACTTGTTAGAAGTTGTGCAACAAAACAAAACGAGTAACTTTGCAAAAATGGAACCGGAAAACAAATATACAATACAAGGCCTCGACGAATATTTGCGTCAGAGCGAGCCGTCAATGCAGCAACGTGGAGGCATCTGGCAAACCTCTATAGGGTTGCAACAGGTTGACGGCCTCACACCGTCGGAATACTTGCTGCAAACGGCACGTCGTCACATTGATGGTGATATCGACCTGCCTCAAGCAAAAGAACTTATCGACAGCTACTACCGTACCGACGAAGGCCGCAAGCAAACCGATGCTGAACGCACTGAGGAGGCAGACAAGGTGTCGGTACGCATAGCCGAGTTACTATCGGAGAATACCTTTGCTTTCACACCGGCGCAGTATACCACCATCCATCGCCGCTTGTTCGAAGGCTTGTTCAAATTCGCCGGACATTTGCGTGACTATAACATCACCAAGCGTGAATGGGTACTTGCTGGCGACACGGTGCTTTATAGCAGCCACGAACTAATCGCCCCAACTCTTGATTATGACCTCGGACAAGAACGCGCTTTCGACTATTCCACAATTGGGATTGATCAATCGATATCACATCTGGCACGATTCTGTAGTGGATTGTGGCAGATACACGCTTTCGGCGAGGGCAACACTCGCACCACTGCCGTCTTCATGATAAAATATCTGCGTTCACTGGGGTTTAATGTGGGTAATGAACCGTTTGCCAAACACTCATGGTATTTCCGCAATGCTTTGGTTCGAGCCAACTATAACAATCTTCCGCAGAACATACAGGCCACAACCGTTTATTTGGAACGTTTTTTCCGCAATTTGATGCTCGGTGAGCAGAATGTATTGCGCAACAGCGAGTTGCATATCAACTGGCAGCTGTTATCACCATCCGAAAGTGCAAACCAAAGTGCAGAATCTGCCCTAAAGTGCAAAAATTGCACTTTGGAAGAAACGGCTGTGTTGAAAGCCATCGAATCAAACCCCAGTATTACACAAAAGGAAATTGCTGAGCAGATAGGTAAATCGGAGCGCACGGTAAAAAGCATCACAGTGAGACTGACCGAGAGAGGACTGATTGTCCGCGAAAACGGTCGCCGCAACGGCCATTGGAAAATTATCAAGAAAGATTAGAATATCGGGAAACAAGCTATGAGCAATAAGATTTCCATACGATTCTATAAAGACCACAAAGTCCGCGCCATTTGGGACGAGGAGAACCCAAGAAGGCATCCAACTGGTTAGTGCCACTAACCACTTCATATTAAAATTTCAACCCCAAATATATGATTACGTTTGAATAGTAAACCATGAAAAAGATTTTTGCTGTATTGTTTTTGTGTTGCGCTCTGGCCGGTTGGGCGCAGCAACCGCTGCTAAACACGCAGTGGAATCAGGATTATCCTTACAATCAACACTGTCCGGCAGATCCATACGAGAATAACAAGCATAGTTATACTGGGTGCCCGGCTACCGCCATGGGGCAGATTCTCAATTATCTGCGGACGACGCAAGGTGCCCGTTTCGACGATGGCGACGACTATTTCACCGGTAATTATTTCGGCCGGCAGTTCCATATCGATGACGATTGGGAAACTTATGATTTCCCCTCATTCCCGCAGTTGAACGAGATGCTGGATTCCGCCGATGCCAGATTCCAGCGTGGAGAGGAACTAACCGGCTCGTTGAAGGGTGCTGTGGTTTTTGCTTGTGGGGTGGCTTGCAAGCAGGTCTATTCGGCGTCGGATTCATACGGTTCCGGCACTTTTTCCGTGAATCAAGCATATGAGGCCTACCAGCGGTTCGGTTTTGAGGACTGTCAGTTGCTCTGTGAACCCGATTCGGCGATGTACGCCATCCTGATATCCAATTTGCAAGCCGGTTATCCCGCCCATCTGGCTGTTGAGAATCCCGCCGGGACCTCCGGGCACAATGTGGTGGTCGACGGCTACCGCGAGAGCGACGGGAAGTTCCACCTCAATTTCGGCTGGGGTGGGGCCAGAGACAACTGGTACAAGCTCCCCGATCCTAATGGCTATTCTTACGGATGGACCAAGATAGAGGGCCTTATCGTGAATATCATTCCCGCGACCCCGCCAGTGGCTGTTCGAGAGGTCTCGCATCCGCAGCCGCTCGAGGTGTATCCCAACCCGGCTACCGATGTTCTCTGTTTGAAGGGTCTTTCTTGTGAAGCGGTGGATTACACCATATTCAATGCGATGGGACAAAAAGTAAAAGGTGGTTCCACCAGTGGTACTATCCCTGTCGCGGAACTGGGGAAAGGAATCTACCTATTGCAAATTGTTGGCAATAAATACTCTGGTACAGCAAAGTTCGTAGTGAAATAATTATAAAGGGAGTCTCGGAGGAGGCTCCCTTTTTTATAGTGACCTGACGGTCATTGCACGGTGGCTTTTGTCGGGGTCAGTCCTTGCGGATGGGCTCGGAGGTGAGGCCGACGCCGAGTTTCTTGAAGATTTTGCGGTCGACTTCGCTGGTCATGACGGTGGTGTGCATCTGGCAGCCGTCGAGCAGCGGCAGGCAGTCGAGGGCGCGGCGGCAGTTGTCGTCGAGCAGGCTGAGGATGGAGAGCGTCACCAAAACCTCGTCAGTGTGGAGGCGGGGGTTGCTGCCGTGCAGCATGTTGACTTTGGTGTGCTGGATGGGCTCTATCATCTTCTGCGAGATGAGTTTGACGCTGTGGTCGATACCGGCGAGGTGCTTGAGGGCGTTGAGGAGCAGGGCGGCGCAGGCACCGAGGAGGTCGCTGGTGGTGGCGGTGATGATGGTGCCGTCGGCCAGCTCGATGGCTGCCGAGGGCACACCCTCTCGGTCGCGGCGCTCCTTGGCGGCGACGGTGGTGCGGCGGTCGTCGGTCGATATCTTGGCCTGCTTCATGAGAAGCGCTATCTTGTTGATTTCGCTGTCGGTGGCTTTGCCGTTGGCGTAGTCGCAGAGGGTGGTGTAGTAGCGGCGGATAATCTCATCCTTGGAGGCCTGGCAGCAGACCTCGTCGTCACAGATGCAGAAACCGGCCATGTTAACACCCATGTCGGTGGGCGACTTGTAAGGGTTCTCACCGTAGATGCCTTCGAATATAGCATTTAAGACTGGGAATATCTCGATGTCGCGATTGTAGTTGACGGCGGTCTCGCCGTAGGCTTCGAGGTGGAAGGGGTCAATCATGTTGACGTCGTTGAGGTCGGCGGTGGCGGCCTCGTAGGCGATGTTGACGGGGTGCTTCAGCGGGATGCTCCAGATGGGGAAGGTCTCGAACTTGGCGTAGCCCGCCTTGATGCCGCGCTTGTTCTCTTGATAGAGCTGGCTGAGGCAGACGGCCATCTTGCCGCTGCCGGGGCCCGGAGCGGTGATGACCACGAGCGGGCGCGTGGTTTCGACGTAGTCGTTCTTGCCGAAGCCCTCGTCCGAGTCGATAAGTTCCACGTTGGTGGGGTAGCCTTCAATGATATAGTGATAGTAGGCCTTGATGCCCATTCGCTCGAGGCGCTCGCGGTAGGCGGTGGCGCTGGGTTGGCCGCTGTAGTGGGTGATGACAACTCCGGAGACCAGAAAGCCGCGCTCCATGAAGACTTCGCGCAGGCGCAGCACGTCCTCGTCGTAGGTGATGCCGAGGTCGCCGCGCTTCTTGTTCTTCTCGATGTCCACGGCGCTGATGACGATGACAATCTCGGCATCGTCCTTCAGCTGGGTCAGCATCTTAAGCTTGCTGTCGGGCTGGAAGCCGGGCAGCACACGACTGGCGTGGTAGTCGTCGAACAGTTTACCGCCAAATTCAAGATAAAGCTTATTGCCGAACTTCCCGATGCGTTCCTTGATGTGTTCGGACTGTATCTGCAGATACTTCTCGTTGTCAAACCCGTATTTCATAGAAGATGAATTAATTATATATGATTGAATAAAAAATACGGGATACAAAAGTAGGAATATTTTTCATTCTGGCAAAATGTTTTTTTAGAATGGCAGGAATCCGAGAGCCATACCTACGGAAATATAATTGCGCCTTAGCCAATGGATGGCATTTTGGGGAGCTTCTTCGCTGCTGCATCCGAAGGAAAAATTGCCTCTGCAATTGAGATTAAGGAGAAGTCGGCGGTGAAATATGTAGTTGCGTCCTACCTCGCCAGTAATGCCAATGAATTTTTTAGTTCCATCCTTGTATTCAAGTTCACTATAAAGTGCACCGATTCCCCAGTAGCGTCCCAGAGGAGCGAAATCGGTACGGGTGTAAAGTCTAAAGGTGAAGGCTGATGTGAAGGCAGAAGAGAATGTGTAATAATCGCTGTAATTTTGCCATTTTCCTTCAGCTGCAACAGACACATGGCGACAGAAAGCGTATTCCGCTCCGAAAGCTGGCTGGATGTAGGGAGAACTGAACATGGGACTGGCACCGACCTTTATTGCCATGTGGAGCCCAGTGGCGCCGGTGGCCTTGTTCTTGCCGGTTTGTGCATGTGTCATGGCGTTGTAGAGTATGGAAGAGATTAGTTCGTTGTCATCGTTCCAATATTGGTGATATTCGTTGCGGGTCAGTATTTTGCCTTCGGTGGCGTCGATGATGAGGACTGCTGCCGCTGTCAGCTGGCGGTCGAAAAGACATTTGATGAGGTTGGGAGGCATCAGGACATTCTCGTCGTTGACCACCACAGTCATGTTTAATGTGCTCGCTTGGTGGTGCAGAAGGATGCTGTCCATCGACGGCTGCATGGTGAAGTGCATGGGGAAGGATCCTTTCGATTGCCAGAACTCCGTCATCCATTCGTTGACAGCAGCGTAGTCGTTGTATTGCTGTGCGTTGGTCATGGTGGCGAGGCTTTGGCCCGAAAAGTCGATGCTGGTCTGTCCGAAGTGTTTCCCTGTGTATTCCATGGACTGTATCAGACGGCGTTCGCCATTGATGCATTTGGCAGGCTTGAGTTCTCCTGTCCTGTCGTTGCCCACGAGGTAGGAGGGGCGGTAGAGGAGTTGTCCTTTGTGACTGTCTTTCCGGCTGGACTTGGTCAGGGGCAGGCGGTCTATGTTGTCCACCAAGGCAGCGAAGGCCGTGTCGGAAGCCAGCAGGTCGGTGAAGGTGTAGTTCATGCTGCGGGAGGTGACGGCGACTTGGGTGTTTCGTTTGTGCCTGATGCGTTCAAGACGCGAGAGTTTGGAGAGGTCGACGGTGTCGGCTTGGGTGGTGTTCGCTGTGGTGTCGGGCGGCTGGTTTGCGAAGTCTTCTTTGCCGAGTTTGTAGTGCTTGTGGATAGAGGCCAGCAGGTGGGAGGTCAGATGGCGATAGGTATTGTCACCGGGGAATTGTTTTCCGAGGAGCCATATCTTGCGCGTGGCGGCGAGGGAAAGGAACTGCGGATCGATGACGCGCAGCATGTGGTAGACCTGCTGCGACTCGCCCTCCACGGCTTTGTAGTCACCCACCACGGCGTCGGTGCCGTTGGCGCGGAAAAGGGCCACCTGGTAGAGGGCTTGGGCCATGGAGCGTGCGGCGAAGGCATCGGTGCTGTCGTTCGACAGCATGAGGTAGGCATCGTAAATCGCTCGTGAGGGGTGTGCATAGATGAGTTCTTGATGCAGACATTCGTGACGGGCGAGGAGCTGCAGGTGCGCGAATTCTTCTGGCGTAGTGACCAGGAATTTTTCGCCGCCTGTTCTGTCTCCCATGAGGCTGTGGCAGGCTGCACGGCGTTTCATGATGTTGGGGTGTGTCGAGAGGGTGTCGTCGTAGTCCTCACGGCTGCTGATGGCGTTGACGTTTTCGAGCCAGCAGTTGTCGCCCACGCGAGCGAAAGGTGCATCGAGAAAGGTGTGGTCGAAGGGGATGTCGCCGAATGGTAGCGCGCTGTATTGCAGCACGTCGAACACGCCGTCCACCACCTGTTTGTCGTAGGGACTGGCAAGGTAGAACATGGCAATGCCCAGCGAGTCGGCCTCCGCCTCCATCTCCCTGCTGCGCGAGTGGCGGCGGAGGAGTTCGTCGAGTTCGTCTTGCTCGTCCTCGATGTTGCTTTTTTTCTTCTTCTTGGAGAGAAGGGTTTGGATGGCGTGGTTGTTGACGTAGTGGATAATCTCGTGAGAGAGGATGAATGCCAGCTGAGCCTCGTTCTCCACCTGAGCCACGAGGCCGGTGTTGACGAAAATCATGCCCTGTGGGGTGGCGAAGGCATTGACCTCGGGACTCTTGACGGTGTAGATGCGCAACTCGCGGCGCAATTCGGGCTGGTTGGACAGCAGGGTGTCGACAATGCGATTGAGCATTTGTGTCACTGGGTCGCCGAAGAGGATGCGGCCTCCCGAAAGCAGCTTGCTGATGCTGAAGGAGACTCTCTCGACGGCAGCCTTGTCTTTCACACGGCCACCGGCCACCTTGGCTGTGCGCTGCAGGTCGCTTTCATAGAGCTGTTCGTAGGTCAGTTTCAAATCTGCGGGCAAAGGGCCCTCGCTGCGGAGGGTCTGTTGTGCATAGGCTCCCAAGTTGAGGGTCAGCAAGAGTAGAAGGATGTTTTTTTTCATTGGAGGCTGAAGATGGCTGATTGGAGTTTTTTGTTGGTGCGCAGGAAGAGCAGGAATCTTCCGTCGCTCAGGGCAATGGGAGAACCCATCAGGTTGTATCCACCGTTGTCAAAATGCTGTTCGCGAATCTCGCCTTCGTCGGGAACAAAAATGGCGGTCAGCACAGCCAAGTCGGAGCCGTAGGTTAGTTTCTTTGCTTTCTTGGAGAATTTACGGTCGATATTTTTTTCATTCTGGCTATAGAGGAGCAGCGAGCCGCCGTTGGCTCGAACCATACGGTATTTCTTCATGTTCACGTAAGCCTGTGCGGCGAGGATGGCATAAGGACGGGTGTAGACGCGCTTGATAGTGCCGTCGGGTTTGACCGTGGCAATCATGATGCCGGAGCAAACGCCTGCGTTGATGTCGCCTACCATTTTCCAGGTCTGGGTGAGTAGCACGTCGTAGTGTCCGTCAGGGGCCGCCACCATGTTATCGATGCCAAGGAAACGCAATTCGGAGGACGAAGTTCCTCGGAAATCTCCGTGGTTGTTCATGTAGTCCAACTCGTCCTCGCTGAACGAATGGCTGTCGAGGGTGGCTTGGTCGCTGATGGTGTTGTAGCATATTGAAATCACACGGTCGGCGTCGGACCAGCCCGTGTTTCTGCTGCCTTTCTTACGGCCGATGGCGAAGAAATACAGTTTGCCGTCATGGTAGTTGGCGAAGTCGACTTCCGCGAGCGTCCCGGCATCGACGGTGAAGTGGTAGGTCCGGTTGTTCTCGCCGTCGAGGACGATGATCTCGAAATCGCTTTTGCCGGTGACTTTCTGTTGGAGCCAGCCTCCGATAATCACCTCACCGCTGTCGGTCACCGAGGCGAAGTCCACCACGTTCAGGCGCGTGCTCATGGTCCAGTATTCTTCCAGATGACGGTCGTACAGCGACACACGGGCCTCGGCCGCCTGTCCTTCTCGTTTGGTGACGAAAATGCCGGCGGTAAGCTGCTTGTCGGGCGACTGGCGGCTGATGAAGACCAGATTGTCGGTCTTCTCGCCGGTGAGCGACGCAATGGTGACGGGCTCGCCGATGGGTTCGAGCGTCGTGGCAGAAAACTTGTCGTGGTAGACTGTCAGTTTGTTGTCCTCATCTCTCTTGGTGAGCAGTATGTCGACAACCTCTTTGTTGTCGAATCCAGTGATATATCTGAAGTTGGGCGGCAGTGTCATGGTGGAACGTTTCTGTTCGTTCAGATTCATGTCGTAGCGCACGAGTTCGTGCGATTCCTTCATACCGATAAAGAAGCCTGACACACATTGCTTGACGATGAAAGAGGTTGTGTCGCCGTAAAGAAAGTCGAAACCCGATGCTGTACGCTCGATTTCACCTTTGGCACGTACAGTCAATGTGCCCACCTGGGCCCATGCGATGGTTGCCGTCGTCATGAGCGCGGCAAAGAGGAGTGAGATTTTTCTCATGATGTAATAGCTTTACTGTGTTTAAAAAATTTTTGCAAAAGTACGTAAAATATGATAAATGGCAATGGAATGGCAAAAAATATTTTTTCCATGCAATATCCTTTGAGAGGGTGCGTTATCCATAAGTGATGTACGATGTGAAAATTACGGCCATCCGCAAGGCGGATTACAAGGACTTGCAAGAGCTCTATGAAAACCCGATAGAGCACACCTGCGATGTGCTCGAAGGGCAGGTGTGGGTGTCGCGTGCGGGGAAAATGCCCGAGGGGATGTGCGACAGCGCATGGGGAAGCATGCGCGAGTTTGTCGAGGCGTTGGCGCGCGGTGAAGGCAACTTCTACGACGGCTGGATGCGGAACCCCTATAGCGCCATGATCAGTTGCAACGATGGCTTCCGGCCGGTGAGCTTCCTGTTAGAGAGGATTTAGTTATAAGAGATGCGGCATCTTGAAGTAGGGTGTCGGCTTTCGGTTTTGTGCGGTTGAGATACACCATTTGTCCGATAGTTGTCCAATAAATCATCGGACAACTATCGGACAACTATTGGACAACGAACGAAGAAATGTTTAACCAAATAGAAAGGAAACAATAGTTATGAAGACGAAAAATCCAAAAGGGCTGGTGATGACCGGCAGTTTCCGTAGTGCCGGAATGACATTCTATCTGCGACAAGGCCAGGTGGTTGCCCGGGTGTCGAAATCGATGGAGCGACGTTGTAACACCCAGGGTCAGTTCGTCCAGCGCCAGAAGATGCGCCATGCCATTGCTCTGTGGCAGATGCTGAAGGAACCCGGCACACCGATGTTCACCGAACGGAAAACGGCATATCTGGGTTTTGTGTCGCTGGCCAATCGTATGGCGGTGGTCTACGTGCCCAAGTCGCAGAACGACGCGTCGTTGCTGTTGTCCGGGATGCCGGTGAGTGGTGGCACACTGCCCCCGGTGAAGGAAAGTCTGGGTGAGGTTGGCGGCACCGCGGCGCTGCTTACCAACCTCAAGGTCGGCGACATGCTTCCGCACGAGGAACTCCGCCTCTACACCGCCACCCAGCGCCTCGAGGGCAAGACCCCCCGTGTGCGTTTCAAGATGCGGCGCGTGGAGGTGGGCGAGATGACGGAGGTGGACGGCTGTTTGGCGTTGGTCGACAGTGTCTTTGCCGACGAGCAGAAGGGCTGGGCCCTGGTGCGTGTGGTGCCGTCGGCCGCGGGTGAAGTCCGCTGTTCGTCGCAAGGCCTCGTCACACGATGCACCTACTACCTGCCCTACACCACCGATGGCGCCTTTCGCGCCGCTGCCCAGAGCTACGGCGGCCTGACGGCATGACAAAATAATTTTGCCATATCAGATATATTTTGTATTTTTGCATTCACAAATACTGCTACAAAACGATGAAACGAATACTGATACTATTGGCTTTGGCGCTGCCGATGATGCTGGCGGCGCAAGTTAATCACAAGGAGAGTTGCACCTCCATCATGGTGGGCAAGCGGGCAAGTACCGACGGCAGCGTCATCACGTCGCACACCTGCGACGGCCGCTACCGCACTTGGATGACCGTCGAGTCGGCGGCCGACCATAAGAAAGGCTCCAAACACGAAGTACGCAAGGGCACTATGCACACCGTGTCGCCGAGCGACACCACGGGTATCCGGGTGGCCGGCACCATCAGCGAGGTGGAACACACCTATGCCTACCTCAACACCGCCTACCCCTGTCTCAACGAGAAACAGCTGGCCATCGGCGAGAGCACCTTCAGTGGTCCCGACACGCTGGTGAACCCCGATGCCATGTTCCTTATCGAGGAACTGGAGCGCATTGCCCTGCAGCGTTGCACCACGGCCCGTCAGGCCATCAAACTCATTGCCAAGCTGGCAGAGAAACATGGTTATGCCGACGGTGGAGAGTGCATCACCATCGCCGACAAGAAGGAGGTGTGGCAGATGGAAATCCTCGGCTGCGGTCGCACGGAGATTGGTGCCGTGTGGGCGGCACAGCGTGTGCCAGACGACCATGTGGCCGTGAGTTGCAATATCCCGCGCATCGGCAAACTGCAACGTGACAACCCCGACTATTTCATGTGCTCCGACAACATTGAGGAGGTGGCCAAAAAGTACTACCTCTGGGATGGCGAGGGCGAGTTCTGCTTCTGGAAAGCCTTCAACACCTCGTGGGCCAATGGTCGCAACTTCCGCGAGCGCGAATACTTCATCTTCAACGCCTTGGCTCCCTCGCAGGGTTTCACCTACGACATGCCTGAGCTGCCTTTCAGCGTGAAGCCCGACAATCCCGTCGACGTCACCGACATCATGGAACTGCTGCGCTCCACCTACGAGGGCACCGACATGGACATGACGAAGAACCTCAAGGTGGTCGTCAATCGTAAGCGCGACGACGGCAGCACCTACAAGGACACCGTTGTCAGCCCCATCGCCAACCCTTGGCTGGGAGGCACCATGCAGCAGACCCTCAATATGCTGGCTCCCGGCACCATCGATTTCAAACGCACCGTCAGCGTGGCCTGGTGTTCCTATAGCTTTGTGGCGCAGTTGCGCGACTGGCTGCCCGACGAGGTGGGCGGCATCTGCTGGATGGCCGTCGACAATCCCGGCCAGAGTCCCCGCATCCCCATCTTTTGCGGAACCACCGAGTTGCCCGAGGCTTTCAGCCGCTGCGGCCAGAAGAGCTATGACCCCAAAGCATGGCTGTGGCAATACCGCCGCGCCAACAAGCTGGCCACCGTGGCCTGGCAGCGCACCAAGAAGCAGCACATGAACGCTGTCCTGCAGCAGGAGGGCACCGCCTTCAGCGGCCTGAAGAACCTAGAGGAGAGCATCAAGGCCAACCCCAAGAAGGCCGCCAAGCAGCTTAACGCCTACACCAAGCAAATCTATGAGAATACCGCCGCCGCATGGCTGGACCTTGAGGCCGACTACTGGCACATGTTCGGCATGGGATTCTGAGAAGGTGAGAGGTGAAAGATAACTTTTAAAAACAAACGTAATATGACAAAAAAAATCCTTTACATGATGGCGTTTCTGATGCTGGCCATGCCGGCATTCAGCCAGTCGTCCGACAAGACCTTGAAACGCAAGGTGGCCATCGGACGTTTTACCAACGAGACTCAGTATGCCAAAGGCATCTTCTACGACCGCGAGAACGACCCCATGCGCAAGCAGGCCCTCGACATACTCTCGGCCAAGCTGGCAGCCAGCGGAAAGTTTATCCTTCTGGAGCGCGACGGCCTTGAGGAACTCATTGCCGAAGCCGGCGAAGGGATGCAGAAAATCGGTGCCGACTACATCATCCTGGGCTCCATCACCAAGTTTGGCCGCAAGGTGGAAGGTGACCAACGCATCCTCTCGCAGACCAAGACCCAGACCGTGGAGGCTGGCGTGAGTATCCGTCTGGTCGATGTCTCGTCGGGCCTCATCATCTATTCCGACGAGGCTTCGGGATTTGCCGAGACCACTTCGAAGACCACCCTGGGCATCGGTGGCAAGGCCGGTTTCGACGCCACGCTGAGCGACAAGGCCATCGGCGCTGCATTGTCGCAACTGGTGGAGAACATCATCAACAAGTGTATGGACAAACCTTGGCGCGGCTATGTGCTCACCGTGGAGGATGGCAGCTATGTCATCTCCGGAGGCAAGACGCAGGGTATCACCGAGGGCGCCACATTCTCGCTGATGAAGAAAGGCAGGATGGTTACCAATCCCCAGACAGGCATCAAGATTGAGATGCCCGGCACCAAGATGGGTAGCCTGAAGGTGGTCACCACCATGGGAGACACTCCCGAGACCGAGATCTCTTTTTGCACCTACGAGGGCAAGGATATCGACACGGAGAAACTGATGGACTATTATATTATGGAGGAATAAGCCATGAAGAAGATTATTGCATTGTTCAGCATCATCGGTACACTGGTTCTTGCCGCCTGCAGTGTGGGTAGCCACTCAGTGAGCAGCGGCATGGCCGATGAAGGATATGTCTGGTTTGTCTCCAATGTGGAGAAGACCGTCACCGTCGACATCGACGGCACTACCTACCAGACCCAGACCGTCAAGGAAAAGGAATGGCAGAAACGCCGCGACATCAAGGCTACCACTAAGGGAATGATTACCGTTACTCCCGGTCAGCACACCGTCAAGGTGTTTGAGAACGGCCAGGAGGTCTATTCAAAGAAACTCTTTGTCTCGGCTACCGAGACCAAAATGGTTAGGCTATGAGGAAAGCTATCGTTCCCCTCTTGCTGCTGGTGCTGACTACCTCATGTTCCTCGAGGCTCTACTACTGGGGCTCCACCGGTAGTGAGGCCACTCTCTACGAGAAGCTGGCCTATCAGCAGTATGACAAGCAGACTCCCGAGGCGATTTGTAACCTGGTGTGCCTCTACGAGGATATGGTTACCAATCCGGGCGGCACACGCCAGGTGCCGCCTCCCGGCATCTGCGCCGAATATGGCTACCTGCTGTTGCAACCTTCCACGGCAGAATATTTTGCCCAGTATGCCAGCAGAAGGCAGCGCAAGATGTTCGGTTCGGGCGACCCCGGAGTTTCGTTCCATGAGCGCGGTCTCGAGATGCTTGCCAAGGAAATGGAGTATTATCCCGAGTCGGCTAAGTTCATTGGACCTCTGTTGAAGAAAGCGAAAGGAGGTGCCGAATGAGAAAGACTAGGATCGCCGGCATCCTGCCTGCATTTATCGCCATTGCGATGCTGTTCGCCTCATGCGTCTCTGCCAACACCCGCGGGTCAATGTACCCCAAGATGTACACCGAGCAGCCGACAACCATCCTCGTCATGCCGCCTATCAACAATACCACCAATGTTGAGGCCAAGGACCTGCTCTACACCTCTATCAGCTATCCCTTGATTGAGGCAGGCTACTATGTGGTTTCGCCCCATCTGGCTATGGAGATGCTCAAGGCCGAGAGTGCCTATGATGCCGAGTTGTTCTTTGACAAGGATGCCGCTGTCTTCGCCCGTGTTTTTGGCGCCGACGCTGTTGTCTTCTCCGTCATCGACAGATGGGAGAAAGTGGGTTTCGGCATTGAGACCGACCTCCGCTACATCGTCAAGTCGACCAAGACCAACGAGATACTCTTCGAACGCCAGTGCAACCTCTATCTCGATTTGGAACAGAACTCCGGAGGCAAGGGGTTGCTGTCTGGTCTCATTGACCTCGCTGCTTCGGCCATCAATACCGCCCTCACAGACCACATTGTGGCGGCGCGCAAGTGCAACTACTATATCTTTCAGGATATCCCGCGTGGCAAATATAGCCCCGACTACAACAACGACAGGGGAAAATCCGCCGAACTGCGCAACACTCATGTAACTGTCAAATAACCAATCCTCATGTCACGACTCGCCCTCCTCATCTGCCTGATATTGCTGCCATTGTCGGCGGCAGCACAAAAAGTAAAGATTCCGAAAGATGCCAACACTTTTACCTATTGGCAGTTCGACTATGGCGAGAAGATTGACACGACCGTCATCTTTGTACAACGTTTCGGTGCTTATACCTACGTCTATACACTACATAGCTTGAAAGACGAGTTTGTCCAAGGCTATGCTCCTACCACGACCATCATTAACTATGAGAGCGACAGCATCTCGGTCCTAGCCTATTATCCCGACAGCACCTACTACTACCGCATAAGGTTCAGTCGCAACGACATCGAGTGGAACCGACACAAGAGCACCTACACTTGCTCAATCAACAGCAACACTATGGTCTTCGATATGGACGAAAAAGCTCCCGTCAACGTCAATCCCCTGCCACACTATGGGCTGAAAAAAGGCGTGCTGCGTTCCTTTACCCGCAACGGACAGCTGCGGCTGAAGCTGGTCAAGGCCGAACGGAGTTGCTGTGGCACCTTCGAGCTAGACCCATTTAAGGGCGCCCGCCGTGTCACCCCCCGCGAGCTCGACCGCATCATGAAAGAACGCCTCGTGGTCACCACGCGCATCTTCGACAACGTACAGCTGCATTGGGGTGCCCAGAATGCACATGTGAGTGACAGCGTCCCCTTCGACACTGTGCTTCACTATGCTGGAGGTACCCTGGCCCTCAAGAGGCTTCACCTCCCTGTGCTGCCAGAACACTACCAGTATTTCCTCGAATTGCACCAACGCAGCAACGGCGATGCCTACGACCGCACGGGCTCTGTGTTCGTCATTCCCGGGTTCAACAACAGTCTTGATCCGACCTTCTTCGACGGCATCAACGGACACCCCGACTCTCTGCCTGTCTTTATCGACCACAACGGTGAACGTTACCAAGGCATACGTTCAGGTATCAGCCATCTAAAGAAATACCGTATTTCGTCTTTTGTCTACGACCCGCCGGTCGAGTTGATGCGTTTCTTCACACCTTTCGGCGTAGGCCATTTCAACGAGCGCATGGCGAATTACGGCATCGACTGGGCAGATGAGACCTATTACCGGCAAGAAGTCAGCGACCTGGCTCCGCTGTTGCAAGGCGATGTGCTTATCGGTGTATGGATAGGCAACTACGACGCCGGCGGACACATTGTCAGCCTCGACCTAAAGTCCTACCCCAACGACTACCTGGTGCCCGACAGTAGTAGCAAACACCCCTATATCCGTTCACTCTTTAACACCTGCAATGTGCTGGAAATGGCGGGCCAGAACTATGGCAAACTTTTTGCTACTGATTCACTCAGCACGTGGGGTAGCGTATGGATTCCCAAAGATGCCAAGCGTGTGCTACTGCGCTACATCTCCACCGGCCACGGCGGCTGGGACGGCGGCGACGAGTTCATACCCAAAACCAACACCATCCTCATCGACGGCAAGCCCGCCTTCACCCACACTCCCTGGCGGCAGGACTGCGGCTGCTACCGCGACCTCAACCCCGTCAGCGGCAACTTCTGGAACGGCCTCTCAAGCAGCGACTTCTCGCGCAGCGGCTGGTGCCCCGGTACTGCCACACAGCCTGTCTACTTTGACATGACTCCTTGGGCCGACGGCAATGAGCACACCCTCACCGTCGCCATCCCGCAAGGCAAACCTGTCGAAGGCATGTTCAGTCATTGGGCCGTCAGTGGTGTTTTGATTATTGAATACTAAATATGGAAGGATTTATTCTTGCAGCAGGATTGGGAACGCGCCTAAGACCACTTACCAACGACAGGCCAAAGGCACTGGTGGAGGTGGGCGGCATGACGTTGTTGGAACGTACTATACATACGCTGGAGGCCGCAGGTATCAGTCATGTTGTGGTCAATGTGCATCACTTCGCCGATAAGGTAATTGATTTTATCATGAGTCGAGAGTGGGCGGTGGCCATTGATATCAGTGACGAGAGCGATCATCTGCTTGATACTGGTGGTGGATTGCGGAAAGCCTCTACGTTGTTCTCTTGCAAGGAGAACGTGTTGGTGCACAATGTGGATATCCTTTCTGATATCGATCTGCGCGAGGTGGAGACTTTCCATAAACAACAGAAGAATTTGGTGACATTGTGTGTGAGTCGACGCATTACCAAGCGGATGCTTGAGTTTAATGATGAGGGCCTGTTGGTGGGACGGGCGGAACAGGGGCTGGCGTTTAGTGGCATCTCTGTTGTTAGTCCGGAACTCTTTGCATTGTTGCCGGAGGCTGACCCTCCTTATCCTGTCATCGATGAATACATACGTCTGAGCCATGGAGATTATCGCATCGGCGCTTACATACATTCTGCCGAGCACTGGCTCGATGTGGGCAAGCCAGACACTCTCGAAATAGCAAGACAATGGATACTTTCCTCAAACAGATAGCCCTACGTATCGTTAGCGAGCATCCCAAGGATACCGACCAGGTGCTGGTGGTGTTCAATAACAACCGTTCGAAGCGCTTCTTTATAAAACAATTTGATACCATCGGGCGGGCAACTTTCCTGCCCCAGATTGTGACCGTAGACGAGTTGATCTCACAACTGGGTGGACTGGAGATTGTGGCCAACGAATTCTTGCTGTTCGAGCTTTACCAAATCCACGTGGCACTCGGCGGTACCGAGCGTAAATACCAAACTTTCGAGGACTTTATCTCCTTCGGTGACTTGATGATAGGCGATTTCTCGGAGATTGACCAGTATATGGTCAACGCCGAGGAGATATTTGATAACTTGCATTCGCTGAAAGAAATTGGCGAGTGGAATATTGAGGGTACAGCGCTTACGGAGTTTCAGAAACGGTATCTTGAGTTCTACCGCTCATTGTACCAATACTATGTCCGCCTGCGGGAAAAATTGAAAAGCAAAGGTCAGGCCTATGGTGGTATGGCCTACCGTTTGGTGGCTGAGAATATCAGTGAGAAAGCCGACGATTGCCCCTATAGTGCCATTTATTTCATTGGCTTCAATGCCATGTCGAAATGCGAGGAAAAGATTATCGGCGAGTATGTACGCCGCGGAATAGGACACCTGCTGACTGATAACGACATATACTACCTTGAGCCTAATCAGGAAGAGGAGTCTGGCCGTTTTTTGAAGAAACACATGGAGACCTTCTCCGAGCTAAAACCCGAGGGACCGTCGCATTTCGCCACCTGCAAAAAGGAGATTACTGTCGTGGATTGTCCGGAGAATATATTGCAATGTAAGTTCACTGGACAACTGTTGGCGGAACATCCGGAATGGCTTACCCCCAAGGAGGCTGAGAGTACGGCCGTTGTGCTGGCCGACGAGAAGTTGCTCATTCCTACTCTCAACGCCCTGCCTGATATTGGACAGGAATACAATGTCAACGTCACTATGGGTTATGCTTATGCCGACAGTATGGTGCATGCGACGATGGGAAAAATCTTTTCCCTTTACCGGCAGCATAGTCCGCGTGGCTACTACCATAGCGACCTCGTGGAGGTGCTCTCGGACCGTTTTATTTGCCAGTTGCTCGAATCACCCAACTTGCGACGTAATATCGAACGTGTGATGCGGAAGGAGAGCCTTATCCGTTGCAACGCCACCGAGGTAAGGAGTCTGCTGGGGAAAGCAAAGGTAGGGGAGCCCGATCGAATCACCTTTCTCTTCCCTGACGAGATAACATCACCCGCCAACTGCCTCGCATTGATGAGTCAGCTGGCCAAAGCCATCGTTGGGAGTGGCATATTGGAAGGGAATCCCAAAGAGAAACTTTCGATGGGGAGTCTGGCTGAAATCCTCGAAAATCTGGACGAACTATTGGCTACCTATCCCGATACCGTGGAGAATATCGCCACATTGGAGAAAATCTACAACCGCATCGCTACTCGCCACAGCATCTCACTTATCGGTGATCCTTTGATGGGACTTCAGGTCCTTGGCGTACTGGAGACGCGTAACCTCGACTTTAAGCGTGTCATCCTCCTCTCGGCCAACGAGGGCATTATCCCTGCCGGCCTCACCGGCAATACTCTCATCCCTCTCTTCCTTAAGACTCAGAAAGGACTGCCTACATACGTGGAGAAAGACAGTGTCTATGCCTATAACTTCTACCGTCTGCTGCAACGTGCCGAGGATGTTTACCTGCTTTATAGTTCGGAGAGCGAAGCTATGGGAAAGGGGGAAGCCAGTCGCTTCATCGGTCAGGTGGAGTGTGAGCTGGCGCCTAAGTTCAATATCCCACTGCATCACATCACCGTCAAAGCCGACACGAGCCTTGCCGACGGCTCACCTCGCCAGGAAGTGGCGAAAACTTCTGCAGTGATGCAACGCCTCACCGCCATGGGCGAACGCGGACTTTCGCCCACCAGTTTCTGCAATTATATCGAATGTCCTCTAAAATACTACTATGCTCGTGTGCTGAAGGTTGACGAGGCTGAAAGTGTTGACGAGGATCTCGATGCTTCGCAATTGGGTAGCTGTATCCACAAAGTGCTGGAAAAAGTCTACGGCGAACATTTAGACAAACCATTAAAGGCAGAAGTGATAGCCAAGGCCATCGAGGATTTGCCGACGCTGATGGCTGATGCTTTTGAAAAACTCTACTCCGGTGGCCGTAATACCGAGGGACGCAACCGTTTCCTCTACTCGGTAGCGGAGTCTCAACTGCGCCACATTCTGCAACAGGAGAAAGCTCGTCTGGAGCATGGGGACCAGTTGGTCGTTAGGGCAGTGGAGAAGGAGGCTCCCTTGTATCGCATCACCCCGGAGGTCAATATCAAGGGCACTATTGACCGTGTAGACGAGCTGAACGGCTGTCTGCGCATCATCGACTACAAGACCGGACGCCTCGATAAAAAGGAAATCGCCTACAGCGATGAGAGTGAGGCGATGCCCGGCAAGTGGCTGCAATTGATGTGGTATGCCTTGCTCTACTGTCGGGAGAAACATCCAGCGGGCCCCGTTCTGTCGGGTATCTACCCCTTGCGCAATTTGCGGTCGGATGTCAAGATGGCTACTTGGGACCTTGGCGACGGCGAACCACCCGAGGCTGTTACCTCCGAAAAGTTAGACCGTTTCGAGGACCTTTTGCGCGCGAGGATCGATGAGTTGATGGACCCTGCCATTCCCTTCCGGCCCTCTCCGGCAAGGGAAGCCTGCCGCTACTGCCCTGTGAAAGGATTCTGCCCCTCTGCCCTGTGACAAAAATCCTTTTTCGCAGTTTTTTTTCGTCAATCAAAAAAAAAAGCATATATTTGCAAGTTAAACAATAGGCACAGATTGCGGTGAAAATGCTGCGTATGTGTCTAATAGACATGTATATAAACAGAATATTAATATAAAAATGAGAAGAACATTTTGTGTCCTGATGCTTGCAACGGTGCTTCTCACCGGCTGTGGCGGACTATCGAAAATGAAATCCAAGAGCAACAAAGTGCGTTACCAGGCCAACCCCAATCCGGTGGAGACCATGGACGACAAGGTTGTGGTGAAGTTCACGGGTCAGATTCCCGAGAAGTACTTCGACAAGAATTGCGCTGTGTTCATCCAGCCCGTGTTCTCTTGGGAAGGTGGCGACATACCGCTGGAGCCCCTCACCCTGAAAGGCGAGCATGTGGACGGCGACGGAACTATCATCAATTATGCCAAAGGAGGCCGCTTTACCTATAGCGATATGTTCGATTTCAAGCCCGGCATGGAGACCGGCCGCGTCATACTGACGCCCATAGGCTATAGCGCTAGCCGCACCAACGAGGATGCCCGCTTCATGGAAGATGTCCTCCACACCAACCAAGGGCAGTCCTTCTCCACCGTTCTTCTCTCCGACGGCGTGAACAATACCTCTTCGTGGGTCGACATTAAGGGCAATATTTCCATCGCCCCCATCAACTACAACAAGACCCAGGGGGTCGTCGAAACCGCTGACATCTACTTCCTCAACGGCACTTCCAATCTCGACTGGGACTTCGAGATGAACCGCAAGTTCGACAGCTATAACACCTATCTTAACCTCAAGCGCATCATGCTTGAGCAGGGCTTGCCCAAGCAGATCACCATCACCGGCTGGGCCTCACCCGAAGGCGAGGAAACCAACAATGTGGGTGTGTCGAAGAACCGTGCCGACGTGGCCACCGCTCAACTCAACAAGCTCCTCGATGAAGTGCTCACCGTTATGGCCAAGCGTGCCAAAGTGAAGCCTCAGGATGTGGAGTATTACAAATATCAGCAGCTCAAGAAACTCATCATCACCAGCCGAGCAGCCGGTGAGGACTGGGTGCACTTCGTGGTGATGGTCGAGGGTTCTGACATTCAGGACAAGCACGCCATCATCAACATTGTCGAGACCCAGCAGAACGTTCTCAAACGTGAGCAGATGATTCGCAATATGGCTGAGACCTACGATGAGCTGAAGGATGAAATCTTCCCCAACCTGCGCCGTGCCCAGATAGCCCTTTACTACAGCGAGGCCCGCCGCACCGACCCTGAACTCGCCAAACTGGCTTCCCTGCAGCCCGCCAAGCTCTCGTTCGACGAACTGATGTATGCTGCCTACATCAATTACAATTACGATACCAAGTTGAAATACTACAAGTGGGCCACCGAGAACCATCCGCAGGAGTGGGCCGCTTGGAATAACGCCGGTGCCATAGCTTTCTATCTCGATTCTATCAACGAGGCTGAGCGTTACCTCAATGTGGCCCGCGATCTCAACCCCCACAACCCCGATATCCTCAACAACACCGGTCTGCTCTTCCTTGCCAAAAAGGATTACGCACTGGCGAAGTACTATTTCGAGGAGGCCAAGCGTCAGGGCAGCTCCGATGCCGACGTCAACATCCCCATCCTCAACCTTAAACGAGGCAACTACTCCGAGGCTCAGAAGAGTCTCAAGGGCAACAACTGCACCTATAACCTGGCCTTTGCCCAGCTGATGAACGACGAGGCCGGCACTGCCATCCGCACGCTCAACTGCTGCCTCGACCAAAATGCCGACGTTAACTACCTCCGCGCCGTCTGTTACGCTCGTCTTGGCGACCGTACCAATTGCCTCAAGAATCTCAAGGCCTCCATTGATGACAAGTACGATTACAAGCGCAAGGCTGCAGTTGACACCGAGTTCCGCGAGTATTGGGACGACGAGGAGTTCCGTCTCATCATCAAGCTTTGGTAAGCGATGATCAAACGCCAGATTCCCAATCTTATCACCCTCGGCAACCTGCTGTGCGGGGTGCTGGCGACAATCGCTGCCGCAAACGGAGGCATTGCAGAAGCCGCCATATTCATCTGCCTGGGTATCTTCCTCGACTTCTTCGATGGCATGGCCGCCCGCCTTCTCAACGTAGCCTCGCCACTAGGCAAAGAGCTCGACTCGCTGGCCGACGTGGTGACCAGTGGTGTGGCTCCGGGAGTCATCTTGTTTGTCTTGCTGTCGGGAGGAGACCCCCTGTTGGGGTTCTTCAGTCCCCTCGCCTTCCTCATGCCACTCTTCGCCGCCTATCGTCTGGCCAAGTTCAACCTCGACACCCGCCAAAGCCACTCTTTCCTCGGACTTCCTGTACCCAGCAACGCACTGATATGGGTTGGCATTGCCCTCTATGTGGCTCCTATCGATGCTTGTTGCTGCGAATTGTGCAAAGCCGAAGGCTTGTGCGATGGATGGAACCCTGTCGTCGAGAGCAACATTTTTCTCACAGCCATCCTCGTCGTCTCGCTTATCACCAATGTGCTGATGGTCTCCGAAATGCCCATGTTCTCGCTGAAGGTCAACTTCAACGAGATGGGGTGGAAAACAAATAGCGTGCAGTATATCTTCCTCATCGGCTGCGCCGTCATCATCGCCGCCACTCGCCAGTGGTATGCCATCTCGCTCATCATCCTGTGGTACATCATCCTCTCTGCCATCACGCAAAAGAAACATGCTGAGTGAGCTGAAGAACATCCGCATCGAGGATTACGACTACCCCCTGCCCGAGGAGCGCATCGCCAAGTTCCCCATGGAGCAGCGCGACCATTCCAAGCTGCTTTGCTTGAAAGGCAACGACATTTCAGAGCATCATTTCTACGACCTACCCAACCTGCTGCCCGACGACACCCTGCTTGTCTTCAACGACACCAAGGTCATCCACGCCCGCCTCTTCTTCCAGAAAGAGACGGGAGCCATTATCGAAGTCTTCTGCCTGGAGCCCTACAACATGCCTGTGGCACAAGCCTTCGAGCAGCGCGAACGTTGCACCTGGACCTGTTTCATCGGCAATAACAAGAAATGGAAATCAGGTTCCTTGACCCTCAACTACCCACTATCCACTACCAACTACCAACTAAAAGCCACCCGCCGCGAGGCCATAGGAAATGCTTGGATTGTGGACTTTGAGTGGACGGGTGGATTGAGCTTTGCCGAAGTCATCGAGGCCGCCGGGGTCATTCCTCTGCCGCCCTATCTTCACCGCGAGGCTGAGGCCAGCGACGCCACACGCTATCAGACCGTCTACGCCCACCACGACGGCTCAGTGGCCGCCCCAACGGCAGGCCTCCATTTTACACCGGAAGTCTTCAGCGCACTGAAGGACAGGGGTATCGGTACCGAATACATTACCCTGCATGTAGGCGCCGGTACCTTCAAACCCGTCAACACGCCCACCATTGGAGAGCACGAGATGCACGTCGAGCCGGTGCATGTCACCGCTGACAACCTACGCCGCCTCATTGCCCATCAGGGACGTCCGCTCATCGCCGTGGGCACTACTACCGTGCGCACCCTTGAGAGTCTTTATTGGTTTGGTGTCCAACTCGATGCCAATCCCGACCTTGATCACATGCATGTCCGCCAGTGGGATCCTTACGAGCTTGATGCCCATAATCTTGGCTATTCCGATGCTTACTGCAACATCCTTCAGTGGATGCAAAAACACGACACCGACCGGCTCGACGGTGCCACACAACTCATGATAGCCCCCGGCTATCAGTACCGGGTCATCAACGGGCTGATTACCAATTTCCACCAGCCCAAGAGCACCCTGTTGCTTCTGGTCTCCGCCCTCATCGGCGACCGCTGGCACGAGTGCTACCGTTATGCCCTCGACCACCAGTTTCGTTTCCTCAGCTATGGCGACAGCTGCCTCTTCCTACCTTGAGCAGCCATGAACGCCTTTTTCCAAAGCCTTCTTCAAACACTCTTTCCCAGCACCTGTGCCTGCTGCGGCGATGTGCTGATGGCTGGCGAGAACCAAATCTGTATCAATTGTTTATCCTCGCTTACGGTCACTGGCTATAGCGCCCATGATGACAACCACACCGAGCGCCTGCTCGCCGGTCGCATCCCGCTGCAGAAGGCCACCTCCATCTATGTCTTCCGGCAGGGTAACACCGTTCAGCAGCTGATTCATTCCATGAAGTTTCACGGTAACAGTGAGTTGTGCCTACTTATGGGACGCCAGATGGGATTGGAGTTGCTCCAGTCGGGACGCTTTGACGACATAGATGTCATCGTGCCCGTTCCGCAGCATTGGCGCCGTCGGCTGCAACGCGGCTACAACCAGAGCGAGCTGCTATGTCGTGGCATCTCGCAGATAATGAGGCGCCCCGTGAATACCCGTGCTCTGGTCCGCCACCGTAACACCCACCAACAGAGCCTTCAGGCTTCGGACGACCGCGAGGAGAATGTCAAGGATGCCTTTTCCGTCCATCGGCCTGATGACTTCCGCGGAAAACACATCCTGCTGGTCGACGATGTTCTCACCACCGGCGCCACCCTCGGCAGCTGCTGCGACGCCCTTCTTTCCCTCAACAATCTGAAAATCAGTATTGCCACACTTTCTGTCGCCAGATAGTAAAAATCTCTCCGAAAGACGATTTTTATTTGCTTGTAAATCAGTATCGAATAGATGTCAACTCTTACTCAACTCTTACTCAACTTTTACCCAACTCCTACCCATCACCTATTATGGTAAGTGTTGATAAGAGGGGGATAATGTGAAAATATTTGTTTTTTATTTGCAAAATAGCATGAAAAATATTATTTTTGTTGTTTCAATTCGGGTTGAATAATCGAACAAAAGACTAATAAGCAAGAGGTTAGATATATGAAATACAAGAGAATATTGCTCAAACTGAGCGGAGAATCGTTGATGGGGAGCCAGAGCTATGGCATCAGCCCCGACATGCTTACCCAATATGCCGCCGATATCAAAGGTGCTGTGGAACAGGGTTGTGAAGTGGCTATAGTCATTGGTGGTGGCAACATCTTCCGTGGTCTTAGCGGTGCTGCCAAAGGCATGGATCGCGTGCAGGGCGACTACATGGGCATGATGGCCACGCTCATCAACAGCATGGCCCTTCAGGCTGAATTGGAGAAGCAGGGCATCCGCACCGAGCTTCTCAGTGGTCTTGCCATCGAGCCTATCTGCAAGGAGATGAGCCGTCGCCGTGCCATCGAGGCCATGCAGGCCGGTAAGGTGGTCATCATTGGTGGTGGCACGGGCAACCCCTTCTTCACTACCGACACCGCTTCGACCCTTCGCGCTATCGAGATTATGGCCGACGTTATCCTGAAAGGCACGCGTGTGGACGGTGTCTACACCGCTGATCCCGAGAAGGATCCCACGGCCACCAAGTACCAGACCCTCACTTATAGCGAGGCGCTGGAAAAGAAACTGAAGATTATGGACCTCACCGCCTTCGCGTTGGCCGAGGACAACAACCTGCCCATCTATGTCTTCGACATGAACCGCCCCGGCAACCTGCTCAAGGTTGTCAAAGGAGATGAAATCGGTACATTGATTAGCAAATAATAAAACATAAACAATATGAACGACTTATCGAAAGCCTGCCTCGACGAGGCTAAAAACAGCATGAAGAGTTCCATCAACTTCCTTGACAAGGAACTGGCTAAGATCCGCGCCGGCAAGGCCAATCCCGGCATGATTGACGGTGTGAAGGTGGATTACTATGGCACCATGACCGAGATTAGTCAGGTGGCCAACATCAACACCCCCGATGCCCGCAGCATCGTCATACAGCCGTGGGAAAAGACCCTCGTGGGTGCTATCAACAAGGCTATCCTCGACGCCAACCTCGGCTTCACTCCTCGTCATGAGGGTGACATCCTGCGCATCACCGTTCCCCCGCTAACCGAGGAACGCCGTAAAGAGCTCTGCAAGGCCGCCAAGACCGAGATTGAGAATGCTAAGGTCAACATCCGTAACGTGCGCCGCAATGTTATGGATAAGGTCAAGAAACTGAAAGACAAGGCTGTCCCTGAGGACGAGGTGAAGCAGGTGGAGAAAGAACTTCAGGACATCACCGACAAGAATATTGCCGAGTGCGACAAGATATACGCCGCCAAGGAGAAAGAAATCATGAGCATCTAGTATAACTAGTACTACTAGTATTACTAGAATTACTAGAACCCATGCAGATTGTTACACTCGACTCTGTCGAGTCAACCAACAAGTATTGTGAAGCCCTCGACCTCGCGCAGGTGGAGGACTTCACTTGCTATTGGGCTTTGGCGCAGACCGCTGGCATCGGCCAGCGCGGCAATTATTGGGAGGCTGCTCCAGGAATGAACCTCACCTTCAGCCTCATTCTTCACCCGACGTTTTTGCCTGCTGACCGCCAGTTCAGGTTGACCCAAGCTCTCTCTTTGGCCGTGGTCGACTTCCTTTCACCGTTCACCTTTCACTTTTCACCTTGTATCAAGTGGCCAAACGACATTTACGTCGACGGGAAGAAGATTTGCGGTACCCTTGTCAGCACCCGCCTTCAGGGCAACAGCATTGCCTCCGCTATTTGTGGCATCGGCCTTAATGTCAACCAGACGGAATTTCCCGACTGGGTGTCAAACCCCACCTCGCTTGCCCTGTTGACGGGGCAGGAGTACGGGCTTAAACCGTTGCTACAGCGGTTGCTCGCCTGTATAAAGAAAAGATACATGGAATTACAATCCGGCCAAGACTTTGAGCCGGAATATCTCGAACACCTAATGAACCTAGGTGTCCCTATACATTATATATATATAGGGGGAAATCTCACTGCCTCCATCACCGGTATCGATCCCTATGGCCACCTCCTCCTCACGGCTGAAGACGGTCGCCGCCTTTGCTGCGGCATGAAAGAAATCAGTCTGTTAGTGTGACTGGTGCATGATTTTCTTTACCAGTAGCGACACCACGGCGTCGTATTCGTCCTCGCCGTCGGCGCAGAAAATATAGACGACTTGGTTGAGGTAGGAGATGCCGATATAGCAACTGCCGGCGATATCGATTTCTTCGTTATGGACGGGTGCATTGTCGCGAGGGTTGGCGCGACTGCGGCGGGCGAAGAGCACAGCGTCGAAACCTTCGCCGAGACCTGCTTGCTGTTCGGGCGAGAGCTCTCCGATGTAGAACTCCTTCTTCATCCAGGCCCAACCATTATCGTCCTCGGCCTCAATAACCGTGACGTCGACGCGCGATGTGCTGTCGATGGCGAAGTTGCTCACCGATGCCACCTTGACGCCCGGTTGCGAGGCATAGCGGCGGTAGAGGTCGGTTTGGGCCTGGACTGCGAAAGAAGAGA
This sequence comes from uncultured Bacteroidales bacterium, assembly GCA_900318835.1. GTDB lineage: Bacteria > Bacteroidota > Bacteroidia > Bacteroidales > P3 > Colimorpha. The sequence goes on from ONLW01000021.1 coordinate 50,726, forward strand.
GCAGTACCATGGTCAGTACAAATACTCTCTTGGCCATTAAACTAAAACCCTTAAAACATTTCATACCGAGAGGAATTTACGGATGTCGCTGATGACAGAGTCGGCATCGCACTGGTTGTTGCAGACCACCACGGGGGAGGTTGTCACAGCCTTTATGGCGGGCTTTGCTTTTGCTTTCCGCTGTAGAGACGCAGCCTGCTGCGTCTCCTTTAATGCCTGTTGGGGAGCTACAGCTTCTATCACGGAAGACGCAGCTTGCTGCGTCTCTACGGATTGGATGGGGATTTCTCTCGCCTCAGCCATCAAGGGCTCTTGCTCATGTGGCAGTATGGTCAACATGCCGACACCGGCAACCATCACGGCGGCCACGGCCAGCGACACACGCTGCCAGATAATGCCCCTGACCTTGCGTCCGGCGGCGGCAAAGACCTCATCCTTGTGGGTCAGGCGCTCCAATTCGACTCTCTCTTCGTCGTTTAGTGTACCTTCGCGGTATTTCTCCAGCAGGTACTGTATGGAATCGTTTTTCATATCTCGCTTAGTATTTTTCTTCTCAATTCGCAATGGGCATTGGCGAGGATTCGTTTCACTGTCGAAACACTCATTTGCATCATGCCTGCCACTTCGCTCAGCGTGTATCCGTCTTCGTCATGCAGTTCCACGAGAGCTTTGGCGATGTCCGAAAGCTCTTCTTTCTTCTCTGCCACTATGCGCAAGAGTTCTTCGTGCTCATAGTCGGTCACCAGCATCATCTCGTCGAGACTCACTTGTCGGCGTCGCCGTTTGAGGATGGCCAGGCTGTTGTTCTTCACCACACTCATACAATAACTGCAGACATCCCTCACCCCCAACTGGACCATGGTCTTCACCAGTGCCTCCTGAACAGCTTCGCGGGCGTCGTCCTCCTCTTTGAGGATGGACATCGCCACGCTGAAGAAGTCCAGGTAGTGGTCTACCAGCAATTGTCGCTTCTCTGCCCTTTTCATATTATATAGAGTCAAAAATACCGTTTTTGGCTCACATTTTTAACATTTTTTTTCTAAATGTGGGAGGCTCATTAGTTGTTTCAGGCATCCTTTCTTAAAGTCTACGGCGATGATAACCTCTTGCTTTCCATTGGTTAGCATCAAATAGGGGACCCTCAAGACGGTATTGTAGCGGCAGGCTTGGTCACAGACCTTTTGGGTGAGGGGAATATCACTTTTCTTGCATTCGACTATCATCCAAGGCTGGCCGTCTTGGTAGACCACGATGTCGCAGCGTCGTGTCATGCCGTTGAGTGTGATGGCTCCCTCCACCTGTATCACTTCCAACGGATACCCGCCCTCGTCATGCAGTCGTTGTATGGTGCACTGCCGCACCCACTCCTCCGGTGTCAGCGCCACCCACCGCCGCCGGACGGGGTCGAACACCTCGCGATGTCCCTCACTTTCGCGCGTGGCGATGTCAGTATATGGTACTTTCGTCGCCACCTTCATCTTCTTGCTGTTGGGGTTTCTGTTTAAGGCCGTTGTTGATCTTCCAAGAGAAGCCGAGGGTGACGGTGGGCGAGAGGCGCTTGGCCTTGACCACTCGGTTCATCTGGTCGTCGTAGGTGCGGTGGCCCCAGCCGCCGGTGCAGAGGACATCGCTGACGCGCAGGTTGATGGTGCCGCGCTTGTTGAGGACGTCTTTCTTTACCGCGAGGTCGACCCAGTAGTTGGCGTCCATCTCGGTTTGCAGGTCGAGCCACGGTGCCCAATATTGGCCACTGAGTTGGATGGTCCAGTCGTGGGGCAGGTTCATGTAGGAACTGAACTTGCCGCTAGCCTGGAACGACGATTTGCCCTTGTTGCCCAATAGGGCGGTGCCTTCAATGGTGTTTTCATAGAGATTGATGCTGACGTTGATTTTCCACCACCGGAGGATTTGCCAGTCGACAATGAATTCCATGCCGTAGTTGTAGCCCTTGCTGAGATTAAAGCTGGTGGAGGCGCGGAAACCGTCGAACTGGGCGTTGTAGGGTTCCCACCAAGCATAGTCATTTGCGTTGGCGGCGTTCCACATGAATCCATAGCGGGTAATCATGTTGTCGGTCTGGCGGTAGTAGAGTGAGGTGAAGATGTTGACCTTGTCGATGCCAAGGTTGTAGGAGAGCTCGAAGGCGTTGGTGTACTCAGGGTCGAGGTTGGGGTTGCCGAAACTTATTTGGTCGCCTTCACGGACATCCATATAGGGGTTTAGGTCCCAGAAGTGGGGACGGTGGACGCGGCGGCTGTAGCTGAGCTGCATGCTCTGCAGGTCGCTGAATTTATAGGAGAGGTGCAACGTGGGATAGAGCTGCCAGTAGATTTTGTCGATGGGAGCAGTGGCAGGGTGGTTGAGGTCCTTGCCATAAATGGAGGAGTATTCACCACGGAGGCCGGCCTGCATTGAGAGGCTTTCCGTCAGGTTTCCGCCCATGGTGCCGTAAATGCCATGTACCTGCTGGTTGTAGTCGAAATGGGTTGACGAGGTGGCGTCGTAGACATGTGTGGTGGTCGTGGTGGTGCGGTAGTAGTCGGCGCGCTGGTTGGGCCAGTCCATACGCCCCTCGTAGCCCGTCTCCAACCGCCAACCGTTGTTGAAGGGCCGCAGCCAGTTGAACTTGAGGTTTAGTGCCTGGTGGTGGTTCTCGGTCTCGCTTTCGCGGAGGTAGTAGTGGGCGGTGTGAGCCAGAGCGTCGCGGTATTCCTGTTTCTGTTCGCCGTCGCCTGTCACTCTGCGTGTGCTGAAAGTGGCGTCGAGGGTCAGTTCCTCGTCCTTGCGGTCGAACTTCTTCGTGTAAAGGAGATTGAATGAGTGGTTGCGGTTTACGTTGTCGCTGCCGGTGGTCTGGTCATAGTGTAGCGAGTCGTTGGGGGTGTATACATCCTTAGCGTAGATGTCGCTGTGACGCTGGCGGTTGCCGCCACGCAGTTGGTAAGAGAGTAGCAGGCTGTTGTGGTTGTCGAAATAGTATTCCCCGCCAATCTTGAAACTTCCCATGTAGTTGGGATTGAGGCTATATTGGTCAATGTCGTAGTGCGAGCGGGTGGAGCCGTCAGTGTTGAGATATTCGATGTCGGAATTGGAATGATTGCCGCGTTGGCGCAGGCCTCCATCGGCGTTGAAGAAGAAGTTGTATTTCTTGGTGGTATAGTTGAGACTGACGTTGGTCATCGCCGTGGGGATAAGGCTGGGAAGTGAGTCGGGCACCAGAAAGGGCAACGGGGCACCGACGTTGACATTCACCACACCGTTGAGTCCCAAGGCTCCGGCGGTCTTGTCCTTCAGCTTGATATTGATGATACCGCTCATGCCTTCGGGATCGTACTTGGCCGAGGGGTTGGTGATGACCTCGACATTCTCCACTGTCGAGGCAGGAATCTGTTCAAGCAGCGAGGCCAGATCGCTGGAGAGTAGCTCGCTGGGGCGACCGTTGACCAACACCTTGACGTTCGACGAGCCACGCAGTGTCACGTTGCCGTCGTTGTCAACAGCCACACTGGGCACTTGTTCGAGCACGTCGGTGGCTGTGCCGCCGCCAGCCACAATGTTCTTGTCCACGTTGACCACGCGCTTGTCCAACTGGTATTCCACCATCGAGCGTTCGGCGGTGATTTCCACGGCCTCCATCAAGGTACCGGTCATCTTCAGCTGCACCTTGCCCACCTTGACATCGCGGTGCTTGTCGCTGAGCACTATCGGCTCTTTCTGGAACCATGTGTCATAACCTATAAAAGTGACTCTCAGTATGTAGTGCCCGTAGGGGACTGTGAGGGCGAAATGGCCATTGCTCTCGCTGACGGTGCCATTCACTAGTGTTGAATCCGAGGCCTTGAGCAGCGCCACGGTGGCATACTCGATATTCTCGCCGGTTTTGGCATCCACTACGCGTCCGCGCACATTACCCTGCTGCGCCACCGTCATCACCGGCAAGGCCAGCAGCATCAATATCAAAATCTTTCTCATTTATTATTAAAAGAAAACTCCTAACGGAGTAATTGTTTTTACTGTTAACCTTTTCTATTAAAGGAAAAACATATCCACGATAAGCCGTGGGCGTTTTCTTTTAATAGAAAATATTGTCCCCCCATTTTCCATTTCCCGTAGGGGTTTTCTTTCAGTTCTTCGGTTGGCGGACGAAGTGCGGCATCTCAAAGGGAATCTCTATCGAGTATTCGATGAGGCCTCCGAAGGTGCCGTCCTCCTTGTACCAAGGGGTCTGGTAGATGAGCTTCTTTACCTTGCTGCCATCGGCGAGGGTCTTCTCGATGGTATAGGCGTTTAGTTGCTGGTGCTCCAGCAGACCCTTGAGCTTGGTCTTTGCAGGCTCGGGATGGCAGTTCATTAGGTTGTAGCCTACAATCTTCTGGCCTTTGCTGTTCACGTCGGCGCTGTGCTGGTTCATATCGAGGATATTGCCCTCGGCGTCACACACAGTGATGGCGATATTCGTTAGGTTTTCGAAATAATTATCCATATTTATTCTATTTTAAATCAAGCAAATAAACTATAAGTCCTATTCACTTTCGGACAGCAAAGGTACAAAAAATATTTGGCATGTCGGGAAATATATGTATCTTTGCACCGGGGAATCAAAATGCCAACTATGGCATTTCGTTTAATCCGACAAGATTATTGTCCAATGAAGAAAATCTTTTTGCTCGGCGCGATGGAGTGCGCCCTCGGAATGATGACCGCCTGCAAGAGTGCCAATAACACCGAAGTTGAAAAGGGCACCACTTGCAGCACAGACACCATCCACCTTGCGGATACGGCCTTTGTTGAACAGACTGTTGAGGTGACACAAAACGGGATAGTGTGGGAGGACGTGAGGATAAGTCAGGCTGAATTCGAGGCTGCCGCTTTGGTCAAGACCCATTATCAGAAGACGCGCTCCGACCGCACTCCCGATAAAAAAGACTCTGCCATCGTTCGTAATTGGACCAAAGAGATAGGAGAGGCGGACGTGGATTATTGCATGAAAGAATGTGGCTTTTACGACTTTGAGGGTTGTGGGCACATTGTTGAGCTTGCCGCGGGAGATTACTGTTGCACACGTACACAAAACGACACAACACGTATAGAGACTTGCTGGCTATCTTTGTCAACGGACAACCTGTTGGCCAGTTATTATACAGATGTCATTTATTGGGACGCCCCGTTTGAAGATGCGGAGGGCATAGTTTATATCTACCCTTATGATTGCACAACAGACAAACTCGGCAAACCGTTCGTTTACAAAACACCTCCGCGATGGTGGCCATGTGGCGACTCATTCTGGGGCGCGGACGGTTGGTTTTTCATTCAAGGTTGGGACAAGGAAAGAAATACCGAATACCACAAAGTCCGTCCTAAACAAAGAAGGGGCATAGAAGGCATGTAGAAGGGACTGAGAAGGCATGCTTTGAAATAACAATATTTTTCTCTGTATATTGAAAACTTTTCGTATTTTTGCAAAAAGTTTTAAATATGGAGAGAATTGAAAGAAAGGCGTATACCGACCATATCCTGAGTTTGTTAGGCAAGGGAGAGGTGGTTGTGCTCACGGGGCATCGCAGGGCCGGAAAGAGCTGTATTCTTGAGTGTTTGGCTGATTTGCTGAAAGAGAATGGCAACGTTATGTACGTTGACATGGAGAACCCTGACTATGCCGACATCGACTCATACGTGCAGCTGAACGAGTGGATTAAAGTCCACATTGTGCAGGGACGGCACAACTATCTATTGATTGATGAGGTGCAGGAGATAGCGTCTTTCGAGAAGGTGTTGCGCTACTGGGTGAAGCAACCGAATATGGATATTGTGGTGACGGGCAGCAATGCCATGATGCTGTCGAGCGATATTGCCTCGGTATTCGCAGGTAGATATCTTCGCGTTCATATCCAGAGCTTGAATTATAGTGAATTCCTGAAGTTTCACAAGCTGTCAGCCTCTCCCGAAGCGTTGGCTTCCTATCTGCGCTGGGGCGGGCTGCCGTTCCTGTGCAATATTCCTGCCGAGGACATCCGCACACGCACCGACTACCTTGGCAGCATCTACGACACCATTTTCGTGAAAGACATCATCAACCGGAAGCAGGTGAGGAATGTGGCTTTCATCGACAATCTGGCACGATTTGTGGCTGACAACAGCGGGAAACTGTTCTCGGCCAGCAGCATAGCCAAATACCTGAAAAACGGAGAGTCGTCAGTCTCCTCCAACACCGTGGCCGACTATATGGAAACGCTGTGTGCTACCTATATGATTGACCGCGTGCAGCGCTACGACATCCATGGGAAACGGCTTTTTGAGCAGCAAGAGAAATACTACTACGAAGACCTTGGCATCCGCAACTACCTTTGTCGCGACAAACGTCAGCCCGATATGGAGAAGGTGCTGGAGAATGCAGTCTATATCAAGTTGCTAAATATGGGCTACACGGTGTATGTTGGCCAGCTCGGCGGCAAAGAGATTGACTTTGTGGCCCGTCGGGGCGACGAGGTGGCTTATTATCAGGTGTCGCTACAAATATCAAACACTGAGACATACGAGCGCGAGTATGGTAACCTCAAGCACATCAAGGACAACTACCCGAAATATGTCATCACCATGGATCCGATGGCGCAACTGGTCAACGACGACGGGATAATCACGTTGCAGGCTTCGGAGTTTCTGCTTTAAATAAAAAGCTTGCGCAGGTGCAATTTGAAAATTGACCTGCGCAAGCAGTTTTATAGGATTGGTCTAAATGATTCCCCGCCGCGGGGACGCGGTTATTTGCACTGTAGGGCAGCGAGGGCGATGCTGTAGAGCTTGGTCTTGGCGCTGTCGCCGCGGCTGGTGAGGACGCAGGGGACGCGGGCACCCATGACCATGCAGGCGAGTTCGGCGTGGGCGAACTTGGTGCAGGCTTTGTAGAAGATGTTGCCGCTCTCGATGTTGGGGAAGAGGAGGCAGTCGGCGTCACCGGCGACCTCGCTGGTGAGCTTCTTGGTCTGGGCGCTCTCCTTGTCGATGGCGCAGTCGAGGCTCAGGGGACCATCGACCACAGCGCCGGGAATCTGACCACGGAGGCTCTGCATACCGAGCCAAGCGGCTTCGGCGCAGGCGGGCATTCCGATGGAGACCTGCTCGGTGGCGGCGAGGACAGCCACTTTGGGTTTGGGGTTCTCGAGGCTCTTCGAGACCTGGATGAGGAAGTTCATGATGGCGGTCTTCTGCTTGAAGTCGGGGGCGGGGATGATGGCCATATCGGAGCAGCAGAGCAGTTTGTGGTAGGCGGGAACCTCCATGACGGCCATGTGGGTCAGCATGTCGTTCTTCTTGCCGGGCATGAGGCCGCACTCCTTGTTGAGGATGGCACGCATGTACTTGTCGGTGGAGAGGAGGCCCTTCATCAGGAAGTCGCCCTTGCCCTCGTTAATCATCTTCACGGCAACTGCACCGGCCTTGTTGTCGTTGGCTTCCTGAACCATCTCAAACTTGTTGGGGTCGATGCCTTCTTCGGCGCAGACTTTCTTCATGGTTTCGATGTCGCCCACGAGGGTGGCTTCGACGATACCGCGGTCGATGGCGGCGCTTACGGCGCAGATGGTGTGGCTATCGTTGGCATAGGCAGCCACCAAACGTTTCTTACCTTTCGATTTGACCAGCTCCAGCAGGTCGTCAAGTTTCGTAATCATCTTATTGCTAATTTTTTAATTGTTAATTAATCGATTTTTGAAACTGCAAATATACAACATTCCGCTGAATAAACAAAATAAAAAAATGTTAGTTCCTATCGCTTCCTGGAATCATCGGAAAAAGTGATGACCTGAATCTTATGGACATTGGATTTGTACAGGAATAAGCCCAGTTTTTCGGATAAAATGTTTGGGAGCGTCTCTATGTCGTAAGGGTAAGGGAATAAATCTAAATCGTATTTTATTGGGAAGTATTCATTGGTTCCTATTTCCAACACAACTGGGCAATCGTACATTATTCTGATATCGTCAGCCAGCCCCATCATTGTGCTGTTTTCTGCACCATTGGTTTCGTTGACTTTTTGTTGGTCCTCTATTCCGATGACAAACATGTTCCCGTAAGTCGTGTCTATCTGAAGCGGGCTATGGTTGGCAAGGTCAGTCAGCAGCCAGGAGGCATTGTGGTAGGGAATAGTGTCGTGGAATGTCAATGTGTATTCCCAACAAGGTTCTTCTTTGTGGGCAAGTTGAATCCTGAAAAATTCTGTGTGAGAATAGGCTCCGGAAATGATGTCTGGATTAAATTTCTTTGCCAAATTGAGGGCAATAACTGGTAGGTTGCCCCTAATGGCCACGGTGCTATCGTTAATCTCAGTGAAACTTATTGTCTCGTTAGGCAGGGGCCGTAGGGAGGCGGAATAGAGTGGGGTATCAAAATCTGTGGAAGTGATTTTGTATGAAGGAGTTGTAGGCATCAAAATGACAATTAGAATGGCGACGGTGTTGTTTAGCGCATGAAGCAAGCAGGCCCACCAGAAACCGAGGTTATAAACCAGCCAGCAAGCCACCAGGCCAAGGCTGAATAACTCTGTCAGGCACAGGATTGCGTCGATGTTGAAGGCGGAGAATTCGGTGATATGAGCCAAAGCAAATACCATGGAGGTGGCGAGCATCAACGCAACTGTCCTTGTGTCGTTTCTGTCTCTCAACAAATAATCAAGCGATGTGCACAACAGGAATCCCCCAACACCAAGCCACCAAAAAGTGCTGAGTGCCACATACCCGCCCATCAGAGCAAACAACCCCAAAGTGATAATTCTTTTCCGGCTCTTTGTCCAATATCGGAAGAGGAATTCCTCCAGAATCGGTGCTACAATACACACGCTCAGCATCAGGAACACAACGGGGAAGCGGTCCGCAAGATCATCCAACAATGGTTCCTGGCCCGGCATTTCATACCCGCAGAGGGGAACTATGACGCGTATTATGGCAGATACAATCCATAGAATGATGCCGCTCCATAGGATTTTTACATGGGAGATTTTTCTTTTCATTTCTCTAGGCAATGATATGGTAATTTAAATAACATGATGAATAAGAGCTCGCTTAAATATCGGAATCTTTATTATTATATTTTCTAGTTATTTGATAATCATGTATATGTGTGTTGGTTTACAGTATGAAGATTCTTCGTAACTTGAGCGAGCTCTCAATGACATTACATTCTTAGTGTACAATCGTTGCCATTCCCACCAACTGCATTTGGATGTAGGCAACTTGGCCAAATAGGCCACTCTGCGCCACCGAGGCATCTTACGCAACATTTACCACGAAATGTTCCACAGCCCCAGCTGGTACATTTGTTTGTGTTGTTATGTATCACTCTATCGCAATGTATAGTATAAGCTGTATATGCGATAGCTACTATAGTAACGACGGTTCCAACGATGGGAATTGCTTTACTTACTACTTTGGCGATTGTTATCAAAGCTGGCCCTTTGGTATTATTTTCGGACATCAACGTACTAATTTCTTTTATGAAATCTATTTTGTCGTCAGTGGTGAAATCGAAATGAGCTACACTATTGTCATCACGCAGCATGTCAAAGGATATCTTATCCCCGGAAGATGCTATATTATAAAAAGTTACGATTGCGCCCTCCTCTGTTTCAATGGAGACTTTGTCTTCGCCACATTCTAGTATTGCAAATTTTGAGTTTAAAATATTGCTTGTATAGTTTACGTCAAACTGAAACTTTCCATTCTCAAAATATCTATTATTCCACTCCGACTCATATATATTCCCAAGGTCAAGTAACTCCAGTCTATCATAAGTTTTATCTGTGGTTATTTCTGCAATTAAATTTATGTCGCTTTTTTTTGATTTGACAGAATTGGAGGTGGATTTTTCGTCTTCTTTGCTGCAGCTATAGATTAACGCAGTCGTTGCAATCAAGGCAATACCCATGAGGGTCAAAAATTTTCTCTTCATTGTTTTTTAATTTTAGTTGT